>CBDHEF010000001.1:0-260000 GCA_965261945.1 Dehalococcoidia bacterium
GGCCTTACCCGGGTATACGTGCCGCTCCGATTGTATTGGTCGAAGGGATTTGGAAACCGTCGGACCTGCTCTGCCTGTTTCGGACTGGCTTGCCCAACGCTGAGGAGATCTCCTTATGCAGCACTAACTTCCCGAAATTGCGGATAAACGCAAGTGCCGCAGAGTTTCCCAGGGAACCCCGTACCGACAATCAGGTATTATCGGCCGCCCGTTTGTTTAACGCCCCGGCGGCTGGAACACTTGGAGGCGGGTTCTCTGCCAGAGGTTCTGCAGCCAGAGTTTCCAGCCGCCCCGTCACCTACGAGAGGGATGAATTTACAGCCACCTCAACCGCGTGGGTCTACTCCAGAGCAACGTCCTGGACTTGGTGACCGTGAGGCAGGGCGGACGATGCAGCAGCTCCGTGAGTAGCGCTGCTTGCCAGAGCGTCGTTGACGGCCTGCAACGGTCACGGCGAGGTCGCTCCGGGCGGAATCAGGGTGTAGCCGTTGGGGGACTGCCTGCCATTCAGTATGTCTTTCATCAGGGGTGAGTTCGGTGAGAGAGATATTTCTGAGTCGCTGAACGGGCTCAGGGAAAATTCCTTTAGACCGTGCAACAGGCTAAGGGTGTCCTTGGCGATGGCGATCTGGATGTTGTTGGTATCGAGGCGAATTTCCACGACTTCCAGCGCTGGGTTGCTCTCGAACAGGTTGGTATTGAGCCGGAACCACCTGGGAGCGGTCTCGGAGTCGTCGTCGCCTCGAATTACCAGCGTTTGCAGGTTGGGCAGGTCTCGCAGATGACTGGCCTGCGGAGTGAATATCCAACCTCTGGTAGTGACCGTCAGCAGTTCAAGAGTGGGGATGTGGTCCAGTGGCGGGAGTGTTGGCCGTCGTTGCTGGTTCGAGTTGTTGATCGGCCAGAGGCCGGGACCGGCGGGGCTGCCAGGGTCTACTGCTGCCATCTGCCTGATGATCTCGTCCTCCTACACCACCTCGCGCCGTCAGAAATCCCCTTCCCGTGATTGCCACACCCGGCAACAGGACAAATCTATTGGTATCTCGCTCCCTCCCCTCTTACCTCCGGTCTGACCCTCGCGGTCACATCCCTTCGGTGAATTCGGGCTTATACTATCCCGGTCAGGACGACGTCAACGGCCGAGTGTTAGGTGAGGATGATCAATGGTTACCCCGCCCGAAGAACACGATCAAGATCCTCTGGACAGCAAGCTTAATGCTTTCATAGACGAGCAGAGGCAGGCCAATGCAAATCTGTCTGACTTCATCCGCCGCACTGACGCTCGATATAACACCATTAGCGAAGAATTGAGTACGTTAAAGGGTGGGTATGCCGTAAACGCGGCGCTTTCCTCCGCCCCCCGCATAGCCAACGATCTGGGATATCAGTTCGTTTCCCAGGTTCCGTGGCAGGAGATCAGCGCATTCGCCAACCTTGCCGCGGCTGCTGGGGAGCCAGAGAATGAAGTACAGAGCTTCCGCAATGCCGATATGGTGTTTCTAGTTCAGGATTCCTATGGGCAGCCACACTACCTGGCACTAGAGGTTTCGTACAGAGTGGCCGCAGTTGACATTCGAAGGGCGAACCGAAACGCTGATTATCTACAACGATTTACGACCATGCCATCTCTGGGCGCTGTGGTAGGGGTGATCGTGACCCAGTCTGTCCAGCACGAAGCGGATGCCAGTAACGTTAAGTGGCATAGGATCAGACCTACGTAGGGGTCAATATGGTCATCGAAGACATAGCCTATATCAGCTTGAATCTAGGTCCGGATGTGGGGGCTAACGATACGATCGTTGGCGTGCGTATTGTTCCGACCGGCAGGGAGGGCAACGTCGTTTACGCCCGTTCGCTGAACGCGGGAGAAGCAGACACCGGCGAGCGCATCACCCTGGCGGTCGGAGATAAGCTTGTATGCCCGCCGGGGAGCATCATGGTCAAGCTGGAGGACGTCGATCGGTACGCAGAACTGGAACCTGACGGATACAAAGCCATTACCAATACCGTATGGACCTGGATGCATCTACCTCCCGCTCCTGACGAATTCTTCTTCAACTTCATGCTGACGATGGCCAGACGGCTTGATGAGGCTCATGCCCTCTGCGCCAGCGCTCTGCGCGAATTGGGAGATCGTCCCGACGAGCCTTTCATACGGACCCGGTCCAGGATCTTTGATGCTGTCGGGAAGGCCGAATTGATGTGCGTCTCGTTGAGTCTTGTTATGGAATTGCTCGACATTGCGCCGTCTCGTCTTTCGTTATCGACCCCTGTACCAGAGGAGGTCAATGACATGTCCAACACGGTCCGGGTTTTGCGGAACGCCTTCCTACACCTATCCTCGCTGGTCTCTGGGGGGTATCTCATGGAAGAACGCCCTAGCCGTGCTGCACTAGTCGTGGAACAGGCAGGTGCGGATGCAACAGCCATCCTGGATCAGGGACAGCTAGTCTCGCACGGCATACTCAAATACGGAGGCTATTCGCTGGATCTGCGGCAGCAGGTGATTCCGGCGTCGGTCGCCATCCGCAGATTTATCTACGATGCCATTTCCGAGGCCGGCAATACGAAAACGCATAACAGCACCATCGAGATGGGGCCTGTCGAAGAGTAATGAGGCGGAGCCACTTTGTTACGTAGGCCCATATCACTCTGGCGGCTCGGTCTCGTGGATGGAGACACAGTCTATGAAATCAATTGGAATGACGAATGCGGCGGTGGACGCGGTCATTGAAAACGTACAAGCCATGCGGCTGAATAACCCAAATTACCTCGACCGCATCGTCTTCTGCTTTCCGAGAATTAAGGGCGACATGGATGACGATTGGACGGATGCGAGCCCTCACGTAGCAGTTGCATCGGCCATTGCCAGGCAGCCTGAGACGGCAAGGGAACAACCACCACCCGTCAAACCTATCTCACATGGCCATCCTATTCCTTCCGTGATTGTGCGGTTGTGCGGTTGAGCGGTATCAAGGACGTCGAATACCACGTCTCGCGCAAAAACTGGGAGCGGTTACTCCGCCTAGGGATCGCCGTCATTCAGCATGACCGGAATGGATTCTTCGTCCTGATCGCATTGAACAGCCCGATGTACCATGGGCAGCCATACCAATTCGACATTACTGAATGAGAAACGCGCCAGCTAGGGAAAGTTTCGCTACGCCAGAGCCGGCTTGTCGAGAAAATTCCGCTACTCAATCCCAAGCTTCAACGTAGCCTGAATCCGTCATTTTGTTAACGAAAGCCGTTTGCACAATTAGTCCAAGTGGGTGACCGATTTTGCATTTCGGTTGAATCTGAAAACTTGTCCAGTCGAGGTCGGAATCGGAGTCTTGTCGCTTTGACGCTGGTCGCGTTACATCAGGGCCAGGTTGATGGCTAGGTTGTAGGCGAACGAGCCGTATCCAGTCCTGAACTCAGGGGCTTGGCATTCTGGGCTTCCTGCGTCCCGGCGAACCCGCTGGTGAACGGGATGATTGCGTCGGCCATGACCACGGCTCCTTGGTCCAGGTGCTTGTTCACCAGTTCACCCAGACCCAGGCGCAGGGCTAGGGCAACCAGCAGAATCAACCCGGCGTTGGTCACCAGGCGGTGATTGTCAAAGGCCACGTGGATACGGTCCGGGTGGCTGCGTGATAGCATCTGTTTGGTGCTCCTTGTTCAGGACTGGGTTTCTGTCTCGAATCCATTATCCCAGATTCACGGGAACACCCTTTCACGTTTTCAGCACACCTTCAGTGCTCAGCCCTTCGGTGGATTCAGGCTAAGGCTTTTGTACTCTTTCTACGCTTAAAGGTCGCGGAGATTGCTCCGCCTGAATTTCCTCACTAGGTATAAGATGTTCGAGTGCGCGTTGCGCCTCTACGGCGGCGGACGCCCTCTCGTCGTCAGTCTCTTCCGCCCCTTGACCCCGAAACCTACCGGCGAAGGCGCTGCATACGTAGTTGTGATAGGTGGCGGCCCAAACGTATTTGTTTCGAACACTTGGAACTGACCGATATTCTTGCAAGTTGTCGCTCACCATGCCGTGGTGTGCCGCAAGAACTTCCCACCAAATCGGGCCATCTGGAAAGTGCTCAAAGGCTACTCCCAAATAGTCGATGAACAATCTGTTATCGATGGGGTCTTCAAGCAGGTAATGATGGTGAGGCGTCGATTCGATGTCGCCATACCATGAGATATGCTCCGCTATTAAAGGTTCGAGCGATGGCCCGATGACCAGTCTGGGGCCTCCTCCTGATCTGTCAAGGTCAACCGCCTCAAGAAGAGCGTCTCCGAATACAACGTCCTGATCTTGATAATGGTACCCCGCCGTGATTGCGCCTCTCAGGAAGAAGCCATCAGCTGCAAGGCTGGCTTGAATAAATGAGAATAGTGACAGCACGTCGTGAAGCTCAGGTTCCCCCAGGTCATGTTCAACTGTTGGAAGCGGGCAGGCAACTACGATGTTGTCGGTGAATACCCTCAGATCAAAAATGGGGTATTCGAGATTTCCGGAGTAGGTTGCACCTTCACGAATTTTCTTGTATGCAGCACCTAAACTGCGTTTCACTTTGCGCAGGAATTCTTCTCCATTACCCGACTCCAAGGCGTGCTTAGTCATTTCCCGGAAACCGAGGATATCCGCGTAACAAATTATCGTCGGAAGTAGTGTAGACGAATTCGGGTCCCATAAGGTCTTTGTCATTCTTCTAACCGCTTTTTACACATATCGGCTATGGACTAACTTGAGGTGTCACGGCGTGACCGCTGGGGCGGACTGACCAGTTAGTCGCCTATGCACGGGCCGGGCACGGGCATAACTTTGCTCCCCACTAACCCAGAGCGTCGTGCCGGCGCCGCGACTGATGCGTAGGTCGTCGGCGATGCCCTTTGGCGATGCTGATTCTCGTAGTACCGGGCGTAAGCGTCCCCGTATCCAAGTCCATAGTATGCTCTTTTCCGACGGCTGGAATACCTTGGGGACCGCCCTCATATAACTCACCGTGCATCAATCATGAGAAGGGCATTCAAAATCCCTTTTCCCTATTTCATACCGATGACCTGATGACGTACGTCCGAAAGTCTTCCCCGTAAGATCAACCCGACTGGTACATATGGTCAGTGTCCAAGAACCTTCCGGCCTCTCCACCCTGAAATAGTTTGAGTATCGGGGCGACGTTGATCTTCTATCTGGCCTGTCTTCTACATGCCCCCATCCTACGGCAAAGCAGTCTCGATGTCCGTAGTTGCGTTGGTCATAAGCAAGTCCTGAACTGCTCACATTGCCATTGGGCCTTTCTCTGGAAAAATACAAAGCCCATCCCGGCCATCCATTGTACTCTGGGCCGTCAGGAGTTCTTTCGAAGATATAGCAAAGGAATCCACCCTCGAGATGATGTGCCTTAAGTGGTATCTCACGTGTGTTGTAAAAGTTTTCCCTTCTACTACTTCCGCTGCGGACACTCGCCTTGCCGCTGAATTGCCAATAGATTTCATCTTCACTGCCGGGTGTTGGAGTGGACGATGGGCGGGTGGCACTATTTGGCCCAGTGTCTTGTTCGAGATTCGTAGTGGTCGTTGCCGTCGTGCCTCTCTCTGGGGTAGAGGTTGCAGACTTTGCTATTACCGTAGCCGGGGATGCCTTCGGACTCGGCATTTGAGCGGCCGCCGTCGTCGGGGAGGCAAAGGCCGTCGCCTCTGGATTCAAGGGTGTGGACGAATCCGCGGAAGTTGCGGTCGACTCGCTGTTGCAGGCCGCAGTGGCGCAGAGAAAGGCGAGAACCATCAGTGCCGTCATCGTTGCCGCTACCCCACCCCAGGGTTTGCGCAGCATAATGTGGATTCGCATCCGTAGATCCACTATCTAAATGTTCAAAACGCCTATGTCGTAACGCTTCGGGCTCTTCAACTGCGGAGAAACCGAACTAGGGAAACTGTTCACTATCTTCTCACCTTCCGGTGCATGTGCTCTTATGGCACTGTCTGGAGGTATTTGAGGTCGCCCAGCCCTATGGGTTGAGGCGAATGTACAGCCCAGTCCATGTTGCAAGTATAGCATTAGCACCCTCATATGTATGACTCCGTATTTGATTGGATTTGTGGACGGCACGTAAGAGGTGTTCTTCGAGGGGCTCTGCTTGGGATTGGGTTTCGGTGGTCGGTATTTCAGTTGTCCAGGCTGATGGGTCTCACCGGGGCTGACGGTCCGGAGCGGTATTGCCGGGGCGGCTACCTGAAGCGGTTGCCTGGGGCGGTTGCTTGTGGCTGTAAACCGGAGCGGGCTGAGGCAAGGGCGGTGTTCGTATCCTGATAGCACTGTTATTTTACCCTTGCCGGGACAGGAGGGCGTAAGAGGCGCCCGTCAGGTGGATGCACCGGTAGGATGCAGGTTCTGAGCGTCCCAGCGGCTGCATGAGCCGTTTTCTTGTTTGTGTGGGTCGAAGCGGTACAGAATCAGCAATTCAGGCCAAACTATGGCATTCGGCGTGTAAATGCCTGAACTCCTCTCCCCGTGGAGTAACGGAATTTTCTCTTGTCAGTTGGGCATTGAAAGCCTGCCCTGAATTTTGTTACGGTGGTTATAAGCTCCGTTCCTCTTGGACGCGTGACCATATGGGGTCGATTCCGGTAGAGGGCAGGATCGTACGCTAAGGGGAGAGGTGCCGGTTGAGTGTACGATAGACGGTTGGTCTTGAGACGGAGAAGAGCTCGGCGAGATCGCTGATGGAATACTCGCCCTTGGCGTGCATGCGGCAGAGTTCCCCTTGGCGCGGGCGATGGCCATACCCTCGCGGGTACGCATGCTGATGAGATCGGCTTCGAACTCGGCGAAGGTGGCGAGGATACTGAAGAACGTCTTTCCCGTCGGACCGCACGGGTCGTAGTGCGCCCGGCCGAGGGCCAGTTTCACGTCTCGTTCCCGAAGCCCATCGGCGCTGGAATACCGCCCATCTCGGCGAAGCGCTCAGGCAGCGGAAGCACGACGGGCTGACCGTAGAGCCCGAGCTCTTAGCCCACATCTCACCCCTTGAGTGGGCCCACATCCTGCTCACCGGCGAATACCGGTGGCCAAAACGCCGATAGCAGCCTTAGCGTACGATTCTGCCCCCTACCGGACTCGACCCGCATCTGTCCCCTGAGCGACTGCTAGAGTTGTTCCGACGACCTCGTGGATGTGTGGGTTCGAGTTTTTCGACAAGGACGAACGGCCAATTGGAAACGCCGTGCAACTAGTGGCTGGTGCGTTCATCTTGGTCGCTGGAACTCCCTTCCGCCTCGACCACGTCTATGATAAGGGCTCGCTGCTCGTCGGCGAGGTGCCCTGCCCGAAGTCTGTGAGCTCACGCGCTCATCGCTCTTTCAGTCTGCCTGAGATCTAGGCGCATCTTTGAACCGGGAGAGCTCCTCAGCGAGTGCTAACGAAATCCTCTGATCGCGGTTGCTCGCGACGCTTCCTTCAAGCTTGAGGCCGACGTCTATCTTGGGAGCCCCCTCTTGTGCGGCGAGATCGCTTACCGTGAGGTCCAGCTTCGCCTTTGGCCGGTGCGAGTTAGTCTGCGAGTCACCCATGGAGTCTCCTTCCATCGATTCTAAGCCCCGCTCTTTCGTAGTCTGCCAAATCTGATCGTCCTTAATGGGGAGGTCTCCTTCAAGCTTGAGGCCGACGTCTATCTTGGGAGCCCACTCTTGTGCGGCGAAATCGCTTACCATGAGGTCCAGCTTCGCCTTTGGCCGGTGCGAGTTAGTCTGCGAGTCACCCATGGAGTCTCCTTCCATCCGCTTCGGTATTTCTCGGTTAGCAGTCTTCCAATCTCTGACGTGAGACATTTAATTGCCGCCCAACAAACGGGCGGTTTCGAGCAGGCCCCCGGTGTTCCTTAGGCTCAGATAGGCCGAGCCGCACAACAAGTGCTGTCATTAATATGGAGGTAATGCTAAGGGGTTGGCGTCCATTCTACTATGTCCGATAAGTGTAATTATCGGTCATGGCAAGGTTGACGCCGGAGGGGTGTTTTGGAGCGATTTAGTGAGTTCCCCTATACGCGTTGAAGGCCTAGTCAAAGGGTGTGTGGAAGGGTCTACGGAAGTTCGTCGTCGGCCGGGGAAATTCCTTGTGCCGGCAGTGAGGGTAATGGCCTGATCGTTCTCACTGATTCGTGGAATGTGTCGATTTTATGGCGCATCGTCTGGATTTCCGTTTCGCTGAGACGTGGAGAACCGTCCCCCCCACCTTTTGCCATCAGCCCGGTCCCGAAGTGGGATTGTGCAGGTAGCAGGTGCGCGGTTTCATGGGTAATAGTGGAGTAATCGTCAGTCAGTGGGTGGTCCTTGAATGGCGTGGTGAATTGGCAGATATGTATCTCGCCTGTTTGTGATCCCTGTTCGCTTGGATTGGGGTCTGGCAAGACAAACCCCGCGGTCTTCATCCACTTACAAGAGCGGCTCCATGAATCTAGCCAGATTCTAATGTTCGCATCTTCCACCGAGTCGACATTTTCGTAGTTGAACCCCAACACTTCTACTGTGTCTGAAAAACCGGCTTTTAGTTCTTCGGACGGTTGTTTGTTCCAGTAAACTTTCAGGGGCAGGTCCTCGCGCCAGACCTCGCGATCCTCAGGCAACGTCGTTTTGTCAGCTGTTAGTTTCGTATCTACTACACGGGCTCCGCAAGTGATGGTCAAGAGAACGGAAGGTATGACCATTGCGATTAGCATCGGACGTCCCCAGGTTCTTAGAGCCACTCCCGCGGGGTTTCTCCATGCAGTCTTGCCGACAACCAAAATTGCCAGGATTAAGACTGCTGCTACTACCCCTCCGAGGGGTTCCATATCCCTGAGGAACAGATAGACCATGGCAGCGGCGGCTAAGACGAGTGTCAGGGCGACTGCTATTTTTTTCGTAGCTGCATTCCTCTTCGTCTGTGCGTTGGAAGTAACCCTCAAGTCTGTCAAATAAGCCTCCCGATATCGTCGTTACACCGTGTAACGCTAGTCCCGGGACTACCCAAACATGCGCTGTTGACCGGATGAGTTGCCGGCAGTGGGTCCTGGGCGCTGTGGAAGTGTCCGAGATCTTGGCGGAAGTTTCTTTGACCGGCCGCGGAAGTGGGGGTTGAGGGCGCTGGCCATGATGCCCGCGGCGCACGAGCTGCAGTAAGCGCCGACGTCGGCGCTGCGGTCGCAGTTCCTGCAGGTGGGGTTGGCCATGGCCCAGGTCCTCGAGGAAGAGTGAGAGTTCCACGATAGCCCCTGCCGTACCGGCGTCGCAAGGACGAACTGTCATCAGTCCCCCTGGTGCCCGCGCCACCGTTTCCCGGGGAACGGACCCCTAGACATCCCTCTGGAGCCTGCCCGGGCAAAAACGGCCCGGAGGCCTCCAAACCGTTGATTTTCCCGCTTTTCGTGCCGGTCGGGGCGAAAACGACCTCGCAGGGTGCGATTTAAGGCCCCTGTCTTTTCTCGGCCGAACCGGGGGCCATCCAGGTCCGGGCCTTTCCCGACGTCCTGAGCACGTGGGCCATGCCGACTGCTCGTCAGCGATCAGGCCCATCTAGAGGCTACGTCCAGCTCTGAGAGGGTCCAGGTGTTTTTGAAGATGGCGTCGCCCTGACCAACCTCATTCCGTCCGGCCCAGGGTGCTGCGGAGCGTGGACCTGGGCACCCCGTACTTCCTGGCCACCGCCGCCGCCGGCATACCCTCCTTGATGTCCTGCCTGATAGCAACGATCTGCCCCTCGGTGAGTCGTCGCGGCCGACCCAGCACCACGCCCTTATCCCTGGCGGCGTCAAGCCCCGCCCGGGTCCGGCGGCTGATGTTCTGCCGCTCTTGGCTGGCCACGTAGGCCGCCATGCTGGCCAGGACATTGCCCATGAAGGCCTCGGGCGAGTCGGGATCGGCATCCAGGTACTTCGTCCACTGCACCTCGCTGTCGGCCAGGGACCGCAGCCTGATGCCGCGGCGCTGCAGGTCGTAGATCGCCCACATCGTCTCGAGGTAGCGCCGTCCCAGGCGGTCAATGGCGGCCACCACCAGCACGTCGCCCTGAGCGAGCTGCTGGTCCAGGACGTGCCACTGGTCGCGGCTGTTGTAGTCCTTAGCCCCCGATGCCGCGACGTCGGCGTAGATCCGCGCAGGATCCACACCGGCCTCGACGAGCTGCCGGCGCTGGACGTGGGGGTCGCTTCCGGGATGGCCAGGCTCTTGGTCCCGGCTGGTGCGGATGTAGCCGTAGGTGGTCATTGGCCCATCTTACCCTTTTTCGCCAGGGGGTCACAAGAAGCAGGTGTCAGCATTTTCGCCAGTGGCGAAAACCGGGCGTTTTTCGCCTCAGTGGTGAACCGGCAGGAATAATCGACAGAGCCGGCAAAGGTAGTTGACGTTAATCAGGAGGGTCTGTTCTGGAGGCAGCCTCCGGAATTCTGGGTTGCCGGACCGGATGCGCGCTTCCAGTTGATGGCATTACGTTTTTCGTTGCCAGTTCGGGTCACACGCCGCTGGCTTGGCGCTGCGATTCGCGCTCGGCTTTCTGTCGTGCTCTTCTGGCGGCGTCTGATTTGCGGCGGCGCTGTCGGTGTTTTTCAGCGCAGACTTCGCACATAGTCTGGTCAGGTATGGCTGGCTTCCTACATGCTCGGCACAACCCAAGTGCTCTGGCGGTCAGGCGCATCTGCTTAGCGTTTTTTCTGTAGAATTCCTTCCGTTCAGGTGTTTGGTTTCTGGCCTTGTCGTAGGCTTTGCGTTGTTCCGGTGTCTGCTTGGGTCTCGTTATTAGTACCTTGGCGGGGTTAGGGGTCCGGTTGGGCTGGTCGTCGTTCTGTAAAGGCTGGGGCTTGGGGTTACTCGGTCTCCGGATTTCTGTTCGGGTGGGTTTCAGGAGAGTCGGGTATGAAGAGGGCCGGGTAGGCGGATTGCGATTGGGCCGAAAGGATTTGGGCAGGGAGATGCGGATGGAGAAGATTGTGCCTATCGCCCGCTTATGCGGGAATGACGGGGCGAGGCGACAATGCCGGTGCGGGCAGGAATGTTGGGCAAGTATGGGCACAACTTAATCCCGCAGACTGCGACCGGTGTGTTCCAGGAATACGGTTTCCAGTGTCACTTCCTCCGGGTCGCCTATCTCGGCCTTCAGCTCCCCGGGGCGGCCCAGGCGTATCAGTTGTCCGTTGTCCATGATTGCCAGCCGGTCGCAGAGGCGGTCGGCCTCCTCCATGTAGTGGGTGGTGTAGAGCACGGTCATGCCGGCGTCGCGCAGGCCCTCGACGGTTTCGAAGATGTGGCTGCGCGACTGCGGGTCGATGCCCACCGTTGGCTCGTCGAGGAATAGCAGTTGCGGGCGGCTCATCAGGGCCACGGCCAGGTTGACGCGCCTTTTCATTCCCCCGGAGAACTTTTCCACCTTGTCGCGGGCGCGCTCGGTGAGGCCCACCGATTCCAGGTGTTCCGCCGCCGCGCTCTTGGCTTCCCTGCCGCTCAGCCCGGCCATGCGCCCGAAGAACACGAGATTGTCGGTGGCCGACAGCTCCGGGTAGAGGGCCAGTTCCTGCGGGCAGACGCCCACCAGCCGGCGCACGGCGTCACTCTCGCGGGTCACGGAATGCCCGCCGATGACCACGTCGCCTTTGTCGGGGGCCAGCACGGTGGACAGCATTCGGATGGTGGTGGTCTTGCCTGCCCCGTTGGGACCCAGCAGTCCGAAAATCTCCTGCTTGCCGATGCTGAAGGAAACGCCGCCCACCGCCGTCAGCCCGCCGAAGGATTTGTGCAGGTTGCTGGCGACCAGGAATTCCGGGGGTTCGGTCATGGAATGTCCGTCTCCCGGGTGCAGTACGTCATCGTGCCCTGCGCACCCATTCACCGGAGTTCGAGGGCAAAAGGATGGGAGTTTGTACTGGAATTACTCATGCACAATAACAGCCCAGACGTTTTTCCGTCCGGCTTGGGCCATTTGCGGTTGAGGAATTTGATTGCCGACCACCAAAGGGTATGCCGTCGAGCCTGTCGCTTGCTGGAGGATGGCGGCCCTCTCCTCTGCCCGGTCTATGTCGTCATCGTGCACCGTCTTTGAGATTTCAGCGACAACGTATACCGTTCTCCCGTCTTTCGATGCTCTGACTACTGCGTCGGTGTTCAAGAGATGGTGCCACTGATCGTCGGTTATGTGGTCTGCTTCCACTAGGGCGTCCATCTGGTCGTGGAAATCCGGGGTGGTTCCCAGGGCGGCGGAGTGAACCAGCCTGCCTCGCCTGAGTCCGAAGAGCCTGCTGACCTCGCCAATCAAGGTGCGGCTGACGTGGCGCTCGTATTCTCGCCCATCCAGCCTGCCGACGGTGCCTTGGAGAGTATTGACGGTACCTTCAAGCCTGACGAAGTTACCTTGTAGCGTACCGACGTTGTCTTCGAGGTTGCCCAGCCGGGACTTGACCTCTGAAAATTCCTGCTGGGTCTGCTCCATGAATGCCTCGGTCCGGGCCATGAACGCCTCGGTCCGGGCCACGAACGCCTCGGTCCGGGCCACGAACGCCTCGGTCTGCTCCATGAATGCCTCGGTCCGGGCTACGAACGCCGCGAATTTCTCCGGCAGTTCGATGAGTTCTTGGGTCAGCAGTTCCCGGCGAACCTCTGCCCTGAACTCAGGGTCCTCTCGTAGCAGGCGCAGGAAGTCTGCGGTGGTGGCTATTGTGCTCATGTCCGTATTTTATCCCATTCCCTTCCCCAACTTAGGGAGAAGCGGCAAGTGTTGCGCGAATGCTCTCGCGACATTAAATGTAAACTCTGGCTGAAGGATATGTCAATCAAAAGTGTTGGCATTAAGTGTCGCGCAAAAGCGTCAATCCGGGCAGGAACCCAGAGTAGAAACCCCGTCGGGGAGGCGGCTATCCGTATCTACCGTCGTGGCGTTGGCACGGGGGGCGTGACTTCAGCCTGACCGGGATCGTAGCCCACCAGCTCGACGAATCCCCTGGCATCCGAAAAAGTGCGGTCTCGCCGCACTTCACCCGTAACGGCTCCTTCCCAATACGCAACGGGCAGGAACTCGCCGGCGGCGAACTCAGCGTGCTCCATGACCGGGAACAATGTCGCGTCAATCTTCAACGGTTCTATGAACAGTCGCCAGGTCGACGGGTAAACGATACTCGTTTCTGGACTGCGCCACGCATACATCCCCTCAAGGGACACTCCCTCGCTGGGAACGTGAGTCGCTGCGCCGTCGGAGTCGACGAAAGTGGCGTATGCCGCCACGCGCTCCGTCAGCAGCGGCCAGGGTTCGCCATCCGGTGTAGGCTGACGTTCAGCAGGTTTCCACACCACTGCCACCATCAGGTCGGAGCCGTCGTCCATCTGTAGGTTAATCCAGTCCCACCCGAAGTCCACACGGGAGATGTCACCCCACTGGTGGTCCATCCAGCCCGACCCCGACACTTCTCGGCGGCCTGTATCATCCTCGATCCACCCTCCAAGCTCCATGCGGGTCCGGGAGTAATAGTAAGTGCTCCCTGCACCTCCCAGGTCCACCAGGCCCGTCGAGTCGTGCAGCACCGCCTCCCGGAGGGATATGGCTTCCAGGTTCAACGTCTTGCCATCCAGAGCGAACCGCAGTTCGTAGCTCTTCCCGTCGCCCCGCATAACCCAGCCGTCGGCGTTGATGTCCACGCCGGGAGCCTTCGGATCGAGCGTGGCCAGCGTGCCCCGCTCCCCCGAGGAGTGCGTTCCGCTTGCGTGGTCGCTCAGGGTGGCGTGCAGCAGGTGGGGCGTTCCCAGCGGCAGCGTGGGCGACTGGAAGGTCACGAAGTGGTAGCTGTACTCGTTCCCGGCATCGTCCAACAGGAAGCCGTTGAAGTACCACCACTCGATGGGTGATTCGTGGGGGGCTTCATCCTCCGGCAGCGAGACCAGCGGGCCGGACGCGGGGGGCGGCGTGGCCGTGGGTGTACTTGGCGGCGGCGTGGGCGTATTGGTCGGAACGGCGACCGCGGGCGTGGCGGCGCTGGCAGGCCGGGTAGCCGTTGGCTCGGGCGTGTCAGGCGGTTGTGTCGGAGCGGGCGCTGGCTCAGCGCCGCAGCCAACGGATAGCAGAACGAGGGCCGCAGCGAAGACCACCACAAGGGGAAGTCGGGCGGCTCTATGCCTGGAGACCGGGAGCCACGAAATTTTCGGAAACATGAAGCTGTAAGACCGCATCCGCAGTGGGCTTTCCATCCATTATAAACCCGCCCCATGCGGTTCGGGGGGGCAGAGATCAGACAAGCAGGGGCTTTAATTCTCCATCTTCCTTGAGAGAGGGACGGGATCTCAAGCAGCGTTGAAGGACAAGCAGAAACCCCGACCGGCAAGTCGGGGTTTCTGCTGGAATACAGGAGTGGCGTGTTCTAGGCTTGCGCTGCTTGCCTTTCAGCATCGTCTGCTCGTTGGCGTTCCGCGTCTGCTCGTTGGCGTTCCGCGTCCGCTCGTTGGCGTTCCGCGTCCGCTCGTTGGCGTTCCGCGTCCGCTCGTTCTCGTTCCGCGTCCGCTCGTTCTCGTTCCTCGATCACCCGCTTGCGCTCTTCGGCTAACTGTCTTTCTAATGCTCTAAGCATAGTGTATCTCCATATACCCCCGGTTCCACCAACGATAGCCCCGTGAGTAATCACCTTGTTCAGCAAATCAAGGTTGACGAATTTTGCCCAACTCGACAAGCTACACCCGGTGGTTTCTGCCAATTTAGCCGTACAAGGCTGTGTCGTGAAATACCACACTATCCAAGTTACGACAATCGCCCCAAGAGCTAATACGAGGGGGATCCACGCCAGTTCCCAAAAGTCGGCCCAATGGTTCCGGTTGTTGGTGGGCGCGACGTTCTGTTCCTCTTGCAACTCCCCATTACCTTTATCATCCCGTTTGCGCTAGGGATCTGGAACACTCAATCCTGTCCGAAGTCTATACCAATACAGCATAGGCTTGATATTTGGATGATAGAACCCTATCAACCACTCGTCAAGAATTCGTGCTCAAAATAATCCGTCAACTGGGAAAGCGAGGATTGTTGTTGGGTGGCGGAAATTGGAGCGGGGGAACCGAAACGACCACTCTGCGCCGGCGCCCAGGTTTTCCGGTATCATTGCTTCAACAGGCATGATGACAACAGGCATGATGAATGGCAGCGCACACTCAGCAGACGCGATGGAGGAAGAATCTTGGCGAAATTAACCGCAGAAGAGATAGACGCATTCCTGTTCCAGCCGCTGACGGCGCACCTGGTGACGCTCCGGGCTTCGGGTACCCCGCACGTTGCGCCGGTGTGGTTCCTGTGGGACGAGGGCCGGGCCCTGGTGATGGCCGACGCCGGCGCGGTCAAGGTGCGCAACATCAGCCGCAACCCTGCCGTGGCCCTATGCGTATCGACGCCGGACAGGCCCTATTCCTACGTCACCGTCGAGGGAGCGGCCGCTTCTGACTCAGAGGGGCTGGAGTCCATAGTCCATCGAATCTGCGTCAACTACGACGGCCCTGTGCGCGGCCCTGAGTTCGCCCGCGAGCTGTTGGCCGACGAGCGCATGGCCCTAATAACCATCACCCCGGACCGCATCATCTCCTGGAAAGACGACAGCGGGGAAGAAGAGTAGGCATACTCCAACTCCTCCCTCTCCATCGAGGGGAGGGCTGGGGTGGGGGGCAATCGCGCTTTAATCGCGCTTTAACTGAATCAGCATTGGCGCAGTCCGTCATTCCCGCCTTCGCGGGGATCCAGGGTTTTCCTGCCTCCTGACTGTCTCCGCAGGGCTGTGCCGACAGGTCTCCCCCCAGCGTATTCGCTGGAATGACGGGTTGGGGCGAGATTTCGCCAGGGGAAAAGACTTTGCCCAGGTTCTGCCTGCCCCGCCGCCGTGGTTTGACCGGCAAAATAAGCCCGCGCTATGATGCCTACATATAGCTTGGCCTGCTCTCGACCCCTGAAGCCAAGTCTGGTGGAGAGACCTTGGAAGTCATCGACTGGGAAGCAGCGGGAAATGACACCTGAGCAAACTGTCGACACCAACCACGGCCACGCCGGCCGCGGGAGGAGAAACCCTGGGCACGACCATGAACCCGACTATCGGAGCGCCGGTCGTCGCAGCCTGATAATTGTCCTGATTCTGCTTTGCTGCCACATGGGGATTGAAATGGCCGGCGGCATCCTTTCGGGCAGCTTGGGATTGTTGGCCCATGCGACCCACATGATTACCGGCGCAGTCGCCATTGGCTTGGCGCTCTTCGCCATGTGGATTGCGGAGCGTCCAGCTACCACCATACAAATAGAGCAGTTGGTGGCGGATTGTACCGAAAACCACCACGTGGGACACCTGGAAGCCCGTACACACGCTGAGGCATGACAAACTGGAACGCCGAATCCGGCTAACCGCCCGAGAGTCCGGAAATGAAATCTGATCACCACCCCGAACACGACTATCATGCTGGTCATTCCCATGATTATCGAATAGCCGGGCGCCGGCGTCTGCTGATTGCGCTGGCGCTGATTTCCGGCTACATGGCAGTCGAGATAGTCGCCGGCATCCTTTCCGGCAGCCTGGCCCTGTTGGCCGACGCGGCCCATATGTTCACCGACGCAGGCGCCATCGGGCTGGCCCTTTTCGCCATGTGGATTGCGAGCCGTCCGGCCTCCATTGAGCGTACTTTCGGCTACCACCGCACTGAAGTGCTGGCAGCGCTGTTCAACGCACTGAGCCTGTGGCTGGTTGCCGCCTGGATTTTCTTTGAGGCATATCGTCGATTCAGCGATATCCCCGAGGTGGAAGGCGGTATCGTACTGGCAGCGGGCGGGGTGGGACTCGGCGTCAACCTGATGTCCATCTGGATACTCCGCCGTTCTGCCGGGCATAGCCTCAATGTTGAAGGCGCGTTTCAGCACGTGTTGGCGGACCTTATGGGGTCAATTGGCGTGGTTATCTCCGGCGCTCTCACAATGGCCTTTGGCTGGTGGATTGCCGACCCCATTCTGGGCATACTCATCGGTTTGCTTATCCTGATCAGCTCCTGGCGTTTGGTGGTCAAAGTCTTTCATGTTCTGCTGGAAGGCGCGCCGGCCCACCTGGACATGTCTCTTCTTTGCAGTGAACTGGAAGCGGTGGAGGGTGTGACTTTGGTTCACGACATTCACGCTTGGACCATTACCTCTGGATATGAGTCCTTGACCGCCCATGTGCTCATTGACCCCGATTATCCGGGCGAGCTTGAAACTCTGCGGCTTCGGATGCAGCAGATTGCCCATCAGGACTTTGGAATTGCCCATGTAACCATACAAATGGAGCAATCAGTTGCTGGCTGCACGGAACGCCACCACTTCGACCATCTGACCGTGCAGCGCGGCTCTTGAAAGGGTGTGCCGCAACCCGTTCCCAGTACTACAGCGACAGTTTATCCGGCAGGGAGATATTCGCGAACAATTAGAAGCTGACAACGTACTGCCATGAACCAACCGCGATAGCCCGCTCATGGCCGAATACGAGGGGGTTGGATATCATACTGATGTGATCGAACAGCATCTCTTCGCCTGATTCGACTCGGCCAGCGGCCCACATATCGAGTATGCCTATGTGGGCGTCACCCTACAAATGGACGCGGACGCGCTGGTCGAAGGCCGCTCCTGAGAATGGGATTGCCAAGCCGGATAGTTCTCCAGTAGACCTCCAGCGGCGGCGATGAAAGCGCTCACGGCGTCTCCTGGCTAACTTTGGGAGAGGCGCGAATACAGCCTTGCCTGATGATTCGCCTTGGTGGGCCAAGTCTCACCGCCTTTGGGTGGGCATTCGACACAGCTTACGATCAATAAATTCAGCGGGGCCCCATGGAAGTAGGACTTTATATTCGCGATTACATGGAAGACTCCGACCGGCCTATGTACCGGCAGGTGGAAGAAGCCGCCGAGGTATGCCGTCGCGCCAAATCGCTGGGGGTTTTGGTCATCTATATGCCCCAGCGCTACATATCGCATCCCACCGTCTGGATGCAACCGATGCAAACGCTGGCACGATTGGCTCCCGATGCCGAGGGCTTGCAGCTTCTGACCGGCATTCTGTTGCTGCCCTGCCACAACCCGGTGGACATCGCCGAGCAGACGGTAACGCTGGACCACATCAGCAACGGGCGGTTCATTCTCGGAGTGGGGCTGGGCTACCGGCAAGCGGAGCTTTCTGCATTCGGAACCAACCGGAGAGACCGGGTGAGCCGGTTCGAAGAGTCCATTGAGCTGATGAAGCTGCTTTGGAGCGGGGAGGAGGTCAACTACGATGGGAAGCGCCGGCAGGTACATGACGCCAAGCTGGCCCTGACTTCCGTACAGGAGCCGCATCCGCCAATCTGGATCGCGGCGCAGAGCCGTGGCGTTGCCTGCGGCTGGTTCGGCGTCGCTGTTGGAGCGGCGGCGGATGATGGCGTCCACGTCGGCTGGGCCGTCGGGGACTTTGCGACCGTTGCCGTAGGCGCCCTGGTGCGACCGGCAGCTTCGCAGGCGTACTGACCTGCTCTCCCCCACAGGCTGCCATTACGATGAGCGCGGTGATGATCACCAGCGCCGCCGTAGCTGTCTTTCCCGGGAGTCCTCTTGGCCGCGGCCTGCTTTCGGCCGGTTCCGTCATCCTCACTCTCCAAGGGCCCGGTCTAGGTCCGCTATGAGGTCACCGGCATTTTCCAGGCCCACCGACACTCGCAGCATATCCTCCGGGGTGGAACTGCCATGGCCCTCGATGGAAGCCCGGTGCTCGATCAGGCTTTCGTAGCTGCCCAGGCTAGTGGCCCGGGTGAACAGAGTGGTGCGGGCCGCAACCCTGAACGCTGCAACCCTGCCGCCGCGGACCCGGAAGGACAGCATCCCGCCAAACATGCTCATCTGCCGGCGGGCGATTTCGTGTCCGCTATGGCTCGGCAGCCCCGGGTAGAACACCTCGAGTACCTCCGGGTGAACAACAAGGAATGATGCCACTTTGGCGGCGTTCTCAGAGTGGGCCCGCATCCGGTAGGGCAGCGTCCGTATTCCCCGGAGTATCAGCCAGCAGTCAAAGGGCGACGGAACGGCGCCTGCGTCCCTTTGTATGGCGCGAATCTCCTGGAACATGGGGCTGTCGGTGGCGCTGACCACCATTCCTCCGGTCACATCGCCGTGGCCGCCCAGGTACTTGGTAGTCGAGTGGACCACCATGTCCGCCCCCAGTTCCAGGCAACGCTGCAAAACCGGGGTGGCCCAGGTGTTGTCGCAGACGCACACGACTCCCATCTCGTGGGCCAGCTCCGCCACCTGTGCTATATCGGTGATCTTCAGCAGGGGGTTGGATGGAGTCTCCACCAGGATGAGCTTGGTGGCCGGGGTCACTGCCACCCTGACGGCGTCAATGTCCGTCATGTCCACGAAGGAGGCGCGCAGGCCCCACCTTGCCAGCCGCTCCCGCAGCAGTAGCGCCGTCCCGTGGTAGATGTCCAGCGGGGCGATCACATGGTCTCCGGTTGCCAGGGAATGAAACACGGCCGCCAGGGCGGCGGCGCCCGATGAAAACGCAGCGGCGGCCTCTCCTCCTTCCAAGTCCCTGACGCATTCCTCCAGGAGCGCGCGGGTGGGGTTGCCGGAGCGTCCATAGACGAACCCTTGGGGATATGTGCCGTTGGGATCACTCTGAAAGGTTGTGGACATGTGTATCGGCGGAGTGACCGCGCCGGTGGCTGGGTCAATGTTTCGACCGCTGTGAACGGCAAGAGTCTCGATTCTCACGGCCCCTCCAACTCGGGAATAAATGGCTGGCAGGGTCATTGTAGCCGATGGCTGTGGCCGGGGCGCGCCGGACTACTGCTGACGGGCCGGGCCGGGCCGGTTGCGGGCCTGGAATTCCCTGGGGGTGAGTTGCTGTCCCCTCTCGCTCCGGGGTAAGGTTAGGGCGGGGGCGCCCCCGCCGGTGAAGGAACATCTGCAATCCCCGGGGTTTCAGCCCGCTACCGTTTCGCAGATTGCTCGCCGCCGTATGGGCGAGCGCCGCCGCCACGGCCTGCCCGCAGGCGCTAAAATCCTCTCGCAGCCTGGCAACCTGGAAGCAACCTGGAAGCAACCTGGAACTGAATATCGGCCACTGGCGATCGGCCGTCGGCCGACCGGAGGCGTCTTGGCAATTACAGAATTGGAAATCACCCATCGCACCAGTTTCGCGTCCGGCGAGGGCTTCGGCGACGTGGGCGCTTATGAGCTTCTGGAGGGCGCCGCCCACTACGCGGTGGACCCGTCGCACGCCCGGAACCGGGGGATTACCGACCTGGACCTGGCGCCGCGCAATTCCGCCGGCAGGGTGGGGTTTTCGGCAGACTTCGCCATGCTCCAGCCGGTGAACATCGACCGGGGCAACCGCCGCATCCTGTTCGACGTGGTGAACCGGGGCCGTAAGACCGCCCTGACCATGAACGGCGTCCCCATTCCTACCGACGCCACCGCTCCCCTGGAGGCGGGCAACGGCTACCTGATGCGCCGGGGCTACACGGTGGTCTGGGGCGGTTGGCAGTCCGACGTGCCGCCCACCCCCGGACTCATCGGACTTCAGGGGCCGGAAGCCATCGGCCCCCAGGGGCCTCTGACCGGCAAGATTCTCTGCCAGTTCCAGTGCAACGAACCCACCCAGGTGTTCCTGCTGGCAGACCGGCAGCACCTGCCCAATCCCGCCACTGACCCCGAGGAAGCCGAGGCTACCCTGACGGTGCGCGACCTGCCCAACAGCCCCGCCACGCCCGTTGACCGGAGCCAGTGGTCCTTCGTCCGGGTCGAGGATGAGGACGTGGAGCCGCAGCACAGCCACATCTATATGCCGTCAGGGTTCGAGCCGGGGAGGATTTACCAGTTGGTCTACACCACGACCGGCAGCCGGATCGTGGGACTGGGGTTCGTTGCTATGCGGGATGCGGTCTCCTTCCTGAAATACGCCCCGGCCTCGGCGGGGAACCCGCTCGCCGGGGCCGTCGACTACGCTTACGCCATGGGCCGTTCCCAGAGCGGACGCTTCCTGCGCCAGTACATCCACGTCGGCATCAACGAGGATGAAGAGGACCGGCAGGCCCTGGACGGGATCATTCCCCATGTGGCGGGCGGGATGCGCGGCGAATTCAACCTCCGCTTCGGACAGCCTTCCAAGGACGTCTGCTACATCATCCCGGAGATGTTCCCATTCACCGACACGCCGCAGACGGACCCGGTGACCGGCGCCCGGGGTTCCCTGCTCGACGCCCTGGAGCGGCGGGGCAAGACGCCCAGGATAATGTTCACCAACACCTCCGCCGAGTACTGGCGTGGTGATGCCGCGCTGATCCACACCGACCTCGAGAGCCTGACCGACGCCCCGGAGTCGCCGTCGGTCCGCCGCTACCACTTCGCCGGTTGCCAGCACGGCTCAGGCGAGTTCCCTCCGCTGGAATTCCGCGCGAGCGACGGGATCAGGGGACAGCTACCCCTCAACAGCGTGGACTATGCTCCCCTGTTGCGGGCTGCTTTGGACAACCTGGACCGCTGGGTTACGACGGGCGAGGAGCCTCCCGCCAGCCGTCATCCCAGCCTGAACGACGGCACGGCGGTGGAGTCCCATACGCTGCTGGAACGGTTCGCCCAGCTCCCGCGCCTTCGGGTCCCGACCCAGACCACCAGGGCGATAAGGCTGGACTACGGCCCGGAGTCGCACCTGGGGCGCACCACCAAGCTGCCTGCCGGTGAGGGAGCGGAGTTCCCGGCGCTGGTGGCCGACCTTGACGAGTCCTTCAACGAGCGGGGCGGCATCCGCCTGCCGGACCTGGCGGTCCCGGTGGCCACCTACACCGGCTGGAACCTGCGCGACGAGAGCATCGGCAACCCCGATCTCTTCATCGGCATCACCGGCGGACTTGCCGGCTGGACCCACCCCCTGCCCGCCACGCAGGCCGAGCGAGAGTCCACCGGCGACCCGCGAGCATCCATCGAGGAACGCTACGCCAGCCGCGAGGACTACCTGGAGCAGGTGACCCGCGCCGCGATGGACCTGGTGGCCGAGGGATACCTGCTGGAGGAAGACGTGCCCGAGGTGGTGGCCCTGGCAGGGCGGAAGTACGATTACTTTGCGGGAGACGGCGGGGCGTGCTGAAATTCCCCGAAGACTGGGGTAATGCGGGCGTGGCCGTGGCTGTCCGTTCGCGCCGCAGTCCGGATGGCGCTGCCTCTCCGGTGATATGACCGGATGGCGCTGCCTCTCCGGTGATATGAGAGGATGTGTGACAAACCTATTCCAATTCTCATTGGGTCAAGGCCGAACCAAGGCCGGATTGCATTCGTTGTTCCTGCGAAGCTGGTGGGACGCCCTCACCCTAACCCTCTCCCTCTGGGAGAGGGGGCTTGCCACACACCCTCTAACCGCCTGGCGCCACCGCCGGGCGTGACAACTGCCGCGCGATAAAGCCCTTCATCAACTCGATGGCCCGATCGGATTCAGGTCCGGGCGTATTGCCGAAGATGTGGGGCATCCCCGGGAACAGTTCCAGCTCAATGTGGCCTCCGGCGGCCCGATAGGAAGCCTCGAACTTGTGGGGAATGGACAGGGGGATGTTGGAGTCATTGGTTCCCTGGATGATTATCGCAGGAGGCAGCTCCACTGATTCACTTCTGTCCAGGGCCTCCTGGGGGTTTCCTTCGTGGAGGCTCTCGTGATCCTGAAAGTAGGACTCCGTGGGGCCTATGAACCGGTCGTCGCCAATTTCGCGGGCCCACATGTATCGGGCGTGGGGGTCGAGGACGGGCCAGCAGCACAGCATATAGCGCAGTGAAGCGTCCGAGTCCTCTCCTCCGGGCAGTGGAATCGCCGCATAGCGGGGGTCCTTGGGGCGCATACCGTTCAGCGCCACGGTGTGGCCGCCGCTGGAACAGCCCATTGCGCCCACCGATGCCGGGTCGATGTTGAGCTGTCCGGCCTGGGCCTTCATCCAGCGGGCAGCGTAGTTGGCGTCGGCGATTTGGGCCGGGTAGGGGTGCTGTGGGGCCAGCCTGAAATCTATCGCAACGACCACAATGCCGCTGGCCGCCAGGGCCAGGTTCATGTGCCGGTCGCTGGAACGGTCGTTCAGGAACCATCTGCCGCCGTGAACATTCAGCAGACCCGGGAAGGGTCCTTCTCCCTGGGGCTGGCAGATGGTGGCCTTCAGGCTCCCGCCCTGGTGTTCCAGGTAGACCAGATCAGTCATTTCGACGTCGAATCGGGCTGCCGGATTGTATTCAACATTGTATTCAACGCTGCTCATGGTCTCTCCTTTGCAACTCACGGGCGCTCATTCTACGGCAGTGTGTGGGGTCTCGGCCACCGGGCCGCAGGTACAGTTGTGGGACTTTTTGCAAGAAAGGAGTCTGATCTGCTTAACCTGTCTATATCATTTGCCTCCGCCGTTTACACTGCTGCACAAAGGTGCGCCCACCTCGATTTCCCAACCCGATTTTGCTATCGCGTGAGCGGGACACGCCGGAGAACCAAGCCGAGGACAATATGCAAGACCAGGATGAAAGCCAATAGAAAGAGGGCGGGATTCAAGAATCCTGCCCTCCGCGTTCCATTTTGGTCCCGGATTCGAGCGGGCTTACGTCTCTTCGATGGTGATGTTGTTGATTGCCAGCCGCTCCGTGGGGGCTGACGGCTCGCCGCCGCGGCTGCGGCCTACGGGGGAGGTGGCCAGGGTGTCCAGCACTTCCTCTCCGCTTCTCAGCTTCCCGAAGATGGTGTAGTTGGGGGGCAGGCCCGCGTCGGCGCCGTGTACGATGAAGAACTGGCTGCCGTTGGTGTTGGGGCCGGCATTGGCCATGGCCAGAGTGCCCTTGACGTACTTGCGGGTC
Organism: Dehalococcoidia bacterium; assembly: GCA_965261945.1. Lineage (GTDB taxonomy): Bacteria > Chloroflexota > Dehalococcoidia > Lucifugimonadales > UBA3495 > VXOI01. The sequence continues at coordinate 23,822 of CBDHEF010000001.1, forward strand.
ACCGGCTCGTCCTGGAAACGGTAGCCGGGGCCGCCGGTGCCGTCGCCCTTGGGGCAGCCACCCTGGATCATGAAGTCCCTGATGACCCGGTGAAACTGGCAGTCTTCGTAGAACCCGTCGCGGGCCAGGAAGACAAAGTTGTTCACCGTCAGCGGGGCCTGCTCGGTGAACAACTCAAGGGTCATCGACCCGGCGCTGGTTTCTATGGTGGCGGTGTAGGTCTTGGACGTGTCGATAGTGGTCGCCGGGGGGCTGGAGTATTGATTAGGCATCAGTAACCTCCGCAAGATAGCTCGATAATTGTAACATCATGTGTCGCTGGGTCGTCCAACGCCGACCTGTGTTGTCGGGTCTCCACGATTCTTCCTGTCCCTGGATATTAAGGGGGCTTATGGGGCACGGGAAACGCCCTGCCCTGACCCCTCCCCCCAAGTGAGAGGGGGCTTTTGTGAGAGGGGGCTTTTCTCAAAATGAACAGGCCCCGTCGAGAGAGACAGGGCCTGTGAATCCTTGTTCCGCCGTTGGGCTCTGCCTAGAGCAGGCCGCCCTGGTAGATGGAGCGCTGCTTGCGGAATACCTGTACGCGCTGGCGGGCGACTTCCACTACGAAGACTTGGCCCTCGTCGTCCACTTCCACGGCTATGGGGCCCTGGAAGGCCTTCTCGCGCTCTTCCAGCATATTGGCGGCCAGCCGTCCCTTCACGGTTATGGGGTCGATGAGGACCCGCTCCCGGCCCCAGGAGGACAGGGTGGCCTCGCCCAGCAGCTTGGTGATGAAGCTGCCATCCGCCTCGAAAACCTGTAGGCGGTCGTTCTTGTAGTCAGCGACGTAGATGATGCCATCCTTGTCCACGGCCACGCCGGTGGGGCGGTTGAACTCGCCGTCGCCGTCGCCGGTGGAGCCGAACTGCATCAGGAAGGCGCCGTCGGGCGCGAACTTCTGGATGCGGTCGTTGCGCCAGTCGGCCACGTACACATCGCCGTTGCGGTCTATCTCGATGCCCCAGGGGAAGCTGAACTCTCCTGGGCGGCTGCCTTTGGAACCCCAATTGAACAGGAACTTGCCATCCTTGGTGAACACCTGCACCCGGTGGTTATAGCTGTCCACCAGGTAGAGGTTGTCGTTCTTGTCGAAGGCGAGGCCGGACGGCTTGTTTATCTCGCCGTCGCCGGAGCCGACGGCGCCCCACATCTTGGTCCAGCCCTGGCCCGGCTTGTAGACCGAGACGCGCTGTAGCCACTCGTCGGAGACGTAGGTGTTGCCTTCGCTGTCGAGCGCGACGGAGGTGGGCCACATGAAGCTGCCATTGGGAGCGGTGGCGGGGTCGGCTTCTTCCGGCGGGACCTTCTGGCCGTAGTCCTCGATGAACTCCTCGTCCGCCGTGAACACGGTGACCCGCTTGCAGGGGAAGAAGGCGGGCGTTTCGGATCCCCGGCTCAGGACATAGAGCCGGTTCTGCGGGTCGCGGGTGATGGCCACCGGCATGAAAAACCCGTTGCCGCTGCGGACTTCCTGGCGCCCGATGGTGTGGCTGTACTGGAAGGTTACCGGCGCAAGCTGTGTAACCATCATTCCTCCAACTGAAAAATACCCTCTCCCTGCGGGGAGAGGGTTGGGGTGAGGGTGGTTGCCGTCGTCCAGCCGCCGCCCTTACCCCAGCCCTCTCCCAGAGGGAGAGGGAGTAATTCGGGGATGGTTCTATGCCTTGATGAAGTTGAACTGCTCGTGGTTGCCGCCGAGTATGGGTTGGGCATCCAGGCCCATCCACTTCTCCAGCAACTCGGCGTAGGTGCTGCGGAAGTCGTTGTTCCAGTGCAGGTCACCCTCGTCCAGCTTGGACGGCTCCAGTGACGGGTATTCGCCATAGGCCCCGCCGTTGACGCCGTCGCCGATGACGAAGGCCACGCTGCCGGAGCCGTGGTCGGTGCCCGAACCGTTGTCCTGCACCCGGCGTCCGAACTCGGTGAACATCAGGATGACCACTTCCTCGTTGGCGTGGTGCTCCTTCAGGTCTTCGTACAGGTCGGCGGTGGCGGTGGTGACGTCGGCCCACATCTTGGGGAAGGCGATGTTCTGGTTGGCGTGGGTGTCGAATGCGCCCGGATTCAGGCCGGTGTAGAGGATGCGGGTGCCGAACTCGGCCAGGTGCACCTGGGCTATGCTCTTGCACCACTGGGCGAAGGGGCTGCCGCCGTACTCAACGGTGGAGCTGTAATTGTCGGGAGCGGTGTTGAGGATATCGGCGCCCTTCAGCGCGTCGAGACCGGTCTGCGACAGGTAGTCGTTGGCGGGGCCGCTGCCGATCAGGGGCGAGTACATCTTGGAGAAGATGTCCAGCGCTTCCATCCGCTGGTCCTCGCCGTCAATGCCGGTCAGCACGCCATAGCTCTCGAGGTCGCCGACGGAGGCGACGGACACGCCGGGGGCAGCCAGGGCGCGGGGCAGGCCGCGGCCGAAGTTCACGGCGGTGAGCACGTTGTCCCGGTTGGGGTCCAGCTCCCGGATGGCCTTGCCCAGCCAGCCCTCGGTAGTCATCTTGGCCGGCTCGGCGGTGTGCCAGATGTCCATGGAGCGGAAGTGTGAGCGGTTGGGGTTGGGATAGCCGATGCCCTGGATTACGGCAACCTTGCCCTGGTCGTACAGGTTCTTCAGCGGCTTCATGGACGGATGGAAACCGACCTGGTCGTTGATGTGCAGCACATCGCCGGGGGCAACATTTACCGCCTGGCGGTGGTCGTTATAGTGCGGGTCGTTGTAGGGAATGATGGTGTTCAGGGCGTCGTAGGCGCCCGACATCTGCAACACCACCAGCACCCGGTCTTTCTTGTTGGTCGTCATTGTTTGTGCCTTCTCCTTCGTTAGTGTTGGCGTGGGTAAGGCAGGTGGTCAGCCCGCCGGATGTTCCGTCCCTGGCGGAATGCGGAATATCGCGAATCCGGTATCAGGATCGTGCGAGTGGTGCGCGAGGGCCTGCAACAACTGCTGATGGTTGCCCCGGTTCTCCTCGCGCATATCGCGCAATTCCTGGCGAGTTTCCTCGCGCATACCGCGCAATTCCTGGCGAGTTTCCTCACGCATTTCACGAAACTCTTGACGAGTTTCCTCACGCATTTCACGAAACTCTTGACGAGTTTCCTCGCGCATCTCGGCCATATCGCCGGACTGCTGGTCAAATCGGCGATCAAGTTGTTCCACCCGGCTGGCAAGCGTCCCAAGCCGGTACAGCACCCCTCCGACCAGAGCAACCAATGTTAACACCAAGCCGGCGAGGGCAATCAGCGTCGATATTTCAATGGTATCGCCGTTCACTTGCTTTACCCTGACTAGGCGTACAGGTATTCCTTGGTGGACGCGATCAGCTGGAGCATCTCGCCCACCTCGCGGGGGAAGTCGGCGGTGTCGGTGCGCACCACGTCGTCCTTGGCCGCCCGCATCATCAGCATATGGCGGGTCTCGTCGGACAGCTCGTAGTGGCCGAGGTATTGCAGGCAGCCGTCCACCATCTGGTCGGCTGTGATGGCAGGACCGGCATCGGCCAGCCTCTCGACTATGTTCCTGATGCCGGGGTAGTTGGTGTCGCCCAGGAAGTCGGCGGTGAAGTTGATGCGGTGCACCAGGGTGCCGCCGTCAATCCACTCCTTGCCGGTATGCCAGCCTTCGACGGAGGGCGGATTGAGCAGTTCCTGGCCCATGTACTTCATCTCGTCGAAGATGAACTCGAAGCCGGGCTTGGGTTGGGTCCAGTCGCCCACCATCCGCAGGGTGCCGATTACCGTCTCCACCGGGCTCTTGATGCGGCGGAACTGGGCGTTCTTGAAGGCGTCGGAGTTGAACAGCGCCCGCAGCATGGCCCGGATGTTGTAGCCGGAACGGTAGTATTCCTCTTCCAGCATTTCGATGGTTGCCGGGTCATTGGGGGGCGTATCCATCCACGACGGCACACCGGGCTCGTCGGCGATGAAATAGCTGTACAGGTGGCGGGAGATGAACCGGGCCGCGGCGGGCTGCTTGCAGATAATGTCCACGATGTCCTCGCCGTTGAAGCGGCCGGTCTCGCCGAGGAAGGTCTTCTCGCCGTCGTCGTGGTCTTCGGGTACGAAGGCGAACTTGGCCGGGTAGCGCCCGTAGGGCTGGCCGGGGACGGGGTTGGAGATGGTCCAGCCGGTGAAGGCGCGGGCGCATTCCTTAACGTCGTCTTCGGTGTAGTTGAACTCGCCGTCCTTCCCCACGCCGAGGGAGAACAGCTCCAGCAGTTCGCGCCCGTAGTTCTCGTTGATGGACTCTTTGTGGCTGAGACAGTTGTCCAGATAGAAGATCATCGCCGGGTCTTTGGAAATTTCCAGCAGCAGGTCGCGGAAGCTGCCCATTCCGTGGCGGCGGAACATCTCCAACTGGTCATAGTGCGTCGGATAGCTCTGGACCTTGCTGTCGGAAGTGCAGAAGATGCTGTGCCAGAACAGGACCAGCTTCTCCTCAAGCTGCGCCCGGGAGTTAATCAGCCGCCAGGCGAAATACTCCGGGACGCCGCGGGTGAAGTGACTCCATTCTATAAAGCACCGTTCCGTTAGATCCAAATCCAAGCCGTTGGAGTTGATTTCTGGATTGAGTAACTCCTCTACTGTCGCTTCGTATCCCTTTTTTGCCCGTTCCACTAGATCGTCATAACGGGCGCCGAAACCGGCCCGCCGCATCAGGTGGGCCATAAGGGCAATATCCTGAGTGCTTACCTGGTCTGCCATAGGAACATCCACCTCCACATTTGGGCAATTATAATCCACGCCAGACTACCATTTTGGGCTCTTGGATTCAAGTGGCAACCAAGGGTCCAGTCTCTCGTAAAACATAGCGCCTCCTGCTCTTATGAAACAGTATCGACGCGGATTGCGCCAATTTGTTACAGGATAGTTTAGATTGGCAGGAACAATACTGTGATTATATTTACAATAAATATATTCACAATGTTGACAATCATTATCGGAAAACATGATAATATCTGCAAGCCCACCGGCCGGGCTAAACGCAAGGAGATGCGAGAGGAGAAAAGATTATGCAGACGTCAAAGAGAGGTTTCTGAGGTAGTCTGGCCCTATGGGTGGCCGTGGTGTTCATTCTTGCGGGGGCCTTTCTTCTGCCGGCGAAGGCGGCGGCACATGAGTTCGCCAGCCCGCATAGCTGGGACACCAGCGTAACGGCCAAGACCAGCAACGGCGCCACCGCGTTCGCAACCTACCTTTCTAGCGCGGCCAATGACTATACCAGCAACACCGACCTGGACGTGGATTACTGCAACGAACCCTGCACCGAGAACATCAGCAACATCATGGTCAACAGAGGAAGCAATGGACTCTCCGCCCAAGCCTTTTGGACTGGCAACCCGGCCTATGAGGGACGGGTCGAGTGGAACTCTCACTACGCCAGTGGTTGGAGCAGCCGGACAAAGCACCTGCTGGCACGGCACGAATTGGGACATATCTTCGGTTTGGACCACGTCCCCGGAAATAGCCCCGCCTCGGTCATGGGTCAAGCGCGTGAACACAAGCACACCCTTCACACCCATGATAAAGACGACATAAACGTCAAATACTAGGGCACCCGGCCAAGCTCTTTAGAGGTGAGAGAAATGAAGAATCTAATACTCATTCCAGCGGTCGCCCTATTGCTGTTGTTCTCGCTGGCGGCATGTCAGGAGAAACAGCCAGAGAAAGACCCCAACTACCAAGGCAGTAGCATAATGTCGGCTCCTAGCTTGATCGAGCACTTCAAGAAAGAACCCGCTGACATCCAGGAGCTGGTGAACCGGAGCCACGCGGTGGTGGTCGGCTCAATCAGCTCGGTCGGTGAACTCATCAGCGAGCCGCCGTATAACGCAGAGGACTTCGAGGATTGGCCAGAGGACCAGAGACCGACCGTAGAGGTAAAATACTACGACATTTCCATAGAGGAAGTGCTGTTGGACGACGGCTATGTCGAGGACAATGCCAAGCTCAGGCTTGCACCGATCTGGCCCACGGAACCCAAGCTGAATGAGCGCTGTCTCTTCGTGCTTGGGCGGAATCCAGACAACCGAAGCTATGGCATATCAGCCACATGGAATATGCTGACCCTCGGCGGCGACGGCATCCGTGACCTGGCCGGAACCGCGCCCGGATATGTCAGAGTAACCGACGAACTGTCCCTGGTGGAGAGCATACGCAACGCTGTTCCCAACTACGATTTCCTGCCAGTCGGTGAGTGGCCCGACCGGTTCTATACCGGCGCCGGGGACGCCGAAAGAGAACCATCTGCGCCCGGTGGCCCGGACAATGGCGAGTCCGGCCCGGTCGGGAACACCGGAGAAGGCGAATCGTAAGCGTGCCCCCTGTCGCGTATGAGGCCCCGGCATCTGGCCGGGGCCTTTTCTTTAATCACGGTAATCACGGCCCTCTCTGAGCCTGATTCTCGGGCCAAAACGCGGCGGTGATTGCCGTAAGGATGGTCACCGCTTTTCGTCATGGCCTTTCGTGCGGGGAGTTTCGCAAGATTCTCAAGGGGTCCATCTGCCACGCAGTTTCCGAGGCGAAAATAGAATCGGTGGCCCCGGCAGTTGGGCGCAGCCGCCGACTTTGGCTATAATAGACGGATAATTGTCAGGAGCCGAACATCCTATGTCGGAAAGCCCGGTGAGCCCCCCTTCCTCCAAAGACCTGATTGCGGCAGCCAAGAGCCTGGCCCCGGAGATTGTGGCAAGCCGTGACCTTATAGACATCGAGCGCCAGCTTCCCGTGGAGCTGGCGGAGAAGATGGCCAGGAAACATCTGTTTGGTCTCTATGTGCCCAGGGAGCTCAACGGGCCGGAGACCGACCCGGTCACCGCCTTTCACGTGGTCGAGGAAATCGCCCAGGCCGACGGTTCCGTCGGGTGGTGCGTCTTCAACGGCACCGCCGTATCGTCGGCGGTGGCCCGGCTGTCCCCCAAGTCCGCCAAGGAGATTTTCGGCGACCCTCCTGTCGTCCTCGGCTCCGGCTCCGCCCGCGCCGGCGGCACAGCGAAGATCACCGATGGCGGTTACATCGTCTCCGGGCGTTGGAATTTCCTGAGCGGCATTGACCACTCCACCGCCATCTTCGTGGCCTGCCGGGTTATCGACGGCAACGGGCCGGTGCTGTACGACGACGGGGCCCAGGTGATGCGGACGGTGGTGCTTCCGGTGAAAAAGGGCGAGGTGATCAACACCTGGACCACTCTGGGCATGAGAGGCACGGCCAGCAACGACGCCGAGTTTTCCGAGGTCTTCGTGCCGGAGGACCACACCTACACCCGCGGCGCACCGGCTCACTACGACGGCCCGCTCTACTCGCCCCCGCAGTCGGCGATCATCCTCGGCTGGACGCTGTCGGCGGCCAACACCCTGGGGATGGCGCGCGGGGCGATGAACACCTTCGTAGCCCTGGCCACCGACTCCGGCTCCACCGACTCCCCCACCCTGCTGCGCGACCGGCAGCACATCAAGATAGTTGTCGGTGAATGCGAGGCGATGATCGACAGCGCCCGCCGCTATGTGCTGGACACAGTCAGCGCGATGTGGGAGGCGCAGCTCACCGGCCACGCGGACCTGCCCGAGCTGTCCATGCGGACCCGCCTGGCCATCACCCACGCCATCCGGCAGTCTGTAGTGGTGGCCGACAAGCTGTTCAACGCGGCGGGGACCAACGCCATCCACCGCTCGGTGGGCCTGGAGCGCTACTTCCGCGACCTCCACGTCCACGGCCAGCACATCTCCGGCCTGCCCCTGAACTTCGAGTACGGCGGCGCGATGCTGACGGGGGCCACGCTCCCGGCGTCGCTGTATACGTGATGGGATGAACCTGCAACCTTCGCTATGGAGATGTAGGGGCTGATGATTACGCTGGTGGAAGCCCTGAACTATCGTTGCCTGCGGTATGTGCATAGGCCGCTGAAGCCCTTCCATGTGCTGGTAGGTCCCAACGCATCCGGTAAGAGCACCTTTCTGGATGTGATTGGATTTTTGAGTGATGTGGTCTCCGCTGGGTTGGAGACAGCCCTATTTGAGCGTAGTCCAGACCCTCAGGAGCTTCTTTTTCGTCGGCAGGGCGACCGCTTGGAACTGGCAGTAGAGGCGCTGATACCAGACTCACATCGCGCAATGACTTCTCGACCAGAACTAAATACGGTACGGTATGAAGTAGCTATCGGCTTTGATGAAACCATGCGACGATTCGAGTTCAAGGCCGAGCGGTTGCTGTTAAAAAAAGCCGGGATTCCAGAACTGCAGCGGCAATCAGTGTTCCCTGAGCTTTCTAAGATGCCGGAGTCACTACTGACCAATATCCGGGAACAGGGAAACAAGATTGTTATCAACAAAGTAGCCGGAGGGAATGACGATTTTTATAGCGAGACTTACGGACGTTCAGGAAGGGGATGGGCTCCGTCATTCAAAATGGGCCCTCAAAGATCAGCCTTCGGAAACATGATGGCCGACGAGAACTCTTTTCCCGTAGCCGCCTGGTTTCGCGATCATCTGGCTGAGGGTGTGCAAAAAATTATTCTTAACAGCCTTACGATCAAGCGTCCAAGCCCTCCCGCAAGAATAGCGGGTTTTTTGCCAGACGGATCCAATTTACCTTGGACTGTTGCCCGTCTCAAGAAAGAAGACATGACCAGACATAAGGCTTGGATTGCGCATCTGCAAACAGCCCTTCCTGATTTGAGGGATATCTCCACATTTGAGCGCCCGGAAGACCGGCATTGCTACATGATTTATGAATATGCGGATGGGCTGAAAGCGCCATCATGGCTGGTTTCCGATGGCACCTTGCGGCTTACGGCGCTAACTTTGCCCGCATATCTGCCCAACCTTCAGGGCATCTACTTGATTGAAGAACCGGAGAACGGAATTCATCCTATGGCCGTGTCTACCGCCTATGACTCTCTTCAGTCAATGTATGATGCGCAGGTGCTGCTGGCCACTCATTCTCCGGTAGTTGTAAACGAAGCCGATTTGTCCGATATTTTGTGCTTTGCCAAAGATGAAGGCGGCGCAACGGATATTGTTCAAGGATCGGAGCACCCGGCCCTTCGCCAATGGCAAGGCGGAGTCGACCCCGGCACTTTGCTTGCTTCGGGGGTCTTGGGATGACCCACAAAGACCTTGTAGTTCTCACAGCTGACAAGAATTGGGTAGCTGCACTGAAGGGGATATTGTCCAGGCCGTCGGCGCTGGGCATACGCCCGATAAAAGAAGAGACTATCCCTCATCCACGTAAGGATCCCGGTTGTGTCAACGAAGGGGTTGAGTTTCTATCCAATTTCTCAGAGCAGTACCATTATGGCTTGCTGATTTTCGACTACGAAGGCTGTGGGAAAGAAAAAACCGCCTCTCCTCGTGAACTGCAAGACGCCCTGGATGAGCAACTCGCTCGATCAAGGTGGCGCGAAAGGGCTAGAACAATCGTATTGTCGCCGGAGCTCGAGGCATGGGTCTGGAGCGATTCCCCTCATGTGGAAAATGTGGCGGGATGGACAAACCGGCAGCCTTCCCTTCGCCGCTGGTTGATTGGGGAGGGTTGGCTTGAGGAAGACCAGTTCAAGCCGATACACTCGAAGAGAGCCTTCGAGTCCGCGTTGAGGGTAGTCAAAAAGCAACGTAGTTCATCTCTGTACAGGGGCATTGCCGAAAAAGTGTCCTTAACCCGCTGCCAGGACCCATCTTTCCTAGAATTCAAGGGCATCTTGAAAAACTGGTTTCCTATGTCGGTATAATAGCGTCTAATTAACTACGAAGAGGAGGTAAATACACATGGCTTCTTTGCAGCAAGCACCTACCACCGGGGCATCCCGGAACGGGGATGTCGAGGAATATGACGCTCTGATTATCGGGGCGGGTGTTACCGGACTCTATTCGATGTACCGTTTCCGCAACCTGGGGTTCTCGGTTCGGGCCTTTGAGGACGCCTCCGGCGTTGGCGGCACCTGGTACTGGAACCGCTACCCCGGCGCCCGCTTCGACTCCGAGAGCTACACCTACGGCTACTCTTTCTCCGAGGAACTGCTCCAGGAGTGGGACTGGAAGGAACTGTATTCCGGCCAGCCGGAGAACGAGCGCTACCTGAACCATGTGGCCGACAAGTTCGATCTGCGCCGCGATATCCGCTTCAACTCACGAGTGGTCTCGTGCGTCTACGACGAGGAAGCCAACCGCTGGGAACTGGAGTTGCAGGACGGCCACCGGGCGCGGGGCCAGTTCCTGATTACCGCCGTCGGCCTGCTGTCGGCCCACTACGTGCCGGACTTCGAGGGTATCCACGACTTCAAGGGTCCCTGGTGCCACACCGGCCGCTGGCCCAAGGAGGGCATGGACCTGGCAGGCAAGCGGGTGGGTGTCGTTGGCACCGGGGCCACCGCCGTCCAGCTCATCACTGAGATCGCCAGGGAAGTGGGCCACCTGACCGTCTTCCAGCGCACCGCCAACTACTGCGCCCCGCTGCGCAACCGCGAGATTGACGACGACGAGCAGCAGATGATCAAGGCCAACTTCGCGGAGATTTTCAGGAAGTGCATGGAAACCCCCGGCTCGTTCATGCACGAATTCGATACCCGCTCGGCCCTGGAGGTCTCTCCCGAGGAGCGGATGGCGCAGTACGAGGCGCTGTGGCAGGAACCCGGCTTCAAGAAGTGGCTGAGCAATTTCTACGACGTGATGATGCCCGGCGAGGCCAACGAGGACTATGCCGAATTCTTCCGTAACAAAATCCGCGAGCGGGTCCACGACCCGGTGGTGGCGGAGATGCTGGTGCCCAAGGACCATATGTTCGGCGCCAAGCGCCTCCCTTGCGAGAGCGGGTACTACGAGGTCTACAACCGGGACAACGTGCTTCTGGTTGACGTGAAGAAGGCTCCGATCCAGCGCATTACGCCCGGCGGCATCCAGACCGCCGACGCTCACTACGACCTGGACGTCATCATCTACGCCACGGGCTACGACGCCGTAACCGGCTCCCTGAACCGGATGCGCATCCAGGGACAGAACGGCCTGACGTTGCAGGAGAAGTTCTCCCAGGGCCCGCGCACCTTCATGGGCATTCAGAGCGTGGGCTTCCCCAATCTCTTCACCATCAACGCCGCGTCGGTCGGCAACTTCGTGCGGGCCGCCGAGCCACTGGTGGAGTGGGTGAGCGAGTGCGTGGCCTACGTCCGAGACAACGGCTACCACTGCATCCAGCCAACCCAGGACGCCGAGGAAGACTGGACGCAGCACGTTATCGAGGGCGGCGAGAAGATCCTGCGCACCCAGGCCGACTCCTGGTTCGTGGGAGCAAACATCCCCGGAAAGGCGCGCTTCCTGCTGACCGCCCCGGACAGCGCCCCTGCAATGCGGGCCAAGCGCGCCGAGGTGGTCGCCAACGGCTACGAGGGCTTCAATTTGGAGTAAGGCTGGAGTAACGCCCGGCATCGGCAGCGGAACACAAGCGGGAAATGAAGAAGGGGCGGGTTGAAACCCGCCCCTTCTTCGTAGCTCAGCCCCCGTTTCGTTGTGAGCGCCCGTTCAGTTCGATGCCCCTTTCCTTGGCGGTACGCTCGACTAAAGCAAATCCAAGGTGAAATGCGCATTTATGCCAGGTAGCGTTTCATTGCAGGTGGACTCGCCGGCGCACCGGCGGTCCACTGGTAGGGGCGGGTTTGAAACCCGCCCCTACGGTCGAGGCGAGAACCCTGACTGCGAATGGCTGTCCGCAAAATGTACATCCCACACTGGCTTTGGTTTAGCTCTTCGATCTCCTGGTTGCCCTGCTCCCGTTCTGCGGCTATCAACGCGGTTAGCAACTCCGCTTGCGCCTCGTTGCGCATTTGCTCCCGTCTCGTTCCGCCGCTGCTCCAACGCCCAAAACACTGCATCAACTCCTTTCCAGACGAACATGGCGACATTAGGATAGGGGGCCGCTATCGTGTGCCGGTGCGGCCATCGCCGCTCTCTGCCTTCCCGCCACTCTCCCATTGCTGTTGCCTTATCACATCCGGCATAGCCGTTATGCCCTGCCCTGCCGTTGGATGACCACGTTGGAGAAGAATGCAGAACGCCAACGGGCCGGCGGGTTGACTGGGAGCTGTATATTGTCCGGCATAGGTTTTAGTTCACAGGGAGCAGTTACCACAAGCAAATGCTGACCAGCCTGTTTTCCACCATTAGCCTGGGGCCGCGGCTGGCTTCCCGGACGCCCTTTTTCTACGGCTGGGTCATTCTGTTCACGGCGGGCAGCACACAGGTGGTGCGCAACGCCGCCGCCAGCCTGACCATTGCCGTCTTCATTTTCCCGCTGTCCGAAGAATTTGGCTGGAGCCGCGCTCTGATAGCAGGCGCGGCCAGCTTCGGTGGGCTGGCCGCATCCGGCGTGTCCCCGGCGGTGGGATGGCTGGTTGACCGCTACGGCGCACGGGTGGTGCTCGGCGTCAGCGTGTTTATCCTTGGGCTTTCTACCATATCGCTGGCCTGGGCCACCGTTCCCGTCGCCTTTTACCTGGCCTATGGGGTGGGGCGGGTCATATTCTCCAGCCCGGTGCAGATTGGCTCCTCAGTGGTGGTGTCGCGGTGGTTCGTGCGGATGCGGGGCAGGACCAACGGCATCCTGTTTGGTTCACATTCCATAGGGCTGGTGGCCTTTCCCCTCATAGCCTCGGTCATAATCGGGGCGATCGGATGGCGAGAGGCATGGATCGTCCTGGGCCTGCTGGTCTGGGGCATCGCCTTGCTCCCCACCACACTCCTGCTGGTGCAGCAGCCGGAGGACGTAGGGCTGAGGCCCGACGGCGACCCTCCCCTCCCGGTGGCAGAAGAAAATGAAGCGAACGGCGCAGGAGCAGGAACTTCGCCTGCCCCGGCAGCCGAAGAGCCGGTGTGGACGCTGAAGGAAGCGATGCGGACGCCTGCGCTGTGGATGTTCGCCACCGCAACGGGCATGGTGTTCCTGGTGCAGGCGGGGGTGAACACGCACTTGGCGGCCTATCTGCGCGACCAGGGGCTGAACGCCGCCTTTGCCGGCGTGGGCATCAGCCTCAACGCCGCGTTCCTGGGGCTGGGCAGCATCTTCTGGGGCTGGATTACGGAGCGCTTCCCGGCGCGCTACGTGCTGGCGGCAGTGGCGATTTCCGTGGGGGGAGCGTCGGCTCTCTTTATCATCGCCGACTCCACACCGGAAATACTGGTGTACTCGGTGCTGTTCGGGTTTGGAGTGGGTGGGTTGCTGTCGGTGCCGCCGGTGGGGTACGCCGACTACTACGGGCGGCGCTCGCTGGGGGCCATCCGGGGCGTCACGGAGCCGCTGACCAGCTTTGGCCAGGCCATCGGCGCAGTGGCAGCGGGGGTGATATTCGACCTCACCGGGAGTTACCAGCTTGCCTTCACGGCCTTTGCCATTATGGGCGGGCTGGCGACCGTGCTGGCGCTGTTCGCCCGCCCGCCGCGGCGTCCCGTCCCGGCGACTGGCGGCTAACACCCCTATTCGTCCGGCTAGACAAACTTGGCCACGACACTTCCATGGCCAACGCTTTCTATCGAGTTATTGAGAGCCACCAGTCCGCTGTCACTGTTGGCCCGCGGTTCCCGCGTACCATAACTATCTCCGGCGCCCTAGCGGTACAAGGGCTTGAAGAAGCTGTGGAGGAAGTTGCGGCCGTGGGCCCAGGAGTGGCAGCGGCGCAGGACAGGAGTGGGGATGGCCTCGCCCCGTTTGTGGGTGATGCGAAAGGCCTCGTAGTTGCGCAGTTCCGGCGGAACGTCGGTGGTGAAGAGTACCTCGCACTCATTTGCTTCGAGGAACAGCTTTAGCGAGTCAAACCCCTTGGCGCGGCGGTTCGGCGTCTGGTAGACAAACAGCTCGGTTGCCCCGATCAGCTCGTCCAGGTGATCGTTGCCGTTGCCTCTGCCGCCGCCCTGGCGCATCTGGTCGCGTCCGAAACCGCCGAAATTACGCAGGCTCATATCGTTTGCTCGGCCCTCCGCGGATTCCACGCTTCTTCAGGTGTGCCCTCACCCCAACCCTCTCCCGGAGGGAGAGGGTTGGGGTATCAATTCGGGCTGTCAACTATGGAAAGAGCGCCCAGCCTTCCATGTCGGTTTGTGCCTTGAAGACATGGCCTTCGGCCGAGGTCACGTAGAGCGCCGAGCGGTCGGGGCCGCCGAAGGCGCAGTTGGTGGGACGGATGCAGGGCACCGGGTGAGTTTCGATGACCCGGCCCTTGGGGTCGAACACGTAGATCATCGGGCCGGGGCCGGAAGACGGCCAGCCGGCGGTGGCGACGATGTTGCCCTCACGGTCGAGGCACATGCCGTCGATGCCGCGCTGCGCGTTCCTGCCGTCGGCGCCGAAGGCGTGAAGCATGGCATAGGGGCCGAGGGAGCCGTCGTCGTTGATGGGATAGGCCCGCAGCTCCCGGTCGATGGACGGGTCGTCGCTGTTGCTCTCGGCCACGTAGAGCGTCCCGCCGTCGATGGACACCAGGATGCCGTTGGGCATGGTGCTGTCATTCTCGACGCGGCTGACGGTGTAGGAGCCGCCGGACTGGGGGTCGGCCCGCAGGACGCAGCGCCAGCCGGGGACCTCGACCTCGGTGGCGTCTATGTTGCCGGCGTTCCAGGGGTTGGTGAACCAGATGCGCCCCTGGGCATCGACTGCCAGATCGTTGGGCGTGTTGAGGGGCTGCCCGTCCACCCGGTCAGCGACGACGGCGGCGCTGCCGTCGGGGTCGAAGCGCACGATGGCCCTCCCGCCGGAGCAGCAGCCGAAGAGGCGGCCGGCGGTGTCGTGGGCCAGACCGTTGGTGCGGTTGGCGCCCTCGCGCCAGACTGTAATCGCATCGGTCTTCGGGTCTATCCGCATTATGCGGCTGGCCGGGATGTGGGTGAACAGCAACTGCTCGCCGTCCCAGATTGGCCCTTCGGCGACCCCGCCCAAGGGCTTGGTCAAAAGCTCAAATTTCCAACTCATACAGGAACCTCAAAGGTGCAAGAAATGGGAACACGGGCTTCCGGAAAACGAGGCGATTGTAGCATAAAGTCAGGCGTGGACGGCACAAATGAGGAAATCGTTACTACGCTGTTCGATACCATGCCGTGAGGTTTTGCTATATCCTGATTATCAGGGCTATCTCCAAATCCGCAAGGAATGATTTCCCATGCCCCGTTTAGCTCGTGAAATACTGGAGGCCGTGCTGCTGGCGCTGGTGGTGCTGATTTTGTTGCAGGCCACAGTGCGCAACTTCAGGGTGGAAGGGTCGAGTATGTCGCCCACCCTGGAGAGCGGCCACTTCTTGGTCGTCGACCAGGCCTCGTTCCTGAAGTTCGACCGGGAGCGCCTCTCGCGGGCCGTTCCCTTCTGGAAGGTTGACGTCTCCCTTCCGGAGTTCGTTTTTGCCCCCCCGGAACGGGGCGAGATTATCGTGTTTCGGGCCCCCGTAGACACCACCAAGGACTTCGTCAAGAGGGTGATCGGGCTGCCGGGCGAGACAGTAGAGGTGCGGTCCGGTACGGTGTATGTCAACGGGGAGGCCATCGGTGAGCTGTATCTCCGGCGCCGGGACGATTCCAGCGTCCCGCCCCTTACCTTGGGGAAGCAAGAATACTACGTTATCGGCGACAACCGGCGCAACAGCAACGACTCCCGCGCTTGGGGAGCGGTGCCGGAAGAGAACATCGTGGGCCGGGTCTGGCTGGTCTACTGGCCGTGGGACGACATTCACTTCCCGAACTCGCCATAGACGAAATTCCCCCTAGATCTCCCGAGGATGCAATGAAGCGCCCTTCCGTCGTCAGGGTTGCTTGATTGTTCCCTCTCCCTCCGGGGGATTGTTCCCTCTCCCTCCGGGGGATTGTTCCCTCTCCCTCCGGGGGATTGTTCCCTCTCCCTCCGGGGGAAGGTTGGGGTCGGGCGCCCTCGTAGTGAGCGGACATTGGGCCATTGAGGAGTTCACCCGCAATCCGGCCCTCCCTGTCCGGGGAAATGGAAAATCAAAAGACGCGGCGTCCGTCGTCAGGACAATCGCAAAGTCAATTGGAATTCGGTGGGCGGCGGGCCGTTGAGCCACTGCACAGCCCGCCCACATCCGACAGCGGAAACCCGTTCATCCTGAGCTTGTCGTAGTCCTGAGCTTGTCGTAGGATGAACGGGTTTTTGGCTTGACGCTTCGGGGGGCAGACTTCCCCAATAAGCGGATTCGGGGTAAACGGTCGGGCGGTTGCTACCGGGTTGCTGCGGCGGTTGCTACCGGGTTGCTGCGGCGGTTGCTACCGGGTTGCTGCGGCGGTTGACAGCCTTGACTATTCTACGGGAGGGGCCACAAAAATGTCGTCGCCCTCGACCTGCACCTGGTAGACCTTGATGGGAGAGTCGGCAGGTGGGGTGAGAGGCTCTCCGGTGGTCACGTTGAATACTGCACCGTGCAGGGGGCATTCCACTTCGGCGCCGTTCAGGTCGCCCTCGGACAGGGAGGCGTAGGCGTGGGAGCAGATGTCGTCGCAGGCGTGGATTACGCCGCCGACGTTGGCGATCAGCACGGCGTCGCCGCTGGGAAAGTCCACGGTAATCATATCGCCGGGGCTGATTTCGCTGATTTGGGCCACTTTGACGAAGCCGGCATCGGCCATAGGTCTCGCATCTCCTGGAAAAAATTCTTGCGCTGGCTATTATAGGACACAGCCTGCGGGGTTTGCCAGAGCAGGCGACAAGTCTTCGCGCTGCCCGGAATGACCAGGCCACCGACGCCCGAACTTGCGGCTGTCCAAGCCCGAACCTATAATGGATGGTATCGTCCCCGCGCGGAGAGGTGCCGGAGTGGACGAACGGGCGCGACTGGAAATCGCGTAGGGGCGCAAGTTTCTCGCGGGTTCGAATCCCGCCCTCTCCGCCGCTTTAACTTCCCATACAGTCCAATACAGTCTCATTTTCCCCAATGTTGTATTTGCTTCACTGATATTAGCTCCTTGAACCTTTCCATTGGGCATCGTAAAATGCCAACAAGTCCCACACACCGTGTGGGAAAATATGTGGGAAGGTGCGGAAATGGGCAAGCTCACCGCACTCCCGGCAAAGGCCCCCGCTGGCACGGCGACGGCCTCTACCTCCACATCGCCCCCACAGGCACCAAATCCTGGGTCCATCGTGATCAACGAAAAGCGCCGGGACATCGGCCTGGGATCCTACCCCCACCGTGAGCCTGGCGCAACCCCGTTCTCTGGCAGCCGCCAACCGCTCCGCAGTCTCCGAAGGACGGGATCCCCTTGCCGGGAAGCGTATTGCCAAGCAGTCCGCTCACAATCCTGCCCCTTCCATCCCCACATTGATCTGAAAGGAAATAAGTTTGAAAACTATGTGCTGTTTCATCAAGAGGAAGGGGTTCTCAAGACCCCTTTCCTGCGTACGGTAGTTGTTATATTAATATACTGCGGAGAGGTATCTTGAAAGTCCTCCAGGTGATTCACGGCTACCCCATGCGCTACAACGCCGGTTCTGAGATATATACCCAGGGCCTGGCGCAGGCGCTCGCGGAGCGGCGCGAGGTCCACGTCTTCACCAGGCAGGAGAACGCCTTTCTCCCCGAGTACGCCGTGCAGAGGGACACGGACCCGTCCGAACCGGGAATTACCCTTCACGTCATCAACATGGCGAGGGCCAGGGACGGCTACCGGCGCCGGGCCGTTGACGAGGCATTCGCCGGCGTCCTCGATGATGTTAAGCCGCCAGAATCCTGACACTGACGCTGGATCGATTCACTGAAGTCAGGTCAGCGGCATTAGGGCGTACGCTACGGGGTTTCTTAGCCGGTCAGATTGGCAGAGACTCCGAAGTGGTCTGACAGCTTCTTCCCTTCGCGGACGTTGCTGATGGCTTCTATCGATCCAACGGCCAAGTCGCGACTCAGGACAATGTGGTCAATACTCTTCCTTCCCTCGAAAGCGATTTCCGAAGAGACGATGGTCATTCCCGGCGGGAAGGCATCCTTTAGCGTCAACTGCAAGTTGCGGGGGGCGCGGCTGCCTTGCCCGATTATCTGATTGAAATCCCCCATCATTATCAGACGCTCGGCGGGCGCGCGGCTCAAAATTTCAGCCAACCCGGCAAGGTATTGTTCATGGTCTTCCCACCGCTCCTTGCGCTCCAGCAGGCGATTGGGTTCTGTTCGAGACCCAAACCATGGGATACAAATACCGGCAACTGTGATCTTGCCCAGCGGCGTCTGTGTAACGCCAGACACGAACCGTCCAGGAGGCAACGAATCATTGCCCACATCGTCAACCTGCTGCCAGGTCTCCCTCGACCAGAGCACAACCTTTCGTCTTCCGGCCTTAAACGGGTACCCGTAGCCGGGCTGGGAGCAAATGGCGTGGCCGTCTTTTGAAAGCAGTTTGTTGTTTGCCTCAGTTACACAAACAACGTCTGGAGCCAAGTCGTTAAGGCGTCTATGAATCTCGGGGGTCCGGCGTGAGGTGGGTGTAGCCCACGCGACGTTCCAAGTAGCCACTCTGATAGGCATTCTTCTGAGCTCGCTTCGGGCCTTGTTGGTGCGGCTTCAATTGGTTGTTGGAGACTCGAAAGAGGGTCGAGCATAGGCTACCCCCCCAATGAGCCGGGCTAATGCGCCGACAAAAGGCAGTGTGCCGGGAGCCATATTCCCCAAAGAAAAAGCCGCCGTAGCGGGCGACTTTTCGGCGTCCGGACCAGCAATTGTGTGGCTGGAACCGGGCTATTTCGTAGCTGATTGTGGCGTCCCAGGCAGGATTCGAACCCGCGACCCGCTGCTTAGAAGGCAGCCGCTCTATCCCCTGAGCTACTGGGACTCCAACACTCTATGACGGGTCGGGCGTTGTTGCGTCCTCCGCCGTACATTTATATTACAGGAGACTTGTTCCGGCATGTCAAGGAATTGTCGCCGACCTCAGTGGCCTTTCGCCATTCAGCCGGCGGTTCCTGTGCCTCACGGGGGCCGTGAACCGGAGTCACATACGGCGCCCTGCTTGCCGGGGATGTACTTGCCGGGGATGTAGAGGATACAGGCGATTCGGGTTATGATGGTTCCGCAAGCTGACGGTAATCAGGAGGAACTTTCTATGGCCGAGTACTTACCATCAACCTCAGACTGGGTGCGCGAACAGGTAGAGCTTTACGAGGGCAGCGGAGGCACGGAGGGAACCACCCTGCGCGACACCGGCCTGCCCGTCATCGTCGTGACCAACAAGGGAAGCCAGACCGGGGCAATCCGCAAGACGCCGCTGATGCGGGTCAAGGACGGAAATAATTACGTGCTGGTGGCTTCCAAGGGGGGCGCTCCCAAGAACCCCGTATGGGTGTACAACCTCCGGGCCGACGGCAATGTCGAGATCCAGGACGAAACCGAGACCCACACCATGCGCGTCCGCGAGGTTCAGGACGACGGCGAGCGGGCCCGGCTGTGGGAGGTCGCGGTGGCGGCCTTCTCCAACTACGACGAGTATCAGGGCCGCACGTCGCGGAAGATTCCGGTGTTTCTCGCCGAGCCTGCGTAAGGCGGACCCGCATCTTCCATCAGGCTGGTATACGGAACCCGCGGCCTGCCCGCGGGTTCCGTCCTTTTGCCGGTCGACGGATTGTATGCGCCTGCCTGCCCCGGCGTTTATACGCCGATGATGTTGAAGATGCCGGGCAATACCCAGGCCGAATGCTCTGCCTCTTCAATCCCTAATGAGGCCATTATCGCGAAGACAATCCCGGCTACAATGAGCACGGGAATGAAGGCAATCAGAACCACGAAGAAGGCCCGCCACATGGAGCTATAATCCAGGCTTGCCTGCACCGCCCTAAGCATGGCTACGAACCGCCACACGAATATGATCGCCGCAATTACCCCGCCGGCATAAGGTATGAACACCAGAACACTCAGGAGCCCCGGGGTTTGAGCGAACCCTGTTCCCCTCGCCAGTTCCCCCCAGTCGGCGCGGGTCTCGGGAGTGTTCAGGAGCTTGGTTCCTACCAGCCAGCAGCCCGCGGCCCACATGGCCCACCAGACGACTCCGCCTATGACGCCCACAATTATCCCGCTGACCAGGCCGGTGTCGCCCGACAAAGCCCCGCCGATGGCGCCGGAAATGGATACCAGGACAGACCACCAGCGCCGCCTGCCAGGTGGCTCCTCTGTCGTGCTCCACGTCCTCGTAGGTGTCGCGGTTCAGGGTGGCCGCGCCTATCATCCTTGCCAGCATAGAAACCCCCTCCTTTGGAGTACCAGGCTTGGAGACCCGGTGAAATACCAGGCTTGGAGACCCGGGACCGGCTAATTCTGCTGCCTGCCTGCCCGCTGCCTGCCTGTCTGCTGCCTGCCTCCTGATAGAATAACAAACTTGATTTCGGAGTTTGTATACATTGGGCATCGACTGTTGCCGGAAATGCGGGCCCGTTCCTGCCGGCGGCAAGCCGTACACGGTTGACGGTTGACGGTTGCCGGGCGAATGGGTATACCTGTTGCAGAAATTCGCGCCGCCGGATGCCCCAACAGTCAGGAGGTCACTTACGATGGCAGAACTCAGCCCCGCGCGAGTCCTTGAGGAGCTGAAGAACAACGGCGTCACCCACGTCGTCTGGCTCCCGGATAGCGAGACCAACTTCCTTTACGTGCTGATGCGCGACGAACCCACTCTGGATCTGGTGCCGGTCAGCCGTGAAGGCCATGCCTTCTCCACCGCCGCCGGACTGGCCGCCGGGGGCAAGAAGCCGGTCATACTCATCCAGAACACCGGCATGATGGAATCGGGAGACTCCCTGCGCGGCTGGGGCATTGGCATGAACACGCCGGTGGTGATGATGGTGGGCTATCGCGGCTGGACCCGCCACGGTGTCATCACCGATACCGCCGCTTTCTACACCGAGCGGTTCCTCCACGCCTTCAACATCAACTACTACCTGGTGGAGTCGGACGAGGACGCCGACCGCATTTCGGTGGCGTTCGCCGAGGCCGCCCGGGAAAAACGCCCGGTGGCCGTGCTGGTCGGCGACGAGTACCACGGCTTCAACGTGAGCCGCTAACCAAGCCAATTTGCTCTGCATCTTCACATCAATGTACGGGATAAAGGAATAATCAGTTCATATCCTGTTTATCCTGTTCATCGATGTGAATAACAACCGGAACGGAAGTGATGATTATGATGAAGACAGCCGAAATGCTGAAGGTCTTCAACGAAATGCGAGGCGACGCCGTTGTGATTCCCGGTCGCGGCGGACGTTTCTGGGTGGACATGAGCGAGCATCCCAACCGCGACCTGCCCCTGGGAGACCCGGCCATGGGCGGACACGCATCCTTCGCTCTGGGCCTGGCCCTGGCGATGCCCGACCAGCGGGTGGTACTGTTCGACTCCGAGGGCGATGTCCTGATGGGTATGGGCGCCCTGCCCACCATCGCGGAGAAGGCTCCGAAGAACCTGTATCATTTTCTGCTGGACAACGGCGTTTACGCCACCACGGGCGGCCAGCCCGTGCCCAACGCCGACGCGATGGCCTACGACGTTGTGGCCCAGGGCTGCGGCTATCCGGCCACCTACTCCATTGACAACCTCGAGGATTTCGCCAGCCGGCTCGAAGAAATCCTGGCCCAGCCCGGGCCGGTGTTCGTCGCGCTGAAAATAGACCCGGAAATCATCAACGAACCCATCAACGCCCGGCCCCAGTGGCAGCGCAAGACCCGCAACCAGGCAGTGGCCGACATGAAGGCCGAGTTGGGAATCGGCTAGTATTCGCCTTTGACGGCAATCCCGGACTTTTAATGCTTCCTCCGGTGGAGGGAGAGGGAAAAACTGCAACACTGCAACACCCTGAGACTGACGCCGCAAGACTTGACCTAGCGTCTGGTTCCGTCATTCCCGCGAAAGCGGGAATCCAGAATCCGGTAGCTGGCAGATACGCATTTGCTGCCAATGGCCTTTGGATTCCCGCTTTCGCGGGAATGACGGTGAATATGACGACACTCCCTAACCGAAAAAGGGGAAATAAGAGAGGGCCTATGAAGTACGATGTAATTGTCGTTGGCGGCGGGGCGGCGGGCTCGGTCGTGGCCAGCAGGCTGGCCGAGGACCCCAACACCTCCGTTCTGCTGCTGGAGGCAGGCAAAGACTACCCGGATTTTGACTTTCTCCCGGACGAGGTGAAGTACGGGTACACTCGTTACGCTGAATCCCCGGAGTCGCAACACAACTGGGCCCTGCGCGGCACTGCCACCGAAGAGCAGGGCGAAATCCATGTGGCCCAGGGCAAGGTCATCGGCGGCGGCTCCTCCATCAACGGCCAGGCGATGCAGCGGGGACTGGCGGAAGACTACGACAACTGGGCCTCCTTCGGTAACGACGAATGGTCCTATACCAAGGTGCTGCCCTTTTTCCGCAAGATGGAAAACGACCTGGAGATCCAGGACGATTTCCACGGCACGGAAGGGCCGATGCCGGTGCGCCGCCGCCAGTCGAACCCGGAACCTCCCGCCCAGAGGGCCTTCCGGGAAGCCTGCCAGCAGGCCGGGTTCTCCGCCGTCGAGGACACCAACGGCGCCGACCCCGCCGGTGTGGGCGTTGCTCCCACCAACAACCTGGGCGGGGTCAGGGTCAGCGCCGCCATCGCTTACCTCAACCCCATGCGCCACCGCCTTAACCTCACGGTGCGGGGCGAAGTCTACGTCCAGAGAGTCCTGTTCGAGGGCTCCAGGGCCGTGGGAGTGGAAGCCCGGAGCGGGGGCGAGGTCTTCACTGTTTTTGCGGACCGCGTTGTCCTCAGCTCCGGCGCCCTGCGGTCTCCCCAATTGCTGATGCTTTCGGGCATCGGCCCCAAGGACCATCTCGAGGAATTCGGGATTCCGGTGGTCCAGGACCTCCCCGGCGTGGGGCAGAGTCTCTGGAATCACCTGAGCGTCCACATCAATTACAAGGTCAAGGATGGCGTCGAGATCCCTGTCGATCTGGACGCGCCTCATTACAGGCTGATTTACACGGCCCCGGACTCCGAAACCGAATACGACATGGTGCTCTCGACCATGAACGTGGTGGACGAGCGCGAGGAGCGCGTCGCTGGGGTCAGAACCAGTTACCGGACCGGCGACGTGCCCGCCGACCGCGCAGTCCGCATCTCGTGCACTCTCGGAGTGCCCAGGGGTTCGGGCTACGTGCGGCTGGCGTCCGCCGACCCCAGCGTTCAGCCTACGTTCAATTACCGTTATCTCCAGCACCCCGAAGACCTCCGCCGGGTGAGGGAGGGTCTGCGGTTCGGGGCAAGACTCCTGGAGTCCGAAGCCTACCGGGACGTGGTGGACCACCGCATCACCCCGACGGACGAGATTCTGGCGGACGACGACGCCCTCAACCTGTACATGAGACAGACTGTGGGAACCGCCAGGCACGTTTCCGGCACCTGCCGGATGGGGCCGGATTCGGACCCCATGACCGTGGTGGACCAGCACTGCCGGGTCAAGGGGCTACAGGGGCTTTGGGTGACAGATGCTTCGGTGGTGCCGCAGCTCCTCCGGGGCGGCGGTATGCACCCCACGGTCATCATGATCGGAGAGCGCGTCGTGGACTGGATCGCGGCGGGATAGCAGGGTATCTCACCTGTTCCCTTACCTTCCGGGGGAGGGTCTTGTCAATTCCCTCCCCCTCTGGGGAAGGGGGCTTTACTCCAAAAGTCCAGATGGCGGCTCCCCAGCGGGGAGAGAGCAGGAGTTGATTAGCCGGAGTTTGTCTCCCCATTTTCTTGGGGAGCGGAAATCGCTCGTATGACTCGACCGATTGACTCTGGGTCGTCGTAGTTGAGGGAAACAGTGAGGCCGCCGGGCAGTCCCGCAACAACCGCCGGCGGTAGCCTCCAATCGGCGGAAACCCGGCCGGCGTTCCGGTATATCTCGTCCGCAGCACGGTCGACCTTGTTTTTCGCTTCATGAGGGTTCTTGTGAGCGGCCTCAGCCACCCTTTCCAGGGACTCCTGTGCGTTGTCCCAGAAGACCTCCTTGGCATCGCTGTGGACAGCCTCGATGGTGTCCTCATGGGTTACGTCTTCGCCCGGTCGCAGGTGTCGCCACAGCCTTGCGAGCCTGCGGGCGTCCTCGCTTATGCGAGTACCGCTCAGGGTCTTGGCCAGCCCAATGGCCAGCTGGAGAGCGTAGAGGGAAGCCTTGCCTGCGGTCAGGAAGATTTCGAGAGATCCCGGTTGCAAGGAGCTGATGGTTATTGCGTCGTCAATCGCCGCGAGCTCCGCAGTACGCTGGATATGGCTCACCGCCTCCGCCAAGTCCGCTAGGTCCTTTGCCTCCACCACTACGGAGACGTCCATCAGCGATATTCCCGGTTGCACCGAGGACAAGACGCGCATCCCCTCCGTTGTCTGGCTGGTCAGGCCCTGGACGAGGCTACGGAAAGTGTCCACCTCGTCAGGTCTGAGATCCAGTGGTTGCCCGGTAGGATACCGGTTATGGTCCAAGAAGTATCCCCACTGGGGGTCTACTCGGCACCACGACATACCGGACAGGGTTTCCACCGCCGGTCGGAGACGTTGCCAGTGCACAACGCGCTGCGTTCCGTTGTCGAGAACCTGCACCATCTGCATAGGCGGATAGGCTGGATTGAATAAGCCGTCGTTTACGGTCTGCACTTGTTGAGCTAACGACATTCGATTTATCGTTCCAAGGGGCAAACTGGTGGCTCTTCCGCACGGGTTCCGTTACCCCGTCGATTGTACAAGGGATTGTAGCGGTTCTTACCCAGCTCCCGATTGCCCCAGCGCCACAGGCTGGGCGAAGAAAAAATGTAGCCCCGCAATTACAGTTCTCGCAGGGTTGCTACCTGCTCCGGGCTCTGCTTCTACCGCGCCGTTTGCGGCGGGGCGAATACCCCGATGACTGTCCAATTTGGAAATCGTCGAACGCTTCCTCGTTGAAGAACCTGACAGACACAATCTTGGACATCGGAAAGACCACGCTGAAATCATCCGCTATCCAATCAGAATACAGATTGTTCGGGTATGTATGGTTCCTCACCACGGGTCCATAGTTCTGGGTAAGAGTCAGTTCTAACGTATTCTTACTACGGAACCCGCTATAGAGAGGAATGAGGGAAACGTCTGTATTGGGAGTGCTTACTGATTTGCTTTCCAGTGGCAGACCAATATAGGACTTTCGGTTATCGAGGGTGATTTCTACCAAACGGTGCTGTGCCACCGCTTTATGAAGAATCCATTCCATGAGATCACCAGAGTCATGAGCGGACTTGGCGGCCCAAGAATCCGCTGGCAGGAACAGATTAGGCAAATGGGTAAATACTACCGATAGGAGAAGGCTGACCTGTACCGTAGGTGGAATCAACTCTGGTGAGCGTTTGACCCACGTACCAGTCGCTTCTGGAAAGTGTGCATCGAAAGGAAACAAGAGGACATGGGCGATTCCGTATAGGAGTATGCCGATGAACGCGGAGGTGAGTAAGGTGTGATACCCAGTCCCTAGATTGTAGCGATACCGGGTCAGGTGGTTATGCGACAGAAACCAATGACCACCGACCGCCGGGAGTAGCAATAAGGCTACGTTCAACGCTCTGCAATCCCTCCGCGTCCACGATTGCGGCCCCGGCCAGGACGAGCTGTCCTGCCCCCACCCCCATAAACGCGTTTGCCTCCTCGTCCAAGCGGTTTGGTGAGATCCCGGTTTGCTGCTCTGTTAAGCACAGCACGGCCACGTTTACTGGCGAACACTTCCTCTGCCTTTACGAATAAGCTCCCGTCGGGCTTCACATAGACCTTCGCCGTCTCCGGGGGTTCACCCGGTGTTCCTTTCTTTTTGATGGGCCACCACCTAAACAGTTTTCCGGCCATATGGGCTCCTCTATCCTGCGCGGTCGACTTGGCCCCACATATACAGGGGAAGTTGCCAATGTGTCAACCTCTCCCAGCTTGTTGAAAGATGCCCGTTGAAGCCACCGATGGTTCGACAGATTCACCATGAGCGGGATGCAAAAGACTTTGCAATCGTCCTGCTCACCGGCGGGCCAACACCGCGTCATCCTCAGCAAAGGGCATTCCCCGCCTGTGCTACAATCGCGGAGTCGCCGGGAAACGGCGGGTATAGATGCTTGGAAGGGCTACGGCTATGTATTTCGATTCTCGACGCAGCGCGGTTCTGGCCACCAACGGCATGGTGGCGACCAGCCAGCCGCTGGCGGCGATGGCCGGGTTGCAGGCACTCATGGACGGCGGCAACGCCGTGGACGCCGCCATCACCGCCGCCGCCGCGCTCAACGTGGTCGAGCCCAACTCAACGGGCGTGGGCGGCGACCTGTTCGCGCTGGTCTGGAACGAGAAAGAGAAGTCGGTGCGCGCCATAAACGGAAGCGGCCGTGCGCCCGCCGCCGCCAGCATCGAAGAGCTGACCGCCCAGGGATACCGGGCCATGCCCGGCGCTGGCCCCTACTCCGTAGCGGCGCCGGGGACGGTACACGGCTGGGAGACCCTGCGGGCCGAGTGCGGCGCCATGCCCCTCTCGCGCCTGCTGGAGCCGGCCATCCGATACGCCGAGGACGGCTTCCCGGTGTCCGAGGTCATCGCGTGGCAGTGGGAGAACAACCTGCCCAAGCTGCGCTCCTACCCGTCGGGCGAGGAGTTTCTGGTGGACGGCAACGCCCCGAAGAAGGGCGACCGGGTGAGGCTGCCGACGCTGGCCGCCACACTGCGGGCCATCGCCGAGGGCGGCTGCGAAGCCTTCTATCACGGCCCCATCGCCGAGAAAATGGCATCCTTCGTACAGGAAAACGGCGGCTGGCTGACCACCGAAGACCTGGCGGCCCACACCTCCGACTGGGACGAGCCGATCAGCGCCGACTACCGCGGGGTCACCTGCTGGGAATGCCCGCCCAACGGCCAGGGCATCGCGGCGCTGGAGGCCCTGAACATAGCCGAAGGCTTCGACATCGGGGCTATGGGGGCGCAGTCCGCCGACGCCTACCACCACCTGATAGAGGCGATGCGGCTGGCCTTCGCCGACGCCTACCGCTACGTCGCCGACCCGCGCGTGGTGAACGTTCCCAGCGCGCAGCTATTGTCGAAAGAATACGCCGCCCAGCGCCGGGAGCTGATAGACCGGCGCAAGGCGATGATGACCGCGCCCTACGGGCAGCCCATCCCCGGCGGCAACACGGTCTACGTCAGCGCGGTGGACGGGCAGGGCAACGCCTGTTCGCTCATCAACAGCATCTTCTCCGACTTCGGCTCCGGCATGGTGGCGCCCGGCACCGGCATTGTGCTGCACAACCGCGCCGGGCTGTTCTCGCTCGACGCCGCGCACCCCAACGCCCTGGCGCCGGGAAAGCGGCCCTACCACACCATCATCCCCGGTCTGGCTACCAGGGATGGCGAGCTGCTGTACTGCTACGGCATGATGGGAGCCTTCATGCAGCCCCAGGGGCACCTCCAGCTCATCAGCAACATGGTAGACCACGGCATGGACCCGCAGGAGGCCATCAACGCCCTGCGCTTCATGGTGGGCAACGACCAGGCGCTGCTGGAAGAGGGCATCAACCCCGACACGGCCCGCGAGCTGCAACAGCGCGGCCACAAGCTGGGCCTCATGGCCGGCCGCCAGCGGGTGTCCATCGGCGGCGCACAGGTCATCGCCCGCGACCACCGCACCGGCGTGCTGCAGGGCGGCACCGAACCCCGCAAAGACGGCGCAGTCGTGGGCTGGTAGGCCCGCAGCAGCATCCGAAACGCACGGATTCCATCCCGTCATTCCCGCGAAAGCGGGAACCCGGGGCGGGCATATCCAGCGTTTGAGCCACCGGAAAATAAGGAGACGACGGACATGGCCGACGGACAGAGCGACCGCAGCTTCTACCGCAACTACTACCGCGAGATCGACGTGCTGCACGGCTTGCAGTCCGCGCCCGAAGAGCGGGACTGGCTGCTGACCACGCCCAAGGGCGACGTCAAGCAGTCCGACATCGTGCTGTACCTGGGCTGCAACGTGATGCGCACGACGCACCTGGTACGGACGGTGATGGACGTCTTCAAGCTCCTGGACGTGGACTTCGCGGCGGTGGGCGGCGCGGCCTACTGCTGCGGCATCCAGCACCACCAGCGCGGCGACGAGGCGTCGGCCAAATCCGTCGCGGCGACCACCGCGGCCAACTTCCGCAAGTTCGAGCCGGAGCAGGTGGTCATGTGGTGTCCGTCGTGCATCTTCTTCTACGACGACATCATGGATATGCGCGAGGAATTCTCCTTCCAGCACGTAACCGAGTATCTGGTGCAGAACCTGGACAAGCTGGACTTCCAGCCGCAGCCGGAGACCACCGTGTCGCTGCACTACCACGCCGGCCGCCCGCAGTCGGACGCCGAGGCCCGGAGCGCGCTCAAGCTGTTGAGCCTGCTGCCCGGCGTGACGGTGCAAGACATCGGCGGCGACGAGCGCTTCGGACGCCACTGCACCCCGGCGGTGCGGCAGCAGATGGGGCCGGAGGCGTGGGACGAGATGAGCAGCCAGTGGGTGCAGAAGGCGGTGGACGCCGGCGCCGACACCTACGCCACGCTGTACCACGGTTGCCAGCGACACATGTGCGGCCTCGAAGCCGACTACCCCGTCCGCGTGGAGCACTACCTGACGCTGGTCGGCCGCGCCCTCGGCATCGAGTACGAAGACCAGTACAAGAAACACACCCTGTCGGGCAACCTCGACGCTATAATGGCCGAAACCGCCCCCTGCGCCATAGCCAGCAGCATCCCGCTGGAGGAGGCCAGGGAGGTCATAGGCCGCACCTTCCCGGCGCGGTAGAGGGCGTCAGAGGGCGGCGAGGGCGCTTTCGGGGGAGATGACGTTCAGGCCGTAGCGGGCTTGGATGCTGGAGGTTGCGAGGTCTTCGCGTAGCGGGCGGTCCGTGGTTATCAGGGTCGTATCCTTGCCTGATTCTTCGACCGCCAGCCTGATGATGAACACGTCATCCCGACTGCCCGCAGGTATGTCGTTCTCTTCGGGAAACGGCGGGGCGGTGTGTCCTAAGCCGTCAATCTTTCCAGTTCTTCGGAGCAATTCCCAAAGCCTGATCCTTACGTAAGGGCCTCTTTCAGAGTGAAAGTGAGCCGGATTGTATAGTTGGCCGTCGTATTTTCCCCATAAAACGTCATCTACTACGAAGGTGCGCTCGCTTTCGTCAGCAATCGTCTCGAATAGGTATCTACAATCAAGGCTTGGCTGGTCGTACTCGTTCAGACCTCTCTGAGCGTAGATGACAATGTTCTCGTCGAGAATGTACCTTGCTGTCATGCTCTGGTTCGCAGGCCGCCCACGTAGCGGCGTATCTCATCGCGGGTCGCTTCGTCGAATCCGGTCAGCCCGCCCTTGGTCTGGCCCCGCTCCGTAACTTCAATCTCCGTGGCGGAGCATTCACCCTTTTCGTCTTTCTCGAAGGAGTAGATCGCCAGTTCGTCCGTAGTTAGCTTCCCCTCCGCCACCAGCGTGAGCAGCCGTCCCGCGACATACTCACTGTGCGTGGTCATAATTATTTGCTTGTCCTCGGCCTTGGCGGTCTCAGCCAGCACCTCCGCCAGCTCCGCCTGCGCCTTGGGGTGCAGGTGAATCTCTGGCTCCTCGATGAGTACGGTGGCCGTTTTCTGAGCCTCAATTAGCTCATGGACCAGCAAGATCAGCGCGTTGGCTCCAAATCCCTCCATGACGATGTTTAGGACCCCCGATGGTCCAACGGAATTGACCTCAACGGATTGCGGTGGGACTGTATCCACACGCATCCCTGTACCAGTTACCCTACGCAGCACATCGGAAATTCGCTCCTCTGTAGCACGGCTATAGCCTAAATTCGATGCCAGTTGCTCTTCTTGTATACCTAGTCCTTTCTGAATTTCAATGTGGTTAAAATATTTCTCCCTCATAGGATAAGTTGACCTGACCAGTCCCCTACCGGAGGGAACAAATCTCATTCTTTCAAGACAGCTCTCCCTATTTGGGCCGCGAGCTTGAAGTTCATCCACTTCAAAGTAAATTGAAGTTGCACCAGATTCACGAAAATAGTTCGGAAACAAGTTTGATAGTTCGACGAAGTTAACGAACTCACCTTGGATTTTAAAGTCGTTGCCTCCCACCGACTGCTTCAGCAGCAGCAGCGCCTGTAGGATGCTGGACTTCCCCGTCCCGTTCGGCCCGATCAGCACCGTCAGCCGCTTGGGGTTGATGCTGACTTGGCGGAAGCACTTGAAGTTCTCCAGGGTGATGTTCGTTATCATGGCGGCTACCTTCTGGGGCCGTTCTATCGGGGGCGGTTGGTGGTCAGGGCGGGTTCCGGGACCTCGATGGGCGTGATGCTGCCGTCGCTGAAGACCACGCCATCCTCGCAGTGGGCTTCAATGAGGCCGCTGCCGAACTGCTCGCGGTAGAGGCGGGAGTAGAGGCCGTCGTTGGAAAGCAGCTCGTCGTGATTCCCGTGCTCCACGATTTTGCCCCGGTCAATGACGTATATCACGTCGGCGGACAGGATGGTGGAGAGGCGGTGGGCGACGACCAGCGTGGTGCGGCCGCGCATCAGCGGTTGCAGGGCGGCCTGCACGTAGCGCTCGCTGGCGGTGTCCAGAGCCGAGGTCGCCTCGTCCAGTATCAGGATGCGCGGCTGGTGCAGTATGACCCGGGCGATGGAAAGGCGCTGCCGCTCGCCGCCGGAAAGCCGGAACCCGCGCTCGCCGACTATGGTGTCATAACCCTCGGGCAGATCCATGATGCGGTCGTGGATGAAGGCCGCCCGCGCCGCCTCCATCATTTCCTCCCGGCTGGCGTCGGGGCGGGCGTAGAGCAGGTTCTTCTCCATCGTCGCGTGAAACAGATAGCTTTCCTGAGTCACGTAGCCGATTGTCTCCGACAGGTCGGCCAGGCGTATCTGCCGCACGTCTATGCCGTCGATAGACACCGCGCCCTCAGTCGTGTCGTAAAGGCGGGGAACGAGGGAGGCGATGGTCGTCTTGCCGGCGCCGCTGGGGCCGACGAAGGCGGCCATCTGCCCCGGCGGGATGCGCAGGCTCACGCCGTCCAGCGCCCACTGGCGGTCGTCGGCGTCCTCCGGCTCCTCTCCCTCGGCGCGCCGGTAGTTGACCCGCACCGAGTCGAAGGTTATTTCACCGGCGACTTTGTCGGCGGGCAGAGAGCGGGCATCGGGCGAGTCCACGATTTCCTGCTTCATGTCCAGATAGCCGAAGATTCGCTCGAACATCGCCAGCGAGGACTGAAGCTCCACCGACACTTGCAACAGGCGTCCCACGGGGAAGTACAGGCGGTTTTGCAGAACGGTGAAGGCGATGATAGTGCCCGGGGAGATCACCGATGAGCCGCCCCCCGACATCATGTATCCCGCCAGCAGGTAGATTGCCACGGGACTGACGGAAAGGAAGGCCATCACCACTGCGAAAAAGGAATGTCCAATCATCTGCTGGCGCACGGTCAGGTCGGACAGCTCCTGGTTGTGGCGGCGGAAGTTGGCCATCTCCTCGGGTTGCCGCCCGAAGAGCTTCGCCAGCATGATTCCCGAAACCGACAGCGTTTCCTGGGTGATGACGGTCATCTCGGCCATGGACTTCTGAGTGCGGGAAGTGACCTCCCGTCGCTTCTGGCCCACCCACTGAGCCATGAAGAAATAGAGAGGCACAGTGGCGACGGCTACCAGGGTCAACTGCCAAGACAGGAAAATCATGGCGCCTAGGGTGCTGGCCAGAATGGCGATGTTGGCTATGGTGTCGCTCAGGGTGGTGGTAACCACCGACTGAATGCCGCCGACGTCATTGGATACCCGGGACTGTATCTCGCCGGTGCGGGTGCCGGTGAAGAACCGGAGCGACATCCCTTGCAGGTGGGTATAGACGGCATCGCGCAGGTCGCGCATGACGTACTGCCCGACCTTGTTGGTGATGTAGGTTTGGAAGACCCCCATGGCCGCATTAACCGAGGCAATAGCCACCATCACGCCGCCCAGAATCCACAGAATGCCAACGTTGGGCGTCAGGGTGACTTTGGTAATCTCATCCTTCGGGAACAGCCCGTCGTCGAACACCACCTGGATGAGCATCGGGTTCACCACGCCCAGGGTGGACGTGACCAGAATGAAGCACACGACGACGGCCACCTGGGCCCGGTAGGGGCGGAATAGCCGCACCACCCTAGGCACAAGGGGGCGCCCGGCGTCGGGCGCCGGGTCGGTGGAGGGAGGCTCCACCGATGCGCCGCGGGAGCGATGTGTCGTTGGCGTTGTCATCCTCGCAAGTCCAAGGGGCTGTCCTCAGCCGGAGTGCGGCTGAACTATATGGCATTCTATTACAGGGTCTGTTAGTTGTGCCCTCTCCCTTCGGGGAGGGTCAGGGTGGAGGGCGGGCTGTTGCCGGAGAGCTACCAGGTCTTGATGACCGGCAGCACCTCCTTGCCAAACAGGCCGATGTTGGACATGGTGGCGTCGTGGGACATCTTGGACTCCTGGCCGTACATGATCAGGTGCTCCATGCCCAGCCGTTTGTGCAGGTATTCCAGTTTCTCAAGGACCTGGTCGGGGGTGCCGCAGACGATGTGATAGTTGTCCTTTAGCTCCTCGTAGGTCTGGTTCGCCAGGGGCTTGACCGTGCGGCGGGCGGCAACGGCGGCGCTGGCCTGGGAGCGGTAGCCGACGGGGTTCATGTACTCGCGGGGCGCCCGGGTGGTGGGGCCCATGCGCCAGACGAAGTGCTTGGCCTCCTCGTTGGCCTTCTCCTCCGTCTCGGCCACGTAGCAGCAGAGCAGGTAGCCGAAATTGTCGGGCGTTGTCTCCCGGCCCTCCTCGGCGGCTGCCTGCCGGTACATGCCGAACAGCTCCTCGGTAACGTCCACGTCGGTCAGGAAGGCCACGTAGGTGTAGCCGTGGCGGCCGGCCCACTCGGCGGTCTCGGGGCTGGAAGTGCCGGGCACCCACACCGGCGGATGCGGCTTCTGGATGGGCACCATCCACGGGTTGACCGCCCGGTAGTTGAAGTGCTTGCCCTCCCAACGGAAGGGTCCCGGAGTCGTCCACGTCTTGATCAGCAGGTCGTGGCACTCCTCGAACCGCTCCCGGTTCTCCACCGGGTTCATGTTGGTGGAAACGGTTTCGACTCCCGTCCCGCGCACCATGCCGGAGATGACGCGCCCGCCCGAGATGACGTCGATCATGGCGATCTCCTCGGCGAGGCGCACAGGGTTCTCGTGGATGGGCAGGATGTTGCCCAGCAGCAGAATCTTGGCGTTCTGCGTTGTTCGGGCCAGCACGGCGGCGGTCAGGTTGCACGAGGCGTTCATGCACGACGGCGTGCTGTGGTGCTCATTGACCATGATGCCTTCATAGCCCAACTCGTCCACGTACTGGCACTCGTCGAAGTACCTCTTGAAGAGCTGGTTCGCCGTAGGGGGGTCGAAATAGCTGTTGGGAAAAGTCAGCCGTATGGACGGATGCTTCTCCGCCTCCTCGTCGGGATACTCATGGTAGGGAAACTCGCTGAAGTAGTAGACCTTCATATTTCAGTCCTGATTTGGATTGCTTGAAATGTGGTTTTCTGCGCGGGCGCGGCGGTGCATTCGGCGGCGGCGCCGTGATCTCAGAGCTCGGCGGAGGTGGTTCCGCTCGGCCTGAGCCTCGGCTAATTCGGCCTGAGCTTCGGCTAATTCGGCCTGAGCTTCGGCTAATTCGGCCTCCGTCCGGGCCTCGCGTTGCTCTCTGGCCCTTTGAGGTTCATCCAGCAGCTTCCTTTTCAGATAAGATGCGAGAACCATAGCCCCTCCAACTAGTTCCGTTGCGAAAAAACTGACTCCGGCCGCTCCAATAGCGACGGAGCCGACAGACTTAATGACAACAGCCGCTATATCATGGCCGTTGCCTGTGGGCAACTGTGCGATTTCATAATAAACCAGGTAACCCGTTCCGAAAACAAAGAAGATGCCGAACAGTAAAATGTACAGCTTCAGGAATCCAGCAGCCACGCTCCAAATGGATTCTCGCTGACCGTCCTCGCGGTTATCTCCCTGGGGTTGCGCCGCGCTCACCCAAATCGCAGTTCTACGATAGCGGGATCAACGCCTAACTTGGTCAGCAGAAATTTGGCGTTTCTTATCGAATCTTGTGAGCTGTGGTTGGTTTCGACAAAAATGCCGGTTGAAGTCTGTCGCGGTTGGGCAAAATTATTCCCGTTAGGATTCTTCTTTGAAGGAGGATGCTGCGGCGTAGTATTCGCTATTACCCTGACACCTGTGCCACTGGGATTTGGCACGGGGCAATCTTTCTCGCACAGTTTTCCGCTGCCGGTCAGCCACTCGCAAACCTCGAACCAAATATCCACCCAATTCTTGACCGGCTTCGAACCTGCCCCAGAGAATCTGATTCCAATTGGCTTGTTATCTCCCAGATTGTAGTTGACGTCTGTAAGTGGTTTCCAATCCGTTTCAACAGGCGTTGGACTCGAAAACACAGATGCCTGAGGTGCCAGCGCTGACGTAGATGGCGCATTTATAGGCTGTGCCGGAGTAGCCAGAACTGGCGTGCTCGCCGCCACCGGCTGCCCCGATGCAAGGTTGGGCCGCCAGAGCAGGAGGAGTTTCAGAGCAGCTTCGTGGACTGGAGTATCGGCGATGGATACGTCCAATATGCGTCTTTCCTCCAGTTGGCCGCGCTTGAACACCTCGTACAATTCCCATTTGTCTCCGTCAGTAAGCCCTGCGAATTCCACGCCCGACGCATTGGAGTAATTGAGCATCTGCATCCGGTGCGATGCCAGAGGCTCCCCCAATTTCTTGGCTTCCACAGTGGCCGATGGGCTGCCACTACTGTCAAGCAAAGCATAGTCGGCCTTGCGCCCACTCACATCGTACTCAGGTAGTACCATAGCCGGGTCGGACGTGTCCCACCCCAGCGCTTTCAACAGCGGGTCAATCAGCGCCATGCGTGTGCGGGTCTCGTTTTCCCGCAAGGCCGCTCCGTGCGTGGCGATGCGCTCTTTGAGCGTCTCGATTACTCCAACCAAATCGTCCAACAGCATCGCAGCACCTATCAGTCGGCGTTCTCGCTATTGTAGCAGTTCATCCACCGCCAGCCTGATGCCGGGCAGGGCCTGGATGGTCAGCGTGTCGCCCCGGCGGTAGCGCCGCACGTCGGCATAGCCTTCTGGCGTGGGTTGCCGGGAGACCTCGATTTCCTCGGAGGCGACAACTAGAATCCATAATTCAGGAATACCACCTTGGGCGTAGCGCCTTGCTTTGTCGTCGCGGTCGTTTCTTAGAGTAGAAGCCGAGACTTCGACAATCAGGAGAATGTCCTCTGGCCGCGGAACATTACTTTCGTCCCTTGAGGACTCTGGAGTGAGTAGCGCGATGTCCGGCTGCGGCCCGGTCTGGTCGTTGAGGCGAATTGTGGAACCGATGTAAACACGGATTTCCCGAGGCACTCTTTCCCAGAAAGCCCTCGCAACGTCGCTGACTCGATTCCCGTGCGGCCTGCCGATTGGCGCCATTTCCACTACAACTCCGTCAATGAGTTCCACCAGGTCGTCCGTGTCAAAGACGCCCGCTTCGGCCATCCGCACGAACTCGTCGACGGTGAACTTGCGCGCCATTGCCCCCGTCAGTTCACCAGCATACTGCGAGGTTGACCTGTCAGGATTTAGGGTTTTTGCCAACTTGCGCTGCTCATCGCTGAATGTGTACTGCCCTATTACCTTACGCATAACCTCCTCGCACCAGAGCGAAAGAATCTGCCCGAACCATGCCTCGCCTACGCCGCCAGATCCTCGACTACCAGGCGGCAGCCCAATAATTCCAAAGCCTCGACTACTTCATTTATGGAGGTTCGGTAGTCCAATATCAGCAGTTTCTTGACTTGGGATTCTGCCAGGCCCAGACGCGCTGCCAAGTTTGAGGCGGTGACACCCTGTTCACCCATGGCCGCGTACAAGTCCAGTTGGGCGGCGATGAGCGGCTGGACAGTCAAAAGCTCCTGTCCCTTTGCCCAGGCGCTGGGTGTCGGCAGTTCCTCTTGACAATCCATGTACGCCGCCAAGGCTACGACCAAGCAGTCCTCGGCCATTGTCATGGCCGTTTTCCAGTCACGTCCGCAAGTCAAAGCTCCTCGGATGTCTGGGAAAGACACGTTGTACCAACCCCTATATGCTTCGTCCTTTTCAGGTTCCAATATGCAGGGATAGACGTATTTCATAGGTCAGAAATTCCTCCTGTCGATGTCCAGTTCTCTGAGCATGAACATCAAAGTACCGGTGGCAATTTCACCATGTTGCACCTGTGTACGGCGGTCTCCCACGTATATCGTCCCGTGGCTTCCTTTCCCCTTCTGAGGGTCAAAATCCCACTCCAATCCGTTGCGCCTGGCGTAGCGTCGCGCCCGACGGATAAATTCTCGTCCGTTCATTCCCTGATAGCTTCACCTTTGGGCGCGACTGCCGAATACGCAGGCCCCCTACTCCTCCAGCGTCGTAATATCCCCGGGATCCAGGCCCAGCTCCTGCGCCTTCAGCAGACGGCGCATGATCTTGCCGCTGCGGGTCTTCGGCAGCGTGGGGGTGAAGTCGATCTCGGCGGGGACGGCTATTGGGCCCATCTCGTTGCGGACGTGCAGCTTGAGCGCGTTCACCATCTCCTCCGATGGGTCGTTGCCTACGCGCAGGGTTACGAAGCCCTTGATGCTCTCGCCCCGCAGCTCGTCGGGCTTGCCGATGACCGCCGCCTCGGCCACCGCCGGGTGCGACACCAGCGCGCTCTCCACCTCGGCCGAGCCGATGCGGTGGCCGGCCACGTTCAGCACGTCGTCAGCGCGGCCCACCACCATGTAGTAGCCGTCGGCGTCGCGCAGGGCCACGTCGCCGGTGAAGTAGACGCCGGGGATGGTGTTCCAGTCGCTGGCGTAGCGGTCGGGGTCGCCGAACACGGTGCGGAAGAAGTGCGGGAAGGGACGCTTGATGACCAGCAGACCGCCCTTGTCCGGCTCGGTGATGGGCTGGCCCTCCCGGTCAACGATGTCCATCTCCGCGCCGGGCATCGGCCGGCCCACCCGGCCGGGCTTGACCGGCATGGTGGCGGTGGTGCCCAGGCACGGGCCGCCGGTCTCGGTCTGCCACCAGTTGTCAACGATGTGGCCCCACTCGCCGCTGCCGCAGATGTGCTCGTAGCTCCAGCGCAGGGCCTCGGGGTTCAGCGGCTCGCCGGCGCAGGTGAGAAAGCGCAGCGAGCGAAGGTCGTACTGCTTCGGGTAGTCCTCGCCGTAGCGCATCAGCATCCGCAGGGCCGTCGGCGCGGTGAATAGGACGTTGACGCCGTACTTCTCGATGGTCTCGTAGAACACGCCGGGGTGCGGGTAGTCGATGGCGCCCTCCCGGAACACGGTCGTCGCCCCGGCAACCAGCGGCGCGTAGACGATGTAGCTGTGCCCCACCACCCAGCCGATGTCGGAGGTGCACCAATAAACGTCGTCGTCCTTCACGTCCCAGAAGTTCTTGAAGTGGTAGTAGGTGCCGACCATGTAGCCGCCGTGGACGTGCTGCACCCCCTTGGGCCTGCCGGTGGTGCCGCTGGTGTAGAGAATGTAAAGCGGGTCCTCGGAGTCCATCTCCTCGGCCTCGCAGTCCACGCTGCCCGAGGCCATCAGCGCATCGAAGTCCACCTCGCGCGTGCCCAGCGACGATGGGCTGTCGGATGCGCCCTTGCGCCGCCAGACGATTACCTTCTCGACCATGTCCAAGTCTGCGACGGCCCGCTCGGTGATGCCCAGCAGGTCGACCTCGTTGCCGCGGCGGTAGCCCACGTCGGCGGTGATGACCACCCTGGCCTGGGCGTCGAGGATGCGGTCGCGCAGGGAGCCGGAGCTGAACCCGGCATAGACCACGCTGTGCACCGCGCCGATGCGGGCGCAGGCCAGCATGGCGATGGCGCCCTCGGGCGTCAGCGGCATATAAATGATCACCCGGTCGCCCTTGCCCACGCCCAGGGAGCGCAGCCCGTTGGCGAAGCGGTTGACCAACTGCGCCAGCCGGCCATAGGTGAAGACGCGCTCGGTGCCGTCTTCGCCCAGCCAGATGAAGGCGGCCTTGTTGCGGTTGCCGTTGGTCAGGTGGCGGTCCAGGGCGTTCTGCGTGATGTTGCACTTCGCCCCCAGGAACCACCGGAAGGTGGGATAGTCCCACTGGAAAACGCTGTCCCAGCGGCGCGTCCACTCCAGCTCCGAGGCCACGCCCTCCCAGAATGCCTCGGGCGACTCCATGGAGTCGCGGTAGGCCCCGTCGTAGTCCTGCAGGAACGCCTGCTGCACCAGGGACGCCGACGGCTCAATCTGCCCGGTCTCCTGAAGCAGGTGGTCAATCTGTCCTTGCTGCACCATGTTGCGGCTCCTCTATTACCTGTTTTCTCTGCCGATTATGGGGATTGACAATTTTCGGCAAATCTTATATGCGACGAAGTTATGCGACGAAGTTGCGAATTTCCGTATGTCTTGGTACTTCTTCAACTTCAAGCGTTTCCGGGTTGGTCCATATCGAATGTGAGCCGCCCTCGCGCAATAAATAACAGCCATGCCGGCGAAGGTGGCGTATCAAATCTCCGCGCTTCATTGAACGACAATGACCTCGCGGATGGCTTCGGTCGGCACGCCGCGCAGTCCGTCCTCTCGACGCATTTCCATGTACAGCAGTATCGCTTCAGCCAAGTTCTCCAGCGCATCCTCTCTGGTCTTGCCTTGACCGTTGGCGGCGGAAATCTCCAGACAAAAAGCAACGTACCAATCTTCGTCCCGTAGAAGGATCGCCGTGAATTCGTTTCGCACCACGGCTTCCGGTTTCTGGTAGATAAATGTAGCCTGGGTGTCATCCGGCATCGGTTCTTTCGTGACCAGTGTCATTGACCACCCCCTAAAGGTGTTGTAGCCGGAACTACTATGTGCCAGGGTATGGGACCCATTGCATGGCTATGGTTTCCTGGACGGCGATAACTTCGCGGTTGGCGTCGGGCGGCAAATCGAACAGTATCTCACTCATAGTTTTTTCCCGGCGGGCTTTCAACTCGGACTTTATCGCCTCGGCCAACTTGTCCCGCGCCTCGTCTATTGTCTTTCCTTCGGCACGAGCGCCTATAATTTCAGGACAGTAGGCAAAGTAAAATGGCTCAGACCGACTTTCATCGTCCAACTCGAAAATGGCGGTAAACTCGTTTCGCACTACAACCTCCTCCGGCCCAGGCGCAATACTGACACGGCCCACCCCATCCCAAAGCCCGGGGGCGGGCCGACGATTTTTGCTACATTCTAGCTTTCGCTCTTGGGAGCGGCAAGGAAGCCGGGCTAGAAACCCGGACGGAAGCCCCTTGTCGGGAAGAAGGACTTGGACAGTGGGGCTGACGCGAGCGAAATGAGACCCCCAATTTGCCCGAGCCATGCGGGCGCGCATCACTGCCTGATAGTTCACAGTGCAAAGTAAAGAAGGGGCGGTTGGTTGGCCGCCCCCCTTGTGATTCTAACCATCTGCCGTAACTGCGTGAGCCGGGTTTTCGCCCCCTACACCGCCGTGATGGTGATGTGGGACATATAGGACTCGGCCCTTGCGCCGTGCCAGTGGTTCTCGCCCTTGCGGATGTGCACCACATCGCCGACCGCGATTTCCTGCTCCTCGGTCTCGTTGGCTACGGTGCCCACGCCGGAGGTGACCACCAGGATCTGATCGCTCTGGTGGGTGTGCCATCCGGTGGTGGCGCCCCGCTCGAAGTTGACCACGCTGCTGTTGAAGTTCTCGCTGGCCCCCTCGGGAATCAGCGGCTGACGGGTGCGCCGCACCTCGCCGCCGGTCCATCCCGGCACCGGAGTTGCTGTGTCTATGGGCACCGTTTCCACCTCGGCAATTCTGATAACCCGCATTTCAATCCTCCCGATTTCCTCCCGAATTTTCCCGGATTGCCCCGATGATACACCCGTAACAGC
This sequence comes from Dehalococcoidia bacterium, assembly GCA_965261945.1. GTDB lineage: Bacteria > Chloroflexota > Dehalococcoidia > Lucifugimonadales > UBA3495 > VXOI01. The sequence continues at coordinate 63,800 of CBDHEF010000001.1, forward strand.
CCCAAAGGTCAATTCTCCCCACGGGGCTTCTCTGTATAATGGGGCGCACATAATCTACTCTGCTTGTCAGCTCTTTGCCGATGGGCGGCGACGGCGGGTGGCGAATCCAAGGGCAGGCATTCGGGGGCAGGCATTTGGGAATGAGTACATCCGGCGTCCCGCGCTCAGTATGGGTGCAGGACCACATAGATCGTTACCGCGCCTCCGACGGGGAGGACGGCCATATCTGGCGGGGCGTTCCCACGCTGCTGCTGACTACCACCGGGCGGCAATCCGGCGAGCAGGTAACCACTCCGCTCATCTACGGGCGTAGCGGCGGCGGCTTCCTGGTCGTCGCCTCAAGGGGCGGGTCGGATGTCCATCCCCATTGGTATCTCAACCTGCGGGTCAACCCCGCCGTCGGGCTTCAGGTGGCCGCCGACAGGTTCACCGCCACCGCCCGAACCGCCACGCCGGAAGAAAAGGCGGGCCTCTGGTCCACAATGACCGCCATCTGGCCCCGGTACGAGGAGTATCAGCAGCGCACCGAGCGCGACATTCCCCTGGTGTTGCTGGAATGGAAGTAATCAACGGTAAGTCGCACGGACGACATCGAGAGGTCTGAGAGAAGAGCGATGATTGGTAACCGTCTGGCATATCTGAGCGTTGTAGTGCGCGACGTTGCGGCGGTGGCGGAGATGCTACACCGGGACTTCAAGCTGGAGGCGTCCATGGCCACCGTCGGCTCCGGCGGGAACCGCGCGCCCGTCTTCCCGATGGGCGATACGGCCATCGCCCTGTTCGAGGTGGGCGACCCCTTCGTCGGCGGCGCGGAGCGCACCGGCGTTCATCATCTGGCGGTTGAGGTGGACTTCCCGGTGAGCGCGGCGCTGACCGCCGGGGAGGCCGGACTCCCCATGCTTTCCGACACCCTGGAGTGGGGGCTGGGCGGCACCCAGCGCATCCTGCTGGACCCCAAGGCCACCGGCGGCGTTGTAACCTACCTGTCGGAGCCGCTGAACTTGGCCAGGCAGGACCCGGAGGTCGTCGAGCGTATTGACCACATCGGCGTCGCCAGCGACGACAACGACCAGGTCCGGGACGTATTCACCAACAAGCTGGGTTGGGAGTTGGAGAGCAGCCAGACCGACACGGAAGTCGCCCAGTCCCTCGAGACTTTCACCTCCGACAAATACGGTGTGACCTACCGCTCCAAGAGCGCCGAGCTGGTCGGCGGCGTCCGGGTTTCCTTCATCACCATCGGCGACTGCGAGCTGGAGCTCCTACAAAACCTGAACCCTCCCAACTCCAACCCGGTGTCCAACCCGGGAACGGGGCGGGCGGCCCCCGGCCCCGGCAGCACCCGGCAGGACCAGAACGTCATAGACCGCTTCATCCAGAGCCGTGGCCCCGGCCTGCACCACCTTGCCCTGAAAGTGCGTGACATCAACAGCCAGTTGAGCCGCCTGGAGTCCGCGGGCTACACGCTCATTGATACCCGGGGACGCCCCGGCAGCCGGCTGGCGCAGATCGGCTTCATCCACCCCGCCAGCCTGGGCGGGCTGCTGATTCACTTGGTGGAGCGGGACGAGCTGCCGTAGAGTTCCAGGGGGTGTTAACCGCAACGAGCTTGGCCAGCTTGCCGACGCTCTGGAGCACTTAAGGGAGTGTCGTCAATTAAAGAAAATCGGTCTCCAAGCGTCCGTTTCCGTCATAGCGCGTGTTTCCGTCATTCCCGCGAAAGCGGGAACCCAGAATCCGGTAGCCGGCAAATACGCATTTGCTGCCGATGGCCTTTGGATTCCCGATTTCGCGGGAATGACGGTGAATATGACGACACTCCCTAGTATTACAACGACGGTTCGCAAGAAAGGGACCTTGATCACCTCTTCATGGCGACCTGCCCACGCGCTTGACAGCTTTGAGGCCTTGCCTTCAGCGAAGCGATTTCAGGCCAAAAACTGACTAAATTGAGGAAGCGTCGTTGTAATACTAGCAGGTTGGCGAGGCTGCCCAGCTCCGGCGGTATCTCCCCGCTCAAATCGTTGTGGTGGAGGTCTAGCAGAGTGACTCGGCCCTCGTCGTTGGTGATGACGCCGTACCATTCGCCCAGGGGCGCGTCACTCAGCCAGTCTATATTGCGGTCCCAGTTCGGACCGTCGGTGGCGATGTAGAGGGCAACCAGCGCCTCCCGGTCCGTTGCCGCCGAGGTCCGCTCAATGGTGAGCAGCGGCGCAGCGGCAGCGGTGGGCGCGTCTACCGGCATGGGGGTGGAAGCCGCCGCCGTCGTCGCGGGCGTGGACGTGGCCTCCGTCCGGGGCGTCACGGTCCGCTCTCCGTCGGTGGCCGGCTCATCGCCGCCGCAGGCCATGAGGACTACCGACAGCGCCAGCGCAAGGACAATGCCCAGCAAAGTAAGCCGTCTCGTCGTTCCTGTACTCGCCATAATCGTGACCTCCTATCTCTGTTTAGCCCCGGCCTCTACGGGCAATAGCCGTTCACGGTATCCGGCAGAGTCAGGGATAACCTGTTGCGTTGTAAACTGGCTGGAGCGCACCCGCTCAAGTCGTTTTGGCTGAGGTCCAGTTTTCTCAGGTTGGCGAGGCTGCCCAGCTCCGGCGGTATCTCCCCGCTCAACTGGTTAGCCTCGAGGGTCAGCCATGCCAGGTTGGCGAGGCTGCCCAGCTCCGGCGGTATCTCCCCGCTCAACTGGTTCCCGCCGAGGTTCAGATGTATCAGGCCGGAGAGGCTGCCCAGCTCCGGCGGTATCTCCCCGCTCAAGTCGTTGGCGCTGAGGTCCAGCCATGCCGGGTTGGAGAGGCTGCCCAGCTCCGGCGGTATCTCCCCGCTCAACTGGTTGTCTTGGAGGTGCAGGATGGAGAAGTTGCCCAGCTCCGACGGTATCTCCCCGCTCAAGTCGTTGGCGCTGAGGATCAGCCGTGTCAGGTTGGAGAGGCTGCCCAGCTCCGGCGGTATCTCCCCGCTCAAGTCGTTGGCGCTGAGGCGCAGCCCTGTCAGGTTGGCGAGGCTGCCCAGCTCCGCCGGTATCTCCCCGCTCAAGTCGTTGGCGCTGAGGTTCAGCCATGTCAGGTTGGAGAGGCTGCCCAGCTCCGGCGGTATCTCCCCGCTCAACTGGTTAGCCTCGAGGGTCAGCCATGTCAGGTTGGCGAGGCTGCCCAGCTCCGCCGGTATCTCCCCGCTCAACTGGGTCCCGCCGAGGTACAGCCCTTGCAGGTTGGCGAGGCTGCCCAGCTCCGGCGGTATCTCCCCGCTCAAGTCGTTGGCGCTGAGGCGCAGCCCTGTCAGGTTGGCGAGGCTGCCCAGCTCCGCCGGTATCTCCCCGCTCAAGTCGTTGGCGCTGAGGCGCAGCCCTGTCAGGTTGGCGAGGCTGCCCAGCTCCGGCGGTATCTCCCCGCTCAACTGGTTCTGGGAGAGGTATAGCGTGTGCAGGTTGGAGAGGCTGCCCAGCTCCGGCGGTATCTCCCCGCTCAAGGCGTTGGCGCTGAGTTCCAGCTCTTCCAGGTTGGAGAGGCTGCCCAGCTCCGGCGGTATCTCCCCGCTCAACTCGTTGCCGCGGAGGTCCAGCGTTTTCAGGTTGGAGAGGCTGCCCAGCTCCGGCGGTATCTCCCCACTCAACTGGTTTCTGTTGAGGACCAGCCATTCCAGGTTGGAGAGGCTGCCAAGCTCCGGCGGTATCTCCCCGCTCAACCGGTTGTCGTCGATGAACAGCTGAGTGACTCGGCCCTCGTCGTTGGTGTCGACGCCGTACCATTCGCCCAGGGGCGCGTCACTCAGCCAGTTTGTATTGTGTTTCCAGTTCGGGCCGTCGATGGCGATGTAGAGGGCAACCAGCGCCTCCCGGTCCGTTTTGGCGGAGCCGGAGGTCCGCCCAATGGTGCGCAGCGGCGCTGTCGTAGCCGTCGGTCGCGGCGCAACGGTGGCCGCGTCCCCGTCCCCGGTCTCCGTGGCCTCCGTCCGGGGCGTCGCGGTCCGCTCTCCGTCGGCGTCCGGCTCATCGCCGCCGCAGGCCGCGAGCGCTGCCGTAAGGGCCAGGGCAAGGAGAATGCCCAGCAAAGTAAGCCATCTCGTCGTTCCTGTACTCGCCATGACCGTGACCTCCTATCTTTTCTTTGCTTCGCGCAGAGCGTCCGGGGGAGAAGGAGCGCCTTCTCCTGTAAGACGGGCTGGAGCCTGTGAGAGAACTCTAAGCTAAGAGTTGTAACGGACAAGAGGCATAGTTGCCCTACCCGTTATCCTGCACACTGAAATCCCCTATCCAGCGCAGGTTTTCAACGCCTGGGCCTGCCGCTCGGTAAAACCTCTGGTCGGCGGTCCACAGCTCGCAATCGAGACTCTCAGCCAGCGCCAGGTAGTGGGCGTCGTAGACTGCGCCTTGCTTGAGCTGGCCGGCCAACTCGAGCGCCCTGCGATGAAGATTGGGCGGCTGATGCAGTTCGAGACGCGACGACAGCAGACTACCTATGAGATCGGCAGCCGCCTCGACACTTAGCTCGCCCTGAGTTATTCGCCTATGGAGAGCGTTAGCCACCTCAAAGGGCATCAGATAAGGAGCCGCTGGCCTGATGTCTTGACTATCCCAAACCCGAAGAATTGCCAGGGCCTTGTCGGTGTGCTCCTCCCTCACCAGCCACTTGAATGCCACGCTTGCATCAACGACGACGAACTCGCTCATGCCCAGTTCTCGATCTGGGCGTCCCTGAAAAGGGATGGCAGAAGCGAGGATACTGTACTACAAACCTCCAAGTGGGCGCCAATTTTGTTATAAAAAGCCAGGGCTTTTTCATACTTCTCCTCCCTTCCGAGAGAGGGCCGGGGTGAGGGTGGAATCCTGCGTATCAACGACGGTTTTCTGTAAGGATACGCCCTCACCTAACCCTCTCCCGGAAGGAGAGGGAACTTTGCCTGAGAATGAAAGGGCCCTGATAACACCTGATACCAAAGGTGATTGCCGTCACCTGCTACTGCCGGCGCATTGCCCCATCCAAACAGGACCGGCAAGACCTGTTGTTGTTGATAAAGAGGACAAACAAAAGACCGCCGCAGGCGATAGCTGCGGCGGCCTGAGAGTCTGTTCCGGAAGTCCGCGCCAGTTGGATTGCCGGGACGCTGCCTACTGCACCAGGTTGGGAGTCACCTCGGCCGGAACGCCCCCGGCTTGCATCTCGCGGGCGCGGGCCTCGACGGCGGGAATCACCGACGCGATCAGGTCCTCGTCCAGGTCGGCGGCTACGCCGGGGTAGCCGGCGCGCTCCAGCATCGGCCCCAAGTTCTTGCTCTTGAACTGGTCCAGGCACCAGCCCAGCGGGTCGGAAACCAGGGCCTTGTCCCAGTAGATGCGATGGTTCTTGTTGCGGGGGCCATAGTGGTAGTGCGGGCCGTCCCAGAAGCAGTCGAAGGCCAGCAGCTCGGTCTCCTCGGTGAAGACGCGGCCCGTGTTCCCGGCCAGGTCGGCCAGCACGTGGATGGCCACGCCGCCGTCGCCGGAACCCAGCCGCCGGTTTTCCAGGCCGAACTTGATGTTGCCGGCCTCGAAGACATCGGTGCCCCGGTTGTGCTTCACGGTGTTGCGCTCGGCCATGAACTTGGCCCGCGCGACGTTCTCCACCTCGTCCAGCGCCGAGTATACGGCGGCCAGGTCCACTGCGCCGGCGGCCTCGGCATATCCAGCCTCGGTGAGCATGATGCCTATGCTGCTGCGGAGGGTCCTCACCGACCAGCCGATGGGGTTGCCGTCCACGGTCTCGTCCATGCGGAACTTGACATTCTTGCCGCCAGGGCCGTAGACATAGCTGCGCTCGCGGTCGAAGCAGTTGAACCGCAGCGCGGTGTCGCCGCCGGCCTCGACCAGAATGGCCACGCCCTGATCTGAGTGGTCCTGAATGTTGCCGTCCCAAAGCTCATGCTGGACAACGAAGGTAACGTTGCCAGCCTCAACCCGAACACGCCCAGTCTGCTGCATCATATCGTCCAGTCTCCTCCCTAAATGGTGGTATCTGGAATATAGCCACCGGCAGGCGGCAGTGTCAACAGGAAAATACGTGGGGTTGGTGGAGCAGAAAGGGCCGATGAATCAACTCCCCTACGGCTTCGGCGTCAGGCGGCTAACTTGAAAGCCCGGGAAATGCTGGTTCCATGATGCCAGATTAAACACGGCACAATCCTGCACAATTGGTCGCGCCCATGAACTTGGCACTCCAACAGGCAGTTTTCTCTTCAAGTCATTTGTCCGTCTATCCAGTTCGGCCGATGTCAGCGTGTCGAGTGCTATTAGCACCATGTAATAGACAGGTTTACTCACTCGTCCAGCGGCCCATTCGTATAGAAATGAATCCCGGTATTTGTACTTCAACTCTTCGTCGAGGCTGCCGGATACGAGACTGCCGATGAACTCCTGTCTTGATTCGGGAGTGGCTCTCGGGTGCTGGGGATCCTTGAATTCGATAAACAAGAAACGGTCGGAAAGCTCGACTACAAAGTCCACTGCCTTCATGCAGTGAGTCAGGCCGTGATCGGAGCCATCGAATCTACGTGCTGCCTCTGCGTGGCTTATTGTGATTTGCAGGTCCCTTTCCTCAAGGACCATGGTCATATTAGGCCCGCCAAGCTGCGCTTAATCTCTCGGTCATAGACACTGTCGAAAGCCTCCATGATGGCGTTTGAGTGAATTTCCGAAAACTTGTCCGTAGTGTGGCAGGCTATTTGGCCTTCCTCGTGATAAAGGGAGTGGAAAGCCACCTTGTCGCCTTCCTTCGCCTGAAGGTCTAATTCCCTGAGTATCACGTAGTCGTGCGTCGCCAGAAAAATCTGCACCCCGATCCGCTGCAACTCCAGCATCACATCAATCACCACCCCATACAACTTCGGGTTCAGATTAGTCTCCGGCTCATCCCAGAACAGCACCGCCCCAGGCTTGAGCGTCCCGTTCCGAATCAGCAGCCACAGCAACCCCAGCTTCCGCAACCCCTCCGCCAGCAGCGTAAACTCAATCTCCCCCTGCTCCCCACTCAGGAAAAACTCTTCCCCGTGCAATGTGACCTTTCCGCCAAGCGCGGCTTCCAACTTCTCAAGTACCTGTGCCGGTACAAACTCAGCGGGATCGCGTAAAGCCGGGAGATAAGCCCTGTCCAGAATGTCTAGGTACGTTTCCTCGAAATGAACTTCGCGCGCGGAGTAAAGCGACCTGAAGCCCGGCGCGTTGGCAAGCATATCCTTGGCAGGGATGTAGGTCGCAAACGACGGAGAGAAGTCCCAGTCATCCGATGATTCGGAGCCCGGCAGATTAGTGAAGCCTATTGTTTTGGGCAACTCCCCGCTAACGAAGGAACTGCCACGAAATACGTCCAGCCGCGCAGTCTTGTCTGGGTTGCCGCGTCCAATCAATCTCAGGTGGTCTTTGCCAGCCGGTAGAAAGCAATCCAGCAATTTAAAATAATAATCAGCTGGCGGATAATCGCTTCTCGCCAATGCCGCATAGCACACCTTCATCAAATGCGTCTTCCCCGTCCCATTCGCCCCCACCAAGACGTTAATCCCGGGCGAAGGCTCCAAGTCCAGCTTGTGGAAGACGGTAAAGTTCTCCAGCACTACTCGAGTGATAGTCATGCGCTTCCATCTCTTACTTTACGATAGCTCTTACTTTACGGTAGAGTCTTTCTATTTTTGGCGCAAATTGTCTGAACCAGGATTTTTCAATCCAGTGAATCTTTTAATCCTGAAAATCCTGATTCAGACAAATAGTAGCCCGCGTCGCATCCCGCAACCGCCTACCCCAGCGGCTTCTCCTCCACGTTGAAGTGGGGCATCACTTCTTCGCCGAACCGTTGTAGCTGCTCCAGCATGACCTCCAACGGCGCGCCCATGCGGTTGCAGCCCACGTGCATATACTCCAGCCCGGGGTACCTGTCCTGGATCGCCATGATCTTCTCGGTCACCTGCTCCGCCGTTCCCACCAGCCACGCCTGCTGGTTGACGATGTCCTCCATCGTCGGCAGGCCGGCCCCCCGGGCCCGTCGTGGATCGCCCAGCGCCTCAATCTGCGAGTCCGTCAGCGCCCGGAAGAACCCCAGCGGCGCAAACATCTTCATGTCCTCTTCCAGGTACTTGCGGCCCTGCTCGATGGCCTCCTGCTCCGAGTCCGCGATGAAGGTCGGCAGGCCGATGACCAGCCGCCCGCCCGGCTCCACGTTATGGCCGTGGCGGTTTACCGTTTCCGTCCAGCGCATGATGACGTCGTCGTTTGCCCCTCCGGTGACCGCGCCGCCGCCCATGATGCCCTGGATGTCGTGCTTCGCCATAAAGTCCATGGCCCGCTGGCTGCTCGACACCATCGGCTGCCAGGTCTCCACGGGCTGGCGCTTCGGACGTGGCACCAGCGTCAGCTCCTTCAGCGTGTAGCCCCGGTACGGCACCTCGGGCGGTAGCTGGTAGTGCTTGCCCTGGTACGAGAAGGAGTCCTCGTGGAACGCCTTCATTATGACCTCGACCTGCTCCTCGAATATCTCCCGGTTCATATCGTTGTCCGAGTTGGTGCTGGGCACGCCGAAGGTGTCGACCTCCCGCGAGTGGTAGCCCCGGCCCACGCCGAAGATGACCCGTCCGCCGGTCAGGATGTCGGCGGTGGCATAGTCCTCGGCGAGGCGCAGCGGGTGCCACATGGGGTTGATGTTGAAGCCGCAGCCAAACTTGAGTTGCTTGGTCATCCTGGCCAGGTGGACGAACATCATCAACAGGTTGGGGATAACCTCGTTCCCCTCGTGTTGGAAATGGTGCTCGGCCGCCCAGAAGCTGTGATACCCCAAGCGGTCCATCAGCTTCGCCATCTGCTCGCAGCGGTCGAAGATGGTGATGAGATGTTCGTTGTCGAACCGCCGCTCGTTGACCGGAGTGGCGTCCAGCCCCAGATCCCCCAGATCCACGTGCCCGGCGTAAAGGCTCCCAAAATGCTTGATCATTGCATACCTCGTTCAATTGGATTTGCTGCTGAAATTGTATCTGCGTTGTTGGTGGGGTTGTCAAACGGCGTCGGGGGGGCGTCGTTGCTCCCTATAAGTCGTTGCTCCCTATAACAGGAAATGGAAAGGACGGGCCGATGATGGCCCGCCCTGTTCTGTCTGAGGGCGCCGGATTTTTGTCTATTGCGCTGCAAAAGCATCTGCGACCGACATCCGGTTCCCCCAAAGTGGCAGCAGTTCGTCTCTCATGCTCCGCGCCAAGCTATCTTTCATCCCAGCGTTGGACAGATAAATCGAAGCATGGCCCAAGTTTGACCGTGTCGCGCTGTCTACTACTACGAAAACTTGATTTCCGTTATCTTGAATTTCCCTCACGGCCCTGGCAGTGAAGCGTACTACCCCTTCTGACACTCGTATCTTTCCTTGGAAAGTCCTCGTCAGCTTCTCTTCTATGGAATCTTCGACAAACTTCCGCGTGACATATCCCAATCGATGTGACATATCCCAATCGATGTACTGAAAAGCCCCGTCCCCTCAAATCTGTCAGCGAGATCGCGGAAGGCTGGACCACGCCATCAACCACATGGCCGGGGTTCAAAATCTCCCTGAGAAGACTCTCTTCGTCCGCCACCAGTCCTGGAGAAATTCCCGGAGCAGCCAAAGTTCCTTCGTCCAAGTGCGGGGACTGACAAGGCACGTGTGGTCACCCGGCCAGCAACGCTCTGAGCGCCTTCGGTAGAGGCGACATCACGGAGATGTCATCTCCAAACCACTTTTCTCCGTCCTGCCCGCGAGCATAGAAGGAATAAGCGCCGCTCCCATAAAACCCCAGGTCTATCAGCATCCCTTCCTGGGTCCAGGCGAAGTTGACCTCTCCGTCGTCCGCCAGCGAAATATAAGGTGATGCCCTGAGAGGCACTGGCAGTCGGTCAATGAAAGCTACCGCGTCCTTGAATGCAGCTTCCGAGGGCCAATCAGCGGCCGGCCATCTTTCGGATTCCGGCCTCGACTGTAATTCAGACAGCCGATCTAGCAACGGAAGGAATACCGTCCTCCAAGAAATTTCAGACACCGGCTTGGTTGCCGGAGTACACTGATAGAGGCCAGTAGGCTCCGTTTTCAACACCTCGTGAGTCATGGAGCGAGTGTATCCAATCTCGGCTCCCAATCCGCTGCTTGGGGGCATTCCCTTGCTTGGTAGAGTCGACCTCATCATGGTTATAACCCTATTTTCGAAAGCATTTCTGGCAGCAGGATACTCTTCAATATCTCCTTGTTTTGGTCGTGAAGGATCCCTAATGCCTGTTTCAATCCGATCTCGTCGTCGGATGGTTCCCAAAGTGCGGGAATTGATTGCCGAGGGGACTCCAGGTGCATCGTTGCCTGGTGGTCGATCATTACCGCCGAAGAGAGGTCAACTGGCTGACTGGATATGTTCAAGTTGTGGAGAACTCTTCCCCGTCCAATTGTAGTATCGAACCATCCAGTGTTGCAGTGCCAAATAGAACCTGAATCGAAGATATGCGGCGCCAAATGAGAACTCTCATTCACGAAGAGCAGCTCGGCCCGTGCCTCACTCGGACGCCCGCCGTAAGTGAACCGGTCGATGAATCTATGGCTGAAGCCTACTACCGGGTTTCGGTTGAGGGGTAGTGACCTTAGAACTGCAAGAAAACACCTGTTTATGTGCTGACTTGCGAGATCCCAGGATTCGTAGTCCATGATGCTCGCCGAAAGAACGTTCTCCGTGAGTTGTAGGACTCTGGCCTGTTGCCCGTTGCCCTGTACTTTCGAGAACTGGAATCCGACCAAGTCCGAGGACATGGCTCCCATAGGCGATGGTTCTGAGGGATTGGTGATGTCTATCTGGAATGACCCTCCTCTTACCTCAACTGAGATAGGGAGGATGTCTGACAATTCCGCTTCGGCAAATCCCCGGGTCGTTTCAATGGCCTGCCGGTCGAATCGCTCGAAGAACAACAGGCTGATCTGCGCCTCTTGGATCGAGTGCTTCTCTTGAAATGGAAGGTATTCCGCCATGACGTCTCCCGGGCGGTTCCCAACGGGCGAAAGGATACACCCTCTTTCCTGCCATTGTATACCCGACCCGTGGTTTTTCAGGACGATTGCAAAGTAACTCCAAGTGTCGGTGTCCGCTCATCCTGAGCTTGTCGAAGGATGCCCGTCCAAGCCGCCGATGGTTCGACAGGCTCACTATGATCGGGTCGGGAAGCGCTTTGCAATCGTCCTGGTGGTTTTTCAGGACGATTGCAAAGTCTGTCGGCCCCAATCTTGTCTGAACAGGATTCATCGATGTTCAGGATTGGGGCGGCTATCCTGAACATCTCAAAATCCGGTAAATCCTGATTCAGACAATCCCATCGCTTTCTGGGCGTCGCGTGTTGGCGCGTCCGGCTTCAGCACCGGATCAGCTCCGCTGGGCCAGTCATCTCAAGACAAGGTAATTCCAGCCGCGGTAAAGGGTCCGCCCTCTGAACTCCTGCTGACGGTCCATGCCGACCGCCAGAACCACCGGCGGATTGGCGGCCAATTCGACCGACGTCAACGTCCTGAACGCCGCCAACTGCGGATCCGGATCGTAGAACTTCCACTCCTGCGTCCGGCTGTCCAGCCACCAGACCCGCTGTAGCGCGCCGCTGCTGGCCAGCGGGCTTAGAATCTGCTCGACCGGCTGCGTCCCGCTCCCAGGTTGTCGAGGTAGCGGCTTCTTCGTGACCGGCACAAAGTTCCAGCCCGCGTACAGCGGGACGCCCCGGAATAGCTGGTTGCGGCTCACGTTGATGGCCACGACGGCTGGCGGGTCCGACGCGAGGTTGACTGTCTGCATCGTATTGAAGGGCGCAAAACCCGGGTTTGGATCATAGAGCAGCCAACGCTGGGATGATTCGATGAGTCGCCAAACCCGCCCCAGCGTGCTGTTTCGTGTCAGCGGCTGGAACAGCTGCCCAACTCCCTGGACATTCGACACCGGCGGCGGCGGCGGAGGGGCTGGTGGGACGAAGCCGCCGCCGCCGCCTCGGCCGCCGGTGGTAGTCGTTGGCGTTGGCGTTGGCGGGGCTGGCGTTGGCGTGGCCGGCGTTGACGTTGGTGGTTGCGTGGCCGGCGTTGACGTTGGCGGCGTGGCCGGCGTTGGCGGCGTGGCCGGCGTTGACGGCGTTGACGGCGTTGACGGTGGCGGCGTTGGCGGCGTTGGCGGTGGTTGCGTGGCCGGCGTTGGCGGCGGCGTATCCCGCTCAACGCCGCCGAACACCCAAGGCCGGGCCTGTTTGATCGCCAGGACATTCGCGCTGGTGATCTTGAACTCGATCTCCATGGCGAATGGTTCGTTGGGTTTCGGTTGGTACAATTCCTTGAAGCGGTCGTGGATCAATTGGAGGCGCGCGCGCAGCTGGCGCGTATAGTCGGCGCTCATCGCGTATAGTCGGCGCTCATGAGGAGTTTCCCTGGCGCTACCTGGTTGGAGGTGGCAAGGACCTGGTATGTGCCATCCCTGAACAACATGATTTCCTCGGGAACCGAGTGCGCGTTGGGGTTGGTTATCAGGTCCTCGCCCGCCTGACTGTTGACGTAGTAGTCCCCCTTCCTGCCGAAGAGGGGGTCGAAGCTGACGGCGACGCCGTTGACCAGTTCGTCCTGGTAGCTGGGATGCACTAGGGCGTGTCGTCATATTCACCGTCATTCCCGCGAAAGCGGGAATCCAAAGGCCATTGGCAGCAAATACGTATTTGCCAGCAACCGGATTCTGGATTCCCGCTTTCGCGGGAATGACGAAAACAGACGCTTGGAGACCAGTACTCTTAAATTGACGACAGTCCCTAAGACCCCCATCGCTGCCCTCAGATGATCGATGCGATGAAAGTCGCGTTCCGTGAAAGCCCGGAAGTTCCAGAGGCTGGCGTCCAGCCCCAGATCCCCCAGATCCACATACCCGGCGTAAAGGCTCCCAAAATGCTTGATCATACTCACCTCGCTGATTTGGATTGCATGCCTGAAATTGTAGCCGCGCGGCTGGTGGGGTTGCCAAACCGGGGCTGGAACCGTCGGGCATAGCCGGAACGATAGAACAATCGCCGCGCGAAACCTCTTTGTGATTCAGAGCGCCGTATAGTATAATTGAACCGATGTATGAGTTTTTGTCTACAAAAGGACGGGCTGACGCCCGCGAACTCATTGTCGGCCAGATGAAAATCTTGGCATTGCCCCCTGCAATGGTGTTGATTTTTGCCGGTTTGCTTGCGGCTTTGGCTACAGCAAACGGGCTTTCGGGAGTCGGGATCGCATGGGGATTTATCGCCGAGACGGTCGAGCCGGTTGCCACTGTGATGGGCGCAGTGTTGCTGTCCGCGTATGTGGGCGCGGTGGTGCTCTACGTTCTTCCATCCTTCCACAACGGATGGCCGTTGACAGGACGCGCTCTTGTGCGTCCTCTGAGCGTTATCGTCCGATGGATTTCCCGATCCGTCGTACCTTGGCGGACAATCCAGCCCTCAGCATCCACCATCCCCGGACTCCTCTTCTGCCTTCCTTCAAGCCGCTTCATTGGGTGTGAAGCCGGACCTTACTTCGAAGGCCAGCATCCGCAGCGGGAATAACCGCATTTCTCCACAGTCACCACAATCGCGCCTTTGATTGTTTCCGTGATTTTTGCAGTCCTGTTTGATTTGCGGGATTGCGAGGAGAAATGCGATGTTACCGTTCCCAAAGACGGGCAGCGTCCGCCTGCTGCTCATTGTTGCAATGCTCGCCTTGCTGTCGGCGGCCCTCGCCTGCGCCGCCGAACCCACATCCACTGCGGCGCCCGCGACCACGCTTGCGCCCACTCCAACCCCGGCGCCAACGGCAACCCCGGCTCCCACACCGGACATCGGCGCCACCGTAGAGGCCGGAATAGCTGCCGGCATCGCGGCCATCCCCACGGATACTCCGGTTCCGAGTCCGACACCCACGGCAACCCCGGAGCCCACGGCCGCACCTGTGCCTACTGCAACTCCCACAGCTACTCCCACGCCTACGCCGACTGCTACTCCCGCACCTACTCCCACCCCGACACCAACCGCGACTCCCGCCCCGACGGCAACTCGGGCGCCAACCCCTACGCCGACGGTTCAGGACATGGTCCGGGGAATCACTCCCAGCCTGGTAATTGTAGAGTCGGACATCGGGAGCGGGTCGGGCTTTATCGTGGATTCCGGCGGCGGCGTCATCACCAACGCCCATGTTGTCGGCAACGCTTCCCGCGTAACCGTATGGACCCACAACGGTCAAAGGCTGAGTGGGCAGGTGCTGGGCCTTGATGAGTATCTGGACTTGGCTTACATACAGTTGACGGACAGTCAGAGATTTCGCTCGGTTGTTTTCGGCAATGCAGTACGGGTTTCCGCCGGTCAGGACGTTCTGGTAATGGGACACCCTCTGGGTACGGAACCGGGAGATCCTCCAACGGTCACACGAGGAATCGTGTCGGCGATTCGGACTTACTCAGGAACAGAATGGATTCAGACCGATGCTCCAATAAACCCCGGCAGTAGCGGCGGGCCACTGGTAGACATGTCCGGGCGAGTGATCGGCGTGATAACATCCCGGCAGGACTATGACTGGCTGTCAGGGAGAAACGTTGAAGGCGTTGGATTCGCTCTCCTGGTGTCGGAGTTGAAGGGACGTATGGACTTTCTTTCTTCCGGCGGGCAGTCCCTGCTACCCACGCCCACTCCCATCCCAAGGCCCACGGCAACGCCAACCCCTGTTCCGTCTCCAACCGGAGAGTGGTTGACGTGGCCGGAAATTCAGGATTTCGGATATGAGGACGATGAACCTCGAATACTCTTGTACGGAACAGGGCCATATTCCTTCGAGGGTTATGTCCTTCAGGTTGATTGTTTATCGGACAGAGGAAGCGCCGATATCGAGCTATACGTCAAGAGGGTAGGAGAAATTTTACTTTCTTGGCCAGATGACCTTACGGGTCTTTTTGACGAAGTGGTCGAATATAGGATAGACGACGGAACGCCCGTATTGCGCCGTTGGCAACACAGAACATGGGATGACACAGAGGCCGACTTACAGTTCAGAACAACACTTGCTCCAGTCAGCGTTCGGGACGCCATAATTGCGGCATTGCTGGGCGGTGCGCGGAAACTTGAAGTCACAGTGGACGTGGACCAGGACTATGCCGCCACGTACACATTCTTTACACGCGGCTTCAAGGAGGCTTCAAAGCCAGTGATAGATTACTGCAATCGCTAGGGCGAATGGACGTGTGGTTCACAGCCATGCAAAACGCCCCGCCGGGCCTTTTCAAGGGAACCCGGAGCGCTACCCACCTTCTGACAAGCGGCGGATTTCAGCCTCCAACCGGCGGACGCGGGCATCGGCGGCGAGGCGGGCATCGCGCTCGGTGTCGCGCTGGACCTCGGCGGCGAGGCGGGCATCGCGCTCGGTGTCGCGCTGGACCTCGGCGGCGAGGCGGGCGTCGCGCTCGGTGTCGGCGCGTTCGGCGATGGCAACCATGGGGTCGATGGTTCGGCCGGTGGCCGGGTCCAGCACATCGAACCCTGCCGTCTCGTCCCAGTAGAAGTCCAAGGACAGCAACTCGCTGTGCCCCCGCATTTGGCCCTCGGGGGAGACGCGCAGTTCGCAGGGGATATAACGGCCGTCCATCAGCCGGTCGCCGGCCAGAGGCTGGCCATAAAATTCGGCTCCCGGCGACGGGTCGAACCGCCAGTATTCGGAGATGCCCAGCCTTTCGTACAGACGGCGCTTGTGGCCCAAGTCATTGGCTGCCGTGCTTTTTGACGCTACCTCTATCGCGAAGTCCGGCGCCTTGCCCGTTTCCCACAGCCAGAAGTTGGGCAGATTCTCGCGGATGGCCGCGGCGGGCACACCAAACGCGATGAACAGATCCGGGGCAACGCGGGCGTTGCCGTTCTGACGGTCATAGGAGACGAACACCGAACCGGAGATAAACACGTCTTCACGGCCTTTGTAGCGTTCCCACAACAGGCGGGAGAGATAGTTCAGGGGTTTCTCTTGGAGCATTGCGTCTTCGATCCGCTCTGGCTCTTCATAGAAAATGTCAGGCAAGGTGCGGTGAATCCAAGCATTGGTGATGTTGGCAGCGGTTGTCATTATCGGGCCTCCGGCGCCAGCTGAGTCTTCAGAATATCACAACGGCACCGGCCAGGGCCGCCCGTGGCCGGCGGACTGTACGCCCATTTGCGGGGGAATGCTTGGGATGACTCTGGAGAATCCCCGGTTTATGCCCCGGTTGACGCCCCACAACCCCCGCCGTATCATCGCGGACAAACCCGCGCGAAGCGGCAAGGAGAGCAACCATGAAATACGACTACATCGTGGTGGGCGCCGGGTCTGCCGGCTCCATCATGGCCTCCCGGCTCAGCGAAGACCCGTCCGTGTCCGTCCTGCTGCTGGAGGCCGGAGGCGACTACCCGGATTTTGAGCAACTGCCCGACGAGGTCAAGTTCGGCTATGCCACCGCCACCGACGTCATGACCAGCGACCACAACTGGCAGTTCTGGGGCAAG
This sequence comes from Dehalococcoidia bacterium, assembly GCA_965261945.1. GTDB lineage: Bacteria > Chloroflexota > Dehalococcoidia > Lucifugimonadales > UBA3495 > VXOI01. Next base: position 80,313 of record CBDHEF010000001.1, read on the forward strand.
GCGTCCGAGACCGCCCCGCCCATGATGGTGCCCCGCGGCAAGGTCACCGGCGGCTCCAGCGCCATCAACGGCCAGGTCTTCCTGCGCGGTGTGCCCCAGGACTACGACTCCTGGGCCGAGATGGGCAACGACGAGTGGAGCTACGTGAAGCTGCTGCCCTTCCTGCGGCGCATCGAGACCGACACCGATTTCCCCGGTGATGATTTCCATAACTCCGACGGCCCCATCATCGCCCGCCGCTTCAAGCGCGATGAGTTGCTGCCCGATCAGGCCGCCTTCTACCAGTCCTGCCGCGACGAGGGCTTCGCCGACACCCCAGACCACAACCACCCGGAGGCCAGCGGCGTGGGGCCGGTGCCGTTCAACAACCCCAACGGCATCCGCTGGAGCACGGCCCTGGGTTACCTCGACCCTGCCCGCCACCGCCTGAACCTGACCATCCGCCCCAACTGCCTTACCCGCCGCGTTATCTTCGCCTCCCCGGCGGAGCCGGGACAAAAGCCGAAGGCCGTCGGCGTCGAGGTCGAGAGCGGCGGCGAGCGCTTCACCGTCGAGGGCGAGCAGATAGTGCTGTCGTCCGGGGCCATCGGTTCGCCGCACATACTGCTGCTGTCCGGCGTCGGCCCGGCGGAACACCTTGACCGGATGGGCATCCCGGTGGTCCACGACCTGCCCGGCGTGGGGCAGAACCTGCGCGACCATCCCATGATATACACCACCTTCCGCACCAAGCCCGACTATCCGCTGGACGGCTTCGCCCCCCGTGTGCAGATGACCCTGCGCTGGACGGCCGAAGGCTCCGACCTGCGCAACGACATGATGATCTTCATGCAGTCCTACGCCACCGAGCGCGTCGACCGGGGCGGCGAGCGCATGGACGCGATGGGCATACGGATGCTCAGTGTCCTGGACCTGGAGCTGAGCTCCGGGTATCTGGAACTGACTTCCACCGACCCCGACGAGCAGCCCTTCCTCAACTACAACTACATGGAGAACCCGGAGGACCGCCGCCGCCTGCGCGACGCGGTGCGCCTGTGCGCCCGCCTCGGCGCGCACGAATCATTCAGCGACATCGTACAGGAGCGCGTCGAACCCACCGACGAGGAGTTGGACGACGACGATGCCCTCGACACCTATATGTTGCGCGATGCCACCACCGGCCAGCATATCTCCTGCACCTGCAAGATGGGCCCTGCCAGCGACCCGATGGCCGTCGTGGACCAGTACGGCAAAATCCACGGTATGGAGAACATCCGCGTGGTGGACGCCTCCATCATGCCCAACTGCATCCGAGCCAACACCAACGTAACCACCATGACCATAGGCGAGCGAGTAGCCGAGTTCATAAAGGAAGGCCGCTAAAGAGCATATGGCTCCCAGTCGTTCCCTAACCCTCCGGGGGAGGGTTAGGGTGGGGGGCGTTTCCCCAAGTCCATTCGAAGCGAGCCTGTAGAACCAGCAACGGGTCCGCCAGATAACCGGCAACCTGAAGACACCGGAAACGAAGCGACCGACGGAATTACCCGTCGGTCGTTTGGCATCAGAAAAGGAGGGTCTTGAATCTAAAGCCCGATCAGCTCCCGGGCGTTCTCTCCCAGCATCTGCTCCTTGGCTGCGTCGGGCAGCGGCAGCGACTCGATGAACTTGGCGTCCTCGGCCATGTCGGCCAGCGGGAAGTCGGTGCCGAAGCACACCTTCTCCGCTCCGTGTCGGCTGATTATGTTGGCCAGGGTGTCGCTGCCCAGCTCTTTAAGCGCCGGGGGCCAGGTGGTGTCTATCAGCACGTTCTCGCGCCCGATCAGCTCCCGCTCCGCCTCGTCCAGCATATAGAACCCGCCCAGATGCAGGGCAATCAGCTTCAGCTTGGGGAACTGCCGCACCACGTTCATTATCCGCGCCGGCTCCGCCCAGATGGTGTCCCCCGGCTGGGTGTGGGCCCAGCGGCCGGAGTGAATCTCCACCACCATGTTGTCGCCCATTTCCTCGTAGAAGGGGAACATCCGCGGGTCGTCGGGATAGTAGCTGTTGACCATTGGGTGCAGCTTGAACCCCTTGATGCCCGCCTCCCGCATCCGCCGTACCTCGGCGGGCTTGTCATCCAGGTCGGGGTGCATAGCCCCGAAGGGCGCCAGCATATCGTCCTGTATGCTGATGAGCCAGTCGTTGGCCCCCGGCAGGTGCTCCAGCCGCTCCACCACGCCCAGCACCACCGACTTGTCGACCCCCGACGCCCGCATATGCTCCTTGATGCCGTCCACGGTGTTGATGCCCACCGCCGGGTAGCCGAAGGCGCCAACCATGTTCTGAAGCACCGCAGGGGCGATGTGGTCGGGCCAGATGTGCGTATGAACGTCAATGCGCATGAGTTACCTCTTTGCCTTGCGGGCGCTGTATTACGTACTTGGCACACGCGGACACCCTATCCCAGGAACTAAACCAAATCCAAGGTGAAATGGGCATTTATGCCAGGTAGCGTTTCATTGCAGGTGGACTCGCCGGCGCACGGGCGGTCCACTGGTAGGGGCGGGTTTGAAACCCGCCCCTACGGTCGAGGCGCGAACCCTGACTGCGAATGGCTGTCCGCAAAATGTACATCCCACATTGGCTTTGGTTTAGAACCGCTGCATTGCCCGCCTACCCCAGTACTTCCTCGGCCAGCTTCTCCAAGGCGGGCAGGGCCTCGCCGGGGGCGCTGCTGGCCAGGCGGACGGTGGCCATGGTGGCGCCGGCGTCTTCCATGCGCCTGATCTCGTCCCGGTCGGCGGCGCCGGAGATGCAGATTGCGATGCTCTTGGGGTCGCGGCCCGCCGACTCGGCCAGCTCGTCCAGCGTGGCGCGTGCGGCGCGGACGTCCTCGGCCGTGGCGCGGACGGGCATCCAGCCGTCGCCGTGAGCCACCACCCGGCGAAGGACGTTGCGGGCGGCGCCGCCCAGGAAGACTGGCGGGTGCGGCTTCTGCGCCGGCTTGGGGAAGACCTTGATCGCCGGGAAGTCGTAGTAGGCGCCGTGGTATTCGGCCTCATCCTGCGTCCAAAGGGCCTTCATAACCTCGAGTGCCTCGCGGGTCTGCGTCCAGCGGTGGTCGAAGTCGCCGCCCATGATTTCCGATTCCTCCCGCAGCCAGCCCGTGCCGACGCCGAAGATGAACCGCCCGCCGGAGTGGTGGTCCAGGGCGGCTATCTGCTTGGCCTGCACCAGAGGGCTGTGCTCCGGCACCAAACAGACGGCGGTGCCCAGCATGATGCGCGTGGTCGTGGCCGAGGCCATGGCCAGCCCGATGAACGGGTCGCCCATGTCGGCCATGAAGGGCGGTATCGAGCCGTCGGGCGTTCCCCCGTAGCGCGATGTCGTATGCACCGGGATGATGGGATGCTCCGGCAGCCAGAAGGAGTCGAAGCCAACTTCCTCGGCCTTCTGCGCAATTTCCGCCACATTCATTGAGTTGCTGTTGATTGCCGTGCTGACGCCGACTTTCATGTTTGCCCCCTTGCGTTTTGGGTTGGATTGATCCTGTCTGTACCGGGATGCTGTGATGGTATCACAAGAGGAAAGGCGGCAATCTTCGGCGAAACCAATTTGTCCTGAGCTTGTTTTGCCCGTTGGCAATAGTCGGCGGATCCCCTGACTGCGCGCTCTTCGACAAGCTCAGGACAAACGGTTAGGATTGCCGCATACCCTCCAGAGGGTATTGACGGGTATTGACTCGCGCGGCCCCGGCGAGTCCGGCTATCTTGAGCGTGGAGTGGTTTATGGCGATGGAGAAGGTTGGCGCTACCGTGCTTCTCTATCGCGGAGGAGGCGGCAGAGGCGGACGTTATTCCATCCGGCCAGGGGTTGGTCAGGGGGGGAACTCGCCCGACAGCGGCGATGGGTGTCTCGGTTGGCTGTTCGGTTGGCTGTTAGCTCTGTTCATGGCATGGCTCAAACTCGGCAACTTCAGCGGCAGGATGAACCGCGCTGAATTCTGGCGGTCTACCCTGCCCATACTCGCCGGGTGGATTGCCGGCCTCTTTGCTTCCGGCCTGCTTTCGATAGTCCCCGGCCTGTTTGAGGGAATTGGTGTGCTCATCTGGGGAATTGTTAGTCTGGCGGGACTGCCGGTAATAATGGGAAGAATAATGCGCCGGCTGCATGATACTACCCTGACGGGATGGTGGCTTCTGCTGGGTCTGGCGCCAGGTATCGGCTGGATTGTGCTGCTGATTATCTGCGCTTTACCCGGAGCTGGCGGCCCCAACGCTTATGGGACCCAGCCAGTGGGCGCGACGCAGAAACCGGACCCGGGAGAAGCGGTGCTCTCGGTGTTTCGCAACTGCCTTAATTTCAGCGGGCGGGCGCCTCGATGGGAATTCTGGTGGTATGCCCTGTTTTTCTTCATGGCGGAGGTATCACTGCTTTTGTCATGGTTCATCTTGCCGTTTGTCTTTATCCGGTTCCTTATGGCGATTTGTGAGCTGGCCCTGCTTCTGCCATTATGCGCATTGACGGTGCGCCGGTTGCGTGACGCCAACCGCTCCCTCCGGTGGTTGTCCATCTGCCCGATTATAGTTTTAGGGTGGATAGCATGGGCGATTGCCGGATTTGCTTTGTTTGGAAACGCTTTCATTGAGAGTGAAATTCCAGAAGATGCGAGGTGGGCTTACAGCTTATTCATTTCTATGATAGGTTGGGGCTTGGTTACTCTTGCCGGACTTGCAACGCTGCTCATTCTCTGCGCCCTGCCCGGAGCCGCCGGCCCCGTTGCCTTGGGAGCGCCGGCGGCGACGGGCGCGCTGCCGCCCCCACGATATTGCACTCGCTGCGGCGCGGCGCGGCAGCCTGGCGCTCAGTCCTGCGCTGCCTGCGGCGTGGCCTTTTAAGCGAAGGGCATTCCGGCTGTTCGCCATTCCCGCGTTCAGGACGCGATGGCCCAGGGAAATGCCATTGGCATAACGGCTATGAAGCATATCACCTACAAATAAAACGGAACACTGCACCTTTGTCAGGTGCTGATTAGACCCGTCCCCCGGTGATACTATCATCCAGGCGCACCAACGCGGGGCGAGCTTCGGCTTGGCCCGGCCCGGTGAATTCGGCGGAAGGCGAATAGGGTATGAATCCTGTCGAGTCAATCTCCTAAACCAAAGCCAATGTGGGATGTACATTTTGCGGACAGCCATTCGCAGTCAGGGTTCGCGCCTCGACCGTAGGGGCGGGTTTGAAACCCGCCCCTGCCAGTGACCGCCCGTGCGCCGGCGAGTCCACCTGCAATGAAACGCTACCTGGCATAAATGCGCATTTCACCTGGAATTTGGTTTAGGTGTTCCGGAACTACATCAACTTCAGCGGACGGGCGCAGCGGCCGGAGTTCTGGTGCTTCACCCTGTTCTCTTTCGTTACCCAAGCCATCTTGAACTTTATCCCCTTTGTCAGGTGGATTTACGGGTTGGTCCTGTTGCTGCCCTCACTGGCGGTAACGGCGCGGCGGCTCCATGACACCGGACGTTCCGCCCGTTGGCTTTTGGTCCCTGCCGGCGTCGCCCTGGGATGGGCGATAATTATCGGCGCAGCCACCTTGGTTGAGTCCGATGGAGGCGATGGAGGCGATGGAGGCGATGGATTTGAATCGTTAATCATCTTGTTGCTTTTCGGACTGATTTGGTCTCTGTTTGGCCTGATAGCGCTGACCATCGTATTGGCCCAGCCGGGCACCACTGGCCCGAACCGCTACGGCCCAGACCCGTTGCGCCCCGAGTTGAGGAATGACCGGATACCACAGCCTGCCCATGCCTCTGACGCCACGCCGGATGCGTCTGGTGTAAGCGCGACCGGCCACGATGTCAGCGCGCCGGATTCCTTGCTGGAATCCGAGCCGGCAAATCGGCAATTCTGCACTCAGTGCGGGAGGCAACTACAGGCGGAAGCGCTGTTCTGCACCGTCTGCGGTACGTCCGTCTGATTTCCGGCGGCAATCCCTTGCTGCGGAGGCCGGGGCGTGGGCCTTGGGGAAACGGAAGGGCGCTTCCCCCGTCGGCAACAGGCAACAGACCTGCAATAGCCGTTCCTCGCCCGGCGTCCGGCATTGCCGGAAATCAGGCGTCCTCCGGCGCCTCCGCCTGCTCCTGGGTTTCGGTACACCCCTGCGGTTCCGAATCCGGGGCCGACGGCGGACGCTTCCACTCCCCTACGAACCAGACCGACATATCCTTCACCATGGCCACCACGGGCGGCCCGAGGATGATACCCCACAGTCCGAAGAAGTGGCTGGAAATGATGATGATCATGATCAGAGCCACGGGGTGAAGATTCAAAGTGTCGCCCTGGATCCGGGGCACGAGCAGGGTGTTCTCGAGAAGCTGGACCGCCAGGTATAGAAGGATGACCCAGGGAACCAGGTGCGGCGCGGTGGCCAGGGTAACCAGCACCCCGGCGGCTCCGCCAATCCATGGGCCGATGACGGGCACCAGTTCCGTGATTCCCGCCACGATGCCGAGGATGAAGGGGAAAGGCACGCCCAGCAATAGCAGCCCGACGGTGACGACCGCCCCCACAACCAGCCCCAGGGTCAACTGGCCCCGGATGTACCCTCCCAGCGTCCGCTCCGCAATGTCCAGCAGGTCTTTGATGTAGGGGCGCAGCGCCGCCGGGAAGGGGGCATAGAGCGAGTTCCTGATTAGAGTGGAGTCCTTCATCAGGTAGAAGACCAGCACCGGGGCGGTGGCCAGTCCCAAGACCAGGGCGAAGGAGCCGGTAACGACCGACCAGGTCTGGGAGAGCACCCTGCCGACCGCCTCGCCCACGATCCCTCCGGCGTCAGACAGCGATTCTTCCACCCGGTCCCGCATCTCGACCGGAATCAGCTCGGCGTAGCGCGCAATCCAGCCCTCCACGGTGGCGCGGGCGGAATTGAAGAACCCGGGGAACTCCTCGGAGAAACGCTGGCTCTGCTCCACGGTGGGAGGCACAATCAGCGCCAGGATTCCGGCCAGGATTCCCAGCAGCCCAAGATAGACGACGCCGACGGCAATGCCCCGGCTCAGTCCGGGACGGTTGCGCCGCCAGGGCATCGCCCTCTCCAGCAGCCGAACCACCGGAAGAAGCACATAGGCAAGCGCCACGCTCAGGCCCAGGGTGAGCAGCGCCGTTCCGATCAGGTACAGCGCCGCCAGCGCGACGAATACCACAGCAGCCGAGGAAAGCAGCAGGAGTTTCTTGCGTCGTGTGTCCTGGCCCATCTATCCCTGCCCTGCGCCGGATGCCGGGGCCACCCATCGGGCCTGCCTGACACCTGGTTCAGTATACTCGCCGCCGCGCAGTTGCACCGTAACCTTGAGCCTCCCACAGCGTTGCGGTTACACTTGGAATTCAGGATATTGAGAATTTGATACTGTCGGCGGTCTGCGGACTCCGCGGGCGGGCTGCGCAACTGAAAGGAGGGCGGTATGCCCAGCAAGGACAAGCAGCAGTGGCAGCAGGAAACCCTGGGGCCAGCGGTGTCCCGTTACCCGGAACGACGCGAGTCCTTCGAGACCGACAGCGGCCTGCCCGTGGAGCCGCTGTACGCCCCCGAAGACCTCGCCGCCAGGGGCCACGACTACGCCGAGGACATCGGCTTCCCCGGCGAGTTCCCCTACACTCGCGGGGTGCAGCCCAGCGCCTACCGCGGGCGCATCTGGACCATGCGCCAGTATTCGGGGTATGCCACCGCCGCCGACACCAACCGCCGCTACCGCTACCTGCTGGAGCAGGGCCAGACCGGGCTGTCGGTGGCCTTCGACCTGCCCACGCAAATCGGCTACGACTCCGACCATCCCCTGGCCAGGGGAGAGGTGGGCAAGGTGGGCGTGCCGATATGCAGCCTGGAGGACATGGAGACGCTGTTCGATGGCATCCCGCTGGGACGGGTCAGCACCTCCATGACCATCAATGCCACCGCCTCGCTGCTGCTGTGCTTCTACATCGCGGCGGCCAAGCGTCAGGGGGCCACCCCGGACCAGCTCAACGGCACCGTCCAGAACGACATCCTCAAGGAGTACATCGCCCGCGGCACCTATGCCTACCCGCCGCGCCCTTCCATGCGGCTGGTGGTGGACGTGTTCAAGTATTGCGCCGAGAACGTGCCGCGCTGGAACACCATCAGCATCTCCGGCTACCACATGAGGGAGGCCGGGGCGACGGCGGTGCAGGAACTGGCCTTCACCTTCGCCAACGCCATCGCCTACGTGCAGGCGGCGCTGGACGCCGGGCTGAAGGTGGACGACTTCGCGCCGCGCCTGTCCTTCTTCTTCGTGGCCCAGAACAACCTGTTCGAGGAGGTCGCCAAGTTCCGCGCCGCCCGCCGCATCTGGGCCCGCATGATGCGCGACCGCTTCGGCGCTAAAGACCCGCGCTCCATGATGCTGCGGTTCCACACCCAGACCGCCGGCGTGTCGCTGACCGCCCAGCAGCCCGACAACAACGTCATCCGCTGCACGGTGCAGGCCCTCGCGGCCATCCTCGGCGGCTCCCAGTCGCTCCACGTCAACTCCCGCGACGAGGCCCTGGCCCTGCCCACCGAGGAGTCGGCGCAGCTCTCCCTCCGCACCCAGCAGATACTGGCCTTCGAGAGCGGGACGGCCGACGTGGTGGACCCCCTGGGAGGCTCCTGGTACATCGAGAGCCTGACCGACGACCTGGAGGCGCAGGCGCTGGACTACATCCGGCGCATAGACGACATGGGCGGCGCAGTGGCCGCCATTGAGGACGGCTTCCAGATGCGCGAGATAGGCGATGCTGCCTACCGCCACCGCCAGGAGGTCGAGTCCGGCGACCGCATCATTGTCGGAGTCAACCGCTACGCCACCGACGAACCGCCGGTGGAGGGCCTGATGCGCGTGGACGAGGAAGCCGCCCGCCAGCAGGTGGCCCGCCTGGAGCGCCTGCGCCGCGAGCGCGACGGCGGCGCCGCCCAGTCCGCCCTCGCCCGGCTGGCCGACGCGGCCCACAGCGAAGACAACACCGTGCCCGCCATCCTGGAGTGCGTCGAAGCCTACTGCACCCTGGGCGAGATGTCCGGCGTCCTGCGCGAAGCCTTCGGCGAGCAGGAAGAGCTGGCGGCGTTTTAGGGTGCTGCCGCCGCAGTCCCCTCTCCCTCCAGGGAGAGGGTTAGGGTGGTACGCTAAGGAGAGAATCATGCCGCTGCACAAATTCAACAACCCGGGGCTGGTGTATTACAAGGCCCTAAGTAAATACCTAGAATCGGTGCAGGGAATCCCGGAAGTGGTGGAAGTGCGGCTGTCGGAAGATGACGTGCTGTACACCATCATCTCGGCACCCTGGGATAATGATGACGCAGTATCCTATCGCGTTTACCACGCCGAAGCGCAAGCGACGCGGGCTATTGCAGAGTATCCTTTCCACTTTCGCCTGCTCAACGACCAGGCTCCGGACATAGAAAACCGAGCTACCGACAATCGCAGCTACGGGGACTTGGTCTGGGGGCGCGATACGGGGATTAACCGATGCACGGAGGAGGCCATGAAGACATCCAAGCTCAACAACCCCGGACTAATCTACTACCAAGCCCTGAGCAAGTATCTGGAGCTGGTCAAGGAAATCCCGGAGGTCGTCGAGGTGCGGCTGGCCGAGGATGACTCGCTATGCACGATTATCTCGGCGACGCCGCATGACGACGAGCCTTGCTATCGAGTATTCGAGGCTCAAGGGGCCGTTATACGAGGCGTGAAACAGCAGCCGTTTCTGTTCGATTTGGTGAACTGCCAAGAACTGCCGGAAAACCAACGGCCCGAACGCATTGCTAATCTGGGCGATTTGGTGTGGAAGCGATAATCAATGTTAACCATACAAGAACATTTGGATTTGGCCGAAAGGAACGAACAATTTGTAGAAGCAATCGCATTCCTACCGCAAAGGTTCCCGGAGTGGGAGATTACGGCAATGTTCTATTCCGCTCTCCATTACGCCAGCGCGTTTCTGGCAACGCAGGGCCATAGCCCCCAAATCCATCATCAAAGAAATAATATGGTCTGGAATCTGACAAATGCCGGTACAGATTACCAAAATCTGTATCGTCTGAGCCTGAACACTCGCTACCAGAGGTCAACCTACACCCCCACACAGGCGGATACAATCAGGACAGGCCCATTTCGCCGCGTCAAAGAGGAAATGCTGGCGTTGCTGCCAAGCTAACGGGAGAGATAGCGATGCAAGAGAACGCAGAAGAAGAGATCAAAAAACTGCTTCAAACACATGGGAATGTGATAGAGAAACTGGTCAGACTCGGCGTTGTCAAGACTCGCAACAACCCTATAGGGGACTACAAGGAATGGCTTGTTCGCAGGCGAATGGGTTTGAAGGAGGCTCCCTCGAATCAGAAGGGGTTCGACGCTACCGACGATAACGGGAAACGCTATCAAATCAAGGGCAGGCGAGAAGAAGGACCTTCGGTCCAATTCAGCCCTGTCAGAGATCTCAAAAGTCGATACTTCGATTTTTTGATTACCGTCGCTTTCAACAACGATTACTCTATACGCTTTGCAGTGATGATTCCCCACGAAATCGTGGAGGAATTTGCAGAGTATCGGCAGTACGTCAACGGTCACCTGCCGATACTCAGAGACGACAACGCTAAGCACCCCGGCGTTACAGACATTTGGCATCTCCTAGACTGAACGCAATGAACTCTACCGGCCAAGCGAAGCTAACCCGTACATACTGCCCATCCATGCGAAACCTCCCGCCATCCCACGCTATAATGCCGAATCAATCATGGATGATAACGGCAGAGCAGCATTCGCATCTGGCAGAAAGAAACGAACGATTCGCAAAGGTCATCGCCTTGACCCCAGAGCGGGAGTGGCAGGAAAGAACCGGGAGTGCGCCCTCGTCGTTCCAGCCTTGAGCCGGAATCGAGACGTTTGGCCCGAACCGCGCTTGCGACCCAATTTCAATATAATTGGCAAGACGACCACAGTAATGAAAAGGGGAGTAACCACCATGCCCGACCTGATACTCAACGAAGAGGAGCAGATGCTCCAAACCACCCTGCGGGAGTTCGTTGACCGCGAAATTGCGCCCAAGGCCAGAGAGTCCGACGAGCGCGCCGAGTTCCAGTGGGACGCCTGGCGCGGGTTCGCCGAGCTGGGGCTGACCGGCTTGGGCGTTGATGTCAAGTATGGCGGCAGCGGGCCGGCCGGATACCGGCAGGTGTCCATCGCCGCCGAGGAAGTGGCGCGGGGTGACGCCTCGGCCTCCGTGAGCTGGCTGGCCCACTTGGCCCTCGGCGTGGCCTCCATCGACCGCTTCGGCAGCGACGAGCAGAAGGAGCGCATCCTGCCGCCGCTGGCCGACGGCCGGGGCGTGGCCGCCTTCGGCCTGACCGAGCCCGGGGGCGGCTCGGACGCCGCCGCGCTCCAGACCACCGCCGTCGAGCGCGACGGCACCTGGTTCCTCAACGGCAGCAAAATGTTCATCACCAACGCCTCGGTGGCCCAGAGCATCGTCGTCTTCGCCACTCAGGACCGGGACAAGGGCTACAAGGGGGTCAGCGCCTTCATCGTGGAGAAGGGATCGCCGGGGCTGACCATCAACCCGATGCACGGCAAGCTGGGGATGCGCAGCTCCACCACCGACGAAATCGTCTTCCAGGATACCCCGGTGTCCTCGGAGAACCTGCTGGGCGAGGAAGGGCGCGGCTTCAACCAGGCCATGGAAATCCTGACTTCCAGCCGCATCATCATCGCCGCCCAGAGCGTCGGCATCGGCCAGTCGGCGCTGGAGGTCGCCGTGCGCTACGCCCAGCAGCGCCACTCCTTCGGCCAGCCTATCGCCCATCATCAGGGCATCCAGTTCATGCTGGCCGACATGGCCGCCGAGGTCCACGCCGCCCGCGTGGTCACCATGAACGCCGCCACCTTGAAGGACGCCGGCCGCCCCTTCATGCAGGAAGCCTCCATCGCCAAGCTGATCGCGTCGGAGATGTGCATCCGCGCCGCCGACAAGGCGTTGCAGATTCACGGCGGTTCCGGCTACTTCCAGGAGGCCGGCGTTGAGCGCATCCTGCGCGACGCCCGGGTGACCACAATCTACGAGGGAACTTCGGAAGTCCAGCGCCTGCTCATTGCGCGCCAGCTTCTGAAGGATTACGCTATCTAACGCCATAATTGCCAACACGGCGAGCGCAGAGATTCGAGGGAACCTTATAATCTCTGCGCCAGCCCCAGCCCCGCAGGTTCCATTTCCAGCCGGAGATAATGATATGGCTTCCAACCCTTCCCATGAACCGCCGGCGGAGTCAGGCGCTGTCCTGTGGCTTGCCGTAGGTCGATTGCAGTCGGACACCGCCCGGCTGATAGAGGGGCAAACCGAATTTCGTGCCGACCTGGCCGAGACGAACCGCGAGACGAACCGTAGGATCGACGAGACGAACCGTAGGATCGATCGGCTGTTTTACGCCATAATAGGCGTGGGCGCCGGGGTCATAGGCACCCTTGCAGCGGTGTTGCTGCGCAGCGGCTAATTGCCGCCCGGCAGTTTCCGGCAGAGATTAAGAAAACCAACGCAGAATGTATTGAGATGCAGAATAACGAAAGACCCACTCGCATCCTGGTGGCCAAGCCGGGCCTCGACGGCCACGACCGAGGCGCAAAGGTCATTGCCCGCGCCCTCCGCGACGCCGGCATGGAGGTCATATATACTGGCATCCGCCAAAGTCCCCAGATGATTGTCCAGGCAGCGGCCCAAGAGGACGTGGACGTTCTTGGACTGAGCATCCTCTCCGGCGCTCACCTGGAAATCCTGCCGGAGGTTATGACGCTGCTCGGAGAGCAGGGGATGGACGATGTGCTGGTGGTGGTGGGAGGCATCATCCCGGCCGTTGACCGCCAGCGCCTGAAGGACTTGGGCATCACCGAGGTATTCGGCCCAGGAACCTCCACTGGCGAGATAGTGGAGTTCATCCGCGAATCCATGGCCGGGCGGGTCTAGTGGCGGCGGGAACCCGGAGGGACTGGGAAGCCGGAATATGCCCGATAATGCCGAGCCCCCGGTTTTTCTTGACAGCCCCGATTGGGTAGAATCTATAATCCCCGGTGGCAATTCCGGGATGTCCGCTTGATATGCTTTATAATGTATCGCAGCTCCTGATGGAGCCGACCGGCTCCACCAGACAGCTTCCACTTGATGAACTCGTGTCCGGCAGCAAGGAAGGTGTGGGAGCTGGCCGGGCGTCGGGTACTGTGCGTCTTTTGCGAACCCATCAGGGCCTGCTGGTCAACGCGACTATCGAAGTCCAGGTGGACGTTGCCTGCGGACGTTGCCTGACGGACTTTGCCCGCGCGTCTACGCTGATTCTGGAAGAGGAATGCTACCCGACGGTTGATCCTTCAACGGGTAGGAATGTGGAGCCGCCCGGCGAATCCGAGGGGGTGGTGCACATCGACACCCGCCAGATGATCGACTTGAGCGACGTTTTGCGCCAGTACCTTCTTACCGACGAGCCGCTCAAGACTCTCTGCTGCCGCGATTGCCTGGGACTCTGCCCGGAGTGCGGCGCGAATCTCAATGCGGAAAAATGTAAATGCGATACACGCGCCATTGACCCTCGCTGGGGGGCGCTGGCGGATCTGTTTTCCGGGGATAACAGGTAGCGCCGACATGGCCCGCCGCGTGTAACAAGTGTAGGCTATAGGCGTAAGCGTACCTTAAGCTTATAGCCTACCTAGAGGAGGCCGGTGCACAAGGCGGAATCTAATCTTACGAACACGAAAACGGAAGCCCCACGGCAAAGGGGTAATCCTCAAGAGGAGACAAGACAATGGGCGCACTACCCAAGAAGAAGCTCACGCGGGCGCGGCAGGGGCGCCGGCTGGCAGCCTACAAGCTCAAGCCGGTACACGCCGCTATATGCCAGCGTTGCCGCAGCGCCAAGCTGCCCCACACCGCTTGTCCGCAGTGCGGGTACTACCGGGGCAGACAGGTAGTGGGGGATCTGTCCTGACGTGGCGTTACATTGTGTCAACGCCGCCGGACCCGGTGCGTCCGGGGTGCGGAAAAAGTGCAACTGCCGCAGCTCTGAGCCGCCCGGGCAGGGACGGAGGCATTGGCCGCCCTTGTCGGAACGCTTGGCGAGGGAATCGAAATCACATGATAAGAAGACATATTCCATTGCATCTCCATCAGAAGATGTCTTAAAATCTGCACAATGATTTGAACTCTGCACAATGACTTTAACCCGCTTGGATCTTTTGGGTTGATCTTAAGTTTCCTTCTCTGGAGGCTGCGACGAGTACCGTGGAAATTAAAGACAGGGCCTACGTGTTCCCAGGCCAGGGTTCGCAGAAAGTGGGGATGGGCATCAGCCTCATGGAGGAATCCCGGGCCGCCCGCGAGACCTTTGAGGAAGCGGACGATAGCTTGGGGTTCCCGCTGTCCCGCATGATATTTGAGGGTCCGGCCGGAGAGTTGCAGAATACTGTCAACTCCCAACCAGCCATAATGACCGTGAGCATTGCCGCCTGGAGGACGTTGGCCGAATTCGCTGGCTCCGAAGCCGTCGAGGCCAGGGCCGTTGCTGGCCACAGCCTGGGCGAGTACACTGCCCTCGTCGTCGCTGGCGTTATTGATTTCGCCGATGCCGTCCGCCTGGTGCGCCGGCGAGGCGAACTGATGCAGCAGGCGTCCATGAACCGCCCAGGGACCATGGCGGCCATCCTGGGCCTGGACGAACTGGCTTTCGCCCAGATTTGCGCCGAAACCGGCGTGGAGCTGGCCAACATCAACACCGACAACCAGATAGTGATCAGCGGCGACCGGATGGCCATTGCCCATGCCGTGGACCTGGCCACCGCCCGGGGCGCCCGCAAGGCCGTCCCCCTGCCGGTGAGCGGCGCCTTCCACTCCTCGCTTATGGTCGAGGCCGAGAAGGGGCTGACCGCTGAACTGGATTCGTTGCATTTTCGTGAACCCAGGATGCCCCTGATCGCCAACTGCGACTGCCGCCCCCTGACCACCAGCGCCGAACTCCGTGAGGAACTGGTCCTGGGCCTCTGCCGTTGTGTCCAATGGAAGGACTCGGTGCGCGCCATGATTGACTCCGGGGTCAGCCGGTTCGTCGAATTCGGCGCCGGTGGAGTGCTGGCAGGGCTGATCAAGCGAATCGACCGGGAGGTGGAAGTCTCCGCGGTGGCCGACCCGGATTCAATCCGCAAGCTGGCCGCAACGATAGGCTGATACCCCCAGGACTTGCAATGGCCGTGCTGTATGGTCAAGTCAGTGACCCCAGGAGCGTCGCCAGGGCTGTCGCGCTGCAATCACTTTTTGCCGCCGACGTACGGACTCGAGTTCATGCCGAAGGCTTGACCCGAAGGCCGGCTCCGGACTACGAGTGGCTGGACGAAGAAATTGACCGGCACATCATGGAGTTGGCCGACAGGTTGCACTGTGGTGTGCGCGATCAACGGCAGGGGCTGGACAGCCTGATAGGCCGCTTTGCTCCCGCTTGGCCGGTGACCCAATTGCCAATAGTAGACCGTAACATACTGCGAATTGCCATCTTTGAACTTTTGCATAATCCGGCTACCCCCCGCAAGGCGGCTATCGACGAGGCGGTGGAGTTGGCCAAGGTGTTCGGTAGCGACAGCTCCGCCAGGTTCGTCAACGGGGTCCTCGGGTCCGTGATGGCCTGCCTGGAGTCCGGAGAACTGGCCGCCGCCGGCCCCGCACCTGATGGGAGATGAACCCTTGCCCACAGTTTACGAGCGCGTAAGAGACATCGTTGTAGACAAGCTGGGAGCCGACGAGGCCGATGTGAAAGAAGTTTCTTCCTTCGTTGACGACCTCAATGCCGACTCCCTGGACTTGGTAGAGTTGATAATGGCCTTCGAGGAGGAGTTCTCCACCGAGGAAGCCCCTCTGGAGATTCCCGACGAAGACGCGGGCTCCATCGCCACCGTCAACGATGCTGTGGCCTACCTGAAGGGCCGTGGCATAGAGGACGGTTGAGTCGCGGCGCTTTCCGCCACTTTCCCCGTGCAATTCGGCGCTGGTTTCCGGCCTGGTTCCCGGGGAGTTTCCGTTGCTGTCAGGTCATGGCCTGGGGTGTGCCGTTCCATGTGGCGCGCCTTGAAAGGGGAGTCGCGCCGGAGGCAGGAAGGCTATGGATAGCCTGGACGACGTAGCCCGTGCGGTTCGAGCCTGTACTGACTGCCCGCTTCACCGGGGCCGGACCAACGCCGTGCCCGGCGAAGGCAACCCGTCGGCGGAACTGATGTTCATCGGCGAGGGGCCCGGGTTCCATGAAGACCGTCAGGGACGCCCCTTCGTCGGCCCGGCTGGGCAACTGCTGGAGGGATTGCTGGCGTCCATCGGCGCCAACCGCGACAACGTGTTCATTGCCAACATGGTGAAGTGCCGTCCGCCGGAAAACCGCGACCCGCAGCCCCCGGAAATCGCCGCCTGCGCCAAGTACCTCGAGCGCCAGATTGAATTGGTCAACCCAAAGCTGATTGTCACCCTGGGCCGCTTCTCTCTGGGCCGCTTCTTCCCTGGCGAAAGTGTGACGCGGGCGCGTGGAAGGCTGCGGCAGAAGGACGGACGGCTCATCTTCCCGGTGCTGCACCCGGCGGCGGCGCTGCGGCGTCCCGAGCTGCGGGCGACGATGGTGGAGGACTTCCTCGCCATTGCCGACGCCCTGGCTGACGCTCCCGAACCGGAGCCGGAACCGGCGGGCGAGTCATCGGTACCCAGGCAGGAAGCGGCGGATTCGGAGGAAGCGGCGGCGCAGATGGACCTGTTCGGAAGTCCGGCGCCGGGCCCCGCCGTCATGCCCGCTGAGACCGCGCGGGACTCCGGCCTGCCCGAAAAAGCAGCAGACCGGATGACGAAAGAAGACGCCCCCGGCCCGCAACAACTCTCAATGTTCTGAAGAATGACTTAAAGGGCCTCTATGGCCGCGACGCCCAAATGCGGGGACAAGGAGTAAATTATTGGACTTACGTTCCCGGTCAAAGATGTGATTATTTTATCCGTCAGATAGAGGACAGATGGGTCTGCAATGAGAACCTTTGCATTTGGTGAAATCTAAGAAAAGATTTATGTGAGAATCCCTTCCGGCGGAGGGTCTCCCATCGGGAGATAACCTATATGCCGGGAATTGGCGCATCACTACCTTTGCAGTTATGTGGGTTTAAGTAACTCTCAGACAGCGAAGAGAAAATAGTTATAGAGAACATCCTCGACAGGTTCAGTTATAATGGTACGGAGGCTAATATACCAGACTGAAGAAGCCAATAATTATTGCCGTGAACGGGGCATTAACAACATCCATGAGTTACTTAATACGAAGCATGAAATTCCAAACAAGCCGGTAACCGGTTTAATTTACCATCTGGGCCGGCGCTTCCTTATCAGTGTTTACTACACTGCGGGAGACGATGCGATGGCGCCCGCGCCCGGTGAATTGTTGTTGTAGGTACGCTCGCAAGGGAGGCCAGCCCGACGGAAGAGGAAGCGTACCGGACGCTGCTAGGGCGCACTCCACCTGAAGCCGGCTGGGAGCCGTGTGCCCAGTACGATATGCTATGTGGAGGCCCATTCACAGACTCCGGCAAATGAGATCTATTCATACTAATCATACTGGCGGGGCGGGATATTTCGGTTGTTCCCGCCCCGCCAGGGAGAGTTAGAGCAGGAGAATTTGGAGCAGGGGCGTCTCGGCTGGTGGGCGACTATCGCCCAGTGTCGAAACTTCACCCTCACCCCGGCCCTCTCCCTCAAGAGAAAGGGAGAACTATAAGGTCCCTGGTGGAGAACTGCCCGGCTCGCACTCGTACACTCATGGTCTACATCAAAGCAACAAATCTGAAAATATAGCAGGAAAGTTGACCCAATTGACTGAAGAACAGAATCAGAAACTCCGCGTCATTCCCCTGGGAGGGCTGGGGGAAATCGGCAAAAACATGATGGCCCTTGAATACGGCGACGACATAATCGTCGTTGACTGCGGTGTGCAGTTCCCCGAAGAGGGGATGCTGGGCGTTGATCTCATCATCCCCGATGTCTCCTACCTGGTGGAGCGGGCCGACCGGGTGCGGGGCATACTGATAACCCACGGCCACGAAGATCACATCGGCGCGCTGCCCTTCGTGTTGCCGCAACTCCCGTCCGCGCCGGTCTTCGCCCCCCGGCTGGCTCGCGGCCTCATATCCGCCAAGCTGAGGGAGCGCCGCGCCACCCGCGGCTTCGAGATCACGCCCATTGACCCCGGGATTCCCTACCAGTTTGGCCAGAACCTCGCCGCCCGCTGGTTCCGGGTTTGCCACAGCATCCCCGACGCCATGGGCATCGCCATCAGCACGCCGCTGGGCACCGTGATCCACACCGGCGACTTCAAGATTGACCACACGCCCGTGGACGGGCGCACCATCGACCTGATCGCGTTGGCCAACTATGGAGCGGAGGGTGTGCTGCTGCTGCTGTCCGACTCCACCTATGCCGAGGTGCCAGGCTACACGCCCTCGGAGCGGCTGGTCGGCGAAGCCCTGGACCGGGCCATCGGCGAAGCGCCGGGACGGGTGATGGTGGCCACCTTTGCCTCTCTGGTGTCGCGGGTGCAGCAGGTGGTGGACGCCGCCGAGCGGCACGGGCGCAAGGTCAGCATTGTGGGCCGCAGCATGGTGGATACGGTCAACGTCGCCACCGAGCTGGGCTACCTCCGCCTGCCGCCCGGCATCCTGCTGCCCCTCAGCGCCACCCGCAGCCTGCCGCCGGAGCAGGTCGTGCTGCTGACCACCGGCAGCCAGGGCGAACCCACCTCGGCGCTGGTTCGCATCGCCAAGGAGGAACACCGCGACGTCCGCATCATGCCCGGTGACACGGTGGTAATCAGCGCCACCCCGATACCGGGCAACGAGTTGGCCGTCAGCCGCACCATAGACAACCTGCTGCGACAGCGCGCCCGGGTGATCTACGACCGTATCGCCACGGTGCACGTCCACGGCCACGCCAGCCAGGAGGAGCTCAAGCTGGTGCTTAACCTGGTCAATCCCCGCTACTTCGTGCCGGTGCATGGCGAGTACCGCCATCTCAACGCCCACGCGCAACTGGCCTGGGATCTGGGTGTCGCCAAGGACGGCATCTTCGTGCTGGAGGACGGTGACGTGCTGGAGGTGGGCGCGGAGAGCGCCGCCACCGGGGAACGTGTCATCGCCGGCCCCATCTACCTGGACGGCATTTCTCGCCGTGATATGCAAAGCCCGGTGCTGAACCAGCGGCGCAGCCTCTCCCGCGACGGAGTGGTGGTGGTGGCCCTCACAGTGGAGCAGGGCAGCCTCCTTCCGGTGGGCGAGCCGATCACTGTCGCGAGCGGATTCATGGAGGAAGGCGAGACCGGCCCGCTGTTCGAGGAGCTGGGCGCTCACATCTTCTCTGAGCTGTCGGCCAACGGCGGTCCGCAGGCCACTCACGGCGAACTGAAGGCCAAAGTGAGAGAAACTGCCCGCAAGTTCATAGCTAACGCCACGCGCCGATCGCCTATGATAATCCCCTTGGTAACCGAGATCTGAAGAGTGCCCGGTTTCCTATCCCACTGGGAGAGGGTGGGTGTGAGGATGAGGGTGTGGCCTGGATCCTCCTTCGGTTGCCGCCGTAACGCAACCAGCCAGGAGGCGTGTTTTGGCTACTACAGCCAAGAAAGCTCAATCCGGCTCCACCCCGCCTGCCTCCCCCGATATGTTCCACTCCAGCGGGCTGTTCGTTGACGGCTTGGCGGTCGCCGCGTTGGCTGTTGTCGGTGGGGCGTTCCTGTACTTCTACCCCGAAGCCAGCGAGCGGCTCTGGCAGAACCTTGGCTACGGTTGGGCCCCCGTCGCCTTGTGGGCGGCCACCGCCCTGATTACACTGCGCTACCGCCCGGCCCTGCTGCCCCGATACTGGCGGCGCTGGGCCGTGGCCGGCGCCGTCGTGGTTTTGTCGCTGGTCGCGCTTTCCCACGTTTACCCCGCCCGCGGTCCGCTGGAGCACGTTAGCTTTGCCGGTCGTTGGGGCATGGAGATCGGCGGCCCGTCGCTGCTGCCCTGGGGTGTTGCGAAGATGGCCGGTATATTGGTCTTCGCGCCGCTGGCGCTCTACCCCCGCACCATCGGCCCCCTCTACTCTCACGGCCTCGCGCGCGCCTGGCGTTGGTTCCAACTGGCCGCGGGTTACGCCTATCTCGGCGTCCGCCGTCTAAACGACAGGATGGGCCGGGGGAGGAAAGCAATTATGAAGGCAAAATCCCAGGTCAGTGAGAAGCGAGACATAGCCAAGGCCGAGCCCCCCCAGCCGGCGCCGGAGATCAGCAGTGAACCGGAAGATGTGGGCTACGCCAAAATAACCATAGCCGACATAATTGGACGGCACGGTGTGGCGGACGAGGAGGAAGACGGCCTTCCGCCCTGGATGCCCGCGCCCGAAACTCCGCCCGATGAAGACGCCGAACCCGGCTGGAAGCTGCCGCCGCTGGAGCTGTTGGCGCCGGCGGAGTCTCTCGGAGCGTCCGAGGAGGAGTTCCGGGACATGGCCAAGCAGGTGGAGCAGGCTCTGGCCGACCACGGTGTCCGCGTGGAAGTGACCGACATCAAGGCCGGCCCCCGCGTGGTGCAGTTCGGCCTCTCCCCCGGCTGGGTGGCCAAGCGCGGCGGTGACGGCGAAGGCGGGGCCCAGCGCAGCCGGGTCAAGGTGCAGAGCATCATCACCCGCGAGAAGGACCTGGCCCTCGCCCTCATGACGCCCTACCTCCGTGTCGAGGCCCCGGTGCCCGGCGCGGCGTTGGTCGGGCTGGAGGTGCCGGTGCCCACGCCCACCAAGGTGCACCTCCGGGCCGTGATGGAGACCGCCGAGTTCCACAAGCTGGCGGCAAAGAAGGGCCTGCCCATCGCCATGGGCCAGGACACCGGCGGCGCTCCGGTGGCCCTCGACCTGGCGTCGCTGCCCCACATGCTCATCGCCGGCTCCACCGGCAGCGGCAAGAGCGTGATGATTAACTCCATCATCGCCTCCTTCATTCTGACCAAGACGCCGGACCAGCTCCGCCTCCTGATGGTGGACCCCAAGCGGGTGGAGTTGACACCCTTCAACGGCATACCCCACCTGATCCAGCCTGTGATAGTGGAGGCCGAAGAGGTAACCGAATCTCTGCGCGGCCTGAACCGGGAGATGGTCAACCGCTACAAGAAGATGGAGGCGTTGGGCGTCCGCAACTTAGAGGTGTACAACGAGCGAGCCGATGAGAAGATGCCCTTCCTGGTACTGATTGTGGACGAGTTGGCCGACCTGATGATGGTGGCCGGTGTCGAGGTGGAGCAGAATCTCGTCCGCCTTGCCCAGTTGGGACGCGCCGCCGGCATCCACCTGCTGCTGGCGACGCAGCGCCCGTCGGTCAACGTGGTCACCGGCCTGCTCAAGGCCAACATCCCCGCGCGCTGTGCCTTCGCCGTGTCGGGGCAGGTGGATTCCCGAGTGATTCTCGACTCCGTCGGCGCCGAGAAGCTGATGGGCAAGGGCGACGGCCTTATCCTGCACAAGGAGTCCATCAAGCCCGAGCGGATGCAGGGTGCCCTGGTCTACGACGAAGAGATTGAGGAACTGGTCAAGTTCTGGAAAGAGCAGGATGGCCCGCCCCTACCCGTCATCAGCCTCGTCTCCAGTGAGGATGACGAAGACAGCGGAGCCAGCGTGGACGTGGAGCAAATGGACCTCGCCCGCGACCTGGCCGTCCGCACCCCCAACCTCAGCACCTCGGTCATTCAGCGGCGTCTGAAGGTTGGTGGCGAACGCGCCGGGGAAATCCTTGAAACGCTGGAAGAGGAAGGCTATCTGGCCGCCCGCTGATCGTTAATGCACTGTCGCAGGGGCAGTTCTCTCTCCCAACCGGGGAGAGGATTGCCCCTTAGTTCCCTCTGCCTCTGGGAGAGGGCGTTCCCTCTGTCGAGCCGCAGCAAAGGCGAACTATCACCCTCGACTAGGCCCTGTCCCGCAGCGGACAGGTAGCCTGCAATGCCTCTCCCCCGCCAAGCCGAGAATTGCCGTCATATCCCCTCCGCGATACAATCAAGGTACATCGCAGGAGTACAGACAGGAATGACCACCATCAACACCCTGGAAGACTTCCTCAAGGCCCTCGACGCCAACCCCGCATGGCGCGAATCTGTCCGAGCCCGCATCATGGGCGAGGAACTCCTGCAACTGCCGGCCAAGTTCGACGCCTTCGTCGAGCGGCAGCAGGAGACCAACCAGCGCATCGACGGATTCATAGAAGAACAGCGCCGGACCAACGAACGCCTTGACCGGTCGATCGAGCGCCTTGACAGGTCTATTGAAGGTATCCACGGAACGCTTGCGGAACTGCGCCGGATGAACGCCAATGCAGAAGCACGTATGAACCGGATGGAGTCCGATATCGGAGCCGTCAAGGGCGGCCATGTGCGCACACGACTCAATGATCTATCTTATGATCTCGCTGAGAGGATGAACTTAGAATTGGCGCACGTCTTGGCGCGCAACGAACTAAACCTGATGTCCAAGCTAGTCTCGGACGCCACGCTCGACGAACTCCAGAGCTTTCGCTTGGCCGATATGATCATTCTGGCAGGCGACCGCGCCGCAAATGGAACACCGATCTACCTCGCAATCGAGGCTTCCTGGACCGGCAGCGTAAATGACACCGACAGGGCCGGGCGGAACGCCCGCTTCCTCACCATAGCGACCGGCATCCCCGGCATCCCTGTCATCGCCAGCATACGGAACACCCGTGAGGTCACCGACCTCGTCGAGGCTGGCGCAGTCCGCTGGTATCGGATAGAAGAACGCGATATGCAAGCGGAATAGATGCTGATATTGTCGGCGGGGACGCAGGCAGCCATACAGAGGAAACTCCCTTTCCATCAAATGGAAAGGGAGTTTCCTTGCATTCCGCAATCATCCTCCCCGTGCTATCATTGGGCAATCCTGACTTGGCCGCCGGCTGTTGCTTTGCTCATAGACCTGCACACCCACAGCTACCCCATGTCCGACGACAGCTTTTTGGGCGTTGATGAACTTATCGAGACCGCCAGGGCAAGGGCCGCGGGCCTGGATGGAATCTGCCTGACAGACCATGACGCCTTCTGGTCCGACGAGCAGGCGCTCGAACTGTCGCGGCGTCACGGTTTCCTGGTCCTGCCGGGCAGCGAGATCAACACCGACGCCGGCCACGTTCTCGCCTTTGGGCTGCGACGGTACGAGTTCGGGATGCACAAGCCGGAGTTTCTGAGGGCCTGCGCCGACCGGGAAGGGGGTGTCCTGGTTGCCGCGCACCCCTACCGCCGCCGCTTTCTGGAGGAGCCGGGGCGCGACCCCGACGCGCGCGCCGGGATGCTGGAGCGCGCCGTCGCAGACCCCTTCTTCGGCCTCTGCGAGGCTATGGAGGCGCTGAACGGGCGCGGTTCGGTGGAGCAGAACCGTTATTCCGCCGACTTGGGGGCCACGCTTTCGCTGCCCTTTGTGGCCGGCAGCGATTCCCACCGTGCCGGGCAGATAGCTACCGCGGCAACTGAATTTCACGGCAAGATAGAATGCTTGGACGACCTGTTGAGCCTGCTCAAGAAAGGCCTTTGCCGTCCCGTTGACCTGCGCGCTCCGTGCGGCACGGAACCCGAAGTCCCCGCCGCCGGAACGCCCGCGCCGCCCCGGTAACTCCCGATCAGCCGCCAACGGGTCAATCGGTTGTATGGCCCATTTTCAGACTGAAATGGAGCTCGCTCATGGCGGAAGCCCTCAGAATCGAAGACCTGCAAGTAGAGTTCCGCAGTCCCGCCGGCACGGTCAGGGCGCTCAACGGCGTGAGCCTTACCCAGCAGGAAGGCGAAACGTACTGCCTGGTGGGTGAGAGCGGGGCAGGCAAGAGCACCCTGGCCTTGGCCATAATGGGCCTGCTGCCCTACAACTCCTCCGTGCTGGGCGGGCGCATATTCTACCGGGGCGTGGACCTGATGCGGGCTGGGCCGGATTACATTCGCAGCCTGCGGGGGCACGAGGTCTCGATGGTGTTCCAGGACGCGCAGGCAGCCCTGAACCCGGTGGAGCCCATCGGCTCGCAGTTGGAGGAAGTCATCCTCCAACACAGCGACGTTTCGCTGCGCAACGCCAACCGAATGGCCCAGGAAATGCTCCGTGAGATGGGCCTGCCCGATCCCAAGCGAGTTATGGGTCAGTATCCCTTCGCCCTCAGCGGCGGGATGTGCCAGCGGGTGATGATGGCCATCGCGCTGGTGCTGCGTCCCCGCCTGCTCATCGCCGACGAGCCAACCTCGGGGCTGGACGTCACGTTGCAGGCGGAGATGCTGGAGCGGCTGCGCGCGCTGGTCCGGGAGCAAGGATCGTCCGTGCTGCTCATCACCCACGATATGGGCGTTGTGGCCTCGATGGCCAAGAAAGTTGGCGTCCTCTACGGCGGCAGCATTGTGGAGTACGCCGACGTGGTCCCGCTGTTCCATCGCGCCCAGCACCCCTACACTTGGTCCCTGCTGCAATCCCTGCCTCGCCTGGACGACGCGGGCCGCCGGCTACAGCCCCTCCCCGGCAGCCCGCCGGACATGGTGAACATGGGCGACGAATGCCCCTTCCTGCCCCGCTGCTTCAAGGCAGTAAACGAATGCCGCCACCACCCCCGCCCCCCGCTAACCGAGACCGAACCGGACCACTTCGTGGCCTGCTACAACCCGGTGCAGCCGCCGGATTAGGGCGGGAAATGGACAAGAAGGGAAATAACCCTCGGAACTGATGACATTTAGCGGTTGCGGCGGCGAACCGGCGCGCCGTATCGTAGTGGTCAATAATCTTGACGAGGGCGCGGCTACTGCGATGCTGCCTCTCCGGCGGTGACCAATCGAATGCTTTCGCTGAGTAGACTAGACGCTGTTCTGGAACAAATTCCCATATCACCCATACCGGCAGTGAACGTTTCTACTGTTCCGCAACGGAGTCCGTTGCGTTATCCCGGCGGTAAAACCTGGCTGATTCCCCACGTGCGCGCCTGGCTATCGGGGATTGATCCAGCCCCTAATCTGCTGGTCGAGCCATTCGCCGGTGGCGCTATCGTATCCCTCACGGCCATTATGGAAGGACTGGCGGCTCGTTGCCTGATGTCGGAAATTGACCGCGACGTAGCGGCATTCTGGGAATCTGTTCTGTGGCACAGCGACGAACTAATTGACCGTGTTCAGCGCTTCGTTCCCACTCGGGAGAGCATCGCGCAGCTTCTCTGGATCCCCCCCGGCGACGTAGTGACTCACGGGTTTCGGACTCTGGTGCTTAATCGCACCAGACGGGGCGGAATCCTGGCTCACGGCGCCTCGCTGGCCCGCGTTGGTGAAGCAGGGAAGGGCGTAACTTCCCGCTGGTACCCGGAAACGATTTCACGCCGCATCCGGGCCGTCGCAGAGCACTCCGACCGGATTGACTTCCGCCAGACCGACGGCTTGGAAATACTGGAACGATTGGCCAACGGCCCACACTCCCGAGCCGCCATTTTCGTCGACCCACCGTACACCGCTGCCGGTAAAGGCGCCGGTAAACGACTCTATAATCATAGCGCCATTGATCATCCGGGGCTTTTCGAGCGGTTAGCTCAAAGCGAAGCGGACTTCTTGATGACCTATGATCAATCTCCGGAAATTCTCGACTTGGTCCGTCAGTACGGCTTCCATGCCAAACGGGTCAACATGAAAAACACTCACCACGCCCAAATCTGGGAACTGCTGATTACTCGCCGCGCGGTATTCTAATTTCGTCCCGTATTCCACTTCGATGGCCTGAATATGCCTCGCTATGGTATCGCTGAATGGTTTGGTAAGCCTCTAACCGCTCTTTCTGCTAAAGAGCGAATGGACATGGCTGCATCCGCCTCCGGTCAGGCGCAGGCATTGCCATGTCCATTCAAACCGGGACGGCCACCCTGTCCCAAATCGGGCGGAGTCTGCTCGATACAACTTTATGATGAAGGGGACGATGGCCGTGTTGGCGCCGTATCCAGTGCACCGGTAATTACCTGCCCGGCGCGTTTTGAGCAAGACCATCTGCTTGTCTACTGGCTGGCCGAAATCGTTGGCTTTTCACCTAGCGATACCATGCTCGCCCGGGAAATTCCGTTCATGCAAAGCGCCGCCACCAACAAACCTGCCGGAAAGATTGACTTGGTGGTCGCCAGAACAGAAGGGAACCGCTTGGAGTGGTATGGATTGGAAATCCAGGCTGTCTATTTCTCCGGGCCGGGTATGTCTACTCAGTTCAGTATTCTCGCCAATGATGACAACCCAGTCCCGCCATACCCGGATCAAATCCGCCGTCCTGATTGGCGTTCATCAAGCGCTAAACGCTTAATGCCGCAACTTCAAGTCAAAGCGCCTACAGTACGCAGGTGGAACTCAAAAGTTGCCGTATCGGTGGACCAGCCCTTCTTTGCGTCTATTGGAGGACCTAGCGCAACTCCAAGTCAGGATGTTAATGACGGCGATATTATATGGCTAGTCCCGGAGTTGTCCCGCAGCAGCAATGATGAATACTTCCGGCTAACGAGAGGCCACTGGGAGGTCCTGACACTGGAGAGTTCGACGGACAAGCTGCTGGCCGCGAGAACAATTTCCCGCGATACTTTCGAGACCGCACTCCAGGACAGACTCGTTCCCTTGGAATAAGAATATAGGGGGCGAGTCCGCCCCCTCACCGCCGGGGCGCGGATTCGCCCACCAGCAGTTCCAGAGCCAGGTCGGGGTCGAGGCGGCCTTGTTTGATGGCTAGGTCAGCTTCGAGGAGGCGGTCGTAGCGCCAGGCTATGTCTTGCCGGGAGTGGCGGCGGGCTTGGTCCATCGTCTTGCGCACCACGAAGTCCGACGACGTTCCCAGCGCCCGCTTGAGTTCGTTCTGGGGCAGGCGCCGCTCAATGGAGTCGCTGGCCAGAGCCAGCAGCCGCAGTTGCCGCTCCACCATGGCGATGATGTAGAGCGGCTCGCGGCCATCGTCCCGCAGTTGGGCCAGCAGCCGCAGCGCCGCCTCCGGCCGGCCGTCAATCATCGCGTCCACGGCCTCGAAGATGCTGGCCTCGCGCACCTGCGACACCATCAGCCGCACATCCCCCTCGCCAATCTCGCGCCCGAAGCCGTAGAGCGCCAGCTTCTCCAGTTCCTGGCCCAGCGTCCACATATCGCCGCCCACCAGGTCGGCCAGCGAGCGGATGGCCGCGGGACTGACGGCCGCGCCCTTGGCCTCGGCCGTCTCCTTGATCCAGCGAGCCAGTTGCTCGCCCCTGGGGGCTGCCAGCTCTTCGACACTGCACACCGGACGGAGTTGGCGCAGCAGCGGGTTGTTGGCGTTCAGCGGCCCGTCGGACAGCTGTAGCAGCGTGGTATCGGGCATCTGCGGGATGGCGTCCGCCAGTGCCTGCCAGCCACTGGCGGAGTTGCCGCTGCGCCGACCGCGCCCGCCGCCGGAGCGCGACTCGGCGGTTGCCAGCAGCCCTTCCACCGCCACCAGCCGCAGCGTGTCCAGAAAGGGCAGCGCGAGGCATACGCCGAGCAGTTCCTGCGGCGAGACCTGATTGCCCTGCATCCGGTGCCGGTTGGCGTCCAGTAGGGCGTCGGCGCCGTGCTCCGACTCCAGGGCCGCCAGCCGCTGCCGCACCAGGAAGCTGTCACCGAACACTATAAACGCTGGCATCGCTCCCTCCGCTGGCTATCAAGCTGGCGGGTCAGGCGATGTATCTCTGCAATGAGGCGGTTACGCTCTTCGTCGGCCCTTTGCCGTTCTAATTCGGCCCTAAGTCGCTCTATTTCCGCAAGGAGGCGGTACCGTTCTGCTTCCTCCCTGAGACGTTCTATCTCGTACTCGCGGCCTTCTACCGTGGACTCTTGGCGTGTCTGGCGTACCTCTGCCGGGGCCTGCTCCGCAGCTTCCTTAGCTCGTCTGTCTCCGGTTATCATTTTGCCTGCTCCGAAGGACCCTCCTGCCGGCTATCGAGATGGCGGGTAAGGCGCTCTATCTCCGCGAGGAGGCGGTTCCGGTCTTCATCAGCTCTCCGGCGTTCTTCCTCAACCCTTTCTTCGGCCCTGCGTCGCTCATCCTCGGTCCTTTCGCGTTCCCGCGCCAGGGCCTGTTCCGCAGCTTCCCTGGCCTGTTCCGCAGCTTCTCTAGCCTGTTCTGCTGCCTCTCTGGCCCGTCTCTCTCTGGTTATCATGATATAGCTCCATATACCGCCGCCCGTGGCCGCGATGGCTGAATTGGTCACTATGTCTTTCAGCAGCGCCGGGTTGATGAAAGCAGCGACCGACGAGGCGTTGCACCCTGTGGCGGCGGCGAGGTCTGCGGAACACCTGTTTCCGGTAAAGTACCATACTGCCCAGGTGACCGCCAGCGCTGCCAATGCTGCCGCTACTGGCAGAGTGGCGATTTCCCGGAAGTCCTGAAATGCTGATATGCTCTGGTTCATTGTCCGTCCTGATTGCCGCCGCACCTTGACCAACTTGCCGCCGCGCCTTGACCAACTGTAGACTGGCGAATACCGCGCCCACTATGGAATAATGGCCCAGGCGCCCTCGCTGATTCAACCCTGGCACGGATGTAAACCCCATGAAGTTTGCCCTGTTTTCTCACGTTCCCTGGCCCGAGGACGTCACGCCGCGCGAGGTCGTCGACAACATCACGGAGGAGTTCTGCGTCGGCGAGCAGTTGGGATTCGACAGCGGCTGGCTGGCCGAGCATCACTTCTCCCGCTACGGGCTGGGTTCGGCGTCGCTGATGCTGCTGGCCAACATCGCCGCCCGCACAACGAAGCTCCGCTTGGGCACCGCGGTCATCATCCCGCCGCTGCACCATCCGGTGAAGCTGGCCGAGGACACCGCCACCCTGGACCTGCTCAGCAACGGACGGCTGGACGCGGGCTTCGGACGCGGCACGGCGGGTTACGAATACACCGGCTACCGCGTGGACAGCGACGAGAGCCAGGCCCGCTTTCAGGAGTCCGTCCGCATCGTCGAGGGCCTGTGGACGACGCCGGACTTCTCTTTCGAGGGTAAGCACTACCAGGTCGAAAAGGCCAACCTCGTGCCGCCCCCGATGCAGAAACCGCACCCGCCCATGTACATCGCCGCCACCCGCAGCCGTGAGACGCAGGACTTCGCCGCCGCCAGCGGGCACTCCGGCATCATCGGCGTGGTGCTGGACACCGGCGACGGGTTGGACCTCTGCTGCCAGTTGACCGAGGGCGCGCGAGAAGCAGGGAAGCCCATGGACATCGGCGGCATACCCTTTTTCCGCTACTTCTACGTGGCCGAGACCGAGGAGGAGGCGCGGCGCGACTCCGAGCCCGCCCTGAACTGGACGCTGGACGTGAACCAGTGGCGCCGCACCTACCAGCAGGGCAGCGAGGTCTATGACAGCCTCGACGCCTTCCGCCAGGCCAGGACCGAGCTGCCCCCATCCTACGAGTACCTGTTCCAGCACCGTGCCTTCATTGGCAACTCGGAACAGATAATAGCCAGGATTCGCGCGTTGCAGGACGCTGGAATAGGATACTTCGGCTGCAACTTCTCCTTCGGCGGGATGCCGCAGAAGAAAGTGCTGAAATCCATGGAACTATTCGCCCGCGAGGTGATGCCGGAGTTCGCCTAACAGGATTGCCGGCCCTTTCCCGGCGAAATTCCCTCTCCCTCAGGGAGAGGGTCAGGGTGAGGGCGTTTCCTCACAGGCAGAGCGTGTGATGCCAAGGGACCACCCCCAACCCAGCCCTCCTCCTTGAGAGGGAGGAAGAACGTCGGGATTCTTCAATAGGACAGCAGCGCTAAACGGGAGGACAACATGACCACCCTCGCCGAGACTCTTAGCAGCTATGCGGCCTCGCTCCGCTACGAAGACTTGCCGGAGGAAACTGTCCACCTCGCCAAGCGTTTCATCATCGACACCCTCGGCTGCGCCCTCGGTGGTTACGACAGCGAGCCGGCGCGGGTGGCGCGGGAGATGGCCGGCCTCGTTTCCAGCAGAGAGCCGGTCACCGTCATGGGCAGCGGCCAGCAGACGAGCCTCGACCTGGCGTCCTTTGCCAACGGCGTGGCCATCCGCTACCTCGATTTCAATGACGGCTACACCAGCAACGAGTCGGGCCACCCCAGCGACAGCATCGCGGCGTCGCTGTCAGCGACGGAAGCGGCGGGCGGCAGCGGCAGGCGGTTCATACTCTCCACCGTGCTGGCCTACGAAGTGTTCTGCCGCCTGTGCGACACCGTTGACATCAAGCCCCGGTTCGACCACGTCACCGTGGGCGGCACGGCCAGCGCGCTGGCGGCGGCGCGGGCGCTGAAGCTGACGCCGGAGCAGACGCTCCAGGCCCTGAACCTGAACGTCGCCTCCAACCTCGCCCTCTATCAGACCCGCATAGGCGACGTGTCGATTTGGAAGGGCTGCGCTTACGCCAACGCCACCCGCAACGCCATGTTCGCGGTGATGCTGGCGCAGCGGGGCATCACCGGCCCGTCGCCGGTGTACGAAGGAGCCGGCGGCTACTTCAACGCCGTCACCGGGCGCCCCTTCGAGCTGGTAGCCCTCGGCGGTAACGGGCAGCCGTTCAAGATTGCCGAGTGCAGCATCAAGCGATTCCCGCTGGGCCAGTATTCCCAGACCATCGCCCAGGCAGCCCTCGACGTCCGCCGGCGGGCGCCGGGCGGCATTACCCTCGACAGCGTGGCCGAAGTCAACATCGCCACCCTTCAGACGGCGGTCAACATCATGGCTGGCGACCCGGAGAAGTGGCGCCCCGTCAACCGCGAGACCGCCGACCACTCCATGCCTTACACCGCCGCCGTCGCGCTGCTGTACGGGGGCGTGGAGGCCCGCCACTTCGACGACGAATTCCTGTTTGACGAGAAACTGCTGGAGCTGGTGAGCAAGGTCAACGTGTCTGTGTCGGAAGAGGCCAACCGCCGCGTTCCCGAGGCGATGCTGTGCGACCTGGAGGTGGTCACCACGACGGGCGACCGGCACTCCGCGCAGGTCGCCTATCACAAGGGCCACTACAAGAACCCGCTGACCGACGCCGAAGTAGAGGACAAGTTTCGCCCCCTGGCCGCCAACCACCTGGCCGCCGACCGCATTGACGCCCTGCTCGCCCACC
This sequence comes from Dehalococcoidia bacterium, assembly GCA_965261945.1. Lineage (GTDB taxonomy): Bacteria > Chloroflexota > Dehalococcoidia > Lucifugimonadales > UBA3495 > VXOI01. The sequence goes on from CBDHEF010000001.1 coordinate 111,460, forward strand.
TGTGGCGGATCGACGAAGCGCCGGACCTGACCGAGCTGTTCAGGCTACTGCGGTTTGAGTGACTGCCACGGCAATAATTTGCTGAGAGTACCACCCGTCATGCCCGCGAAAGCGGGAAGCCAGTGTGAATGACCTGCTAACCGTGCTGTACGCAATTCGTCCGTTGGGTTCCTGCTTTCGCGGCAATTGCGAGAGTTGGCTGCTTACTGGTTAGCGCCGTTATCCCACATATCATCAAGAGGTAACAAGCCATGACCAACGCGCACGGTAAGACAATCGCCAACGACAGCTTCCACGAGGCCGGGTTTCAGGGCAACGTTGCGCTGGCCGGGCATGGCGTGGGTGCGTGGTGGCGCCAGCAGGAGCCGTACATGGCGCCTTCCAGCATTCGCGTTCTGGAGGAGGGCATGGTGGTGGCCCTGGAGCCGCACATCGGCTGCTGGCGCTTGTAGGACATGGCGCTGGTAACTTCAGACGGCCCCAAGGCTGCTATCGCCCCTGTTCGGCACCGACGAGATGCTGATTGCGGGTTAGGGCCGGTTGCGCAGCTCCTCCAGCGCGATGCTTGCCTGTCGCCGCAACTGGCCCGAGGCTACCCGTTCTTCGTCAACCGCCTTGAAGACGTCAACGGCGTAGGGCGTCCAGGAACCGGCCAGGGTTCGGAATGCGCCTTCCTCCCGCTCTGCCGCCTCCACCATCAGGGTGTAGACGGGAAGGAGGAATCCGGACTGTGGGAGGTCCCTCACCTGTAGGGCCAGCCCCCCGGCCTGTCGGCTGAACTCGGTCAGCCGCATACCCACTTCGACCCGGTCGCAGCCGCCGTCGGTCGCCCGCCAGTCGGAGAAACCCTCGTAGAACTGGTTCCATTCACGGACAAACACCCGGTACTGCACGCCGAAGCCCTTGAGGTCTTCCAGGTTTTCCGCCGACTTGTCGTTGACTATTTCCTCGATGGATTTCTCCACTGCTTCAAGGGCCGCTTCGCTTCTCTCGATGGCGGCGTTCAACTCCTCCGCCGGTGAAAGTGCAATTTCCTGCGGCCCGTCGGATGCGTCGGGATCTCCGGCAGACGCTTCGGGAACGCCTTCCGTTACTACTTGGGTCGGAACCGGGGTGTTGGCGGACCTGGAATCGGGCGGCTCGGACAGGGATTCCGCCAAGTACTCCAGCTTTTCCAGCTCGATTTCCGAGGCGTCCTGGAGGGTCTCAATCAGTTCCTCGCTGGTGTCCGTGGGCGTGAGCTCGCCGATCTCAGAGACTATCTCGCTGAACTGCTCAATGAGCTGTGCATAGCCCGCAATCCGGGCCTCGGCCTCCAGCCTTCGTTCCTTCTTTACAAGGGTGGAGTAGTCGTCGTGGAAGTCGTCCCAAGCGTCCGCGATGTCGTCGAAGGTCTTGGAAAACTCCTCCATCTCTGCCACTTCGTCCGTGGTCGGGCCCTCCTCGAACTCGTCCTGAAGCTGGAATGACAGGTCCGCGACTTCGTTTTGAGCGCGCCCGGCCTCGGCTCGCTTCACTTCGACCGCCTCGAGAAGGGAGATATTGCCGGGTTGCCAGCGGTCCCGCAACTGCCGGAACGCAGCCTCTTCCGCGTTGGCGGCGTCAATCAGCAGGTCGGCCAACTCCATGGTGCTGGTGGCCCTGGGCAGGTCCCTGGCGCTGTGGGTGATAGCGCCGAAAGACACCGCAAAGTCTCGCAGGGACTCCCGAGCTGTGCTGGGATGACAGGCAGTCAAGTTCGCCTGCCAATCGTCGAATTCCTGGTAGAACTGCTCCCGTTCTTCGCCGATGCTCTGCTGCTGGCTGGCGAACTCCTCGATGGTTGCCCGCTCTGCACCTGTCAGAGGCCTGGCAGGCTCAACTGGCGACTGGGTGGGAAGCAGCCCCTGGGACGCGGGAGTCTCATCTCCGTCTTGGCTGCAGGCGATCAACGCGACTAGCGCCAGTATCAGGGCGGGCAGGAAAATACGGAATCCGAATCGCAGCTTCATAATCTACTGGCCCATTTCCTCGAACATGCGTATTGCCACGAAATCACTCACCAGATCCCTCCTGAACTCACCGGAGAACAGTCTGCTCACCGCGCTGGTCAAGGTCTGCGGCGTGTCCGCCAGGATGACCAGCATATCCCGGCTCCGGCTCTGGTCCAGCACTATCACCGCGGTGCCGTCCAACCCCAGTTCCGGGGCAAATGCAGTTCCCAGCCTGTCGTCCACCCGCACACCTGCGCCTTGCAGGTGTTGACTTACCCGTGGCGCGTCTTCAAACAAACCCAGGAATACCGAGTCCCGGCTGACGTCTTCGGCTGAGCCGACCCGGGAAGACAGCCGGTAGAGGGCCAGGCTGTTTTTCATTTGCAGGCCGGTTTTCAGCAGCGACTCGCGGCCGATAAGTATGTCCACTCCTTCGTCCCGGCCGGTTTCATAAAAATACGGGAAGTCCGACAGGTGGAACTCCCGGACGCTGTCCGTAACGTAGTCCGCGATGTTTGATACCAGCCGGCCGTTGTCCAGCAGGGAGTCATTGACCGGCACCATGAAGGTGAAGTCCGCGATGGCCAGCACATTGCGGCTGTCGCCCCAGGCGATGGGCGATAAACTCCCCACAGTGTTCAGCACCGAAGACTTGGTGCCGGGGCCGGCGAAGGCAAGCCCGCCGCCGGGAGACTGCACGGAGCCGGCGTATTCCAGCGTGATGGTATCCAGTCCCGCGGTGAGTTGGTCGGGCTGGAAGTCCCGAATCAGGATGCGCCGGAAGTTGGCGTCGTTCTCCACGGTGTTGTAGAGGTAGTCGGCCTGGAAGTCCACACCAAACCGCTTGGCCAGCGCGTTGATTTTTTGCGGACGCCCCGGGTCGGAGACCAGCAGCAACTTGCCGCCCCTCTGCACGAACCGCTCCACCAGGGCCGCTTCGGCTTCGGTATAGGCCACCTGCGGCAGTATGACAGCGAAGCTGTCGGCCCGGCGCAGCTTTTCCGCCAGTTGAGGCAGGCTGGGCTGGGGCTGGGGCTGGGGCTGACCCTGGGTTTGGGCTTGCGCCGGGGCTTCCAGCGGACCCAAATCGCCCAGGAACTCCACGTAGAAGCCCCGCTCCGCCACCCTTGCGGCGAAGTTGACCAGTTCGTTTTCTGTGAAGGAATTGCCGTGCTGCGCGTCCACCACCAGCAGCCCCTGCCGCAACTGACCGGGGGGCAGGGGAGCGGATACCCGCGAGGGCACGAAGGAAGTTTCTATCTGTTCAAAGGGTACGTCCGGCGTGGGAGGCGCGTCATAGCCCCCCCGGTAAAAGAGAAAGAACGCCACCAGGAATGCCACGACGGCAAAGAGGGGAAGCAGGGCAAATATGGATAATCTAACGAGCATCGCCCACATACAGATAATAGATGTTGGGATGGTTCATTTCCAATGGGAACCCCGGAAGGGGGTCTTCCTGCTGCACCCCCAGCCTGCCGTAGAGGATCAGTCCGCGCAGAGCCTCCAGCCTTTCCAGGCTGCTGTTGGGCTCGATGCCCAGCGATTGCAGGGCAGGGTCGTCGCCCGCGTAGTTCCTGCCGCTGTTATTTCTGCTAAGAAGCGCCAGGGCGTCCGCCGATGCGTCTCCGCCGCCTGGGGAAGGCAAAATCCCTTCCAAGTTCTTGACTAACCGCCGCAATACCTCCAGGTTCACGTCCACCAGGCCGTAGTTGGAAATACCGGCCAACTCCGCCGCCTTCTCGAATGCGTCGGTGTCGCCGCCCAGTTCGTCCGCCAATCCCAGCCTCACAGCCTGTATCCCGGTGTAGAGCCGTCCCTGCGCCAGTTCGTCTTGCGTGATTCGGAGGTTGTCGCCCCGTTCGCTGACCACTATCTGCGCGAAGGCTACCTTGAGGTCTTCGAGGGCGCCGAGCCATTCTCGCCTGGAAAACCCGCTGGCCTTGTACGGCCCCGTGACCAGCACACTCTCGTCGGGCAATGGCGGAATCAGGGGGGCGGAAAAAGACACCACGCCCACGTTGCCCACCAGCGACGATGTTTGCGCGTAGGTGTGGCTGGCTCCCATCGCCATCATGTACCCGCCGCTGGCGACCAAGCCGTTCATCACCATCACCACCGGCTTTTCCTCGCGTAGCTTGGCCATCTCCCGGTATAGCCGTTCGCTGGCGGCGGCACCCCCGCCGGGGCTGGTGATTTTGATGACCACCGCCTCGATGGAGTCGTCCCGGCGGGCATACTTCAGGTACTCGCTGATAACGTAGGACGTGTCTTCGGAGATGACTGTGAAAGGCACGTCAATCACGCCGATCTTGGGCTGACCCGGAAAGACAAACGCAAAGATAAGCAGCCCAGCCGCCACGCCCAAGGCTGCCATGAGCGCCGCAACGACGAACCGCCTGGTCAGCATACTTCCAAGGGAGTAAGAGAGGCCCATCTATCGTCGTAACACTCCAGAATCAGGTTCCGCAGGGCAGGACGCAAGAACACGCAATCGAATCCGCACTCTTGCGTAGCTGTCCTGACGGTACAGAAGAATCAGCTTACCAGATTACGGCTTGGTGAAATAGTTGGATTTCCCGCAGGCCCTGCGACTTTTCCTTCGCCCAACCCCTACGCCGAAACCTCCTGGTGGCGGGGGTGGAAGCCCGAGCGGTCCTTGAAGGCGCCGGTCTCAGGGAAGATCTGGCGGTAGAGGCCGCGGGTGCGGGCCTTGATGGTCTTGCTGACGCGGGTGTACAGAGCGGTGGGATCAGCCTGCTGCTCCTGGTACATCTTGCTTTGCAGCGGGCTGCCGTCTTCCAGTTCCCAGATGCACAGGTACTTGAGCGCGCCCTCGCCCTCCTCCAGCTTGAACCGCCGGGCGCTGACGTAGCCGGGAATCTCCATCCGCTCCGGCAGGTGCTGCTCGTTGTACCACTTATTGAATTCCGCCTCGTCCTCCGGGTCAACCTCCATGGTGACCACCAGTACCGTGGTGCCGATGTGCTGCGTGGGGGCGTTGCCGTTCCGGTCCTGCATGATGCTTCTCCTTTCGGCTTGGCGCGATGATCTCGCGCGTAGCGAGATGACTCAGCGCCAGTATAGCAACGCGGGGAAGTCGCGGTTGACGCTATGACTACATAACGCTATTGTGTCTGCGATGGTTAAGCTGAACGTCAACGGGCTGGAACGCGAGGCTGACGCACCGGCGGGACGGCTGCTGCTGGACTTCCTGCGCTACGACCTGGGGCTGACAGGCTCCAAGGAGGGCTGCGGCGTGGGCGTCTGCGGAGCCTGCACCGTGCTGGTGGATGGCGAGTTGCACGCCTCCTGCATCACCCTGGCCGTCGCCGTCGAGGGCGCCGAGGTAACGACCATCGAAGGCATCGCCGATGAAGGCCGACTCCACCCGGTGCAGCAGGCGTTCATTGACCACGGCGGCTTCCAGTGCGGCATCTGCACTCCGGGCCAGGTCGTCGCCGCCAAGGCCCTGCTGGACTTCAACCCCCAGCCCACCGAGGACGACATCAAGGAATGGATGATGGGCAACCTCTGCCGCTGCACCGGCTACTACGGCATCATCAACTCGGTGGCCGCCGCAGCGCGGGGGAATGGCAACCGCCGGTGCACGGCGGCCCGGTAATTGATGATAGATTTCGAGTTCCATAACCCGTCGTCGCTGGACGACGCGTTGGAGATGCTGGCCCGCTACGGCGACGACGCGCGGCTGATGGCCGGCGGCACCGCCCTGGTGTTGCAGATGAAGCAGCGGTTCGCCCAGCCCGCCCATGTCATCGGCCTGCGATCACTGGGCCAATCCAACGGACTGGGCGCTGTCGAAGAAACTGGCCACGGACTGCGCATCGGCGCCCTCTGCACCCTGCGGCGGCTGGAAGACAACCCGCTGCTTCGTGAGCGTATCCCCCTGCTGGCCTCGACCTTGGGGCGGGTCGCCACCCGCCGCATCCGCAGCATGGCCACCATCGGCGGCGGGCTGGTCAACGGCGACCCGAACCAGGACCCGCCGCCCGCGCTCATCGCTCTCGACGCGGCGGCGGAGTTGACTTCCGCCGCCGGCTCCCGCGTCTGCCCCGTCGAAGAGCTTTTCATTGACTACTACGAGACCGACGTGCGCCCCGGCGAGGTGCTTACCGCCGTCCACGTCCCCGTGCCGACGGCGGATAGCTGCGGCGCATACCTGAAGTTTCTGCCGCGCACCGCCGACGACTACGCCACGGTGTCAGTGGCCGCGGTTGTGTCGCGCCTGCCGGACAACACCTGCCGCGAGGCCCGCATCGTCCTCGGCGCGGCGGGGACGACGCCCATCCGCGCCCGCGCCGCCGAAGACCTGCTGCGCGGCCAGGAACTTACGGATGACGCCATCCGCGCCGCTGCCGACACCGTCCCGGATGCCGTGGACCCGCTGGACGACTTTCGCGGCTCGGCAGACTACAAGCGCGAGATGGCCGGGGTGTTCACCCGCCGGGCGCTGGCTCAAGCCCTCTCAACCGTTTCCTCTCCCCACGGGGATTCAACTATCCCCTCTCCCCTTGGGAGAGGGAGAGGGTCAAGGTGAGGGCGAGGGCAACGGGAGCGGCGGCGCTGTGAAATTGGAGAGCAGTTGTACAGTCCCCGTCGGGCTTGCCGAGACCTGGGACTACCTGATGGACGTCGCAACCGCCGCCAAGTGCGTCCCCGGCGTCGTTGACGCGGCCCCGGACGGCGACGGCTGCTATCGCGGCACCCTGCGGGCGCGGGTTGGCCCGATGAGCATAACATTGTCCGGCACTGTTACCGTTCAGGAACAGGAGCCGGACTCGGGCCGCGCCCGCTTCCTCGTGGAAGCCGGAGACCGGCGCGTCGGTGGCGGCGTGAAGACCGATATGCAGGTGCAGTTGAAGGCCACGCCCTCCGGTGAGACCGAGCTGCTCATCGAGACCGATACCACCTTCATGGGCCGTCTGGGGGAGCTGGGACAGCCGGTTATCCGTCGCAAGGCCCAATCCACCATCGAAGAATTCGCCCGGAACCTGGCCCGGGAACTATCGGCGCGGGGTTAGGGCTGGAGAGTTGGAAGATCGGGGCGATATGTCCGAAGTCGAAAAGTACCCGGAACTGCCGGTGGACTATTCCCCCGATACCGGCGTGCTGGTCTTCGGCAACCGGGAAGAGGCTTTGCGCAGTGAAGAGATGGTGGAGAACCTCACCGCTCATATCGGCGCCAGCGGATTGGCCAACAGATTCACGCTGGAGAACGCATCGGTCATCCTGCTTCAACACTTCAGGAATTCCATAGACAAGGACGACCCCGTGGCAAGCGGGACGGGCTCCCCTGGGCTTTCGGTATAGCCTGTTCAGTGACAAAACCATATTCCCAATCCTGACTCCCCAATCCTAATCATCGAGGGTTGCCGTGTGTGGCATCGTTGCTTACGTCGGGCGAAATGACGCCTGGCCCATCATCTACGAAGGCCTGAAGCGGCTGGAATACCGGGGCTACGACAGCGCCGGCATTGCCGTGGTTGACGACTCCGGCGCGCTCCACCTCCGCAAGACTGTCGGCAAGGTCAGCGGGCTGAACGCCGAAATCAACGGCTCCGCGCCGCGCGGCTCCTTGGGGCTGGGCCACACCCGTTGGGCCACCCACGGCGCTCCCTCCCGTGCCAACGCCCACCCACACACCGATTGCAGCCGCCGCGTTGCCCTGGTGCACAACGGCATCGTCGAGAACTACCTGGAACTCAAGCGCCGGCTCACCGCCTCAGGCCACGTCTTCCAGTCGGAGACCGATACCGAAGCCCTGTCGCACCTCGTTGAGGAGGGGCTGTCGCTGGGGTTGAGCTTCGAGGAAGCCTTCTTGCGGATGGGCCGCATGGTCAAGGGATCGTCGGCCATCACCGCCACGCTCCAAGGGGAAGACGGCCCCATCTGCGCCATGCGGCTGGGCTATGCCGGGGGCATAGTCGTGGCCCACCACGACGGACAGGGCATCGTCGCCAGCGACCTGCCGGCCCTGCTGCCGGTGCTGGAGCGCGGCGCCCGTCCCTCGACAGGCTCAGGACAAGTGGGGGTGGGCGTGGGCTTCCTGGAGGGCGGCGAAATGGCCGTGGTGAGCCGCGAGGGGGTGCTGTACCGCGACCTCCAGGGGAACCCCATCGTCAAGGAGCCGCGCCGCGTTTCCCGCGACGACGTGCTGGTTGACAAGGGCGGCTACCGTCACTTCATGCTCAAGGAAATCATGGACCAGCCCCAGGCGATGACCGCCGCCCTGCGAGACCGGGCCGACTTCGCCAACGGGCGGGTGGAGTTTCCCGGCTTCCCCCTCTCGGAACCCGAAGTCACGCAGTTGGAGCGTGTGCTGCTCATTGGCTGCGGCACCAGCCTGCACGCGGCGCAGGTGGGCCGCCACTACATCGAGCGGCTGGCCGGCATCCCAGCCGAGGCCGAAAGCGCGTCGGAGTTCCGATACCGCGACCCCATCATAGGGCCGCGCACCCTGGTGGTGTCCATAGGGCAGTCGGGCGAGACCGCCGACACCGTGGCCGCGATGCACCTGGCCCGCGAGAAGGGAGCGACACTGGTCACCATCTGCAACGCCGAGGAGAGCCAGGCCGCACGAGTCGCCGACGGGGCGCTCTATATGCGCGCCGGGCTGGAGGTGGGCGTAGCCAGCACCAAGACCTTCGTTGCATCGCTTACCATCCTGCAACTGCTGGCGGCCTACCTGGGCGGCATTCGCGGGCGCCTGGGTGCGGATGACGTGCGCCGGCTGGTGGATGACCTGGCCCGCGGCCCCGGACTCATCGGCGAGATACTGGCCGAGGCCGACAGCTACCACGAACTGGCCCGGCGGGTCGGGCATTACAATAACTTCCTTTTCCTGGGCCGCGGGGCCAACGCGGCCATCGCTTCCGAAGGGGCCTTGAAGCTCAAGGAAATCAGCTACATTCACGCCGAGGGCTACCCGGCCGGCGAGATGAAGCACGGCCCCATCGCCCTCATCGACCCAGGAATGTGTACCGTCGCCCTGGCCCCCCGCGACGGCCTGCGCGACAAGACGCTGAGCAACATCAAGGAAGTGAAGGCGCGGGACGGGGCAGTCGTGGCCGTCCTGACCGAGGGCGACGAGGATGCGGCGGCCCAGGTGGACTATCCGTTGTTCATCCCGGAGGCGCCCGAGCTGTTGCAGCCGCTCCTTACGACTGTGCCGCTGCAACTGTTGTCCTATCACATCGCGCTGCTGCGCGGCTGCGACGTGGACCAGCCCCGCAATCTCGCCAAGTCCGTGACGGTCGAGTAGAGTCTGCCCGGGCCGGCGCGAAATTCCCCTCTCCTTCAAGCCTCTCCTTCAAGCCTCTCCTGCAAGTGTGATGGTGAAACTGTGGGGAAGACGGCAACAAAGGGTTGCATACGGCCTGTCATGGTGGAATGATAGTTACGCACCCGGCGATTGCGTCCCCAGCGGCCTGGCGGCTGTTCGCGTGCTTGCCGCCCGGCCTTTTATTTTGATTTTGAGGAACCGAAAGGAATGTATCTCAAGCTAGACCACCCCCCCGTATCCCTGGACGCTTACCGCCCCTATATGGACTCCGAGATGGCCGACGAACTGTCGTCCGTGGCAGCCGATTTGAGGGGCCTGCGCGTGGCGCACCTGAACGCCACCGCCATCGGCGGCGGGGTGGCCGAGATCCTTCAGTCCATGGTTCCCCTGTTCAACGCCCTGGGCATCGCCACCGAGCGCGTTGTCATAGACCCCACCGAACCCGAGTTCTTCCAGGTGACCAAGAAGATTCACAACCTGCTGCAAGGGGCCGAAGGCTCCCTGAGCGAAAGGGAACTGGAAGTCTACTACGATAACCTCCGGCAGGTTGCCAAGGCCATGCGCCGGGATGAGCTGTCGGCGGACGTCTGGTTTATGCACGACCCGCAGTTGCTTCCCCTGTCAGGAATGCTGCAACAGGGCCAGCCCTGCAACTTCGGGACATGGCTCTGGATTTGCCACATAGACCTGACCCATCCCAACCAGTCCGCCCTAGACTCTCTGCTGCCAATGCTCCAGGACTACAACCACCTGATTTTTTCCTTGCAACAGTATGTCCCCGTCCGTCAGGTGGCGGATAAGCCCGTCTACATAGCTCCGCCTGCCATTGACCCCCTGGCCGAAAAAAACAACCCCGTTGACCAGCGGGAAGCATGGAACATCGTCGCTTCAATGGGGATAGACCGCAACCGGCCGCTGATCACCCAGGTATCCCGCTTCGACCTGTGGAAGGACCCCTGGGGAGTGATAGACGCCTTCCGCCTGGCCCGCGAGTCCATGCCCGAAATCCAGTTGGCCCTGCTGGGCCTGTCGCAAGCCACCGACGACCCGGAGGCGGGTGAGATTCTCAACAGCGTCCTGGCCCATGCGGACGGCGACCCCGACATCCACCTCTTCCACGATCCGGACTCCCTTCCGGTGGGCAACGATCTGGCGGTCAACGCCTTCCAGATGGCCTCGTCCGTACTGGTGCAAAAGTCCACCCGTGAAGGCTTCGGGCTGACCGTCACCGAGGGAATGTGGAAGGGCAAACCCATGATCGGCGGCAACGCCGGCGGCATACGAATCCAGATTGACGACGGCGCCAACGGCTACCTGGTTTCCTCTCCCGATGAGTGCGCCCGGCGCATGGTGACCCTGCTCCAGGACAACGCGCTGGCTTCCTACATCGGCGCGGCCGGCCGGGCCAGTGTCCGCCGCCGCTTCCTCCTGCCCCGCCTGGCCCTGGACTACCTCAAGGTCGCCAGGGCCCATATCGGCTGAATGGCATACATAACTCCTGTTGCCGCTCGCGCCGGCCGGTGGCAGGATTGAGTAGTCTGAACTGAGTAGTTTTGGCAATGAACGTTCCCACAATAATAGTGCTCATCGACGGGTTCGACCCGGAATACTTGGACGCCTGCCCCGCGCCGAACCTGGCGGCCATGGCGCGGCGCGGCTTCCGGGTGGACGGGCGAGGCATGACGCCCAGCGTCACCAACGTCAACAACGCGTCTCTGGTTACCGGCAGCTACCCGGAGCGGCATGGCATCACCTCCAACTACTGGCTTGACCGGCAGCGCGGCGAAGAGTTCTACATGGAGTCCGGCGAGTTCCTCCGCGCCGAGACCATGTTTCAGCGGGCCGCTGCCTGCGGTCTGCGCTCCCTGCTGGTCACGGCGAAGGACAAGCTGCGCCGTCTCCTGGGCGGAGTCGAAGGATCGGGCGACGGCGCAACTGTCAGCATATCCTCCGAGGAGCCGCCCGGCTGGGTGGTTGACGGGGTGGGCGAGCCGCCGCCCATCTACTCCCTGGAGGTCAACCGCTGGGTGCTGGAGGCCGGGCGCTACGCCATGTCGCGGGAGCGCTTCGACCTGGTGTACCTGACCACCACCGACTACGCGATGCACACCTACGGCCCGGAGCATTCCGAATCGGCCCGCCACGTGGCCCTGCTGGACGAAGGCCTGGGCGCAATAGCAGAGCAGGCCCCCGAGGCCCGGATGCTGATAACCGCCGACCACGGTATGTCCGACAAGTCCCGAATGCTGCACCTGCCCGGAGACCTGGCCCGATACGGCATTAAGGCCCGCGCCGTTCCGGTTATCAAGGACCGCTACGTCGTCCACCACTCCAACCTCGGCGGCAGTATTTACGTCCACCTGGACAACTCCGCCGACCTCAGCGCCGCCCTGGACACCCTGCGCAGCCTGGACGGGGTGGACGACGCGCTGCCCGCCGAAGAAGCGGCCCTCCGCTTCAGGCTGATGCCGGAGCGCATGGGCGACATACTGGTGCTGGCCGACGCCGCCACTGTATTCGGCGATCCGGACGAAGTGGCCATGCCGCCGGGCCTGCGCTCCCACGGCTCGGCCTACGAGACCACTGTGCCGATCATCGGCTGCGGCCCCGGCCTTGACCCCGCCCGCTTCCACGAAAATCTGGACGTGGGCCGCTACATTTTCGAGGATGTGTTGCCTCCCCGCCCAAGCCAGAAGCCCAATTCCCTATCCCTTTAGGGTTAGGGGGGGTGAAATCCTGGGGCCGTAGGCAGGGTGAGGAAGAAACGAGTGTTAGGAATCCTGTATGAACACCATTCGCATTGCCGCGCCCGCAACCACTGCCAACCTCGGCCCCGGCTATGATTGTCTGGGCATGGCCCTGGACATCTGGAACACCGTCGAGGTCGAGCCGCTTCCCGACGGCGATGCCCCGTCTGTGGCCGTATTCGGCGAGGGCGCAGGAGAGCTTGAGGCTGGCCCGGAGAACCTGGTCTATCGCTCAATGGAGTTCCTGTACCATGAGTTGGGGCGCTCCATGCCTCCGTTGCGGGTTCGCTGCGAAAACGATATACCGCTGGCCCGCGGGCTGGGCAGCAGCGCCGCCGCCATCGCCGGGGGACTGGCCGCCGCCAACGCCCTTTCCGGCGGCGAGTTCGCGCCGCGCGACCTGCTGGAGATGGCAGCCACCATCGAGGGCCACCCCGACAACGTGGCCGCCGCTGTCATGGGCGGCCTGCAACTGGTGGTCACCAGTGCCCAAGATACCGGGGAAAGCACACTATACACGGTCCCGGTCAGCGTTCCCGCCGAGCTTCACGCCGTTGTGTTCATCCCCGAGACTCGCATTGCCACCGCGGACGCCCGCGCCGTGCTGCCGCAGCAGTTGCCCGTAGCCGATGCCGTCCACAACATGGCCCGCGTCGCCCTGCTAGTGGCCGGCATGGCCACCAACCACCCGGAATACCTGGCCGTAGCCACCCAGGACAAGCTGCATCAGCCCTACCGCCAGCCCCTCTTCCCGGCGATGAAGCTGCTGCTGAAGGCGGCGATGGACGCCGGGGCGCTGGGTTCCTTCCTCTCCGGCAGCGGCTCCACCGTACTGGCCCTGACCCAGGGCCGCGAGATGACCGTAGCCTACGAGATGGCCGAAGCCGCCCGGCAGGCGTCGGTCGAGGGCACGGTGAAAGTAACCCAGCCTACCGCGTTGGGGGCGCATCTGGTATCGTAATAGGGGGAGTTGTTCTCAAGGAGAGCGTTGTGGGCCTATTCAGTGTAACTATAGAGGTCGGCAATCTTGGTGGAGGAGATCTGGTCGAAGTGTCGGCGTTGGTTGATACCGGTGCCTTGCACACGGTATTGCCGGAATCTCTGCTGACGCAGTTGAATATCCATCCCATTGTGGAACGATCTTTCAGGTTTGCAGATGGCTATGAAGAGGTACTTGGCGTAGGGCAGGTTCTTATCGCCTTGCAGGGCGAGGAATGGGCTTGCCCGGTTATCTTCGGTCACGAGGGAAAATATCTGATGGGAGCGACCACGCTTGAAGCCTTCGACTTGGGGGTAGATCCATCTAACAAAGAGTTGGTTCCTTTCATACACCCCGAGAGACCTTATCTGAATGGCCGCTAAGCGATCTGGTTAGTCAGACAGTATGCCGACCTGAAAAGAATGCTGAGCCTTTCGACTCGAATTACCCAGTTAGAGACAAAACCAGAATGCCCCTGGTAGTCCAAAAATACGGCGGCTCCTCCGTGGCCGACGCGGAGAAAATCCTCAGCGTCGCCCGGCGCATCGGCGTGGTGCGGCAGGCGGGGGTGGACGTGGTGGCCGTCGTGTCGGCGATGGGCGACACCACCGACGAGCTTATCGAGCTGGCCCACACCGTTTCCCGCGAACCCCACGCCCGCGAGATGGACCTGCTGCTCTCCACCGGCGAGCTGGTATCCTGCACGTTGCTGACCATGGCCCTGCGGGATCTGGGACACGAGGCCATCAGCCTCAGCGGCCCGCAGGCGGGCATCCGCACCGATACCAGCTTCGGACGCGCCCGCATCAGCCGCATCGAGCCGGGCCGGGTGCGCCGCGAGCTGGACGCCGGCCGCATCGTGGTGGTCGCCGGGTTCCAGGGCATTACCGCCGAAGACGACATAACGACGCTGGGCCGGGGAGGCTCCGACACCACCGCCGTCGCCATCGCCGCCGCCCTGAAGGCCGACCGCTGCGAAATCTACACCGACGTCGAGGGCATCTACACCGCCGACCCCCGCATCGTCCCCGACGCCCGCAAACTGGACGAGGTGGGCTACGAGGAGATGCTGGAACTTGCCAGCCAGGGAGCCAAGATGCACCCCCGCTCCATCGAGTTGGGCGGCGTCTACCGCGTCCCCATCTACGTCGCGTCCAGCTTCAGCGACGCCCCCGGCACGCTGATTCACGCCGCCGGCGGGCCTTCCGACGCCTTTGTGGAACCGCCCGCTCTTGAGGACTATCAGGAAGATGATCAGGCCGAATTGAAAGCAGATAACAACCCGCCTGACGAGAATCAGATGGAAGACAGAATCAAGGTAACCGGCATCGCCTACAACGCCAACGTGGCCAAGATTACGGTGCAGAGAGTGCCTGACCGCCCCGGCCTGGCCGCCGCGCTGTTCGAGCCGCTGGCCGATGCGTCCATCAGCGTGGACACCATCGTACAGAACACCGGCCCCGTCACCGGAGAAAACGCGGGGGCCACCGACATCAGCTTCACCGTCAACCGCACCGACCTGACCGTTGCCGTGCGCCTGGTGGAGTCCATGGCGCCGCAGCTCGGCGCTTCCGGCGTGGTCAGCGCCACCGGGCTGGCCTCCGTCAGCATCGTCGGCTCCGGGATGCAGAACACGCCGGGCTACGCCTCCCGGATGTTCCGCCTGCTGGCCAACGGCAGCGTCAACATAGACATGATTACCACGTCCGAAATTCGCATATCCTGTATAATCAGCGAAGAACAGGGACGCGACGCCGTGCGCCTGCTGCACGAGGGATTCCAACTCGACCGGGAATGAGGCGTTTCCTTCTTCCGCTCCTCCGGGGAGAGGGCCAGGGCGAGAGTATCGTTCCCTCGCGTTTGGAAACCATCGGATTTGGAAGAGACGCCCTCACCCCTAACCCTCTCCCATAGGGAGAGGGGATTTTAGTAAGGCCCAAGCGAAAGCATGAGCCAGATACCGCCTTCCGCTCCCGCCGCTCCCCACCTCTCCGTTGTCATCCCGGCGTACAACGAGGAAATCCGCATTTCCCGCACCATCTGCGAGGTTGTCTCCTATCTCAGTGTCCAGCCATACGAGTGGGAGATAATCGTGGCCGACGACGGCAGTAGCGACGCCACCGCCCAGCTCACGCTGGAAGCCGCCGCCGGCGACCCGCGGGTGCGCGTGCTGCCCCTGTCCCACGGCGGTAAGGGCTGGGCCGTGCGGTACGGGATGCTGGCGGCTCGCGGCGAGTTCCGCCTGCTGTGCGATGCCGACCTGTCGGTGCCCATCGCGCAGGTGGAGCGGCTGCTGCCCCCCGCTGCCGACGTGGACGTGGCCGTTGGCTCGCGGGAGGCCCCCGGCGCGGCCCGCTATGGGGAGCCGGGCCGCCGCCACCTGATGGGCCGGGTCTACAACGCCTTGGCCCGCCAACTGGCCGCCCCCGGTCTGGCCGACACCCAATGCGGTTTCAAGTGCTTCCGGGCCATCGCCGCCGTCCGGCTGTTTGGCCGGTCAACGGTAAACGGCTTCTCCTACGATGTCGAAGTTCTCCATCTCGCCCGCCGCTCCGGGATGGCCGTGGCCGAAATTGGCATCGACTGGCATTACCGGGAACACAGCAAGGTTCGGCCCTTTCGCGACGCCTTTTCGATGACACTGGATTTGTTGCGTATCAGGTGGCGGCACCGGGGATATTCCGGGAGCTGAATTCCGCCTGCCGCGTTCCGGGCCTCCGGCGAAAACCGGCTTCTAAATTCCCTGAATACAGCCTGAATTTGCCATTGACCAATGGCCCGGTATTGGTATATCTGTTTACGCACAACGAAAGGATACTCAGGCGCCGTGAGAGACGCGGTCCAGTTGCGCCGGGAGGAGGCGCAGCCAAGGCCGTTATTTTTCAGCCGGGCGCCGCAATGATGGAAGGAACGCGATGAGTTCGGAAATTCCCGCCGCCGCCAGGGGAGCGAAATTCAGGAAAGACCTGGACCGCGAAGCGGTTGGCTTGGCGCTCAATGGTGAATGGGAGCGGGCCATCGAGGTGAACCGCGCCATATTGGAGTTGTTCGCCGAGGACGTTGAGGCCATGAACCGGCTGGCCAAGGCTCTGATCGAGCTGGGTAGCTACGCAGAGGCCGGCGACGTTGTGGACCGCGTTTGCAGCATCGCGCCCTACAACAACATCGCCCGCAGGAACCGCGCCCGCCTGGAGCAGATGCGCGGCAGCAACGCCGCCGCCACCCGTCACGCCCGCCGGTCCACGGGCGCGCCCCAGTTGTTTATCGGGGAGAGTGGGAAGTCGGCCACCACCGTCTTGCGCCACACCCCCCGCCTCCTGTCCCTGGCTCTGGTCTCGCCGGGCGACCCGGTGACCCTGGTCATAGAGCATCACGGGATAAGCGTTTACGCCGACGACGGCCAGTATCTCGGCCAGGTCGAAACCCGGCTGGGCCACCGCCTGAGCCGTCTCATCGAGGGTGGCAACACCTACGCCGCCGCCATTCTCGGGGTAAGTGGCGAGGGCATCAGCGTCGTAATCCACGAGACCTCGCGCCACCGCAGCCTCCAGAATGTCGCGTTCCTTCACAACCCGCGCCGCTCCGCCGCCTGAGAAGCGCCGTGCGCGGGACGACGACCCGGCTGACGCGCTGGCAACCGATGAGGAAGCCGCCGACGAGGAAGAGGACGAAGGCGTCATAGACGAAGAGGAATTGCAGGCCGCCTGGAGCGAGAACGAGTAGGTCCCGAAGTCCCCTCTCGCTTTGGGAGAGGGGCAGGGCGAGGGCATACCCCGGCTCCTGCATCCCCTTCTCGCTCTGGGAGAGGGCTGGAGGGCCGGGATGAGGGTGAACCCCGGCCAGCTATACCATAAAGACCGGATGGTCGTCCCGGTTGATCCGCGTCTCGCTTTCAATGCCCTGGCGCAGGAACTTGGGCAGCGCAAACATCCCCCGGTGCGTCTCGCCGTCGTAATGCCGCAGATTCTTGCTGATGCGCCGGGCGATGGCCGGGTCCAACTCGTCGTCCGTCGGCTGCGTCAGGGGTGAATCGGAGGCGATGGTGAACCCCCACAGCGTCTGAAAGGCCGGGACGTGGACCTGCGCCGCCGCGGCGTGGGTGAATACCTCGCTGAGGGTTTGGTAGATGGTGGTGAAACATTCATGGTGGTTGGGAAGTCCCGCCGGCCCGGACTGCGTTACCAGCACACCCCCCGGATTCAGCCGCGACTTGGCGATGCGGTAGAATTCGTCGGTGTACAGCAGATAGGCCGTGCCTTCCTCCAGCGGGTCCACCAAGTCCAGGATTATCACATCGAACCCGTCGCCCTCTGATTGCAGATAGGCCCGAGCGTCCTGGTGCAACAGGGTGACGCGCGGGTCGTCGAAGCTGCCCTGGTGGTGGTTGGGCAGATGGGCGCGGCAAAGCTCGACGACTTCCTGGTCCAGGTCAATCATCGTCACGCTTTCTACGGAGCGGTGGGCCAGCGCTTCCCGCAACGTGCCGCCCTCGCCCCCGCCGCCGATGAACACGGACCTGGGGCCGGGGTGGAACAGCATCGCCGGATGCACCAGCGATTCGTGATAGATAAACTCGTCCGACTCGGTGGACTGCGTTTTCCCGTCCAGGACAAGACTGCGCCCGAACACGCACGAATCCAGGACCTCTACCTTCTGATAGGCGGTGGTCCCGGAATATAACACTGCCCGCAGCCGCAGCAACACGGCCAGGTCGGGGGAAACGCTTTCGGCGTACCAGTTACCCGTTAATTCCATAAGTCGAGGACTCAGCCTGAAACTGGCTGAGCTATCAATCCCCGTTCGATCTCCTTGATTTCGGCATCCCCCGACTCCAACTGCTCCGCCAGCCGCTTAGCCGCTTCTCTTGGCAGGAAAGACGAGCCGCAGGAAAAGATGTCGGCCGCGGCATAGCCATATTCCGGCCACGTGTGTATGGAAATGTGAGACTCGGCGATGGCCAGAATTCCGGTAACGCCCTGGGGGCTGAAGCGGTGAAAGGATTCTCCGACGACTGTAGCGCCGACGTCATTGGCGGCCGTCAGCATCGCCTGACGTATGTAATTGAGGTCGTTGAGCAGGGTGGGGTTACAGTCCCTTAGTTCCAGCAGAACATGAAAGCCTAGAATCGTCAATCCACAGGCCCTCCCTTTATGTCATGGGTCGATGTCGCTCCTTATTGGGCTGATGCTGGGCGACAGTGTGTAATTCTATATTGGTGGCAAGCGGTAATCAATACCCATGTTATGTTTGCTTGACCTGAAAAAAGGGTCTGCCGGGACGATACTTCGCCCCGGCAGACGTCAACTCGCGGATTTACGGCTGTATCAATACTCGGACGGCCCCGTCGGGGTCCTTTCGCTGGGTCAGCAGCTTGTGGCCCGCCTGCTCCGTCCACAGGATAACGTCGTAGATATTCAGCGCGTCGGCCAGGATGGCCTCGACGAAGGACTCCCGGTCCTGCTCCATCTGGTGCGCGAGGGCGGCGATGACCCCGGCGCAGCTCTTGCCGCGCCCGTCTATGACCACCCAGCCGCCGGACGACGTGACCGGGACGGTATCGGCGTGAACGCTGACCTCGCCGCTCTTGCGCAGGTCGAGCTGCCGCTTGAACTCGGCCACGGCCTCCCAGGCCACGGCCCGGCCCCGGTCTCCGGAGGCGCACACCGCTCCGCGCACGCCCACGATGTCGGGGTTGATGCGGGCCAGCTCGTCCAGGTCGCTGATCTTCAGGTGGCCCGACAGCGCCGTGCTCAGGCCAAGCTCCTTGCCCTCCAGCACAATCCGGCGCAGAACCGGCTCGGGCATGAAGTCAAACAGGTTGCGCCCATCCTTGGTCAATGTGTCGAGAAGGAAGCCGTCGCAGTCGCCGTCCTTGGCCAACTGCACCATCAGGTGCGGGTCCAGCCCGCCCTCGTACATCTCGTTGTCGGCGAACAGTGAGCCGACGAGCTTGGTGTTGAAGCCGTCCAGGGCGCGGCGGGACTCCCGCAGCACTTCGGCAGCGGTGTCATAATCGGCGACACGGAACCCCACCTTGACGGATGTGGCGTCCATCATGCCGGCGGCATAGACGGCCATCGCCACCGTGCCGGCCTGGTTGGGCACAACGCCCAGCGTCACGCTGACATGCTTCTCCACCGGGATGATGCCGCGCACCTGGCGCACTGTACTGGGATGCCCGGAGCCGACCATCGCCTCTTGCAGATTCTTCACGTCCACCACATCCGCGCCGCCCTGTTCGGCCTCCAGGGCCTCGTCGACGTTCTGCACGCTGACCATCAGCAGCATCCCGGATGCGAAGTTGTCGTTGCCCGTTAGCCACGCCGTGCGCGATTGCGGGTCCGCCGGCCTGGCGTAGACCGGCCGGGGGCTGTGGGTTGGCCTTTCTTCGCTGCGGACTGTGCTGGTTTCTGGGCGAGTGAACTCAGGAACGCGGGGCTTCAGCGGCTCCAGCTCCTCCCTCAGTTGCGCCTTCTCGCCCTGAGTCATATCCAGCAGTGGCAGGCGTGGCGGCCCGGCGGCCATGCCCATCAGCTCGCCCCAGTACTTCACCAGCGACACAGGGAGAGCGCCGTTGTACTTGTCCACGGTGCGCGTCCACCAGGCGTCCGACAACTCATTGAGGCGGCGCAGGCGCTGGTCGTAGAACGCCTCGTCCAAGTCGCCCTTGCAGGCCCGCTCGATCCAGCGCACGTAGTTGTTGGCGCCGGGAACGTCGAAACGCCAGTCCGACGTATTGGCGAACATCACCTGCTGGTTGATGCCCAATTCCTGCCCCTTGAAGAAAATCCACTCGTCGGGGGTGCTGATTATGGACTCCTGTCCCAAGGTCAGGTGCGCCTCGATGGAGAGTTGCTGGTTGAAGCTGGCTTCCTTGACGCCCACCACGTTGGGGAGCTGGCACAGCCTCGCCAGCCCGTTGACGCTCATAGTGATGCCGAACTGCGGCGAGTTGTAGAACATGATGCCCAGGTTGGTGTGCTCGGCCAGAAGCCGCACGTACTCCACCACCTGGTCTTCGGTCTTGGTCACCATATAGGGCGGCGCGACGATGAGCAGGTCATAGCCGCGGCCCTCGGCGTGGGCGGCCAGCGACAGCATCTCGGGCGCCGAGGTGTGGGTGACGTGGGCGCCGATGGGCCAGCTACCGTTCCCGGACAAATGTTGAGCTTCCTCGGCCACGGTGTCCATCACGTCCAGCCGTTCCTCGTGGGTCAGGCTCCAGAACTCACCCATGCCCCAGGCGCAGCCGGCCCCGGCGGTGCCCAGGCTGCGGATGTGGCGGATGTTGCGCCGCATCCCCTCCCGGTCAAAGCGGTTATCGGGGGTGAACGGCGTTATCAGCGTGGTCCACTGGCCCTTGAGGGTCTCCCAAGCCCACTCCTGGGCCTCGTGCTTCTTGTAAGTTGCCATAATGCAGCTCTCCGCAATTGGATTGGGTGTGCTGATCAGTTCTGGGATTCCGTCAGGTCGCTTGGAATCAAGCTGCTTACTGTATCTATTGTATACCTAACGACCGGGATGCCCGCTTCGAGGTCAATTCGTTCCACATCGACGTCGTAGAAGCCCTTGTGCAGAATCTCTGCCGAAAGGAATCCTCCGACCGTTTTCTGCGGGTCTTCCGTCTCATTGGATACATGAATTGCGAAGTTCTTCAAGCGCCGGCGCCTCTGGACATCCACACCGCGAACTGTTGCCAGGGCATGGAAAATCTGGGTGACGCTGCCCCACAGCAGTTCCCCCGCCTTCGAGACTTCGTTCTTATCCAAAGCCTCCCGGCAGTTCTCGAAGTACTGTCTGGAATGCTCCAGATGCCTGCGGACTTTGGCTGCGGTCTCGGTTGTGGGTGTCATGCGCTTATGCGCTCCTTTTACTCCTCGCCGACCCTGTTGCGGACTTCTTCGGGCAGCAGGGCCAGAATCTGGTTGATGGCCTGCCGGATGCCGGGTATCAGAATTTCAACTTCCTCTCTGGTTTCAACCGGGATGTAGAAATTATGGTGGAGGCTTCTCGCTGACTGGAAATTGTTGGGAAATGCGGGGTCGCCGATTTCCTGCCCGATCCCCCGGGCGAAGTTCAGCAGCCCCCGGTGGTCCTCAATTCGCGGCCCGCGCCAGGCATCTACTCCGTGGACGGCCTGGGTAATGCTGCCCCACAGCATTTCCCCGGCCTTGCCGGGCTCGTTCTTTTGCAGGGCCTCCAGCGCGTTGTCCATGTACTGCCTGCAATGGAAGATGTGGTTTCTGGTTGCTTCCGGGTCGGGTGCGGGGGCTGTTGCCATTGGAGTTACCTCCATTACATCCCTATAAGCAAATTGTAGTTCATCATAGGGAAGCGCATCAGTGCGCCCCTACGCCCATCACGCCCATCTTACTCCCCTACTCCTCGTCTCCGTACTGCGCCTTCAGCGAGTCCACGACCGCCGGGTCGGCCAGGGTGGTGGTGTCGCCCAGGGCGCGGCCCTCGGCCACGTCGCGCAGCAGGCGGCGCATGATCTTGCCGCTGCGGGTCTTGGGCAGCTCCGCCGCGAAATGGATGTCGTCGGGCCGGGCCATGGCGCCGATCTTCCCGGCAACGTGGGCCTTCAGTTCGATCACCACGTCGTCGGACATATCTACCCCGTCCTTTAACGTGACGAAGGCGACGACAGCCTGGCCCTTGACTGCGTGTTCCTTGCCGATGCAGGCGGCCTCGGCGACCTTCTGATTGTCCACCAGTGCGCTCTCAATTTCCATGGTGCCGATGCGGTGGCCCGACACGTTAATCACGTCGTCCACCCGGCCCAGCAGCCAGAAGTAGCCGTCCTCGTCCATCCTGGCGCCGTCGGCGGTGAAGTAGATGCCGTCGTAGCGGGACCAGTAGGTATCAATGAACCGCTCCGGGTCGCCGTAGACGGTGCGCAGCATCGAAGGCCACGGCCGCTTGATCACCAGGTAGCCGCCGCCGCCCGGGCCGACGGGATTTCCGTCGGCGTCCAGAATCTCCGCCTCGATGCCGGGGAAGGGTTTGGTGGCTGAGCCGGGCTTGAGCGTGGTCAGCCCAGGAATTGGCGCGATCATGATGCTGCCGGTTTCGGTCTGCCACCAGGTATCCACCACCGGGCAGCGGCCCCCGCCGATGTGCTGCCAGTACCAGACCCACGCCTCCGGGTTGATCGGCTCGCCGACGGTACCCATCAGCCGCAGGGTGGACATATCATGCTTCTGCGGATAGCTCTCGCCCCAGCGCATGAAGGTGCGGATGGCCGTGGGCGCGGTGTACAGGATGCTCACGCCGTACTTGGCGACGACGGCCCAGAAGCGGTCGCGGTCGGGGTAGTCGGGCGACCCCTCGTACATCACGGTCGTCGCGCCGTTGGCCAGCGGGCCGTAGACGATGTAGCTGTGCCCGGTCACCCAGCCGATGTCGGCGGTGCACCAGTACACATCGTCTTCTTTCAGGTCGAATATCCACTTGGCCGTGGCCTGAACGCCCAGCAGGTAGCCGCCGGAGGTGTGGACGATGCCCTTGGGCTTGCCGGTGGTGCCGCTGGTGTAGAGCAGGAACAGCATATCCTCGCTGTCCATCGGCTCCGGCTCGCAGGTCATTGGTTGGCCTTCCATCAGGTCGTGCCACCAGATGTCCCGGCCGTCCACCATCTTGTCCTCGGCGCTCCCCGTGCGTCGCAGCACCACGACCTTCTCGACGCTGGGGGCTCCGACCAGCGAATCGTCGGCGTTCTGCTTCAGGGGCACGATGCCGCCGCGCCGGTAGCCGCCGTCGGCGGTGATCAGGAGCTTGGACTCCGAGTCGTTGATGCGGTCGCGCAGCGATTCGGCGCTGAACCCGCCGAAGACCACGCTGTGTGGGGCGCCGATGCGGGCGCAGGCCAGCATGGCGATGGGCAGTTCCGGCGTCATGGGCAGGTAGATGGTTACCCGGTCGCCTTTCTGTACGCCCAGGCTCTTCAGCCCGTTGGCGAACTGGCACACTTCGCGCAGCAGGTCGCCGTAGGTGTACACCTTCCAGTCGCCCGGCTCGCCCTCCCAGACGATGGCGGCCTTGTTGCGTCGCCCGTTCTTGACGTGGCGGTCGATGCAGTTATAGGAAACGTTCAGCTTGCCGCCGATGAACCACTTGGCAAAGGGGGCGTCGCTCCAGTCCAGCACCGTGTCCCACTTCTGGAACCAGTCCAGCTCCCCGGCCAGCCCGGCCCAGAAGCCCTCCGGGTCGGCGGCGGCTTTCGCGTAAATGTCGGGGTCGGCCATGTTGGCCCGCGCCGTGAAATCGGCAGGAGGCGGAAAGCTCCGCTCCTCCTGAAGCAGTGCGTCAATGTTGCCGGTATTCTGAACCATTGCTACCCTCCTGGCCTATGGGCCAGATCGTTACGCGCTCCAATTCTGCGCCACTGATTCGAGTTCTAACGCATAGTGCTGTGCGCCCCTAGTATAAACGCTGGAGAACCGGTCCAGCATTTCAGTCATCGCCAGCATGACCGGGCTGATCCACCCGATGGTTTCGAGGATTAGCAGATGCTGCTCCGACAGATCGGGCAGGCGCCAGATAGGCTCGTGGTGGAAGACGCGGTTGCGCAGGCGGCGGATCTGGTCCAACCGCAGATAAGCATTTTGACGGGTGCGTTGATTTCTCGGGCAGTGAGGAAATACTGGTTCCAGTAGCTTGGGCCATAGGACTTGCTCATATCTGATCCTGAACAGACTGAGCCAAAAGCCGAGAGTGAGATTGGCCACTAAACCAAATCCAAGGTGAAATGCGCATTTATGCCAGGTAGCGTTTCATTGCAGGTGGACTCGCCGGCGCACGGGCGGTCCACTGGTAGGGGCGGGTTTGAAACCCGCCCCTACGGTCGAGGCGCGAACCCTGACTGCGAATGGCTGTCCGCAAAATGTACATCCCACATTGGCTTTGGTTTAGGTCGTTAATACCAGCGCTTTTGCCCCTACTTTGCAAATCCCTATGCAACTTGTTCATCGGCTCGATTTCGTTGGCGTGCAGACGGCCCTGAAACCAATCAGCGACGCCAAACTCTCGAACAGCCGCCGCATGGATACTGTTTCTAAGCGAGATTTCGAGACAATTCAAGGCCGGATAAAGACTCTCACACAGAGCCATATTCAAAGCGTATGTTCCGTAGGCTTCCAGTTGGCTGTGAGGGTTGCCAGAAAAATATGGCCCAAATCTGTCCGCAGAAATCGCAATGGATAGGTCAGAAAAGAAATCGGCAGCTGACATTTGACAAGAGTACCTGCCAGTGATACTTTGAAAAGGTAAGCCCCGGGGCGTCCTCTCCCATGCTTTCCACAGGAAGCCGGTGATGATCCCGGGGTAATGTTTTTTGTCCCGGTCGCACCGTCTGTCGTAAGTCCCGCGTATTCTACCACCCTCAACCCACTGGCCGTTTCCCGCGGTTGCGGCTTCCGCCCTCTCCTGCCGCACCAACCCCTTGCCCCATAGCTTAGAATCCACTCACTATGGATTCACGCCGAATTGCAACCAACGACCACCTCTGCCGCAACCTCCCCGTGGGCTGCCACCTTGGCCGCCGCTGACGCCGCCGTCAGCGGCCCGATTGCGAGCGGCGGGCGGTGGCGTGACGTCCTGATCGGCGCCACCTCCGCGCTGGCGATGTTTCTGGCCGCGCTGGACTTCTCGGTCAACGTGGCGCTGCCGGAGATGGCCGCCGACCTGGACGCCGACCTGCAAAGTGTGCAGTGGGCGCTGGTGGTGTTCATGGGCATCAGGGCCAGCCTGGTGCTGGGCACGGGCAGCTTCGCCGACCGCTTTGGCCTGCGCCGCGTCTACCTCTGGGGCGGAATGGCCTACCTGGTCTCCATGTTCTGCATCGCCCTGTCTCCCGATCTTGCCTCGGTGGTCGGGTTCCGGGTGCTGCACGGAATCGGCACGGCCTGCCTCTACGCCGTGGCCCCGGCCATTTCAGCCAACCTGTTTCCGCCGCACCGGCGCGGCCTCAGCATGGGCTTCATCGCCGGCAGCCAGGCGATGGGAATGGTGGGCGGCACGATAGGAGCCGGGCTGCTTGTGGGATGGCTGGGATGGGAAGTGGTGTTCTGGGGAAGAATCCCCTTCATGGTTGCCGCCCTGGTTCTGGCCTGGTTTTATCTCGACCGCGACCCTCCGGTATCGAGAGGAGGGCCGGCTTTCGACCTGAGCGGCGCTCTGACGCTGGCCGGCGGGCTGATATGTTTCATAATCGGGACGCGGCTGGGACGCGACATCGGCTGGGACTCGTGGCCGGTGCTGACGCTGCTGGCGCTGACGCCGGCGCTGCTGCTCGCGTTCTGGCGAATAGAGCGAACGGCGGCCTGGCCGGTGCTGCCCCTGGCGCTGTTGCGGAACCGGGGCTTTGTCGTTTCCAGCGCCTCTGTCTTCCTGGTCTATCTTGGGGCTTTCGTGGTCTGGTTCATCTTCCCCTTCTACGTGGCCGATACCCTGGGGCGCGGGCCGGAGGTCCTGGGGGCCATGTTAGCGGTTGCGTCCATCTGCGGGGTGGGCTGTTCCCTGTTTGGCGGCTGGCTCACCGACCGCGCCGGAACTCGAATCGTGGGCGTGGCGGGGATGATTGCCCTCGTTGCCGGGCTGGCCCTGACGGGGCTGCTCGACGCCGAATCCTCTGTGGGCGAGGCGGCTCTGTGGGTGAGCGTTGTCGGCAGCGGCAACGGGCTGGTGCAGGCGGCCTGCTTCTCGCTGGTGATGCGCAGCGTGCCGCAGGAGCGTTTCGGAACAGCAGGGGCGATGCTTTCTTTGACGCAGGCGCTGGGTTCGCTATCGGCGGTAGTGTTGTTCGGAGGCATCTTCGCCCTGCGAAGCGACTATCACCTGGCCCTGCTTGCCGGGACCGCCGGCGCCGAGGCTGCTGCCTTCGTCCTGGCCTACCGCGACGTGTTCATGTTGAGCGCCGCCATCGGCGCAGCCGGGGTCCTGGTTGCCGCGCTGGGCCGGTCGCAACGCGGATGAGACGCAGTTCAGCGCTTCCCTTCAGGAGTGCGGCCCTGTCTGCCGTGTTGCTGGAATCATCGCTCTCCGGCATTGATTCCGGGATTGATTCCGGGATTGATTCCGGGATTGATTGAGGGCTAAAACCGGCAGCGGTCGCCGCAGTCGTCATCACGCCCAAACAATCTGCCGATACGCATACGGTTGCGGGCGAAGCTCCGGTAGAAGGCATCAAAGGCCGGACGCGCCGGCCACCAACCCGTCCACGTCATCAGCCAGCCCAGCCCGGCCAGCCGGTAAGCCTCGCGCAGGCTGTCCATCCCAACCGTGATGCTGCCGTCGGGCCGGATGCCATACAGGGCGGCGTCCACCTGCTCCGCATTGAGGCCGAATGTGGAAGCGTCGAAGCCCGCGGACGCAATATCAACCGCCTCGATTGCCTCCGGGCGGCGGCGGTGCAGCCAAAGCACCTCGCTACTGCAAATCGGACACGCGCCGTCGTACAGCAGGCGGTAGCGTTCTTTCTCTGCCATATCACTCTGTCCCTGTGTGAGCGTCTCGCAGGTCTTGACGCACCTTACCCGTAACCCCTATTCATATTCTACGCTTGATATAAGCAAAGAGTCTTGTCAGCCTCCTCGGGAACACGCCGTGCAGGAGGGGTCTGCTATCGATAACATCCGCCGCTTTCCGCGTCTTGACCCGCGTTGACGGTCTTGGTACACTGCGGAGTAGTGCGGGCGGTTAGCTCAGTTGGTTAGAGTACTTGCTCGACACGCAAGAGGTCAGTGGTTCGAGCCCACTACCGCCCACCATCAGGTCAGGCTATCGCCTTGGATTCACTTGGCAGGGACGGCAACCCGCACTAAATCCCGAATTCCCGCCGGTATTGCGACTCTTTTGTTTGGCGTCGCGGGTCGGCGCCATCTATTGATTGCTGTAAAGAGACTTGACAATGAACGCCGCCGAAATCTACAAATCAGAAGCCAACCCTCGCATCCCGCAGTTCTCCGCGGGCGACACTGTCCGCGTCAACTTCCGCATCCGCGAGGGTGAGCGCGAGCGTATCCAGGCATTTCAGGGCGTGGTGATTCGCCTGAACAACGGCAAGGGCCCCGCCGCCAACTTCACCGTGCGCCGCATCTCCGGTGGCATCGGCATTGAGCGCATCTTCCCGATGCACTCGCCGCTCATCGAGTCGCTGGAAATCACGCGCTACGGCTCGGTGCGCCGGGCCAAGCTGTACTACCTGCGCGGCTTGCAGGGCCGCGCCGCTCGCATCAAGGAACTTAACCCGGCCCAGCGCCGCCGTGCCGCCGAGGCCCAGGCCGCCGCCGCCGCCCGCCGCGAGGAAGAAGCTGCCCTGGCCGCTGCCGAACTGGAAGCGCAGGAGCAGGCAGCCGCCGAGTCGGAAGCGTTGGCAGAAAGCCAGGTTGCCGGGGCCGACGAGTCTGTCGAGGCTGAGGGCGCTTTGGAAACTGAAGCATCCGAGCAGGCCGAAGAATAACTTCTCCGGTTCCCCAGGGTCCCAGCAAACGCAGCCTATCCTGAGCTTGCCGAAGGGCGCCCCGGCGCTGATAGCTTGTGGATGATTTAAGGTACGCGGACGTGGCGGTGGATGCACCCGTGGGCCACGCCCGCGCCTTCACTTACAGCATCCCCGACCGCTTCACCGTGCAGCCCGGGCAGCTGGTATGGGTTCCGTTCGGCTCGCAGACGCTCCAGGGCATCGTGCTGGGGCTTTCCTCCGCCGAGCCGGAATTCCCCACCCGCCCCATTTCCCAGCCTGTCGAACCTGCCCCTTTGCTCGGCTTGGAACGGCTTCGGTTAGGCCAGTGGCTCAGTAGCCATTACCGTTCCCCCCTCTTTGCTTCCCTCTCGCTGATGCTCCCCCCCGGCTTCGAGTCCCGTGTGCGCTCCCGGATAATGCCAACGGCGGAATTCGATTCGGCCACGGAAACGCTGCGAGAGGAAACGACGGTGGCTCTCGCAGCCCTGAATGACAAGGGCCGTATGTCCCAAGCCGAGTTTGTGAAGCTGTTGGGGCGGCGTGGCATCCGTGAGTTGAGCCGCCTTGTTGAGCAGGGCGCGGTACACCGCGAGGCGACCATCCCCAGGCCCGGTGTCGCTCCCAAGTACGAAGGCTACCTGGTACCGGCGCACACCGAAGACGATACTCTCGATCGGTTGTCCGGCAAGCAGAGGGCGCTGCTGGACGCCGTCCGCCATCCCCCCGGACATTTGGCGCTAGGCGAGGCCAACCGGGAGTTCGGCCCCGGCCCGGTCAATGCCTTGTGGGAGAAAAGGCTGGTGACGGAGGATTGGTGGCGCACATCCGGCGGCCCGCCGCCCATACCGCCGTCCGATCCGCAGTTGCTAACCCTGACCCCCGAACAGCGGCAGGCCCTCTCCGAAATCACCGATGCTCTGGACGCATCCTTCGCCGCCCCCCCTGTTAATTCCCCCTCGGAGGAGGGGAGAGGAGGGAGTAATCCCCCCACACCGGGAGGGGAAGGAAGGGAGAGCGGCCCGGCGCCCCCGATGTCTGCCCGCTCCTTCCTGATCCACGGCGTCACCGGCAGCGGCAAGACCGAGGTGTACCTGCGGGCCATGGCCCACACCGTGCGCATGGGCCGGCGGGCCGTGTTCCTGGTGCCGGAAATCGCTCTGACCCCGCAGACGCTGGAGCGGGTCAACGCCTGGTTCGCAGGCCGCGTCGCGCTGCTCCACAGTAGGCAGACGGCGCGCCAGAAATTCGACCAATGGTGGGACATACGGGGCGGCGCCTTCGACGTGGTGGTCGGCCCCCGCAGCGCGTTGTTCGCCCCGGTGGAGAACCTGGGCCTCATCGTGATTGACGAAGAGCACGAATGGACCTACAAGCAGGAGGAAACGGCCCCCCTGTACCATGCCCGCGCCGCCGCTCTGGAGCTGGCCCGGCGCACCGGGGCCGTTGTGGTGCTGGGCAGCGCTACGCCCTCGGTGGAAAGTTTCTACCACGCCTCGCGCGGGCGTGTCCGCCTGCTGTCGCTGCCGCGGCGCGTGACCGGAGGCCAGGGCGCGAATGGCGCCGCCGCCGCTCCCAGCCTGGCCACGGTGCAGGTCTGCGATATGCGCCGGGAACTGCGCGAGGGCAACCGGCACATTTTCAGCCGCGCCCTCTCCGGCGCCCTGCGGGAGTGCCTGGACAGCGGAAACCAGGCGATTCTGTTCCTCAACCGGCGCGGCACATCATCCATCGTACAGTGCCGCGAGTGCGGATACGTGGCGGCCTGCCGACGCTGCGCCATGCCGCTGACCTACCACGCTGGCCCGTCCCGGTTGCTTTGCCACCAGTGCAACTACTCCCGACGCCCGCTGGCGAGCTGCCCGGAGTGCCGGGGCCGACGCATCCGGCAGTTGGGGCTGGGAACCGAGCGGGTGGTCTCCGAGGTCAGCGAGCTTTTCCCCGGCGTCCGCGTTGACCGGCTGGATTCCGACATTGCCCGCTCCGCCGGGGCCGCCGAGGAAGCAGTAGCGCGGCTGGTATCCGGCGAAACACAGGTGCTGGTGGGCACCCAGATGATAGCCAAGGGGCTGGACGTTCCCAACGTCGCGCTGGTCGGCGTGGTGCTGGCCGACATCGGCCTGCACGTTCCGGACTTCCGCGCGGGCGAGCGCGTTTTCAGCCTGCTGTGCCAGGTTGCCGGACGGGCCGGACGCGGCGACGCCCCGGGCCGGGTGTTCATCCAGACCTACGACCCGGAGCACTACGCCGTCCGCGCCGGGGCAAACCAGGACTACCTCGAAATGTACCACCAGGAAATCGAGTCCCGACGCAGGCTGGGCTACCCACCCTTCAACCAGTTGGCCCACATCGTCTACCAGAACAACGACGCCGACGCCACCCAGCGCCAGGCGACAGCAATAGCCGACGAACTGAAGCGCCGCGCCGCCGCCGGGGGCCGCACCGACATCGAGGTCAGCGGCCCTGCCCCCGGACTGCCCCCGCGCCTGCGGGGCCGCCACCGCTGGCGCCTGCTGCTGCGGGGCCGCAACCTCGCAGAGTTCCTGGAAGGAGCCGACTTCCCCGTCGGATGCACCGTGGACATAGACCCGGCGCACGTTACATAAATTCCCGCTTCATATCCGCAAGGGTGAAAGGGAGGTCCTTCTTAGTTCCCTCTCCCTCTGGGAGAAGGTTAGGGTGACGGCGTTCCCCGGAAATGACGAGTTACGCCCCACCTCCATACGCCTGCACGCCTGCTAAACTACCCTCGACATTCTTCGCTGATAAAGAGGCCCGCCGATGCAGATAGCGCCCCACATCTACAGCACCCACATCGAGGAAGACCCGTCCACCTTCGGGGCGATGCACCCCGGCGGCACTCAGATATACTTCGTCGGCGACCCCTCGGAACACATGGTGGTGGTTGACTCCGGCGAACCCTACCGCTTTTGGACCCGCCAGATTCTCGATTACCACGCCGAGCTGGGCCGCCCCCGCATCTCCGCCATCCTGATAACGCACGGCCACGGCGACCACATCGGCGGGCTGGATCGGCTTCAGGAGAGCTTCGACTGCGAGGTGCGCTGCCACCCCGGCCTGGAGCCGCGACTGACGCACCAGCTCGGGCCGGGTGTGGTGCGGGCGCTGGAAGAACAGGGAACGGTGGACACCGGCGGCGGCGTATCGCTGCGAGCCTGGCACACACCGGGCCACGAGGACGACCATATCTCCTATCACCTGCCCGCCGACGGAGCCGTGTTCAGCGGCGACACCATCCTGGGCAACTCGTCCTCCAGCGTCCGCAACCTGAAGCAGTATATGCAGTCGCTGGAAACCCTGGCCCGTCTCAATCCAGACATACTCTGCCCCGGCCACGGAGAGGTGATCCGGGACGGAGCGGCCCGCATCGCCTGGTATGCCCGCCACCGGAACGAGCGCGAGGAGCAGGTGCTGGCGGCCCTGGCCCAGGGAGCAGGCTCCGTTGACGAAATCGTCACCGCCGTCTACCCGCGCAACCTGGCCGACAACCTGCGCTCCGCCGCCGCCCGCAACGTCCGCACCCATCTGCAAAAGCTGGTGGAAGAGGGCCGCGTGGCCGAAGCGACGTCATCGTACGCCCTGAGCGGGAACGGGCAGGTGTAGCAAGTACGGGAAGAGCATACGATTCAGCGGCGGAGCGACGGGCTGCGGCCTGGCAGCGGGCGTGGGGCTGGCCGCCATGGAGTCGATCCTGATTTCCCCAGTGGGCGAGGGGATTGTCATGGGCATCGTCTGGATGAAGTGGAGGCGGCGCGACGGGCTGCGGCCTCCCGCTACATGAGACAAACAGGTAGGGGCGCACTGCTGTACGCCCCTACGGGGTTCCGAAGTTATTACGCTTTACTTAGGAGTGAGTTTCGTCTATGCGCACGATGTCTGGCCTGCATGACCGCAACGGCTTGGAGAATCTGTTGCAGCAACTCACTCACTCGTCCCTGCGATTCTGCCAGAAACCGATCGTTATCATCCATTTGCAAAAGCGACTCATCAATACGTTGAAGGTTTTCTGCTATTTGCCGCTGGTTTTCCGCCATTCGTCGATGATTTTCCCGTATCTGCCGTTGAGACTCATCCAAACGCGCTTGAGATGCCGCCATTTGATCTGCAACGTTGGCATAAAGCCGCATAAGGGTTTCTAGGTTGCTGATTCGGTCTTCCATATTTTCCTGATTCTTCGGGGCAGGTCACCGCTGGAATTTATCTCAGTCAATAGAAATAGTAATATATTGCCGGAAATATGTCCAGCGGCAACTGATGCTTGGCCCGTCTGGGCAATCCCCGCTAAGACCCCACGCGGTTCGGGTCCTTCTCCAGCAGCTCGATGCGAATGTTGCCAGGGGCGACGACGAAGGCGATCCTGACGCCGGGGCGGATTTCGTGGGGTTCGGAGGTGAAGTCGGCTCCCTTCGCCTTCAGTTCGGCGGCAGCTTCGTCCAGGTTCTCAACGCGGAGGCCGAAATGGTCGAGTCCCTGGTGCGGATGTTCGGCGCTGGGCGTGGCGTCCGCCGCGCAGGGGGCTATGAAAATGTCCAGCCCGTTCAGATCGAGGTCAACCCGAGTCCGTCCGTCGGACTGCGTTGACTCCACGATGCGAGCCCCGAACATCTCGTTGAAGTATCGGGCGGTTTCCATTGGCTCATGGCTCAGCAGGTGGATGTGGTCGTAGGTATAGAAAGCCATCGGCTCTTGTACTCTCCTTACAAATTCCCTCTCCCTCTCCCTGAAGGGAGAGGGAGAAAGCGTTGATTACCGCGCCAGGCCGTAGGGAATAGCCTTGACCGCAGGGTCTTCCGACTGGCTCATTGATTCGGCCAGCTTCACAATCAGGCCACTCATGGCTGTCTCTCCCCAGTACCACTCGTGGATTTCGCTGTCTGCCGCGCCGGGCCGTTGCTCCATCCGCGCTTCGTAGTAGAACGCCTTGAGGTCGTCCACGCAGTAGCGGATGAACTGGGGAACGCCGACGCCCTCGGGCCGGCCGTCGTAATCCGAGTC
This sequence comes from Dehalococcoidia bacterium, assembly GCA_965261945.1. Lineage (GTDB taxonomy): Bacteria > Chloroflexota > Dehalococcoidia > Lucifugimonadales > UBA3495 > VXOI01. Next base: position 143,936 of record CBDHEF010000001.1, read on the forward strand.
CTCCCCGGCGGTATATCCTTCCAGAAAGCGCACGATGCCCCGGAACCGGCGCTGCGGCATGCCGCTGACGCCCACCGCGGTGCGCCCGCCGTTCTTTTCGAGCCAGCGCTCGTAGTAGGGGCGTAGAGAGGTCAACTCGTCGGCGGCGTTCAGGCCCTTGGACGCATCGGAGCGCAGGGTTTCGGAGGCTTGCAGCAGTGGCTCAGGGGTGGAGTCGTCCTCGAATTCCTCCAGCACCGGCCCTTTCTCTGCGTCAAGCAGGTCGAAGGCGGCCTTGATTACCTGGTGCTGTACAAGCGGATCCCCGGGCCGTCCGAGGGCGTTGCCGAAGGCGTAGGAGACCCACAGCATCCGGGGCGGCTTGGTCCGCTCGGCGTGTTCCTTCACGAACACGACGCCGGTGGTGGTGATGCCGGCTTCCTCGAAGCATCGCGCCAGCACGCTGACCGCGTGCGAGCAGAGGGGTCAAGTGGGGGTCAGCAGCGCCACCTCCACGCCCTCGCCCAGCATCCTCCGGGCCACTTCCGGCCCGGTCTCCGATGCCACCGGCGTGGAGTCCCGCAGCGCGCCCATGAAGGAGTAGTAGTTGTCGGCCAGCGAGCCGATGACGCCCTGCTCCCGCAGCTCTTCCAGACGGTCTATGGGGAAAGTAACGTTGATGTCGCGGTAGATGCTGGTGTGGTCGAAGCCGATGCTGACGTGGCTCTGAATGATGTCCGCCGCCGACGTGCCGCGCGGTATGACGCGATACGAGCTGTCGCCGCCGCCGTGCAGTTCGGTGATGAAGGGCTTGTCGTCCCGCAGGTGCAGCCCCGCCGAGGTGACCAGCCCCACCCGGCTCTCGCCGAGGGGCTTGCGCATCGGGGTCCACGGGGCATCGTCGTGCTCCATGCACGGGAACATTTGCAGCATCCGCCGCTGCACTTCGCTGAGGGTCTCAAGCCTGGGCATATTCGCACCTGCCGTTTTTGGGATTGGGGATTGGAAGGAGAGGTTGGGATCAGGCATCGGTAGATGTTGTATGTCTGCTTTGCGACCAGACTGATTGCCGCTTTGGATTGTAGAACCCGTAGATGATTCGGTCTACGTGTTCCCGGAGGTCTGAAGCCACTGTTAGCCGAAGCGGGTCTAGCATAACGGTGGCGCCTTGTTCTGGCGCAAATTCGCTTAAAAACACTGTCCTGGAGGTCGGATACTACTATATCTTCTTTCAGAAGGATGGCTACTTTGGTGGTCATGTATCTTCCCAATTTGGAGCTGAGACACGAAAAAGCCCTAGGGGTTCGACCGCTCTCGAGATCGCCAGCATTGCCGTGAGAGTAGTTTACTGCCAAGGGGCGAATGTAGGAAGTATGTTGGCGCATCCCAGCCAAATATGTCAAGCGAAATTTCGGCGGCGGCGATGCGTCCCCTATTCCTGCGCCACCAGCGCGTTTTCAATGACTCGCAGATAAATGACTCGCAGATAGATGTGCAGCATATAGTGGGGCCATACCGCCATGTGCGGCCAGTTCTCCGGGTCGTTCACATCGAACTCCCTTCTGGCGTCGAATCCTCCCGCTGCCTCGACCCACTCGGCGCCCGGCTTGAAGTTTCGACGACCGCCCAAGGCCTCTCCGACTGTTTTCTGGAAGGAGTCCCGAAAGAGACTTGTGCGCTTCGTCGCGGCAGCTGATGACTCCCCCTTTCGCCCTCGAAGAAACAGGCCCACGCCCCAGCGGTTGAACGCCAGCGATATGTTGAGGTCAGCGGATTCGACCGGAACCCAGGCATTGCTCCGCCCCACCCCGAAGGAACGCGGTCGTCGGGGTAGAGTTCCGCGTATCGCGTCCAGAAATCCCGCCGAAACGGGGTGGCTTCACTCGACATATCTGCCTCCTGCGCCACGAGCTAAACCAAATCCAAGGTGAAATGCGCATTTATGCCAGGTAGCGTTTCATTGCAGGTGGACTCGCCGGCGCACGGGCGGTCCGGTCCATTGGTAGGGGCGGGTTTCAAACCCGTCCCTACGGTCGAGGCGCGAACCCTGACTGCGAATGGCTGTCCGCAAAATGTACATCCCACATTGGCTTTGGTTTAGGATATGAATGTCGCCGGGAAACGACGGCCCCCGCAATCGCCGGGCGGCTATGGAGAGCGGCCTACTGCTAGGGCCCGAATGATGTGCTATCGTAGCGTTGGGTGGGGTGGGCGTCAAAAATTCCAACCGCGCGGAATCAGCGGAATCAAGGGTGAGGATACATGACTCCAACCGTGGTTATAGCCGGAGTTCGCAGCGGAGTGGGCAAGACCACCATCGCCACCGGCATCATGGGCGCGCTGACCCGGCGGGGCTATGCTGTGCAGCCCTACAAGGCCGGGCCGGACTACATTGACCCGTCCTATCACCAAATTGCTTGCGGCGTCCCTTCCCGCAACCTCGACACCTGGCTCCTGCCCCATGCCACGGTGCTGGAGCTTTACGGCAGGGCATCGGCGCGGCGGCAGATTTCCGTGGTCGAGGGAGTCATGGGCCTGTTCGACGGCCACTCCAGTCTCGACGAGGAAGGCTCCACCGCCCAGCTTGCCAAGCTGCTGGGCGCGCCGGTGCTGCTGGTGGCCGACGCTTCCAGTGTCGCCCGCAGCGTCGCCGCCGAGGTGCTGGGCTACCAGCAGTTCGACCCCGACCTGAACGTGGCCGGCGTGATCCTGAATGGCGTCGGCAGTCCGGCTCACCTGGCGTTCTGCCAGCCGCAGATCGAGGCCACCACCGGCCTGCCCGTGCTCGGCTACCTGCCCCGGCGCACCGAATTCGAGCAGCCCGAGCGACATCTCGGCCTCATCCCCACTGTAGAAGGCACAGTGGCCCGGCAGTGGTATGACACACTGATTGCCCAGGTCGAGGAGACCATCGACGTTGGGCGCATCGTGGAGCTGGCCCAACACTCTGCCTCGTTGGCGCCGTCTCATGGCGATGCGCCGCAGGTCTACCCGGCGGAACCGCAGCCCAAGCGGGCAATCATCGCCGTGGCCCAGGACAAGGCGTTCAACTTTTACTATCAGGACTCGCTGGACCTGCTGGAGGCGTGGGGAGCCGAAATCGTCCCGTTCAGTCCGCTGGAGGACGAAGCCCTCCCCGAGGACGCGGGAGGCGTGTATCTGGGCGGCGGCTTCCCGGAGCTGTTCGCCGCCGAGCTGTCGGCGAACCGGCCGATGCTGGACTCCATCCGGCAGGCGGCGGAACGGGGCGTGCCGGTCTACGGCGAATGCGGTGGGCTGATGTACCTCGGCCGCAGCCTCACCGGGTTCGATGGACAGGCCCATTCCATGGCCGGGCTGTTGCCGGCGGCGTCGGCGATGTCGCAGTCGCGCCTGTCCCTCGGATACCGCGAGGTGGAGGCGCTCTCCGACGGCCCGCTGCTGGCCTCCGGGCAACAGGTTCGCGGCCACGAGTTCCACTGGTCCACCCTGGAGCAGCCGCCGCAGGATGATGAGTCGGTCTACCGGGTGGTCAACCAGGGCGGACGCCCCGACGGATTCCGCGCGGGCAGCGTGTGGGCCACATACGTTCACGTCCACTTGGGCAGCGCGCCAGGGCTTGCTTCACGTTTCGTCGAGACCTGCGCCGGCCACAGCAAGATCTGATCAGACGATTTCCCTCTCCTGAGGGAGAGGGCGAGGAAAAAGGGACTGACAATGACGGCAAGCAATCAGGGAACCACCGGCACAAGGACGGAACCCGCTCCTCAGTCGGTAACCGGCCCGCGCATCAACAAGGGGCTGGTTATAGTCAACACCGGCGCCGGCAAGGGCAAGACCACCGCCGCGATGGGCGTCATGCTCCGGGCCTGGGGCCGCGACATGAAAGTAATCATGCTCCAGTTCATCAAGCACACCACGGCCAACTTCGGCGAGCAGCGGGCCGCCAAGAAGATGGGCATTGATGTGATCGCCATGGGCGACGGCTTCACCTGGCGCTCCAAGGACCTCGAGAACTCGGCAGAACTGGCCCGTACCCACTGGGAGGACTGCAAGGAAGTCATCGCCAAGGGCGAGCACGACGTCGTGATTCTCGACGAGTTCACCTACGCTCTCCACTACGGCTGGGTGCCGGTGGAAGATGCGCTGGAGGCCCTGCGCAACCGCCCGGAGATGATGCACGTAATCATCACGGGCCGCAACGCCCCGCCGGAGCTGGTGGAGTTCGCCGATCTGGTTACCGAGATGACCCTGGTCAAGCACCCCTACCACGAGGGCATCAAGGCCCAGCCAGGCATCGAGTTCTAGCGGGGTGGATTAAGCCATGACGCCCGATGATATTACCGCGCTTGCCGAAGGTGGAGAGTCCGAAAGGCTGGAGTTGAAAAGCACTACCGGTGAGCGGCGTGAAGCCGCCAAAACCGCTTGCGCCATGCTTAACCACCAGGGCGGCCTCATCATTATTGGCGTCACGCCGGAAGGCAAAGTTGCTGGACAGCAGGTGGGCAACAGCAGCATCGAAGATGTAAGCAAAGAGTTCCAAGAGATTGAGCCTCCGGCGTTTCCCTCCATAGAGCGGATTCCCGTTGAAGCGGGCCGCGAAGCTCTACTGATTAGGGTGAGCCGTGGAGACATGGCTCCATACAGACACCGAGAGAAAGCCTACCGACGAGTTGGCAATACCAACTGGCGTATGTCTCGTCACGACGAAAACCTGATGTTTCTGGAACGGGTGCACGGCGAACAACGTTGGGAGAATCAACCCGCCATCGGCTGGTCTGTTGGAGACTTGGATATAGACGAACTTCAGCGCACAGTTAATGAGGCGATTAGGTCGGGACGTTTGGCCAATCCCGAAACCCGCGAACCGGAGGAGATTCTGTTGGGCATGGGCTTGGTTAAGGACGGCGCATTGCTGCGCGCTGCCGTGGCCCTGTTCGGAAACGAACGCCGGGTTGGGGTTGAGTGGACTCAATGTTTGCTGCGGGTCGCCCGTTTTCGCGGTATCGACCGCACTGAGTTTTTGGATAACCGGCAATTTCGCGGCAACGCTTTCTCGCTGCTGCACCATGCAGAGCGGTTTATGCTCGATAATCTGCCAATTGCCGGACGAATCACGCCTGATTCCTTTGTGCTTCGTGGATGAGCCGCTCTACCCGCCGCTGGCGTTGAGGGAAGCCCTGGCCAATGCATTCTGCCACCGGGATTACAGCAGTGGTGGCGGCTCGGTAAGCATCGGCATTTACGACGACCGCCTAGAGATTACTTCGACCGGCCCTCTGCATTTCGGCCTGACCCCAGAAATTCTTTTCCGGACTCATGATTCGCGGCCTTGGAATCCATTGGTTGCTGACGTGTTTTACCGGCGCGGGATTATCGAGCGATGGGGACGCGGCACGAATAAAATGGCGGAGCTAACCACAGCGGCCGGTCTACCTACGCCTGAAATCGAAGACATAGGCGGATCCGTTACCGTCCGCTTCCGCCCCAGCCGCTACCTCCCGCCGCAACGAGTGGGAATCAACCTGTCGGAGCGTCAGAGAGGTATTCTCGCGATTCTCGACGGCGCCCCTAACGGGCTTGCCTTTGGAGAGATTCTAGCTTTGATGGGCGGCCAGTACACTAGCCATCAGGTCAGAGCAGACTTGGAGATTCTACGGACCCTTAACCTTGCAATCTCCCAAGGGCGGGGGCGCGCGGCTAGGTGGGGGCGAGTACGTGGTGCTTGAAGACTGCCCAAACCCCACTATTCCCCCACTATTCCCCCCACTATTATCCGACTATTCCCCACTATTCCAGTCCGCCCTTACGGGACGCGGGGGATTGCCCGCGCCAATCGGCGGCATTACAATCGCGCAGTATGAAACTGAAATCAGGAGAAAGAGTTATGACAGCCATCAGAGACCAGGCAGAAGTGAGCGGGAGCCAGTTCAACGGGCAGTTCGGGCCGCCGTCGGAGCGGGCAGTGAAGAAGCTCAAGGGCCACTTGACACCTTGGGTGCAGGAGTTCGTGCAGAACGCCCCCTTCGTGGTCATGGCTTCCGCCGACTCCGACGGACGCTGCGACGCCTCGCCCAAGGGCGGCAAGCCGGGCTTCGTCAAGGTGATTGACGACCACCGCCTGCTGTTTCCCGATGTGGCCGGCAACAAGCTGTTCCAGTCTTACCAGAACATCGAAGCCAGCCCCCACGTCGGCCTGATTTTCTTCATCCCCGGAATCAACGACACCGTGCGGGTCAACGGGCGCGCCAGCATCGTCGGCAAGGAAGAACTGGACCAGCAGAACATCGAGCTTTCCCTGTACGAGACCGACGACAACTCCCGGCACCTCCAGGGCCTGCTCATCGAGGTGGAGGAGTCCTACAGCCACTGCCCCCGCGCCCTGAAGTTCTCCAAGCTCTGGGACGCCGAGGAAGTCGCCAGCAACCGGGCCAACCCGCCCATCAGCGAGCGTACCGACGAGAACTACTGGGCGCACGAGGCCGGGAATTAGGAGCGCTTAGATGGGCGTATTCTATGTTCCTGTTGAGGTCGGCAGTCCAACCTCTCAGTCATCGGTAACCGTAGAGGCCATGGTTGATACCGGGGCGATTTACTCAATGATGCCGGCTGCTTTGCTCCGGGACTTGGGCCTGGAACCGGGTGAGGTCATCACCTTTGACGTCGCGAATGGGGAGCAAGTCGACTATCCGACAAACTGGGCCACCTTTCTCGTTGGAGGACGGAGCGGCATGGCCCGAGTTATCTTCGGGCCCGAAGGGGAGTTTTTGCTGGGCGCCACAACCCTGGAGGACTTGAGGCTAATGGTCGATCCGGTCGACAAGCGTCTGGTTCCAACCAGAGCGCCGTTGCTCTGATCGAGAGGCGAGGCAATTTGTCCGCCACACCACCCGGCTGACATCAAGATTAATCATAGAGCACCTCGATAACTAGCCCTATTCAACACTCATAGGAACAACAAATGGTCACCATTGCCTTCGAGCAGCACAAGCTCTCCAACGGAATGGACGTCATCCTTCACGAAGACCACACCATCCCGCTGGTGGCGGTCAACGTGTGGTATCACGTCGGCTCCAAGAACGAGGAGATGGGCCGCACCGGGTTCGCCCACCTGTTCGAGCACGTGATGTTCGAGGGCACCAAGCACCACAATCGCAGCCACTTCGAGCCGTTGCAGAAGGCCGGGGCCAACCTCAACGGCTCCACCACCACCGACCGCACCAACTACTGGGAAGACGTGCCGTCCAACTACCTGGAACTGGCCCTCTGGCTGGAGGCCGACCGCATGGGCTTCCTGCTGGACGGACTGGACCAGCAGAAATTCGATGTGCAGCGCGACGTGGTGAAAAACGAGCGCCGCCAGTCCTACGAAAACCGCCCCTACGGCATGGCCCACCACCACCTGCAACCGGCGCTGTTCCCGCTGCCCCATCCCTACCACTGGATGACCATCGGCTCCCAGGAAGACCTGGACGCCGCCAGCCTGGACGACGTGAAGGACTTCTTCCAGCGTTTCTATGGCCCGTCCAACGCCAGCCTCGCCATCGCCGGCGACTTCCAGGCGGAGCAGGCGCTGGAACTGGTGAACCGCTACTTCGGCGACCTGCTCCCCGGCGAAAGTGTGCCTCGCATCGGGCGCCAGGACTCGCTGCTGTCGGGCCGCGTCGACATCGAGATCCGGGACAAGGTGACCCTGCCGCGCCTCTACATCGCCTGGCCTGCGCCCCCGGAGGGACATCCCGACGACGCGCCGCTGGAACTGTACCAGGCGGTGATGTCCGACGGTCTCAGTTCCCGGCTGCACCGCTCCCTGGTCTACGAAAAGCAGATTGCCCAGCACGCCGCCGTCCGTTACGGCCCATCGGAAATCGCCGGTCAGCTATTGGTGCAGGTGACCGCCGCCGAGGGCCACAGCCTGGACGAGGTGGAGGCGGCAGTCGAGGCCGAGCTGGAAAACATCCACCGCAATCCGCCCACCGACGAGGAGATTGCCCGCTCCAAGAACCGCATCGAGGCCACCCATTTTCGGCAGTTGGCCCGCATCGGCGGCTTCGGCGGGCGCGCCGACCAGCTCAACCACTTCAACGTGATTGAGTCCGACCCCGGTCTGATCAACACCAGCCTCGACCGTTGCCTGGCGGTGCAGCGCGAGGACATTCTGCGCGTGGCCGAGACCTATGTCGGCGGCAACAACGTGCGGCTCCGTGTGCTGCCAGAAACGCCGCTGTCCGCCGCCGCCACCACCGTTGACCGCAACATCATGCCCCCGCCCTCGAAGGAGCCGACCTTCATCCCGCCGATGCCCACCCGCGACCGCCTGCCCAACGGCGTGGGCGTCACCGTTGTCGAGCAGCGCGGAATGCCCATCGTCGCCTTCGGCCTGCTGCTGGACGCCGGGGCATCCGGCGACCCGGCCAGCCTGCCCGGCCTGGCCGGAATGGTCGGCGATATGCTGCCGGAGGGCGCGGCGGGCAAGTCCAGCCAGCAGATAGCCAACGATTTCGAGTTCATCGGCGCCCGCCTGTCCGTGGACAGCCGCCGCGAGTATTCACTCGTATCCACGGAAACTCTGACCAAGCACTGGGGCAACGCCCTCGACATGATGGCCGAGGTGATTCTGTCCCCGGACTTCCCGCAACATGAGCTGGAGCGGGTGCGCCGCGAGCGCCTTACCGACCTGCGCCGCAGCAAGGACGACCCCAACGCCACCGCTGAGCGGCTGATAGCCGGCCTGGTATATCCGGCGGGCAGCGGCTACGCCCATCCGGTCTCCGGCACCGAGGCTTCGGTGCCGGCCATTGCCCGCGACGACCTGCTGGGTCAGTACCGCCGCGACTATGCTCCCGGCAACGCCCACCTGCTGGTTGTCGGCGATGTGGACCGGGGGGAGGTAATGCGCCGCGCCGCGGCAGTGTTCGGCGCGTGGAGCGGGCCATCGTCCGGGGACGCTGGCGGCGACAATTGGGAGGCGATAACGAAACCCACGACAATCTACCTGGTAGACCGGCCCGGCGCTCCTCAGTCGGTGATTCGCGCCGTGCATTCCCTGGTCCCGCGCCTCCATCCCGACTACTTCGGCCTGCTGCTGGGCAACTACTCCTTTGGCGGCCAGTTCTCGGCGCGGCTCAACCAGAACCTGCGGCAGGACAAGGGGTACAGCTACGGCTATATGTCATCAATCCAGTGGCATCGCCGCCCGTCGGCGCTGGTGGCCGGCGGCTCGGTACAGAGCAACGCCACCGGGAAATCGGTCTTCGAGACGCTCAAGGAGTTCAACGAAGTACACTCCGGCCGTCCCATAACTGCTGAGGAGCTGGCCAACGCCAAGGACGGCATCCTGCGCGCCTACCCCGCCAGCTTCGAGCGGCCAGCGTCGGTCTTGGGGCAACTGGCGTCAATGGAGCAGTTTGGTCTGCCCGATGACTACTTCCGCACCGTCCGGCCGACGCTGGATGCCGTCACCCTGGACGCCGTTCACCACGCCGTTCAAACCCACTTCCGCCCCGGCAACCTGCAAATCATGGTGGTGGGCGACCGCGCCTCCGTCGAGGGCCCGCTGGCCGAATTGGGCCTGCCGATGGTCCACCTTACGGAAGACGGGGAACCGGCAGCCTGAAGCCCTCTTCTACCCCGGGCATACTAAACCAAATCCAAGGTGAAATGCGCATTTATGCCAGGTAGCGTTTCATTGCAGGTGGACTCGCCGGCGCACGGGCGGCCCACTGGTAGGGGCGGGTTTCAAACCCGCCCCTACGGTCGAGGCGCGAACCCTGACTGCGAATGGCTGTCCGCAACCTGACTGCGAATGGCTGTCCACAAAATGTACATCCCACATTGGCTTTGGTTTAGGGGTATACAAAGGGCAGACATACAAAATTCCCTCTCCCACAGGGAGAGGGAATTTTACCTGGGAGCGCGCAAGGTCCCCGTCCCGCTACACCCGGCGCAGCGCCTCCCGCTGGGCGCGGAAGACTGGCTCCAGCCCTCGCGCGGCCAGCGACAGCACCTGTTCAACCATCGGCCTGGGGAAAGGACGGGCCTCCGTTGCGCCTTGCAGTTCCACCAGCCCGCCGTTGGCGGTCATCACCACATTGAAATCCACGTCGGCCTCGTAGTCCTCGGCATAGCAGAGGTCCAGAAGCAGTTGCCCGCGCAGGATGCCCACGCTGACCGCCGCCACCGGGCGCTCCAGCGGAACGCGCCGGATAACGCGCTGGCGCACCAGTAGCATCATGGCCTGGTGCAGGGCCACGTAGGCCCCGGTGATGGACGCCGTGCGAGTGCCGCCGTCGGCCTCGATAACGTCGCAGTCTATCTGCACCGTCCGCTCGCCCAGCGCCGCCATATCGGTTACCGCCCGCAGCGACCGCCCGATGAGCCGTTGAATTTCCTGGGAGCGCCCGCTGACCCGTCCCGTATCGCGTTCTCGTGATGACCGGGTGTTGGTAGCCCGTGGCAGCATGGAATACTCTGCGGTCACCCAGCCGGCGCCCTGCCCCCGCAGGAAGGCAGGCACCCGCTCCTCCAGCGAGGCGGCGCACAGCACCCGCGTCCCGCCCATCTCGATCAGCGCCGACCCCTCCGCCGACCGCTGATACCCCACGGTGATGCTAACCGGGCGCGGCGCATCCCACCGCCGCCCGTCAATCCGCTTGATGCTCGTCAATGATTACGCTCCTTAACGCTATGGTCCCGCCGAAACCATAACCAGCGGCAAAGAAAAGGGCAACCGTTACGGCTGCCCTGCCTGTGCCGATGCACTTATGGTTTGAGCCAGCCTGCTCACGAGTCCAGCGACTCCGAAATTGCTACCATACGTTCAACGAACTGCTCAACGGCCCTTTTGGCTCTGGCAAAATACTGCCCGTTGCCGCCTTCCAAGTCCATGTCGCGGTGATAAAAGTGGACGTGAGCATTCGCGGCGGCTATAAACCCAGCGTCAAGTACAGCAGCGGTAAGTTCGTCCCCGGTGTCTCGCGACTCTGTAGCCAACCGCTCTACAGCTTCGTTCATTGCCGGATGGCTGCGGTGGCGCCATCCCCGCTGCTGGCAGACGGCGATGACGACGTGGGCGGCGGCGCCCCACATCTTTTCCGCGCCCTGTAAGTCGTCGCCCAACCGGAAAAAATCTTCGGCCTCCCGCAGGAATGTCTGTGCCGTTTCCCGGTGCTCGATTACTCCCATTGGCTGGGTCTGCATCTGGTCTCTCCATTGTTGCGCTGCCGATAGCATAACTAACTACGAAGGGAAAGAAAACTATAATTGTTCCTCTGGTCGAACTACATGGCGCGAGCCATTTCCGTCCTACCGCTCCGTGCGTACCCACAGCGACGCGCCATCGCTGACCACCTCCACATCGCCCTGCGAGTCTGTGCGGTACACGTTTTGCGCCCCCACCGCCGCTTCCAGCCGCTCCATTACTGCCGGCGCCGGGTGTCCGTATGGGTTGTCCTTTCCCGCCGATATGATTGCTATGGCAGGGTTCACCGCGTCCAGAAATCTCGGGGTGGTGGACGTGTTGCTGCCGTGGTGCGCTACTTTCAGGACAGTACTGTGCAGTTCAGACCCGCTTGGTAATAATCGCCCTTCGGCTTCCTCTTCGATGTCTGCGGTCAGTAGAAAACTGACATCACCGTAGGTCAGCCGCATGACTATCGAGTCGTTATTGAAATCCTCAAACAGCCGGTTTCGCGTCGGATGTAATATGTGAAGCTCCACGCCGTCGCCCAGCTCTATAACGTACCCGGCGCTCACTTCCACCGGCGTGATGTTGTGCTTTTGCAGACGCTGCTCCCACTGCGCCTGCATCTCGTTGCCCGGCGGCTGCGGGCCGGACAGCACGGCGCCGACGTTGTAGCGGTCCAGCGCATTCAGCAGGCCGCGGCTGTGGTCGGAGTCCAGGTGCGTCATCACCACCAGGTCCAGGCTGCGGTCTCCGCCGGGGAGCGCGTCGGACAGCGCCTGCGACACCCGGTCGGCGTCCGGCCCGCCGTCTATCAGAGCCTGCTGCCCCGACGGTGTGGCAACCAGTATGCTGTCGCCCTGCCCGATGTCGAGGAAGTGGACGTGCAGGTATCCGTCGGGGCCGCCCGCTACTCGCGCCCACAGGAGGGAGGCGGCGATGCCCAGCGCGACGGCTGCCGTCAGGGAGAAGTAAGGGTTGGGCAGCCATCGGCTCCCCGCCCCACTTGAACCTGTGGGCCCGCCGCCCTGCATCCACGCCTGCAATCGCCCAGGAAGTCCGGCGATGGCCCGCCGCCACCGGCGCGTCCGGCGCCACCGGCCTGGTGCGGCGGCCAGCAGCGCCAGCCCCAGCCCGCCGTACCAGGCCAGTAGCAGCGGACGGCCCACCCAGTCCGCCTCCACCGTCCACGACGGGAAAGCCGATACCACGCCGGTAACCCAGGCCGCCGGGGCCGCCGCGACCCAGCCCAGCAGCACGCCCAGCGGAGCGAATACCAGCCCGCCAACCGCCGCCGCCAGTGTCGCTACGATCAGCGGGGCCATCGCCGGCACAGTCAGCAGGGACACCGGGACGCCCAGGAGCGCGACCTGTCCGAAATTCGCCGCCGCCAGCGGCCACGTGGCGAAGCTCGCCGCGGCAGAGACCACGGCGAGCGCCGCCGCCCAGCCTGCCGTCCGCCTGATCCATCCTGCCGACGAGGATCCCCGCCAATTGAGCCTTCCGCCAAACATCGCCAGGGCCAACGCGATACCGCCCACGGCGGCAAAGCTCAACTGAAAGCTGACCTGCCGAATCAGCCCGGGTGATGCGGCGGTCATTACGGCGGCGGCCAGCGCCAAGGCCGGCAGCACGCCGGAGGGACGCCCCAGCCCCAGCGCCGCCAGGTACACCGTCCCCATCACCGCCGCCCGCAGCGCCGACGGCGAGGCTCCGGCAGTCAGCGCGTAGAGCCATATCGCCACTGCCGCCACTATCAGATACGTCGGACGCCGACGGCCCAGCAGCCAGACCCCCGCGCCCGCCGTCGCCGCCAACAGCACCCCCACATGCAGCCCGGAGATGGCCAGCAGGTGAGCCGCGCCGGCGCCGCGAAACTTGTCCACCAACTCGGGCGGCAGCGACCCCCTCTTGCCCAGCAGCATCGCCGTTCCCACAGCCGACTCGGGGAAGGGCATGGCGCGTTCGATGCTGTCTGCCAGCCGCCGGCGAGCGGTATAGAGGGCGGCCCGCCACCGGGTCCCGCCTTCGCCCGTGACCTGCGCTTCCGGCGCGAACAGCGTCGCCGTGATTCCCTGTGCGGCCAGGTAAGCCGGATAGTCGAACCCGTCAATAGGCTGCGGTTCCTGCGGAGTTCCCCGCACGGTTACCGTGTCGCCGTACCGGAAGAACGGCGCCTCCCGCCGCGCCACCACGTCGTCTGGAGGGTGGGCGTAGACCAGCCAGCGCTCCCTCACGTCCCGGCTCTCGCCGTCCAGCAGAACCTGGGATACGTGAAGCTCGAACCGAACTCTCGTTGCCGTGCTTTCAGGGTCGTCGGCAATCTCGCCCACGGCAACAACTTCGCGTCCGGCCAGAGCATCGAGCGCGGAGTCCGCGGCATTCGAGGCCTCGGCCCGCGCCAACCCCAGCAGGAGGACCGCCGCCAGCAACGCCGGGAACGCGGGCAGGCGCGCCAGCCGCAGACCGGCGGCGGCCAGCCCGGCAGCGCCCGCCAGCAGCAACGCCGCCGCTGCCAGTCCCGACGACAGCCCCAGCAGCGTCCCGGCCAGCCAGGCCGCCGACAGCAACCCCAGCCTCAACGCGGGAATCCCACGCGGGGCATCTTCGGTGGCTTGACCATCAGGGGGCGGGAGAGCAAAGTGTCAAGGCCCGCCTGATACCGTTACCAGGGAACGGATGGATTCCAGCGTCTTGGGGCCGATGCCGGGAACGTCCTGAACGTCGTCAACGGCGGCAAAGGGCCCGCTGACCTCGCGGTGAGCGACAATCTTGCCTGCCGTAATCGGGCCGATGCCGGGCAGGGATTCCAGTTCCTGGGCCGTGGCTGTGTTGAGGTCAATCAGTGAATTGGCGATGGAGCTGCTCTCTGGCCGGCCAACCACGGGCGACGTTGAGGAAGCTCCGGCGGGCGACGGCGGTGGGGTCTCGCCCACGAAGGGAACGTGATAATGGGCCTCGTCCTGCACCCGGAGGGCCAGGTTGATTCTCGACAGGTCGGCGCCGGGGTCAACGCCACCGGCGGCGGCGATGGCGTCCATCACCCGGTCGCCGTCGTTCATCGCATACACGCCGGGCGACATAACCGCGCCGCTGACCTGCACCCTGGTGTCTGGCGCTATGCCCTGCGCGGCAGGCTCGGCGGCCGCCGTGGGTTCCGGCGCTATTATGCGCACCTGCGCCGCGTCGCCGCCGCCTGTCAACAGCGCCACCGCGCCTGCCGCCAGCGCCACCGCCGCCAGCAGGGCCAGCGCCGCGCCGCCAACCCGGACCGCCTGTCCGCTCATCCACTGTCTCCGTAGACCTGTTGAGCCAGACAATAGTATAGAGGATAATTAAATGATTGTGTTGACAGAAAAAGTGCAGGTCGAAATAGAAGAGAAATGAGATGCCTTTGCCGGCGAACGGTAGCGTTGCAATCCAGGTGGTTTGCCAGCCATGGCCCGGAAAGCGGGACCACTCGAAAGGGAGCGTTACCCTGGCGGATTCGCAGGTTGTCACGGATTTGCGGTTTCCAATATAATCAAGCCCTGATTTTGGCCCAAGGACTGAGAAAATGACCAACAGCACGGCATCCGGCAACGGCGCGCCCAATCCCCAGTTCGCCTTTTTCCGGGGCGAAGTGGTGCCCCTGGAGGATGCCCGTGTGAGTGTGATGACTCATGCCCTCCACTACGGGACCGCCGTTTTCGAGGGCATCCGGGGCAACTGGAACGCAGAACATGAGACGACCTACATCTTCCGCCTGCGCGAGCATTACGAGCGCCTGCACTTGGGCTGCCGAATTCTCATGCTCGATATTCCCTACTCCGTGGACGACCTTTGCCGCATTACCGTCGAGTTGGTGCAGCGCAACGGTAACCGCTCCGACGTTTACATCCGCCCCCTGGCCTACAAGAGCGAGGAACTGGTTGCCAACCTCAAGCTGCACGAGATTGCCAGCGACTTCACTCTGATAGTCGTGCCCTTCGGCAACTACCTGAGCACCGAGAACCTGCGCTGCTGCACTTCGTCCTGGCGCCGTCTCGAAGACCAGATGACGCCCACGCAGATAAAGACCTCGGCCAATTACCTGAACAGCATCCTCGCCAAGACCGAGGCCGTCCTGGCCGGGTTCGACGAGGCGATACTGCTGAACCAGGACGGCCACGTCTCCGAAGGCTCCGGCGAGAACCTCTTTATGATGCGCAAGGGCAAGCTCATCACTCCGATCCTGGAAGACAACCCGCTGCCCGGCATCACCCGCGACACGGTGATGGAACTGGCCCGGGAGGAGTTGGGCATCGAGGTCGTGGAGCGACGCATCGACCGCACCGAGCTGTACCTGGCCGACGAGGTGTTCCTCAGCGGCACCGCGGCGCACCTGACGCCGGTAATCTCGCTGGACAGCCGCCCCATAGCCGACGGCGAACCCGGCCCGGTCTCCACCGCCCTGAAGCGGATGTATTTCGACATCGTGTTCGGACGCAACCCCAAGTACCTGCACTGGTGCACCGCCGCCGTCCCCAACATGGTCGCGGCTTAACGGCAAGTTCTCTGCTCTCTACCTTGTAGGGGCGCACTGCTGTGCGCCCCTGCCGCATAAATGCCTCACGCAGGAGACAGCAGCAGACGACCATGGAAGCATTGGTGGAAATTGCCCGCTGGCTGGGCTTGGGACTGCTGGCCTACGCCATCGGTGGGATTCCCACGGCGTACCTGTTCACCCGCTTTGTACTGGGGCAGGATATTCGCGGCATCGGCGACAACAACAGCGGGGCGGCCAACGTGTTCCGCGAGGTCGGCCCGCGGGCCGGTATGGTCTGCGGCGTAATCGACATCATCAAGGGCGGGATAGCCGTGATTGTGGCCCGCCTGATCGCCCACGACACCGGCATCGACATGCTGGCCGGAGTCTGCGCCATCGCCGGGCATAACTGGCCGGTATACCTGCGCTTCAAGGGCGGGCGCGGCGCTGCCGTCGCCGTCGGGGTGCTGATCGCCATGCTGCCGCTGTTAGCCTTGCCCCTCGGGGCGCTGGCGCTGGTGGCCCTATACCACACCCGCAGGGCAATGGTAGCCTTGGCCATGTTCCTCATCGGGAATCCCGTGCTGTCCTGGTTCGCAGGCTATTCCATCGAAGTGGCCCTTTATGCCCTGATAGTTCCTATCATGGTGGGACTGAGCCACGTCTATTCCAAAAAAGTTCTGCCCCGGCTCCAAAAGGCTCCCTGATTCCGCTGGAAGAAAGGCGGGAGGAAAACGCTTCCCAACCGGCAGAGAGGCGAGGTAATGTCCAGCATCGAAGTAATCGGCATGATCGGCGTCAACCGAGAGCGAGATTCGTCCCGCGGCGTGACCGTCAGCCTGTTCGGGGGCGGCATCAACCCTGCCGACGAGATACCGTCCGGCATCGACCCGGAATACATCGCCGAGTTCTCTCAGGCCCACGAGGAGAGCGGCTTCGACAAGGCGCTGATCGGCTACTCCTCGGCCACCGCCGACGGGTTCGCCGTGGCAGGCTATGCCGCCACCCGCACCGGGAGGCTGGGCTACCTCATCGCCCACCGCGCCGGATTCATGGCCCCCACTCTGGCGGCCCGCCACGCCGCCACTCTCGACCAGCTATCCGGCGGGCGCATCGCCCTGCACGTCATCTCCGGCGGCAGCGACGAGGAGCAGCGGCGCGACGGCGACTGGCTCGACCACGACTCCCGCTACCGCCGCACCGGCGAGTGGATGGACATCGTGCGCCGCATCTGGACCGAATACGCGCCCTTCGACTACGAGGGCGAGTTTTACCATTTGGAGCAGGCCCACAGCCAGGTGAGGACAAAGCAGCGTCCCCACGTCCCGCTCTACTTCGGCGGCGCGTCTGAGGCGGCGATGGAGGTCGGGGCGCGGCACGCCGACGTTTACGCCCTATGGGGCGAGCCGATAGCAGCCATCCGGGAGCAGATTGCCGACATACGCTCCCGAGCCGCCCGCTATGGGCGCGACATCCGCTTCAGCCTGTCGGTGCGTCCCATCTTGGGCGACACGGAGGGCGAGGCGTGGGAGCGGGCCCAAGGCATCCTGGAGCGGGTGCGCGGCTCGGTGGGCGACTCCGTCGGCCTCGACCGCCCGGCCCGCCTGCAATCCGTCGGTTCCCGCCGCCTCCTGGACTTCGCCGCGCAGGGCGAAATCCACGACCAGCGCCTCTGGATGCCCATTGCCGCCGCCACCGGCGCCGCTGGCAGCACCACCGCCCTGGTCGGCACCGCCGAGCAGGTGGCCGAGTCGCTGCTGGCCTACTACGACGCCGGTTGCACCACCGTACTGATTCGAGGCTTCGACCCGATGCAGGACACTGTCGAATACGGCAGGGAGCTTATCCCCATGCTCCGCGCCGAAGCCGCCGCCCGGCCTGCGCTGGTTTAGCCCACGAACAAGAGCAACCCGATACCCGCACGGTTTCCTCCATGCCAAGGGTATCGGGTTGCATCGCAGCCGCCGGTCAATGGGCCGGCAGCCATAAGGCTGTCGGCGAAGTCTAGTTTTGTGGAGGAACAAGCCCTGCTAACCCGCAGGTTTCTGCCGCCCTCGTGAGTTCCTCGGGAACGTCGCCGGAGGTGGCAGACCGTGTGGCCTCTGCCAGTCCCGCCGCCCCCAGTTCGGCCAAAAGGCACCTTGCCCCCTCCCGCTCCTCAGTCTGCATATCCAGCCGGGTGGCGGTTGCCTCCCACTCAGCATCATCCATACATCCAATGGAAAGGTTGAGCGCAAACATACCCATCGACAGGGACACGGCCGGGTCGTGCTCCCCGTCAGGCGGGGCCAGTAACCGGCGTATGTCCGCAGGCGAGATTCCCTCGCCGATGCACGCCAGGGTTTCCGCGCTGAGAGGTTCCTGCTGGCCGATGAGCGTCGCCAGGAACACCCCCAGCAGCGTATCGTCATTCAGGCAGCCGACTGTGGCGGCGATTGTCTCCTGGGAGGTGATGGGCGCCTGGCCCATCACCATCATAAGCTCCTGCGGCCCGATGTTATTTTCGCCAAGACATGCCTGTTCGCTGGGCGAAAGCTCAGTGAGGAACGCATGAGCGTCACCTGCTGTCATGCCGCCATTGGACGGTGTACCGCCGGATTCGCCGTTTGGCGACTCATCTTGCAGCATACCCGCCCCATCCATTTGCAGGCCGCAGCCCAAGGCTGCTTCGAAGAAGGCCATAATGCCGCTTCCATCTTCGGATTGCAGCGTCTGGGCCACGCCCTCGGGTCCGCCAAGCTGTTCCATCACACACTGGAGGCTCTCGCGGTCTTCGGGGTTCATGTCCAGGGCAGGAGCGGCGGCCGCGAACTCCTCCTCATTCAGGCAGCCCAAGGACAGCAAGAGGGCCGACATACTGCCCACCATGGCCGCTTCTGCGTCTCCGGCGTTGCCCGCCAGCATTATCGAACGCAGGTCAGTCCCTACCATCCCGCCCCGGATGCACATCGATGTCTCCTCGCTCAGTGGTACGGAATCGCCGATAAGTCCGGTCAGGAAAATACGCAACAGCGTTTCGTCTTCAAGGCACCCGATTAGCTGACCCTGCTCTTCGAGAGTCGCCAGATCGGGGGCCGCGAACAGTTGCGGCAGCCGGTCGGTGTCCGCGGACTCGGAAAGGCAGGCCAGTTCCGATTCGGACAGTTCGGCCGCAATTGCCTCCGGGTCATCCATTCGCAGGGGAGCGATCCCGCCCATCCCGCTTACCGTTTCTTCTCTATCTTCTTGGTCTTGCTCAGGCATCGCCGTGGGTTGCGGGGTGGGAGTCGGAATTGGCGTCCAGGTGGGAGCCAGCGTGGGAGCCAGCGTGGGAGCCAGCGTGGGCGCCAGCGTGGCGGTCAGGACCGGCGTATCGGTGGGGACCGGCGTCGGCGTAGCGCTGGAACAAGCCAGCAGGGCCATGACCGCTACCAGGATGGCGCAACAGGAAAATTGCCGCATGGTTGACCTTCTCTTCTGATAAATATCCTGTTGGCAATAGTACACCAACAGGCTTCGGGCGAAATACGGCGGGAGAGTCGGAAAAAATCTTTCTGGTTGAAGGCCGGCCTTCAACCCGGTCGCCACGCCGGCGCAAAAGGGCCGGCGCAAAAAAATTGTACAGCCCGCCCGCTAAAGCCCGCGCCAGCCCAGAAGCTCGCTCAGCAGGGCGAAGAAGCGCGGCGCGTTTACCTTGTCCGCCAGCGAAACGGGGCCGGGTTCGCGGGCAACCGTCGTCTCCCCACAATGCTCGCCGGGCGCGGCGCCAACCGACAGCGACACCCGGCGCACCGCCGCCAAGCCGGGGTCCAGCGCCAGCGCCACCGCCAGCGGGTCGTAAAACTCGAACCGCTCCCGCCGGGCGTCACGGGCGAACCAGCCGTGAAGGATGCGCAGCGCCAGTTGGCCCAGCAGCGTGTCTGATGACAACCCGGCTGCCTGTTCCCGGCTGATGCCCACCTGCCGGCAGGCAGCCAGGTCGGCCAGCGTCATGGGGATGTCCAGGGCAAGAATCTGCGCCGCTGCCTGCGGATCGCTGAAAAAGTTGAACTCCGCCCGCGGCGTGACGTTGCCTCGTGTTTCCACCGCACCGCCCATGACGACCAAGCCTGCATTCATCTCGGCGTTCATTTCAAGGATGCCCGGTCGCCTGCGCTGCAACCGCGCCAGGTTGGTCAGCGGCCCCAGGGCTACCACGGTCACCCCGCCGGAGGCGGCGGTTAGCTGCGCTTCGAGGAAGTCCACCGCCGTTTCGCGGATGGCGGGGGTTGGCGGTTCCGGCAGCCGGGCCGACAGTCCGCCGGGGCCGTGAAACGCCACCGAAGGGCGGTAGCGGCCGGTCAGAGGCCGGGCGGCGCCCCGCGCCACCGGGATGTCGGCGCGGCCGGCGGCCTGGAGCAGGGCCAGGGCGTTGCGCGTGGCCCGCGCTCTCGGCACGTTGCCCCCCAGCGTCGTCAGCCCTGTCACCTCCGCCCGGGGCGCGGCGAGGGCCAGCAGGATGGCTATGGCGTCGTCCACCCCCGGGTCGGTGTCGAGGATGAGGCGCAACGATAATTCACGGCTGTCTTTGATGCAGTCACCCCGGCGCAAAAAAATAAAGTCAGCGGACTTCTGCCAGCTTGGGCAGGCGGTTCTGGACTTCATCGTTGTAGCTGGCGAAGGCGGCCACGGCTTCTTGAGCCGTATGCCGGAAGCGATACCCGGTTGCCTGCCGCAGCCTCGCAGTGCTCATTATTACCGGCCATCGGTCCAGGAAATGGCTGTAAGCGACGGTCGTGCCGGCGGTCAGCCGCTTCAGTGGGTACACCAGCGAGGCAGGCAACTGGAATCTCCCGGGCGCCAGCGCCATGGACAGCTCTCTAATGAAGGCCACTCCATTGCTTGCGACGTTGAAGACACCGGGTAGTTCTTCCTTGATGACCTGACATAAAATCCGGGCCAGGTCGTCGTCGTAAACGAACTGCAACGGCGGGTTGTAGTCCGACAGCCCCACCCAACCGGGGAAGTAGAATTCCCGCAGCATCCCAATTGACGTCATAGACGTCATAGCCCCCAGGGCCGGGCAGGACCGGAAGATGGTCAGTTTGATTTCGGGATTTGCCTGGGCAAATTCCAGCAGGGTCTGCTCGGCTCGATAATGGTCTTGGGCGTAAGGAAACCCGATGGAGGGGTTCAGGGGCGAATCCTCAGTCAGGGGGATGGGGTTGTCCGCGCGGGCTCCATATACCGAATGGGAACTGATGTATATCAGGTGACGGATGCCGGCGTCACGGCAGGACTTGGCGACCTTTTCCAGCATTTCCCGGTTTTGTTCGCTCATCGCGCTCGCCTCGCGCCGCTTCAGGCCGCCGCGCCAGGCGAACGCCAGGTGAACCAGGGTGGTGGCCCGCTGCCGGATCAGGTCCTCGTGGATTGGCTCTGCCACGTCGCGGCGGAAGACGGCGATGTTGTGCACCGGCGCACGCAATGGCCGCGTGTCGAATGCCACCAGCTTTCCCAGCCCCGGCGTCTCTTCCAGATGCTCCAGCAACTTCGCGCCGATGTGTCCCGAAGAGCCGGTTACTGCCACCACCTTCTGCTGCGTCGTCATAGGGAGAGTTTAATGGATATTCTTCCCAGAGGGGGAGGAAATATCGAAATACGGATGGGGGGCCTACCGGAGGCCGGGCAGCGAGAGCGTGCTGGCCAGCCAGGCGCGGGCGGTGATGCGGGCTTTCTCCCCGGTGCTTAGCGCGATGCGCCGCTCTCCCAGCACGTCGTAACCGGAGGCCTCGATATGGTCCAGCACTCTGGAGTAGATGGCGCCCAGCACCGCCGGACAGGCCCGGCTGCGCCGCGAAAGGTAGGGCAGCAGCCGGAAGCCGCTGCGGAAGTAACCCCGGGCCCGCTGCCCCTGGAAGCGCAGCAGTTCGGCGAATGCTTCGTTGCGCACACCGTTCCGCAGGTCTTCCTCGGAGTAGCCGAACCGGGCCATTTCGTCCTGGGGAAGGTAAACCCGGCCCATGCTCCAGTCCTCGCGCACGTCGCGCATGATGTTGGTCAACTGCATCGCCAAGCCCAAATCCACGGCGTGCTCCCGCGCCGTCGCCCCGTCCTGGGGCGGGTACTGGAAAATTTGCAGGCAGACCAGCCCGACGACCGACGCCACCCGGTAGCAGTATTTCCGCAGTTCGTCGAAGTTGTGATAGCGCGTTTTGACCAGGTCGCTCTCCACTCCCAGGATTATCTCGCGGAAATAGTCTTGGGGTATGTCGTAACGGTCGGCGGCGTCGGCCAGAGCCAGGAACATGGGCGACGGCGCATGGCTCCGGTAGGCCAGCTCCAGGCTGTCCTGTAGGGAGGACAAGGCCGAGAGCTTGTCCTCCGGCGAGGCCGCCTCGTCCACCGAGTCGTCGCAGTGGCGACAAAAGGCGTAGGCCGCGTATATCGCCTTCCGCTTGTCCTGCGGGAGGGTTATAAACGCATAGTAAAAATTCTTGGCTTCCCGCCGGGTTAGGTCCCGGCAGTGGGCGTAGGCCAGCTCAAGTTCGGTATTCGATGCCGCCAACAATCCCGCTCCCTTCGAGTTTCCCCCGCCCGGCGGGAAGGGTTCAGGGTGGGGGGGAAGTTTCCAGGGCGATAGGGAAACTCCGGTCTATTCGCCGACCACCTGAACTGTCACCTCCCGGTTGCGCGGGTGGTCCAGCTCGATGAAGAAAATGCTCTGGTAGGCGCCGAACTGCATCTCGCCGTTGAGAATCGGCACGGTCTCGCTGGTGCCCAGCAGGAGGTGTTGCAGGTGGGCGTGTCCGTTGGGAGACTCGTCGGGATTCATGTTGACCGTCCGAATCTCGAAGTCGTTATGCCGGTAGGGGGCGTGCCTTGGCGCGACGCCTTCCAGGAAGGCGGCCATGTCTTCCAGCAGCAGCGGCTCGTTCTCGTTGATCTTCACCGCCGCCGTGGTGTGTTTGGAGAAAATGACCGCGAACCCGTTGCTCACCTGGGAGTCGGCGACGCAGCCCGACACCCAATCGGTGATGTCTATGAACTCCGGGGCCTCCTTGGTCTTGACACTGAGACAGAACGATTTGGTTTTCATGATTCGCATCCTTTAACTAACCGCGCGGGTGGGAAGGAGACCAACGCGGAACTGCGGGCTGCGGGGCGGCGGCGCCTTTGGGTCGGCGCTGGCCCTCCTGACTGGATTTGTCTACGGCCCGGACGAAGCGTCCCAGCGCCAGCAGGGGCCAGTAGTTCCGGTAGAGGTGATAATTGATCATGAATCCCGCGGGCATATCCAGGCCCTGATAGCCGGACTCTCCGGGTTTGGGCATCCCGCTCGGCGGCTGCCCGACGCGATACCCCGGAAACCCGGTGCCAGTGAAATAGGGTTCGTCCCAACTGCCGTCGTCCCGCTGTATGTCCAGCAGATATTGGACCCCCTTGTGGCAGGCTGCCGAGCCGGCTTCTCCCGCCGAGATGAGCGCCAGCAGGGCCCAGGCCGTTTGCGACGCTGTGGAAGGGCCGACGCCCCGCAGCGAGTCGTCCACGTAGGAGCCGCAGCACTCGCCCCAGCCGCCGTCTTCGTTCTGGTGCGCCAGAAGCCACTCCACCGCCTGACGGACATAAGGCTGGCTCATATCGTCGCCGATGGCCTCCATGGCCGGCAGCACGGCGCCGGTGCCGTAGATGTAGTTGACGCCCCAGCGGCCGAACCACGGGCCGTCGCCTTCCTGCTCCTGCCGGAGGAACTGGTAGCCCCGCAGCACCGGCGAATGGTCCATGGAGTAGCCCAGCCGCCCGTACATTTCCAGGATGTGGGCCGTCACGTCGGAACTGGGCGGGTCCAGCGTTTCCCCGAAGTCGGAGAATGGAATCTTTGTGACGTACCAGCGATCGTTGTCCTTGTCGAAAGCGGCCCAGCCGCCGCTGCGCGACTGCATTCCCTCGATCCACTCCACGCCGCGCCGGATGGCCTCCCGCCGGTCTGCTTCGTCGGCGCCCTCCAGTCTTGCCAGGGCCAGGGCGATGATGACCTCCGAGGAATCGTCAATGTCAGGATACTTCTCGTTGTGGAACTCGAAGGCCCAGCCTCCGGGGGGCGTGTCCTTGGCCCTCACCTGCCAGTCGCCCTCGGCCAGTATCTGGTTGTCCATCAGCCAGCGGCTGGACTGCTGCACCATGGGGTCGTCGCAGGGCACCCCGGATTCCAGCAACGCCAATTGGGCCAGGCAGGTATCCCACACCGGCGATATGCAGGCCTGCACCGAGCAGGTGTCTTCGTCCTCAATGGCAAAGGAGTCGAACCCGTCGAACCCCTTGTTCAGCGCGTCGGCGAACTCTTCCCCTCCGGCGTGGTGCAGGGCGATGAGGGAATACACCCACGGCGGCTGGATTCCACCCCACGCGCCGTCGGCCTCCTGGTGCTCCAGGATCCACTCGATCGCCCGCCGCCGGGCCAGCCCGCGGAGCGGCTGCATCGGCGCCTTGCGGTACAGGTTCATCAGCCGGTCCAGAGTGAAGAGGCCGCGGGAAATCCAGTCGTCCGGCACCGACAGCGAGAAGTCGGTTGCTTCCTTGCCGTTGGGATACAGTTCGTCTATCCGGGCCGAGTCCGGCACGGGGCAATAGGGCCGCTCGGTCAATATGATGCTCATAGGCACTATGGTTGCCCTGGCCCAACTGGAAAACTCGTAGATATTGAAGGGCGCCCACGACGGCAGCAGTATCAGCTCCGGCGGCAGGTTGGGCGTTCCGCTCCATTCCCACTGCCCGAACAGGGCCAGCCAGATTTTGGTGAATATCCTGGCCTTGGGAATGCCGCCCTTGCTCAGGATGAACTCCCGCGCCCGCGTCAACGCGGGCGATTCCGCCGGGTGTCCCGCCAGCTTGAGTGCGAAGTAGCACTCGATGCTGGTGCTTATGTCTCCGGGGGCCTCGTAATACTGCCCCCACGAGCCATCGTCCTGCTGTTTGGTCAGGATGTAGTTGGCAACCTTCCGCCATCGTTCCGGGTTCTTGCGGCCCAGGAAATGGCTCAGCATCAGGTATTCCGCTTCCATGGTGGGATTCGACTCCAGTTCGCCCCACCAATAGCCGTCCGGGTGCTGAGAGTCCCGGAAATACCTGTGGGAATGGCTAATTGCCTTATTAACTTTTTCCGCCAATTCGGCCGATTTTATCAGTCCGTTTAGCATTGAACCCATAGATTCTGCCTTTAAGACCTTGCGCCGTCCCTCTTGGAATCCAGGTAACCGTTGGCGCGGAACCACTCCGCCGCCTGTTCCAGCGCCCGCTCCACCGGGCTTTGGGGCAACCCCAACTCGACCACCGCCCGCTGACAACTGACCCACGCCGGTTTCTTGGAGGCCAGCACGCCCTCCACTGGTATAGTTGGCTGGCGCCCCAGCAACCCGCCGGAAACCGCCTGCTCAGCGTAGCCCGCGCTGACCACCAGCCAGTAGGGCAGCCTCACCCGGGGGGCCGGCAGTCCGGTTATCCGGCTGAGCATCCCGAACATCTCCTTCAGCGTCACGTTCCGGTTGCCCAGGATATACCTTTGCCCCACCCGGCCCCTCTCCAGGGCCAGGATGTGCCCGGCGCTCACGTCGGCCACGTCCACCAGGTTCAGCCTAGCGCCGAGATAAGCCGGGATGCGCCGCCGGAGGAAGTCCAGAACTATTCTGCCGGTGGGCGTCGGCTTCACGTCCCACGGCCCCACCGGAGCCGTCGGGTTGACAACCACCACGGGCGCTCCCTTCCCGTATGGAGGGGGTTGGGCCAGTCGCAGCGCCTCCTGCTCGGCATCGAACTTCGACTGCTTGTAGTGGCCGTGCAGGGTGTGGGGAGTCAGGGGCGTATCCTCGTCGCCCAGGCAGACGCTACACCCCGGCGGATTCGCCTGCACCCTGAGCCTCTTCCTGAAGGAGGGGGAACAGGTGCAGGAGGGCATCCCTATGGTCGAGACGGTGCTGGTGTAGACGATGCGCTCCGCCCCTGCGTCTGTGGCGCATTCCAGCACGTTCACCGTGCCCTCTACGTTGGCCCGCCGCACCGCCTGCGGGTCCCTTGACCAGAAGGTGTAGGCGGCGGCGCAGTGAAACACTGCCTGGCATCCCTCTGCCGCCCGCCGCACCGACTCCCGGTCCAGGATGTCCCCTTCGACCCGCTCGATGCTGGTGCCTTCCATTGTTAATGAGTTGCTTCCGGGCCGGGCCAGCGCCCGGACCTCGTAGCCCCGAGCGCAAAGCTCGCGGGCCAGATTGCCGCCGATAAACCCTGTGGCCCCGGTGACCAGGACTTTCATCGCTGCCTAACGTCCCCACCCTGACCCTCCCCCGTAAGGAGCGGGAACAATGGGCCTAGTAGATGGCATCGGCGGATGCCTTTTCCCTGACGCTCCTTCGCCTTTCCGATTCCAGTTTCAGATAGGACATTCCGAACCGGGTGAGAACTGCCTGGCACAGATCCATTTGCGATTTCAGGTGCAGCATCATAGGAATGCGCCATGGCCTCAAAAACACTTCGGTAAGAATCGCGTTGCGACCCTTGGCCAGCTTGGGCAGGTAGCCGGGCAGGCGCTGTCCGGCCGTGTCCAGAATCACCCGCACCGAGACGAAAGGCACACCCGCGTCCCTTGCCGCTCCTGCCACGGCATGGTCTTCCATGTTCACGCTGGCCACGTTGTACTTTTCGCGAAGCTGTTGACGCTCCGCGATCTCCGCGATCAGGTGGTCGACCGTGAGGGAGTTGGTCCGGTTCACGGGCATCCGGGACCATACTGCCGCGGCTTCCGCCAGCTTCAGCATCGCCGGATCAGGTGTCGCCGCCTCAGCCGCCGGTTCATCACCTGAATCCCGCTCGTAGCTCCCGGCCAGAACCATGTCGCCGGTCTCCATACCAAGATCAACGGCTCCCGCAACCCCCAGCATCAGCACTCCCTGGGGGCGTCGCTTTGCGTTGTCCAGCGCAACAGCCATCGCGGCTCCGGCGCGCTTCGGCCCGATACCCACCCGGTGGACTTCCACGGGAAACCCCACGCCTCCCGACGCTTCCAGAGCGTCCAGTTCCTTCCGCAGGCCGTACAGTTCCTCTTCCATGCTGGCAACGATGTAGAGCAATCCGTCTCCACGCTCTCGCCTTCCCCTCTGATAGGGGAGACAAGAGACTTACGCGGCGGTGATTCCACCCTTGTGGGCGGCTCCCGATTTGATCAGCGTGGCCCAGTCGCGCGGAGACTGTACCGCGGTGAAGATGGTGGCCGACTCGAACCCGCAGTGCATCATGCAGTTGGAGCAGCGAGGGTCCTTGCCGACGCCGTAGTTGTCCCACAGGTCCTTATCGAACAGCTCGGCGACGTGCTCGACGTGTTCGTCGGCCAGTGGGTAGCAGGGCTTGCGCCAGCCCATGACCGTGTAGGTCGGGTTGGACCAGGCCGTGCACTGGTACTCCCGGTCGCCTTTGAGGAAATTCAGATAGAGCGGGTTGTTGTAGAACCGCGCCCCCTTCGACTTCTCCGGATCCAGGAGCTGCCGGAAAAGGTCGTGCGACTCCTGCCGGGTCAGGAAGATTTCCTGGTCCGGCGCGTCAATGAAGTCGAAGCCCGGAGAGATCATCGAGCCTTCCACGCCGATGCCGCCGACCAGGCGGAACATCTCGGACAGGTCTTCCACGTCGCTGCTCCGGAAGACCGTGGTGTTGGTGCAGACACGATAGCCGCGGTCGAGGGCCTGCTCCAGCACGGCCACCGCCTTCTTGAAGACGCCGGCCCGGGCCACCGACTCGTCGTGCTTCTCCTCCATGCCGTCCAGGTGTACCACCCAGCACAGGTACTTGGAGGGCGGCACCTTCTCCATCACCCGCTCCAGCAACAGGCCGTTGGTGCAGCAATAGACGAAATACTTTTCCGCCACCAGGCGGTTGATGATTTCGTGGATGCGCGGGTGGATGGTCGGCTCGCCCCCGGCGATGGAGACGATGGGCGCGCCCGACTCCTTGACCGCGTTGATGGCTTCGTCAACGGGCATCATCTTGTCCAGCACCGGCTTGTACTCGCGGATGCGCCCGCAGCCGATGCAGGCCAGGTTGCACATCTCCAGTGGCTCCAGCATGGTCACCAGGGGAAACTTGCTCCGCCCCTTCGCCTTGTTCTTCAGGATGTAACCGGCGAGGCGGACGGAAAGCTCCACGGGCCGTTTGGCGCGCTTTGCGGTGGTTGTCATCGACTGTCCTTCGCGTAAGTCGTATGTGCAAGCCGGAAATATGCCCCCGGCACAAGTTCCGCTCTTCCTACCCTAGCACTTCTATCCTAATACTTCATACTTCCCGGCCTTTTAGTATTCCCTTCGGGCCAGGAAATCCACCAGTTCCTCGGCCTCGGCTCTGGCCCAATCCGGCAGCGTCACCGGCGCGAGGGCTTCCAGGGCGCGGTTGGCCGCCGCCTCGGTCAGCGCCTGAGAGTGTTCCCGAGCCCCAACCTCGTCCAGCACCGCCAGCACCCGTTGTACGTCGTCTTCCTCCAGTTCCAGCTGGCCGTAGATGCGTTTCATGTCGTCCAGCGCCGCGCCTCCCGCCCGCTCAAGGGCGAATACCACGGGGTAGGACTTCTTGCGGCGGCGAATGTCGTTGCCCGTCGCCTTGCCCAGGGTGGCCTCGTCTCCCCAGATGCCCAGGTAGTCGTCCCGAATCTGGAAGGCCCGCCCCAATCCCTCGCCGAATCTGGCGAAGGCCCGCACGGCCGATTCGGCGCCCTCGGCCAGCAATGCCCCGGTCTCCAGCCCGCAGCGGATGAGGGCGCCGGTCTTGCAGGCGATCATGTGCAGGTATTCCGCAGTGGTGATGTCGGTGCGGCCCTCGAACTCCAGGTCGAGGCATTGGCCCTCGATCATCGCCAGGTAGCTGTTGGTCAAAGTTTCCGATACCCGCAGCAGCACCTCCGCCGAAATGCCTTCCTGTTCCGCCCGGAGCGCGGCCAGGTCGCCGGTGGAGTGCATGGCGTTGCCCGCCACCAGCGCCCGGGGGATGCCCCACAGTCTCCATGCGGTGGGCTGGTGCCGCCGCTCCAGGTCCTGGTCCTGAATGTCGTCATGCAACAGTGAGAAGTTGTGAATCAACTCCAGCGCGGCGGCGGCGGGCAGGGCCCGGTCGCAGGCAGAGGCCAGCGCCTCGCAGGCGAAGAGGCACAAGGTGGGTCGCAGGGCCTTGCCCTGGGAAGAGGCCGAGGCGGCGGGGACTCCGCCCTGTTCCACCCAGCCCAGATGATAATGCAGGAGCAGTTGAATGTCCGCTCCGCTGGTTTGGGGTACGGCGCGGCCAAGCTCCTCTGCTATCCAGCCCTGGTATCGGGAAAACATTCCCGGCAACTGAGGACCGGGGCGGGCAACAGCCGGAGAACTGGTATTCGAGTCCGATGCCATCGCCTGCTTAATCCTGCCTTTCCCTGAATTACCCGTGTATGAGCGCCGGTTGCTGACTGTATGAGCGCCGGTTGCTGACTGTATGAGCGCCGGTTGCTGACTGTAACCCGGTAGGCGGCCAGCAGGGGTCGGGCGGGCAACATCGGTAACCGATGTATGGCAAGGGATGCTAACAAAGCCCCATAACAGTGTCAAGAAAAATTGAGAAGTAACAGAGAAATCGCCCGTAAATCGCTCGAAGATCGCTCTTGGAAGCAAGATCGCTCTTGGAAGCAAGAATCAACCATCCGGTGAATTCAAACCGTCCCCCTCCCCAGGGGGGAGATGGTCAGGGTGAGAGCGCCTCCCCTGCGTCCGACCCTGTTGGATGTGCGGGCACCAAGTAGGCCACATACAGCGTCCTGCCCTGCTCGACCCTCTCCCCGATCTTGACGGCTTCCGGGTACTCCTCTTCCAGCGCGGCTGTCAGGGGCAGATACTCGTCGAGAAACACGAAAACGGTGTCCTCTCCAATCTCATGGCGCGGCGGTACTGCGCCGTCTCCCCCGAACACCGGGCTGCCGTCTGTTCCCCGGGCGTTGGGCAGGACGAACCGCCGTATGCTGCTGTCGAAGCGCTGCCTGACCGTGTAGTGGCGGACCGGCAGGTCCATGTTCAGGTCCTTCAGAAACAGGAGCGATTGGTGATACTCGTAGTTGAAGAACCACCTCACCGACTCCCCGTCGCCCCAGCGGCCTGCCTCCCGCAGGTTCGGCCCTGCGAACAGCGCGGCGAAGGCGACGGCGATGACTGCGGCGAAGGAAACGGCGGTCCGGCGGGCGGCGGAGAAATTCCGCGCCGCGAGGTATTCCCTCACCCTGCCGGCCAGTGGGATCAGCGCAGCGTCTACGCCTACGGAAACGATGACCAATACAAAAAAGACGCCCAGCAGGTAGCGACGGCTTTCCGCGCCCGGAACCATCAGTATGGGAGCCATGCCAATCAGCCATGCCGCCAGCAGCAGTTGGCAGCGCCGTTGACGGATGAAGAGGAGAGTGACCGCCAGTCCCGCCCAGAAGAAAAGCGAAGCCGCCAAGGGAAGAATTGGAATGGCCGGGGAGCCGTCTATGGTGTTGCCCTGCACCGGCTGATGCGCCAGCAGCACGGCGTCAACGGCCAGGCCGGGGATATTCAGCCACGTCGAGGGTTCGGTGAGCGACACTTGATAGAGGTCGTTGAGATTGGGGCCGATGTAGCCGGAACCGGCGTAGAACAGCAGCATCGGGGCCCCAACCAGCGCCGACACCCCCAGGCACAGCCACACTGCCCAGCCATTCCGCACGTCGCGGTCAACCGCCGCCGCGAGCAGGGCCACGGCCCAGATTCCCGCGAAGTAGATAAGGGAAGTCTTGAAGGCATAAAGTCCCAAGCCCAGGGCGACACCCGCCGCCACCGCCACCCATTTGCGCTTCGACTGCACCGCCGCCACCAACAGCCACATGGCCAGCAGCGCCATGAACACCGACGTTATCCCGCCAAAGGCGATGCGGCTCTGGATAACGAACCAGAAGGAAACCGCCACCAATGCCGCCGACAGTATAGCCACCCGAAAGGGAAACAGGCTCCGCACCAGCAGGTAGCCCACGGGTATGATGGCCACGCCAGGGATGGCGGAAGTAAGGCGCATGGTGGTGACGTCGGCGCCACCCAGCCGGAAAATCAGCCCCATCCAATGGACGTAACCGGCGGGATTGCCCAGTGTGACGCCGGTCCAGATGCCCACGCTCTCGCCCCGCAGCGAGCGGAGAGCCTCCATCGCCATCCCGGTCTCGTCGCCGTGGATGCCGACGGGCGCTTCAGACAGGTTCCAGACTCTCAGAAACAGGGCCAGCAGCGCCAGCCCGATGACCGCCACCGCCTCAACGTATCGCGGGACGGCCAATTCCTCGCCCGCGGTCAGAGCGCCCTGTGCCCGTGCCGCCGCCGCTCCAGCCTTGCGGCGCAATGCGTCAATCCCCTCGCCCAGCGCCGGCGGAACCAGCCAGGGCGGAATCAGCCCCGGCGGGATGAGCGGGCCTCGCCCCCGTACCGCCCGCGCCGGGGTAGGCAGGCGCGCCGGGGGACTTGCCGTGCGGGGCAGCAGGCCGTTTGCCAGCAACGCCCGCGTCAGCCAGTAGACGGCAGCGGGCAGGGGGTGGCGCGAGGGCGGGGATTGCCCAGTCGCATCCACTGATGTAGCGGAGGGCAGCGGCGCGCGGCCCGGCGAGGATGGTTCTACTGGTAACGGAGCCTTCGGCGAGGACGCAACTCCTGGCGGTCTCGCAGAGCGCGGCGGCCCCTGGCTGGTCAGCAAGGCCCGTCCCAGCCGGTACACCCCGGCCCGGAAGGAACCCGGCGGCGGCAGGCGGGACTCGTCTGGCGGACGGCGGGCCGGAGGGGTGGACGCCGGAGAGAACGCCGGACGTTGGCCGGGGCCGGGGGAACTTCGCTCCTCCCGCAAAGGCTCTCCGCACTGGTGGCAAGATTTGTAGCCAACCGGGTTGGCAGTGGAGCAGGAGGGACAATCGCTGGTCAAATCGGGCCGTCTCTCAAATCCGCTTTCCGTATTCGGAGCCTTTTTGTTGTTCCTTTCCCTAACCCTCACCCTCACCAACCTAACTATCAGAGGGCAGGCGATCTTGTGGGACCATGCTGCTGCATGATGGCCGTGGCCAACAGCTCGTTTATAGTAGTATCATATCTGCCCGGCAATTCCGGCAAAATGGCTGGGCAATGGGCAAAATAGTTGACACCCCCGCCAGATTGCCATATATTTCTATCTTGTAACGAATGTTACATAAGGACGGCATCCCCAAGCTGACAGCCCATGGCGGCGTGGGATGTCGCTTTACTATAACAAGGCGAATAGCATCGCGCTTGAAAGCCTGGTAACCGATAGATAAAGGGAAAAGGCTGGAATAAGGAGTAGAATATGGCTGACCAGGACATTGGATTGGTAGCTCACCTGATGCGCCGCGCCGGTTTCGGGGCGAGTCGGGACGAGATTGAGGCCAAGGTAGCCCTGGGCTACGACAACGTGGTCCATGATCTGCTGAACCCCACCGGCGGCCTCGACGAAGACATCCTGATGCGCTACAACCCGGCGTATTACGAACCGGGCGCCATCGAAGTCAACACCCAACTCTGGGTGTACCGCATGATCAACAGCCCCAACCAGCTCCAGGAAAAGGTAGCTCTGTTCTGGCACATGATCTTCTGCGCCGGCCACAGCAAGATCGACTCCGGCCAGGAAATGGGCATCATGGTCAGTATGTTCCGGGAGCACGGCATGGGCCGCTTCGACGACCTGCTGCTCAGGCTGTCCGAAAACCCCGGCATGATGTACTACCTCGACAACACCGAGTCCCACAAGGCCAACCTGAACGAGAACTATGGCCGCGAGCTCCTGGAGCTCTTCTCCCTCGGCGTCGGCAAGGACGGCGCTTTCAATTACAGTGAGGACGACGTAAAGGTCTGCGCCCGCGCCTTCACCGGCTGGAACGTGGCCCCGTCATACCCGCCGTTCCCCCATGGCCGCAGCCCGTGGCAGTTCCGCTTTGACCCTGCCGACCACGACAACAGCGAAAAGACCTTCCTCGGCGAGACCGGCCCCTGGAACGGCGACGACATCATTCGCATCATCTGCGAACAGCCGGGAACGGCCCGCTTCCTCGCCCGCCATATGTACAACTACTTCGTGGCCGATGAGCCGCAGGTCCCGGCCTGGCGTCTGACCCTGCCGCGCGACCTTGAGGCCATCGAGGCCCTCGAAAAGGCATACTACGACTCTGGCCACTCCATCAAGGCCATGCTCGATACCCTGTTCACCTCTGACTTCTTCAAGGACGAGTCCGTCCGCTACCAGAAGGTCAAGAACCCGGCCGAAATGGTCATCAGCCTGCTCCGCATGGTCGGCGAGCACAAGGAAATCAAGCCCGGCCTGTTCGAGTTGTCCCAGGAGCCCAAGTACATGGGCCAGGACCTGATGAACCCGCCCACGGTGGAAGGCTGGCACACCGGCCGCGAGTGGATCGACAGCGGCACACTGGTTGAGCGCATCAACTTCGCCGCCGAGATGCTCGGCAACACCGAGCTGGAAGGCGTCCGCGGCTTGGTCTCCCGCCTCATGTCCAGCGGCGAGACCCTGAGCCCCGAGCAGTTCGTGGACGGCTGTCTCGACATGACCGGCCCGGTGCAGGTCACCGCCGACACCCACTCCCAGTTGGTGGGCCACGCTTCCCAGGAAGGCAACCTGAGCCACGGCAGCGATGCGGAGCGCGTCACCTTCACCCGCCGCGCCGGCGAAATGTTCCAGATGATCGCCGCCACGGCCGAGTTCCAGTTCGAGTAAACCCGGTTCCAATTGGTCCAACCGCTTGTTTCGAGTCTGTCGACCGGCAAGCGGTTGGGCGGCCAGTAAAGACAACCACAGAGACGCAAGCCACAATGCTAGAAGGAGCGACAAATGGTATCGACCGCAAAAGATCCCGTCTTGGCAGTCCTCTCCCTGTCCGGCGGCAACGACGGGCTGAACACCGTCATCCCCCGCAACAACGGCCACTACCGGGACTTCCGCCCCACCATCGGTGTGCCGGAAGACCAGATACTGCCCATCAACGACGAGTTGGGCTTCCATCCCACGATGGCTCCCCTGATGAAGTTCTGGGAAGCCGGACAACTGGCCGTGTTCGTGGGCATCGGTTACCCCACCCCCAGCTACTCCCACTTCCGCAGCATGGACATCTGGCACACCTGCGAGCCCGAAATCATCGGCACCGAGGGCTGGCTGGGCCGCGCCGCCAAGCTGATGGACCCCACCGCCGAGAACGTGCTGACCTCCGTTAACTTCGGCCGCGGCCTCCCCCGCGCCCTGGTGATGGAAGGCGTCCCCGTTGCCTCCGTCGGCAACCTCGAGACCTACGGCCTGCTGACCGGCATCGACGGCGAAGCCCAGCGAAACGAAGCCCTCGACGTATTCGGCCGTATGTACTCCCCCGCCATCGGCTCCGGCCCGGTGTTGGACTACATCCACTCCACCGGCACCGACGCCCTCAAGGGCGCCGACATCCTGTCCACCGCCCCCGACAAGTACACCTCCAATGTCGAGTATTCCAATACCGTCATTGGCGGCTACATGAAGAACATCGCCCAGACCCACCTGGCCAACTTCGGCACCCGCGTCCTGTACACCACGTCGCCCTACAACGGCTTTGACTCCCACGCCAACCAGGCGCAGGCCAACGCCGCCCTGTGGACCGACGTCTCCAGCACCGTCGACACCTTCTTCACCGACCTGCGCGACCATGACGCCAGCGACAACGTAACGCTGTTGCTGTTCAGTGAGTTCGGCCGCCGCGTCGCCGACAACGGCTCCGGCACCGACCACGGCGCAGCCAGCGTTGCCTTCGCCGTCGGCGAGCACGTCAAGGGCGGCGTCTACGGTATGTACCCGTCCCTGGCCCCGGCAGATCAGGAAGTGGGCGGCAACCTGGCCTTCAACCTGGACTTCCGCTCCGTCTACTCGACGATCCTCGAAGACTGGTTCAACCTTGAGGCTGAGCCCATCGTCAACGGCAACTTCGAGCGCGTAAAGTTCTTGAACACCTAGAAAGTCTCCGGCCAATGATTTTTTGGGAGGGCGTCATTACGTAAACCCTCCCATTCCAAAGCACGATGAGGTAAGGATATGGCAACGCATTTCTTCGGTCTGAAGGACCGGACGTTTTACCATAGCCATGCTGTCGGCCGGAACGAATTCGCCGGCACCGGCTTCCGCAACCCGGTGGACATGGCAATCGCTTCCGACGGCACGGTTTATGTCGTCAACCGCTCCTACGAGAACCGCCCCGACGGCGTGCACATGACCGTCTGCACTCTGGACGAGGAATACATCAGCGCCTTCGGCGAGTACGGCGAGGGCAACGGTCAGTTCGTCTGGCCCACCGCCGTGTCGCTTGACAGCGACGAAAACGTGTACGTCGCCGACGAGTGGCTGAACCGCATCACCAAGTTCACCCGCGACGGCGAATACGTCAGCAAGTGGGGCGTCTCCGGTTCCGGCGAGGGCGAGATCAATGGCCCGTCCGGTCTGGCCATCGACTCCCACGGCCACATGGTCATTGTCGACAGCAAGAACAACCGGGTCCAGAAGTTCACCCTCGAGGGCCAGTACATCGACAGCTTCGGCTCCGAGGGTAGCGGCCCCGGCCAGTTCAACCTGCCCTGGGGCATCGCTCTCGACAAGAACGACAACATCTACATCGCGGACTGGCGTAACGACCGGATACAGGTTTTCAGCCACGACGGCGAGTGGCAGCAGTCCATCGGCTCCACCGGCGATGGCGTCGGCCAGTTCAACCGCCCCAACGGCGTGGCCGTTGACGCCGACGGCGACATCTACGTTGCCGACTGGATGAACAACCGGGTCCAGGTCTTCGCTCCCGACGGCCGTTTCATCACCCAGTTCGTCGGCGACGCCACCCTCTCCAAGTGGGGCAAGGACAAGCTGAATTCCAACCCCGACATGATTCGGCAGCGGAATCTGGCCTACGTCAACGACCCCACCTACGAGCAGAAGTTCGCCCATCCCTGCGGCGTCCGCATCGACGACAAGGGCCGCGTCGCGATCATCGACCACACCCGCGGCCGCATCCAGGTCTACGTCAAGGAAGACGAACCCGTCCTCCGCTAGACCAACCGGCAGCACCGGCAACGATGTAGGGGCGCACAACCGTGCGCCCCTGCTGTTTGCTTGACACTTATCGCCAACAGTACGTAGCATAATGACGTCGGGTGCCCCCAGTTGGCTCGAAATGGCTTGCCCAGCCCGACATCACCCTCTGACAGTACGGAGGAGGGTTTTTTCTTCGGCATTGATACAATGTTGAAACCTACATTGTTAGAGGCGCAAAATGAACGACAATAAGCTGCACGATGAATTGCAGTCAGCAGGAATAGAATGGTTCGCTGAATACTATCGAGAGTTGTCGGACTGGTCGGTGTCAAACAAGAGCCTAATCGAAATGTTTATCACAGAGAAGAACTATACAACAAATTCCAGTCGAACAAAGGTCTACTCAGGGCGCAGAATCATCAGAGCCGGACGCGGGAAGGATGCGCTCATTTTGATAACCAGCTCAAAGAATGAGCGGGCTGCTGTCCTAGCCCAAGGGCTGTTGA
Organism: Dehalococcoidia bacterium; assembly: GCA_965261945.1. Taxonomy (GTDB): domain Bacteria; phylum Chloroflexota; class Dehalococcoidia; order Lucifugimonadales; family UBA3495; genus VXOI01. The sequence goes on from CBDHEF010000001.1 coordinate 180,153, forward strand.
TACATAGCGTTGAGAATTAGCCACCACCGCCAATCCATTGGAACCTAGCAGTCCGGCCCTTGGTCATCCCGTCGCCAATCCGGGACACAAGAAGGGCCGGAAACCCCGGCCCCTTTTCTTTATGCTTGTTGTTCTCCCTGACTAGGGGGCGCTGGTATCTGTACGCGGAATATCGTTTCACCGTCGGTTTCGTGGCGATGCGTACTGAGAGCGTCAATCAATCGCCGGATTTCCGACATCGTTTCGGCGTGTTGCGCGTCCGACACTTCACGGGAATGCGGGATTTCTTGAGCCAGCAGTTCATCGTTCTTTTCTTGTTTACCCAGCCGGTAATGGACGCTGCCCACAAAACCTACGACGGCAATTAGTACGACCAGCAGTGCGGCGATTGTGGTTGCAGTTGGTCCGTCTGTTTCAATCATATAGCCACTCTGCGGGTATCGTATCACAGCCAAAATACTAGGTCCTGTTGACATTCTCGAAATCAAGCGGCCCGGCAACCCTATACCGTCATTCCCGCGAAAGCGGGAATCCAGAACGCTGTTAGGCCAGCTATGTTCTCTCCCGTTAGAAGAGCCTGGATTCCCGCTTTCGCGGGAATGACGGGGAAATGTCAACAGAACCTAGGGAGAAGGGGCCTCCTCTTCTTCCGGCCCGTGGGGCATCCCGTTGTCGATCCAGGCGACAATTTCCTCGATTTCATCGCGCGGCATGAACGGCCCGCGCAGCGGCATCCGCCCGGACGTGCCCACGCTGCGGGCAAACGAGCGGACAAGCTGCGTCTCTCTGCCGGGGACCCCCGGCTCAATGGCGCGGATGCCCGACAGCACGGAAGCCTGTAATTCCTCCGGCGTTTCCCAGTAGTATGCGTGGATGCCCGGCAGAGGCTCGCGGCCCCACCGTTCCTTCCACTTTTCCATTACCCTGTCCAGGAGTTCCTTGACCCTGGGCCAGTAGACCACATTCTCGTTGCTGGAACCTTCGCTCATGTCCCCTAACCCAAATTCAGATTGTTGTCGCCGTGTTGTCCGGCATTTCTGCGCCAGAACATTATTGATTCCCGCATAGGCGGGAATCAAGAGATGCGCCGGGAATAACGGGGCTGGATTGGCATTGGCGGGCTGGCCCGGTCAGCGGGGATGCTCGCTCACCGTTTCCCGTTGCAGCAGCTCTATGGCGTGATGTAGAACGGGCTGTACCACCTCGAGGCACTCCCGCACGCCCTTGGTGCTGCCCGGCAGGGTGATAATCAGCGTGTTGCCGCGAATACCCGCCACCGATCGGCTGAGCATGGCCATCGGCGTGAACTCCAGGGTTTTGGCCCGCATCGCCTCGGCCAGCCCCGGCACTTCCTTGTCCAGGATCGACAGGCAGGCTTCCGGCGTAACGTCGTGGCGCCCCAGCCCCGTGCCGCCGGTGGTGACAATCAGGTCAACCCCCGGGGTGTCGGCCCATTCGGCCAGCCGTTCCGCTATCGTGGCGCGGTCGTCGGGCACCACTTCGGAGCACACAACCTCGAACCCGTCGGTCGTCAGCATATCGCGGATGGCCTGGCCGCTGGTGTCCTCGCGGTTGCCCTGCGCACCCGAAGTGCTGACCGTCAAAACGCCCAATCCCAACATAATGCCCTCCGCCGGAAATAATACCATAACCCGCCGAACCGGAAAACGCGGACGGGAAATCTGTTAGTTGTTTCCTCTCCCTCCGGGGAGGGTTAGGGTGGAGCGTGTCTGTTCCTGAGCGAGTATCGTCTGTGCCAAGAATTCACTCTGCACCCCTACCCTCCCACCCTGGAGGAAGGGATATTAAAAAATTCTGGACTTGTCCAGCCCGCGTTGACAACCCAACGACCCGCGACTATATTCACTACGAATTTCGCTGGAAAGCTGACCTCTGGAAGCGAACCGTTGAAGACCGACCCCAATTGCGTCTTTTGCCAGATAGTCGCTGGAAAATCGCCCGCGCGGGTGCGCTATCTGGACAACCACACAATCGTGATCGTCAACAAGCTGGACTGGGTTCCCCTTATGTTGCTGGTCATGCCCAAGGAGCATCTGTCGCAGATAGGGATGTGGGACAGCGGCCTTTTGCCGCGCCTGGGCAAGCTGGCGGTGGATATGGGGGCGATGTACTCCCCCAACGGGTTCCGCATCCTGTCCAACTTCGGGCGCGACGGGCTGCAGAGCCAGAGCCACGGTCATCTCCATGTGGTCGGAGGGACCTTCCTCGGCCATTACGTCGAGCATGACATCGGTCCGTCCTCCGCCCCCAGCCCATACCCGGCCCGGCCCCGGTAGCCAGAATCTTTCGAGGGAGCAAACCGACTTGGCTGAGACAATCCTTTACGAAAAGCGGGACAACATCGTAGTTATGACCCTGAACCGGCCCGACGCTCTGAACTCCATCAACCGGCAGTTGCGCGGCGAACTGGCCGAGGCGATAACCGAGTTCGACAGCGACCCGAAGGCCTTCGTCGCCATCATAACCGGCGCCGGACGCGCCTTCTGCGCCGGACGCGACCTCAAGGAGCGCGCCGAGGACAACGCCGAGGGAGTGCAGGCCCGCGCTTCCCACAGCATGAGCCCCGACAGGCCCTATATGTGGCCGACAACCTGGAAGCCGATGATTGCCGCGGTGAACGGGTTCGCCCTGGCCGGCGGCTGGTCCATAGCTCAGATGTGTGACCTCCGCCTGGCCTCCGAAGACGCCAAGCTGGGCATCACCGAGAGCAAATGGAGCCTGCTGCCGCCCTTCGGCACCATCCTTCCCAAGATGATCCCCATGTCGGCAGTGCTGGAGCTGGTATTCACCGCCGCCCCCATCACGGCCCAGCGAGCCTACGACATCGGTTTCCTCAACAAGGTAGTCCCTGCCGAAGACTTGATGGAAGAAGCCATGGCAATGGCCCAGCAGATTGCCGAGAACGCTCCCCTTGCGGTGCAATACTTCAAGGAACTGGCCTACCGGGGCCTGAATATGTCCACCCAGGACATCTCATCCCTCACCTACCACATGTACGACCGGCTACTCACCACCGAAGACAGCAAGGAAGGCCCCCGGGCCTTCGCCGAGAAACGCAAACCCAACTGGCAGGGCCGCTAACCCTTCTCCACCCAACCCGCGGAGAGCAGTAGGGGCGGGTTTCAAACCCGCCCCTAGCGTTTCTGCAATGACTGTACTTTGTGGTTCGGTCGGGCCGGAACTATATGCGCTAAACGTCCGCCTTGATAACCCCTTCATCTTCCAGTGCAATGCAGATATCGACCACCATCTCCATCTCCATCTCGATCCGCAGCCGGTCGAAAATGTCGTCATAACAAAGGTCTGGCTCTACGCCCAATAGTTCAAGTATCTCCCCCTGCGCATCTTCCCGACTGACCGGCCTGTGGCAAATCTCCTCTGGAGGCTCCTCCGCGGTCGTGGCCGTCAGCTTCATGCCCAATGCTTGGACAATGCGCGAAAACGTCGCGAAAGAAAGGCTGGGGTCTTCTGGCGGGCGCGTGGTATGCCGCGCCCGCCAGTTGTCTTTATCCCCTCCGCATAGAAAGACAATGGTGGAATTGCCTTCTCTGAGGAAATAAAGACGATAACCAGGTCCGTAATCAATCCTCATCTCAGAAAATTGGCTGCCAATGGACCTGATGTCACCAAATCGCCCCATTGCAGCATTGTTCAATCGAGTGTTAATTCGACGGACCGCGTTTTGGTCTCGCAGCCTGTTGACCCATCGCGTGAATGTGGCGCTCTCAACTACGTCATATAGTGGATTATTCTCAATTATTCTCAATCACGTTTTGCGGTTTATCCTCCGCCCGCCTCCCGTATCAGGCGGCGGATGCGGTCGGGGCTCAGCGGCATTTCCTGCACCTGCACCCCCAGCGGAGCCAGCGCCTGCGACACGGCGTTTGCCAGATCTGCGCCGGTCGCAACAATTCCAATTTCCCCCCCCGCCCTTGACTCCCAGCGGATTAAGAGGCGACGGCGCCAGGTCCATCGCCCGCGTCTCGAAGTCCGGTATGTCGGTGGCCGTGGGCAACAGGTAATCCATGAATGTCCCAGCCAGCAACTGTCCCTGCTCGTCGTAGACCAGTTCCTCCAGGGTGGTGGCGCCCACGCCCTGGGCTGCCGCGCCGGTTATCTGCCCCTTCAGCAGCAGCGGGTTGATGACATGGCCCACGTCCTCAGCGATGATGTAGCGCACGATGTCGATTTTCCCGGTCTCCGCGTCCACCGCCACGTGCACTGCGTGAGCGCCGCATGGGTAGATTTCCTGGGACGACTGGAAGTAATAGCTGGCTTCCAGCCCGGCCTCGCCCGGGTTGTAGCGGCTGGCGGGGCCGGCCAGTCGCAGCGCTTCCGGCAGGGTCAGCGTCAAATCGGTGTCGCTGGCGCCATCCTTCCGGTGGACCATGCCGGCGGTCAACTCCAAGTCCGACGGGTCAACATTCAGGTAAGCCGCCGCCATCGCCATCGCCAGCGCTCGCTCCCGCAGTTTCTGCGCCGCGCCGTAGACGGCGTTGCCCGCCAGCGTCGTCCCCCGGCTGGCGTAGGCGCCGCCGCGGTAGGGCGTCAGGCCGGTACTGCCGTGGTAGACGGCGATGCTCTCCATGGGTACGCCCAGCCCGTCGGCGCTAATCTGCGCGAAGATGGTCTCGTGGCCCTGCCCCCATGGTGGCGATGCCGAGGTAGACTGCGACCTCCGCCTTTGGCGCATCCTCGCCTGCTCCTTGTCCCGGATACGGCTCCACCCCCCGCTCGCCGGGCAGCGGACTTCGGTGTGGGCCGCCTGCGTTGCTGACGACGATTCTCGCGCCTTCGCCGGGGTCACCGGTGCCGGCGCTCTTGACGAAGCAGGCGGTCCCGACTCCGTATACTTGCCGTCCACATTCTGCCCGATGAGCGGCTTCAGCGATTCGTAGTCAATGTCCTCCAGAGCCTGCCGAAGCAACGCCGGGTAGTCCCCGCTATCGTAGATGATCGAGTACGACTCGGGCCGTGTTCGCCACAGCTCGTAGGGCATCATCTCCGGCTGAATGAGATTCTTCAGGCGGAACTCCGCCGGGTCGATCCCCAGATCGGCGGCCACCATGTCGAACATTCGCTCACGGAAGAAGCAGGACTCGTAGCGGCCCGGCGCGCTGAACGTTCCCATGCCCACCTTGTTGGTCAGGACGCACTTCACGTCCCACTGTTAGTTGGGAATGTAGTACGGCCCCGGAAGCAGCGCCGTTGCCGAGCAGAGTTATCAGGTCCCTGCCTTGCGAGTAAAGTAAAGGCGGTACCCCGGTCCGCAGTGAATACGCATTTCAGAGACACCAACACCAATAAACCGGGTATCCCCCAGATTTCCCATCCTGGCACGGTCAGCGGCTATACGTATACGGTTATGTGCCCGCTGTCACGTAACCCTTCATGCCATTCTCGGAATTCAGGAGTCGTTTGAACTTCGATAGGAAATGATGCCTGAATTGTGGCTCACCGTTAGTTCAGATTTATATGGGAACAGATCGGCAGGGACCACATCGTAACTGCCTTATTCACTTGCTGCCCAGTTCGGCGTATCATCTTCCACCCACAGCGGCAGCGGCGCATCGGCGACGGCGTTGCCCACGGCGGTGAAGGTCCCGACGGCGCCTGCTTCGCCCACGTCGCCGTCGCCGAACTCCCGGTGAAACACCACGTTGTCTTCCATCCCGGCGTGGATCACCGGCGCGTCGGGAGCCATTGCCTGTTCCAAGCCCCCGATGACCGGCAGCGGCTCGTACTCCACTACCACCGCCTCGGCCATGTCCTGCGCCGCGTGGGGCGTCGTGGCAGCCACGGCGGCGATGGGGTCGCCGGCGAAGGTCACCTTTCCCGGCGGCATGGGGAAGCGGTCGTAGGGGCGGGCGAACTCGCTGGAGCCGGGCGCGGCGGGGCGCACCGGGTTCACATGGGGCAGCGCCTCATCGGGCGTGATGACTCCAATGGCCCCCGGAACCCTCAGAGCCTCTTCGACGTTGATGGACTTGATGCTGGCATGGGCGATTTCGCTGCGCACGAAGGCCGTGAAACACATCCCCGGCAGATATTGTCGGCGTCGGTCCGCAGCATCGCCACGGCGCCCACCAGGGCGAAGTCACCTTCGCGGCGGCTCACTTCGCGGAAGCCCCAGCGCCAACCATCGCCTGGCCGCAGCGGCCGCCGGATTTCGGTGATCAGTTGCTCCGGCGCGAGGGAGGTAATCAGCGGAGCGATGGCGAAGTTGGCGGCGGCTATCGTCAGCGGCCCGTTGCCGTCCGCCACCACGAACTCGGCGTCCAGCGCCGTGCAGAACGCCGGAAGTTCGGCGGCGGGGTCGGCATGGGCAAGGCTGCCCCCGATGGCGCCCCGGTTGCGAATCTGGAAGTGCCCGATGTGGGAAATGGCGGCGGTCAGCATGGGGAAGGCGTCCCGGATGGCGCCGGAACGCTCCAGGTCCTTCTGGCGGGTGAGGGCGCCGGCGATTATCGCACCGTTGTCGGAGGAAATCCCGGCCAGCCCGGCCACGCGGTTGATGTCAATAACCACCGCAGGCCGCACCAGCCGCAGATTCATCGAACGGCATCAGGCTCTGGCCACCGGCCAGCGCCTTGGCGTCCGGGCCATGCTGGGACAGCAGTTCCAGCGTCTCGTCCAGGGTGGTCGGAGCAAAGTAGTCGAACTTGGCTGGCTTCATACTCTTTTCCTCTCCCTAGGGAGTGTCGTCATATTCACCGTCATTCCCGCTTTCGCGGGAATCCAAAGGCTATTGGCAGCAAATGCGTATTTGCCAAATACCGGATTCTGGGTTCCCGCTTTCGCGGGAATGACGGAAACACGCGCTATGACGGAAACAGACGCTTGGAGACCGATATTCTTAAATTGACGACACTCCCTAACCCTCTCCCTCTGGGAGAGGGAATTTGTCATGTACCCCTTTCATCGACAGTGGGGATTCGCGTCAACCCCTCAAATGGCAAGAGGGGGAGTCTCCATGGAGACTCCCCCTCTTGAAATTGGCCCCATTGTTACACAGCCGCGCTAAATCTGGTACTCCGGGCGGCGCAGCAGTTGGCGGGCTATGACCAGGCGCATGACCTCGTTGGTGCCTTCGCCGATTATCATCAGGGGGGCGTCTCGGTAGTAGCGTTCCACCGGGGATTCCTTGATGAAGCCGTAGCCGCCGTGGATGCGCATGGCCTCCATTGTAACCTCGCCGCAGACCTCGCTGGCGAACAGCTTGGCCATGCCCGACTCCAGGTCAATGCGCCCGCCTTCGTCCTTCTTGGCGGCGGCGTCGTAGACCAGCAGCCGCGACGCCTGTATCTTCGTCGCCATATCCGCCAGCTTGAGCTGGATGGCCTGATGCTCGGCGATGGGCTTGCCGAAGGTCTGGCGCTGCTGCGCGTAGCGGATGGAGGCGTTGAAGGCGGCCTGAGCCACGCCGACGGCGCGGGCGGCGACGTTGATGCGTCCGGTTTCCAGCCCGCTCATCACGTGGCCGAAACCCACGCCCTCCTGCTCGCCGATCAGGTTGTCGGCAGGGATGGCGTAGTTGTTGAAGTTCAGCTCGACGGTGTCCAGCCCGCGGTAGCCCAGCTTGTCCAGATCGCGGCCCACCTCGAAGCCGGAACCGGGCTCGCCCCTTTCCATCACGAAGGCGCTCAGCCCCCGGTGGCGCGGCTCGGCCTCGCGGTCGGTGCGGGCCAGCAGGCAGAACATATCGCCGTACCGCCCGTTGGTGATGAACATCTTGGAGCCGTTGATGATGTATTCCTCGCCGTCCTTGGTGGCGGTGGTCTGGAGGTTGGCGACGTCGGTGCCGCCGCCCGGTTCCGTCAGCGCCAGCCCGCCCCGCTTGCGTCCCGAAGCCAGGTCGGGCAGGAACTTTTCCTTCTGTTCTTCCGTCCCATAGTGGGTCAGCACGTAGGTCAGGATGTGGTGGGTGCCGATGGCCCCGCTGAGGCTCATCAGTCCCATGCTCAGTTCTTCGAAGATGGAGGCGAAGGTGGTGTAGTCCAGTCCCATCCCGCCGTACTCTTCCGGCACGGTGATACCGAACAGCCCCAGCTCCTTCATCTGGTCAATCAGGTCGTGAGGCACCCGGTCTTCGCGGTCCAGCTCGGCGGCCACCGGCTCCACCTCGCGGCGCACGAAATCGCGCACCAGCGCAACAATCTGGGCCCGGGCCTCTGCGGATGTTGCTGCCACGGTTCGCTCCTTAGCCGTTTCTTGGATTGGTAGTGTAACGAGTTGAAACAGGGGGGTGAAGGGGCGCAATGCCCTTCCTTGGCGCATTGCGCCCCGCCAAAGCCCTGTATACAAACCGTTATCCCGCGCCCCTATCGGTGACCGACGGCTCGCGGGACAGCTCACGGCGTATTAGGGCGACCCACTCGGCATCCAGGTCGAGGGCTTGGATAACGGCGTCATCAATCTGCGCGCGCATAGAGTCATCGGCCATCAGGGGGAAAGGTTGAAGCGTTTCCCGGTGCAGTCGGTCGTAACCGTCCGTCAGCAACCCCAGCGCATCATCGGCCAGGGCAGTGAAGTCGGGTACTGGCACCGAGCGTAACGTGTCCAGCGAGAAGGACGGATAAGACGGCTTCCGGTTGTCGCGCTCACCCAACAGCGATAGCAGTCCGGGGGTGGAATTGAGGTAGAGGCACAGAGCCTTGGTGATGCCGGGATCATATGGGCGACAAGGAACCCAACGGGAACCAACCGCTGCCTCCGGCAACATCACTGCCGCTATCCTTGCCAGCGGCAACCATAGCTGAGTTGGTAACAACAGGTTGCCGCGCATCTGCCAATAGTTGTCAGCAAGGTTGAGTTTTGACGGTTTGGGTTCGATGTATACGTCGGTCTCCGCCGCCATGGACTGCGTTACTTCCGTCTTGTGATACCAGAGGGCACGGCGGCCGGATGCTGTGGGCATTACTTGATTGGTATAAGCGTCGCGTATTCTTTGTCCTGCTGGTCCCACATTGGCTATTTTGCTCAGTGGGACGTTGGCGACTCTTGACGGGCTATCTTCGCTCAGCCGCCGATAGGCTTGCACCAGGAGGGGCGAGAGAAAGTTGACAGCGGCCCAATCGCCCCGGGCGATGCGCTCAGGCTCAACTTCCTGCATCGTGAAATCCTGGGCGGCGGTGCCGTCTCCTTCCCGGGCTCGAACAAATCTGGCGGAGGTATCCAGGGCTTCCAGTGGCGTCCCCGGGTTGCGAGCAAGGTTGAACACCCTCGTCGGCGGCTTTGGACTGTCCTCCGGCCAGCGGCGGCAGACTATCAGCACCTCGCCGATGCTGGTGTTCTCCGAAAAGTAAATCCGGTTCGGGTCATGGGAACTGACGATTGTTTCTACGTGACAACGTGTTCCCAAGAACTTCCGAATTTCAAATCCTGATTTGTCAGTGATCCCGCTCAGCGGCAAAACAGCGGCAATGGCGCCCGCATCGGTCTTGCAAATATGGTCTGCCAAAACCAGGAAGGATCCGCTATTGCCGGCCAAATGAGCATTGGTAGCTCCGAACAAATGTTTCTCCCTTTCCTTGACCGCCAATTCATTGGCTAGGCTGAACTGGTCATAGCGCAGGCTGTCCCGGGTGAACGGCGGGTTCATGATCACCAGGTCCATGGGCGGAGGCAGGGAGGCTGCCTCATTGTCTTCCACCCTTTCCGCCAGATCGGGCCATCCGGCCAGCCGCGCCTGACCGGTCAGAAATTCCAGGGAGCCGACGTAAGGAACTCCGTCGAACACTCCCAACCGGACCCGGTGAATGTTTATCCGGTCAAACTGGGTGGAGGGAGACAGCATACCTACGGTGCTGGCTGCCATGTGAGTTGCCGTCAGGTTGGAGTCGTAGCCCCACAGCACATCCTCCACCAGCGCCAAACCCAAGGCTTCTTCATCTTCCGGGCTGCCCTTGCCCGCGGCGTTGCGCAGGTCGCGGATGCGCTCAGCGGCGGCCATCAGCAGGGTGCCGGTGCCGCAGGCCGGGTCGCAGATGCGCAGGGCAGCTATAGCGTTGGGGTCGCTCCAGTCGGCATCCTGCTCCCGCAGGGCCAGCGACGCCAGCAGCACGGCGGCGGCGGTTGAGGTGTAGAAGGAGCCGTCGTAGCGGGCGGTGTCCAGCACCCGGTGAAAGATGCGCCCCAGCAGATCGTGGCGCAATCCGGCGACGTCTTCGGAAATTTGCGCGACAACCCGAGCCAGTTTTCGGACTGCCAAGCCGTTGTCGGGACTGGTGGAGATGGCACCCAAGGCAGCGCGGCCAGTCTGAAAGACCGGGCGGTAATCCACGGCGAGAATTCCCTCCCAGGCCTCCTGAAAGGCGCCGATTGTCGCGCTCTGCTCTGCGCATTCAGCGGGGGAAGCAGGCGGCCATGGGCCATCGTATCCAACGGGGCGCAAGACGGGCAGATGCCCCTGTAGGCGATGGTGAAATAGCATAGCGGTAGCCGCCACCAGCAGGCCGCGTTTGGCGGCGACGCGGTAGCCGCTGCCGGTGCTCCCTTCCTCTCCGGTGCCGGGCTTGTTGGCGGGCAGGTCAAGGGCCTCTGCGAGATTGCGGCGGTCATTGGCGCTGAGCTGTCCCACTGCCTCATCCAGCGCGTCGGAAAGTTTCTGGGCTGCCTTGTCCGCGCCGCTCAGGGAATCAGGGGCCTGTTGCACGGCCCGCGCAAGCATTGCAACGTCGCCGGTAGACCATTGTTCCGCCGGATCTCCCGGCTTGAGCCGGAGGGTCCAGGTCAAATCGGCCTTGCCAACACTGTCCTCAGTAACGCCCTTGGGGTAGCAGAGGGCGAAAACGGCGACGGTCAGCCCCTGCCTCAGCCGGGCGTCGGCGTCTTTGATGGCCTGGGCCTTACGGTCAAAGCCCGTTTCCGCTTCCAGCACGACGCGCAGACCGTCCACGTCGGCGACGATGTCCATACGCTTGCGGCCAGCGCGCTGCTCGTAGTCCGTGTCTACCCCGTGTTCACGCAGGAGCAGAGCCAAGGCGCGATTCTGGAAATCTTCCTGCTTTCTGGTCATGGCGGAATGCTGCCCCTCGATTTTCTAGGAATTGCCGTCAGTCGTTCAGCGCCGCCTGCGCCGCAGCCAGGCGGGCCACCGGGACGCGGAAGGGCGAGCAACTCACGTAGTCCAGCCCAACTTCGTGGCAGAAGGCCACGCTCCTGGGGTCGCCGCCGTGCTCGCCGCAGATACCGATCTCCAAATCCGGCCGCACCTTGCGGCCAGCCTTCACCGCCATCCTGACCAGCTCGCCCACGCCGTCGCGGTCGATGCTGGCGAAGGGGTCGGCAGGCAGCACGCCCTCGTTGATGTAGTTGCGCAGAAACTTTCCCTCGGCGTCGTCGCGGCTGAAACCGTAGGTCATCTGCGTCAGGTCGTTGGTGCCGAAGCTGAAGAACTCCGACTCCTCGGCCACCGCTCCGGCGGTCAGAGCGGCCCGTGGCGTCTCAATCATCGTGCCGAACTTGTAGTGCACCTCGACGCCCAGCCGCCCCTGAACCTCGGCGGCTACCCGGGTCAGATCGGCGCGCAGGCGGCGCATTTCCTCCACGTCCACGGTCAGCGGGACCATGATCTCCGGGTGGACTTCAAGCCCCTCCGAGACCAACTGCGCCCCGGCGGTGATGATGGCCTCCACCTGCATCCGGTAGATGGCCGGGAACGACAGTCCCAACCGGCAGCCGCGATGCCCCAGCATCGGGTTCGTCTCACGCAGCGAGTCCACCCGCTGCAGGAACGCCTCCTTCTCCGCGATCACGTCCGCGTCCGATCCGGTGGCCCGCAGGGTGGCCAGCTCGATGAGCAACTCCTCGTAAGGCGGCAGGAACTCGTGGAGCGGCGCATCCAGCAGGCGGATAATCACCGGCTTGCGCGACATGACGCGCAGGATTCCCCGGAAGTCGTTGGTTTGCAGCAGCTTCACGCGGTCCAGGGCCTGGTAAAACTGGATGACCGCCGACGGTATGTCGGCTACGTCCGGGTTCATAAAGGGGTTGGCCAGCGGGTCAATGTGATGGTCCTCGTGTTCCCTCCGCCACTCCTCGGCGGCCTCGGAATTCAGCAGCATCTGGCGCACGGCGGGCAGGCGGTTGGGGTCGAGGAACATGTGCTCGGTGCGGCACAGCCCGATGCCCTCTGCGCCCATGACGATTGCCTGGCGGGCGTCGGCGGGGGTGTCGGCGTTGGCCATCACCCCCAGCCTGCGGGTATCGTCGGCCCAGCCCAGCAGCACGTTGGCTTCCGGCAGATCTTCAAGGCGCGGGTTCACGGTGGCCAACTCGCCGACGTACACCTGTCCCAGTGTTCCGTCCATGCTGACCTGGTCGCCCTCCCTGAGGGTGTGGCCGTTGCCGCTCATCTCCCTGAGGTCCAGGTCCACCTGCATCCCCTCGCAGCCGACGATGCAGGGCTTGCCCAGCCCGCGGGTGACCACGGCGGCGTGGCTGGTGACCCCGCCCCGGCTGGTGACCACCCCGGCGGCGGCGATGATGCCGTGGATGTCGTCGGGCTTGGTCTCCGGGCGCACGAGTATGACCCGCTCGCCCCGGCGGGCCAGGTCTTCGGCAATGTCGGCGTCGAAGCACACGCGGCCAGAGGCGGCCCCCGGTGAAGCCCCGGCTCCGGTTGCCACCAGCTGACCCTCAAGTTCCTCCTGCGAAAGGTCGGTGGCAAACTGGGGCACCAGCAGTTGCGTTATCTCCTCCGGGTCCACGCGCAGGAGGGCCTGCTCCCGGTCAATCATGCCCTCCTGCACCATATCCACCGCCGTCTTGACCGCCGACAGCGGAGTGCGCTTGGCGTTGCGCGTTTGCAGCAGGTAGAGCCGCCCCTGCTCGATGGTGAACTCAACGTCCTGAACGTCCCGGTAGTGCTTCTCCAAGTTGGCGGCCAGCGTGAGAAGCTCCCTGGAGCGGTTAGGCATCACTTTCGCCAGCGCCGACAGCGGCTCGGGGGTGCGCACTCCCGCAACCACGTCCTCACCCTGGGCATTGGTCAGGAACTCGCCGTACACCTGGCGCTCGCCCGTCGACGGGTTGCGGGTGAACAGCACACCGGTGCCGCTGGTGGGCCCCAGGTTGCCGTACACCATGCCCATGATGGTCACGGCGGTGCCCATGTCGTGGTCGATGCCGTACTGATTGCGGTAGACGGTGGCCCGGGGGTTGTTCCAGCTACGGAACACCGCCTCCACCGCGCCGAATAGCTGCTCCCACGGGTCATCGGGCGGCGGCGCCCCGGCGGACTGCCGGGCGATTTCCTTGAAGTCGGCAGTGACCGCCTGCAACTGCCCGGCGCTAAGCTGGTAGTCCAACTCCACGCCCGCGCGGGCCTTGTGAGCTGCCAGGCACTCCTCGAACGGCTCAGGGGCCACCTCCTGCACCACCTCCGCGTATATCTGGATGAAGCGGCGGTAGGCGTCCCACGCCGGGCGGGGGTCGCCCATCATCGCGCCCAAGCCCTCTACGATATCGTCGTTGATGCCCAAGTTCAGGATGGTGTCCATCATGCCGGGCATGGAAATGCGGGCGCCGGAGCGCACCGACACCAGCAACGGATTGGCGGTCGAGCCGAACTGGTGGTCTATGGACTCTTCCAGTTCGGCGATGCGTCCGCGGATGGTCCCGGCCAGCCCCTCGGGCAACGCATAGCCACCGGCCAGATAGTCGCGGCAGACCTGGGTGGTAATGACGAACCCCGGAGGCACCGGCAGTCCCAGCTTCGTCATCTCGCAGAGATTGCTTCCCTTGCCGCCGAGCAAGTCCGCCATAGAGGCGTCCCCCTCGCTGAACCGGTAAACCAATTTCGTTGCCTGAGTTTGAGCAACCATAGGCCAGAACCCCTCCAAGACCTTCAGATTCCCCGGCTTCTTCCTCCACAACAGCCCCTCCCTGCGCGCAAGCCGGTTTCCCATTATACCCGACGGCGGCGGGCAGGGAAAATTCGGGCGCTTTCCTGAACGTAGAGAACGCCGAAAATTCTTAAACATTCCCGGCGCTCTTTGCGTGCTTGGCGTTTAATTTGCCCTAGATCTCGCGGAAGACCGGCTCCGGGTCGGTGAGGTAGAAGCCGTTCTGCCACAGTTCGTCCATCAGCGCCTGCTCCTCGTCGGTCAGGGCCGGGGTGTCAACTGCGGCGGTGTATTCCTGCAAATCTTCCATCTTGGTGAAGTTGGGCAGCACCGAAACAATCTGCGGTTTCTTCAATACGAACTGAATAGCCGACTGCGCCATGGTCCGCGTGTCCTCCTGCACCAGGAACTGGACCCGCTCCACCTTGGCCAGCGCCTCCCGCATCCATTCGGCGCGGCGGTGGGCCCGGTGGTCGTTCTCGTCAAAGGCAGGCACCTCGGTGAACTCGCCGGTCAGCGTGTTGGAGGCGTGGGGCACCCGTGACAGCAGCCCGACTTCGCATTCATCGGCGATGGGGAAGAAGTCGATGGCCGGCTCCTGCTCCAGGATGCTGTAGATGATTTGCAGGCTTTCCACCTGCCGCTCCCGCATGGACATCTCGCCTTCCTCGAACCAGCCGATGTCCGGCCCGAGAGCGACGCCGTAGTGCCGAATCTTGCCCTCGAACTTGAGCTGCTCCAGGACTTCAAACAGCTCGTCGCGCTCCAGCGCCTCCACCCGCGGGTTGTGGGCCTGGTAGAGGTCGATGTGGTCGGTGTTCAGCCGCTTAAGGCTCTGCTCGCAGGCGTACTTGACGAACTCCTTGTCGAACTTCTGTGGTCGCTCCCGGTGGCCGTCGCGGGGAGTCGGATCGTAGATGTCATAACCGAACTTGGTGGCGATGACCAGGTCGTTGCGCTTGTGCCCCAGCACACTGGCCAGGATTTCCTCGCCGAAGCCGTCGCCGTAGGTATCGGCGGTGTCGAAGAAGTTGATGCCCAACTCCACCGCGTTCTCCAGCAGCGCGGCCCGCTCGGCGTCCTCCAGCCGCCCCCACCAGTTGGTGGCAACGGTCCAAACACCGAAGCCCACTTCGGACAGGATAAGGTCGGTTCGCGGCATTTGTCTGAATTTCATAGCGGTTAACCTCGATTGGGGTGGGATGATGTTACTCGATGGCGAGATATAATTCGCGGACAGATTCTGCGAGATCCCCTGCGATATCGATATCTCCCGCTGCATAGCCGAATATACCGGCGTGAGATGGGTCATTTGCCTGGCCCAAGAGGGTAAACCTCAACTTTGCTCGTTGCACTTGCCGGCTGGCAGCGCCCACATTCAGAACCGCGAATCTTCCATTGACACTGACATCGAAATTCTTCCCTGCAAGAACAGCGCGTACACCGGGCATCTGTACCTGCCTGTCCGATTCGTGAAAATACTCCAGCCAGTTAGTCGAAAGGAATTGCTCTCCTGTTCGGAGCAGAAATGCGTCCGGGGAGAGGATTCCGCCCGAAACGGTCCGGGGGCGACAAAACCGGGCCAAATTATGTTCGGGAAGTAATTCTAGGCTTGTGGACGGTTCTGACGCCAAGAGAACAACCCCTCTCTTACCAATACTTTCATTATCGTTGGAAGATTGGTGAAGTTGCCTTGGCCCTCTATGGCTACAAATTCACCATCTTTCTCCTTCGCGGTAAACATCACACGCTCAGCATCCAGGAACCACACGCTGGCCCGGCGCTTGTCGGGAAATCGCCACTCACCGACAATCCAGCCCTCGGGCGAACCAGCTAGGCCAAACTCGCCACTCCATTCCACACTGAGGAATAGCTCCCAAAATCCCCGCGCGCTTTCGTCCGTTGCGGGCGATTCGCCCGGGTCCAAATCCTCGTCGGACGCCAAGTAGTCCAGCCGGTCGGCCAACTCGTCCTCGCCCATCTCCCGCAGAAGCGCCGAAATGTCAGCTATGGTAGATGCAGACGTAAGCGCCATCCCGATAATCACCCCTTACGTGGATTCGCTCAGCCAGAGGCCCATGCCCTCGATAAACTCGTCCCTCACCCCACTGCTGGCGCCGCAGAACCCCCGGATTACCTGCTCCTTGAACTCCTGCGGGTCCCGCCCCTCGGGGACCGGCAGTGTATCGATGGGGTCGCAGGCGATGGTCATATCGCTGCCGGGCTGAAATACGTGATTCACCGTCATGCCCAACGGCCCGGCGCTGCTGGGCCAGGTGGCGTCAACCACCGTCCAGGCATCCGCCGTCTTGGCCCGCAGGTAAGTATGAACGTCGGGAACAGGATTGACGGCGACCAGCTTCCGAAGCTCCGCCGGAAAATGCCGGGTGTTCTCCACCGTAAACCGGTGAGTGCACATGATAACCTGCGATTCCAGGCCCAGCTCGCGGAATATGTCGGCGAGAAGGTAGTGCTTGCCCGAGCAGGTGCCGCGCCATTCTTCGATGATCGCTTCCGGCTTCCGGGAACTGGCCCGCCGGTAGGGCATATCCCGCACAAGGGCAAAAGCCAGTTCCGGCGTGAGCGATTCGTTGCCGGACAGAAAGCCGCGCTTGCGGCTCTCTTGCTCAAGCAGAGAAAGCAGGCTGGTCATATCAATTCTCCGGCGAATCCGAGCCTAACGGCAATGCGCTAGTTAGCCCGCCGCCACGGCCAGCCCCAAGCAGCCCTTGATAGCGTCCACCTTGGCCTGGAACTCAGCGTCGGTCAGCGCCGGCTCCAGGCGGCCCAGCGGCACGTCGGTCAGCACTTCCACCCACGACGTGCAGCCGCTGTACTCCGGCAGCCACGGCACGGTCACCGGAGCTTCCAGCCGGTACGCCCGCAGCAGCATCACCGACAGCGGCAGCATCGGCTTCCAGCGCAGCCGCGACTGGGCGTAGTCGGTGGTCCAGATGTAGTGCGGGGCCAGGCCGTCCACCTGCTGCTGTCCGTCCACTTCCAGCACTTCCTCGGCCACGGCGAAGTGGCTGAACGTAATCCGCTTGTCGTCGCGGGGCTGCTTCAGCAGCGTCGCCAGCGCGGGCCGGTGCTCCGTCCGCAGCAGGTCCGCCTTCTGGTGTTCGTAGGTGGGATACAGCAGAAATTCTCGGTGAATCACCCGGAAGTCCTTGCCGTCCTCGTGGATTCCGCCCTTGCGCAGCAGCAAAATCTGCTCGCCCCGGCCAATGGCTTCGTAGGTAATGGCCCATTCCTTCAGGGCCATCTGGCATTTCTCCGGCAACATTATGCAACCCTCCGCGCACGTCTGGGGCAATCTTATCACCGCTGGCAAATGTCTGAATCAGGATTTGCAGGATTAAAAAATGCTCAGGATTGGGTAATATCCTGAAAATCCTAAAATCCGGTAAATCCTGATTCAGACAATCCCTAACCCGTTTCCCACCGCAGCATCCTGCGGAAGTTGCGGGTGGTGACGGCGGCGACTTCCTCCACCGTCATGCCCTTGACCTCTGCCAGGCACTGCGCCACCTCTGCCACGTGCCGAGGCTCGGTCCAATTGTGGCGGTACTTCTTGAAGGGTTGCGGATATGCGTCGGTTTCCAGCACGATGTTTTCCAGCGGGATGGCGCGCGCCGCTTCCTGAACCTCCGGCAGCCGGGTCAGAGGCCGCGCCAGCGAGATGTAAAAGCCGCAGTCAATGGCCTCCCGCGCCGTGGCCTCATCGGACTGGAAGTAGTGCATCGCGCCGCCCACGTCGCCCGCCGACTCCTCCCGAAGCACCTGGAAGACCGCGGAGTGGGCCTCCCGCGAGTGGAAGATGACCGGCAAATCAAGGCTCTTCGCCAGCCGGATATGCTGCCGGAGCACCTGGTCCTGCACCGAGTGGTCGGGAGACTCCGGCAGGTAGTCCAGCCCCACTTCGCTTATGCAAACTACCTTCGGCGACTGAGCCAGCCGCTCCAGCTCGGCATACATCGCGTCGTCCACCAGTTCGTAGGCATTGCATGGGTGAATGCCAACGCCCGCATAGAACGCATCGAAGGACTCCGCCAGCCCGATGCAGGCCCGCGCAGACTCCAGCGTAGTCCCCGCCAGGATCACCGACGTCACACCCACCTCCGCCGCCCGCTCCAGCAGCCCCGGCAGCTCCGCCGCATCATACTGGTCAAGGTGGGTGTGGCAGTCGCCAAAGGTAAGCGGCTCGGTCATTGCGCGCTCCTATGTTTCCGTATCGTTGGTTCGGATAATAGCCACGGCAAGCAAACCCGGTCAACTTTCCGGGAGATGATTTGCCTGCTGTTCCGACACCGTGTGATAGCGTATGAGGTAAATCGTAAAGGTAATGGTCTTTACAAGGCATAGGGCAACGGTCAGGAATGCGGAGAAGCCAAAATTCCACCCGAACTGCAACCAAGCCAAGAGGGATAGCACAATTTTACTGCATTGCTTTCAACGAAGCGATTTCCGGCCAAAAACTGATCAAATTGGAGAAGCGTCGTTGGACTACTAAACCAAATCCAAGGTGAAATGCGCATTTATGCCAGGTAGCGTTTCATTGCAGGTGGACTCGCCGGCGCACGGGCGGTCCGGTCCACATGGTAGGGGCGGGTTTCAAACCCGCCCCTACGGTCGAGGCGCGAACCCTGACTGCGAATGGCTGTCCGCAAAATGTACATCCCACATTGGCTTTGGTTTAGTATTTGTGCCGCCCGTCGATGCCCTCGGGGACAATCTGTCTAGCGGCATCGGCCACGGCTAACGAGTCCAATTCATGGTATGTCCCACCAATCACGAACCGCATTTTATTTACCGCTTTCTTCTTTCTTTCTTGTTCGATTGTCCGGCTCACTCGGTCCGGCGTCAAGGTTGTAGTTATCGCGGTTGAATGGACAGACAACTCCCCGTCGAATTTCGTTGACACCCCCCTTTTGCCGGTGTTAGCATAATTGTTGACCTGATTGGTCAAGAATGCTAGTCTACTCGCAAGCCGCCGACTTGGACGGCAGAATTCCAGCCCGTCAAGGAGCAGCCGATGACCACGCCCAGGGTCATTTCCCGCGACACCACCGCTACCGAACTGGACTCCGACTACAAGTGGGGCTTCACCATCGACATCGGCTCCGACCTGGCCCCCAAGGGGCTCAGCGAGGACGTCGTGCGTCTCATCTCGGCCAAGAAAGAAGAACCGGGATGGATGCTTGAGTGGCGTCTCAAGGCCTTCCGGCACTGGGAGCGGCTCAAGTACGAAGAGCCGGCCTGGGCCAACATCCACCACGACGCCATCGACTACCAGGATATCTACTACTACGCCGCGCCGCAGTCCAAAGACGCCGCGCCCAAGAGCCTAGACGAGGTGGACCCGGAGGTGCTGGAAGCCTTCGAGAAGCTGGGCATTCCGTTGCAGGAGCGGGAGCGGCTGGCCGGCGTGGCCATTGACGCCGTGCTTGACAGCGTGTCGGTGGCCACCACCTATAAGGATATGCTGGAAAAAGAGGGCATAATCTTCTGCTCCATGAGCGAGGCGGTGAAGGAACACCCGGAGCTGGTGCAGAAGTATCTCGGCTCGGTGGTTCCCTACACCGACAACTTCTTCGCCACCCTCAACTCGGCGGTGTTCAGCGACGGCTCCTTCGCCTACATCCCCAAGGGTGTGCGCTGCCCCATCGAGCTGATGACCTACTTCCGCATCAATCAGGCGGATTCCGGCCAGTTCGAGCGGACGCTCATCGTTTGTGAGGAGGGCGCCTACGTCAGCTACCTCGAAGGCTGCACCGCCCCGGCCCGCAAGACCCACCAGCTCCACGCCGCCGTGGTGGAGTTGGTGGCGCTGGACGACGCCGAAATCAAGTATTCGACGCTGCAAAACTGGTTCCCCGGCGACAAGGACGGCAAGGGCGGCGTCTACAATTTCGTCACCAAGCGCGGCCTGGCCGCCGGGCGCAACTCCAAGATTTCCTGGACGCAGGTAGAGACCGGCTCGGCCATCACCTGGAAGTACCCCAGCGTCATCCTACAGGGCGACAACTCCACCGGCGAGTTCTACTCGGTGGCGTTGGTCAACAACTACCAGCAGGCCGACACCGGCACCAAGATGATTCACCAGGGCAAGAACACCAAGAGCACCATCGTCGCCAAGGGCATATCCGCCGGTAAGGGCAACGCCACCTACCGCGGCCTGGTCAAGATGATGCCCACCGCCGACGGCGCCAAGAACTTCACCCAGTGCGACTCCCTGCTCATCGGCGACCAGTGCGGCGCCCACACCGTCCCGTACATCGAGGTGAAGAACCCCACGGCCCAGCTCGAGCATGAGGCGTCGACCAGCAAGGTCAGCGACGACCAGCTCTTCTACTGCCAGCAGCGAGGAATGTCCGTCGAGGACGCCCACTTCATGATCGTCAACGGCTTCTGCCGCGGCATCTTCCAGGAACTCCCCTTCGAGTTCGCCATGGAAGCCTCCCAGCTCCTCAAGGTAAGCCTCGAAGGCTCCGTGGGCTAAGAGCAGCGAGACTCGGCACACAGGCAAAAGTCCCATCTCCGTCCGGGAGATGGTCAGGGTGGGGGCCTACCATCATGTTGAGCACCTATAGGACCATTGTCGATGACGAAGGCACAATTCGCCTCTTGGGGTTGGTTGAACTGAGGGAGGGCACTCAGGTTCTAGCGACAGTAGTAGATAGGGATTCGCTGATTTGGCTGTTCAGCATCAAGGCACAACCGTCTCAAAATAATCCTTACCCGAGATGCCTCTGTGGTTGTGGCAAAGAGAACAAACCTGGGTCCCGCTTCAACGGAAACAGCCACGATATGAAAGCTAAATCCATGCTTGTCCGCGCAAAAAAAAGGAGAAATCAATGTCGACGCGCTTCCGGATGTTCTCATTGAGGCCGCGCGGAAAAACCCGACACTGTGGGTGCATGAATTCACCGCCGAGGACATCCTGAGGATCGCGGGCGAAAACAGGGGAACGTTTGCAACCGACTGCTCGTCCGCGACTTCCGTGATGAGCACTCACAGGGCAATTGTCGATGGCAAAGGGACAATTCGTTTCCAAAAGCCGGTTAGGCTGGACGAAGGAACCCATATCCTGATCACTACGCCGGATAAGGACTCGTTGATTGCGCCGATGAGGTCCTCCGTCCTGACAGCCCTGTCAGAAGAGCGGCTCCGCGTAGAGTTGCAAGAGGATGAAGCTTGGGCCTACTTGTTGAAAAATCGGCCATCGTAACGGCGCGGTTTCCTTTTTCGGACTTGTCCGACCCACGGATACGACCGGCAGTCGTGTTGGCAAGCGCAGAGCGCGGAGATTGGCTCTTGGGGCAAGTTACCAGCAATGCCGATGTAGATAATCTGGCTATAGAACTGACGAACGATAGCCTGGACCGAGGGTTTCTTCGCAACGTGAGCTATTTCCGGCCCAACAAGCTGTTCACCGGCAACCAGTCCTTGATTATCAGACCGGTTGCCACACTGAAACCCGAAGACTTCAACCGTCTGCTCGACGCCACAATGGATATCCTTAACCAGAACCGGATGGAACAATGACCAACAACCAGCCACTACTGTCAATTCAGGGCCTCCACGCCTCAGCGGGCGATCTCGAAATCCTGAACGGTGTCGACCTCGAGGTCTACGCCGGGGAAGTTCACGCCATCATGGGCCCCAACGGCTCCGGCAAGAGCACCCTCGCCAACGTGCTGGCGGGCCGCCCCGACTACACCGTCACCGCCGGCCAGGCAATCTACGACGGCGAGGACCTGCTGTCCCTCGAACCTGAAATCCGCGCTCGCAAGGGCGTGTTCCTTGCCTTTCAGTACCCCGTCGAGCTACCCGGCGTCCGCGCCTGGCAGTTCCTCAAGGCCGGCGTAGATGCCCGCCGCGTCCACAACGGCGAGGAGGAACTTTCGGCCCGCGAGTTCCAGCGTCTCCTCGACGAGAAGGTCAAGGCTGTCGAGATCGACCCCGAGCTCGTCCGCCGCTCCGTCAACGAGGGATTCTCCGGCGGCGAGAAGAAACGGAACGAGATACTGCAGATGGCCGTCCTCGAGCCGCGCCTGGCCCTGCTCGACGAGACCGACTCCGGCCTCGACATCGACGCCCTCCGCATCGTCTCCGACGGCGTCAACCGGCTGCGGACCGGCGACAACGCCATGGTCCTGGTAACCCACTACCAGCGAATGCTCGACTACGTCCGCCCCGACAAAGTCCACGTCCTCGTCGATGGCCGAATAGTACGCTCCGGCGGCCCCGAGTTGGCCCTGGAGCTGGAAGAGAAGGGCTACGACTGGGTACGCGAGGAGGTCGAGTCGGGCAAGTAGTTGCCCCGACTTTCAGCGAGTTATATGACCACCAGAACCATTTCCAACCACCGCTACCACGAAGACCACCAGGCCCTCGCCGCCGCCAGCCCCGGCCCGGCGTGGCTCGGCGACCTGCGCGCCGCCGGCTGGGAGCGCTTCGAGGCCCTCGGCCTGCCCACCGCCCGTCGCGGCAACGAGCGCTGGAAGTACACCGCCGTCGCTCCCATAGCGCGAGTGGGTTTCGCATATCCTTTTATAAATGCGGATCCCGCTGCGGAAGCTGAACTGGACTTCGGTTTCTCCACCATCAACGCGGCGTCGCTATTTGACGGAGAGCAGGAGGAGGCCGTCCGCCAGCGCCTCGGCAGCCTCGCCCCGATGAACGAGGACGGCTTCACCGCACTGAACACCGCCTTCCTCCGTGACGTCGCCGTCGTCCGAATCCCCGACGGCGCCGACGAGCCGGCGGCAGTCTGCGTCAACCACGCGGGCCTCCCCGACCTGGAAGAGCCGGATGGCGAGCAGCAATTCGCCCGCTATCCCCGCACACTGATCCTGGCCGGGCGCAATACCAACCTGACCGTGATTGAGGCGTACAGTGGCCCCAACGGCCGCCGCTACTTCACCAACGCCGTAACCGAGATCGTCGTCGGCGAGGGCGCCAAGGTAGACCACTACCGCCTCCTCAACGAGAGCCCCGGCGCCTTCCACGTCGGCACGACCCGTGTTCACCAGGCAAAGGACAGCAGCTTCAGCTCTGCTTCATTCGCGCTGGGCACCGCCCTCGCCCGCAACGACTTCGCGGTGACTCTGGACGGCCCCGGAGCCTACTGCTCGCTGAACGGCCTGTACTACACCGGCGAAGGGCAGCACATCGACAACCTCATCAGCATCGACCACGCCCAGCCCCACTGCACCAGCCGCCTCAACTACAAAGGCATCCTAGACGGCAACTCCCGCGCCGTGTTCGGCGGCGAGGTCATGGTGCGCCGCAACGCCCAGAAGAGTGACGCCCAGCAGACCGACAAGAATCTGCTGCTGTCCGAGAACGCCGAGGTGGACAGCAAGCCCAGCCTGATGATCTACGCCGATGACGTGCAGTGCGGTCACGGCGCAACCGCCGGGCAGATAGACGCCCAGACCCTGTTCTACCTGCGCAGCCGCGGCCTCGATCTCGAAACGGCCAGCCGGATGCTGGTGCAGGCATTCGCCAGGGAGATCGTTGATAAGGTCAGGCCTGAGACGCTGCGCAACTACCTGGAATCCCTTTTCGATCGCTCCATTGCCGTCAAGAGCCTGCCGGTAGTCTTCGTATAGGATCGGATCGGCAGGTCTAGGAGAGAACTCAAATGCCCTCCGGTTTCGATGCAGAAAAAGTCCGGGCTGATTTCCCCATCCTGCAACAGTTGGTCAACGGCAAGCCGCTGGTCTACCTGGACAACGGGGCAACGTCCCAGAAGCCGCAGGCGGTCATCGATGAGCTGGTGCGCTACTACAGCTCCGAGAACGCCAACGTGCATCGCGGCGTCCACACCCTCAGCCAGAACGCCACCGAGGACTACGAGGGCGCGCGGGCTAAGGTGAAGGGCCTGCTCAACGCCGCCGACGATCACGAAATCATCTTCACCCGCGGCACCACCGACAGTATCAACATGGTGGCCCAGTCCTACGGGCGGCAGAACATCGGCCCCGGCGACGAAATCATCGTCTCCAACATGGAACACCACTCCAACATCGTCCCTTGGCAGATGCTCTGCGAGGAGACGGGCGCAGTGCTGCGGGTGGTCCCTATAGACGACGCCGGCGAACTGCTGATGGACGAATACGAGCGTATGCTTTCGCCCCGCACCAAGCTGGTATCCATAACCCAGGTTTCCAATGCGCTGGGCACCATCTTGCCGGTGGAGCAGATTATCGGCATGGCCCACGCCCAGGGTGTGCCGGTGATGCTCGACGGCGCCCAGGCCGTGCCGCACATGGCCGTGGACGTGCGAAAGCTGGACTGCGACTTCTACGCCTTCTCCGGCCACAAGATCTTCGGCCCCACTGGCATTGGCATCCTCTACGGCAAGGCCGAGCTGCTCGATGCCATGCCCCCGGTTCAGGGCGGCGGCGACATGATCAAGTCGGTGACTTTTGAGAAGACCATCTACAACGACCTGCCCTACAAGTTCGAGGCCGGTACGCCCAATATCGCCGGCGCCATCGGCTTGGGGGCTGCGGTGGACTATGTGCAGTCGCTGGGCTACGAAGCCTTCGGGGCCTACGAAGACGAACTGCTGGATTACGGCACGAAGGCCCTGGAGTCCATCGGCGGCCTGCGCATCATCGGCACAGCGCCGCGCAAGGCCGGGATTCTCTCCTTCGTCATCGAAAACATTCACCCCCACGACATCGGCACCATTCTCGACGCCGAGGGTGTCGCCATCCGCACCGGCCACCACTGCGCCCAGCCGGTGATGCAACGATTCCAGATACCGGCTACTGCGAGAGCTTCCCTGGCGATGTACAATACCAAGGAAGACATAGACGCCCTGGTTCGTGGTATTGACCGGGTTATCGAGGTGTTCAGTTAATGTCGGGACTCAGCGACCTTTACCAGGAAATCCTGCTGGAGCACAACAGCAAACCCCGCAACTTCCGCAAGGTGGAAGACGCCAGCGCCACCGCCGAAGGCTACAACCCCCTCTGCGGCGACCAGATAACCCTCTACCTGAAAATTGTTGACGACAAGGTGGAGGATGTGGGGTTTCAGGGCGTAGGCTGCGCCATCTCCCGCGCGTCGGCCTCCATGATGACCCAGAGCATCA
Organism: Dehalococcoidia bacterium; assembly: GCA_965261945.1. Classification (GTDB taxonomy): domain Bacteria; phylum Chloroflexota; class Dehalococcoidia; order Lucifugimonadales; family UBA3495; genus VXOI01. The sequence continues at coordinate 205,134 of CBDHEF010000001.1, forward strand.
AGGGCAAGAGCCTTGAGGAAGCCCACGTGATCTTCGACGCCTTCCACAGCATGATCACCCACCCCAACGAGGAACCCGACTACGACACGCTGGGCGATCTCGAAACCCTGGCGGGCGTGAACGAATACCCCACGCGCATCAAGTGCGCCATCTTGGCATGGCACACCATGCGCTCCGCCTTGAAAGACAATGAAGATAATGGGGGAATGGTTACGACCGAGTAGCAGGAAACGCGACATTCCCCCCACGAAGGACTCCGCGCCTCAATTTTCAGTTGAAACCGGCCCGCTTGCGTTATGACCCAACTGTCCGGCCCTGCATTCGACGGCCTCTACGGTCAAATGATAATGGACCATTTCCGCACTCCGCGGAACCGGGAGCCGTTGTCTGTTCCGTCCCTCACGGCCTATGAGCTGAACCCCTTCTGCGGCGACCTCATTGACCTGCAACTGCGGCTGGGCGGGGACGGCGCCGTGGACGGGGTATGCGCCCGCAGCGAGGGTTGCTCCATCATCCAGGCGTCGGCGTCCATGATGTCTGAGGCGCTCAAGGGCAAAACGGTGGCGGAGATTGCAGCCCTGTCCGTCCGTTTCCGAACATTGCTCCGCGCCCGGGGCAGCGAATATGAGCCGAAGGTCCCGGAGTTGGGCGAACTCTGTGCCCTCGGCGTTGTGCGGCAGTACCCCGTCCGCATCAAGTGCGCCCTGCTTCCTTGGGTCGCGCTGGAGGAGGCCATCCGGGAGCGACGGCCCGAAGCGCCGTGAGTCGTGAAGTAAAGAAAATGAATGGCAAAGCCCCGATTGACAGTTGAAGAGCGAATACATATAATTAACACTGAGCATTCGCTTCCTCATTTTCCCCCACGCGCTGTGCTTGTGATTCCCCCTGATTGTTTGCCTGATTGCATTGCATTTGCGCCTGCAACTGCGGCGCTCATTTAACCGGACTCCCACAACTTTCGCTGCGCGGGTAAATGCCTACTAAGTTCATTTTTGTCACCGGCGGCGTCGTTAGCTCACTGGGTAAGGGCATCTGTGTCGCTTCCGTCGGCCGCATCCTGAAAAGCCGTGGCCTCAGCGTTTCGGTGCTAAAGCTCGACCCCTACCTGAACGTCGACCCAGGCACCATGTCGCCGTACCAGCACGGTGAGGTCTTCGTCACCCAAGACGGCGGCGAGACCGACCTTGACCTGGGCCACTACGAGCGTTTCATCGACCTTGAGCTGACCCGCAGCTCCAACCTCACCGCCGGAGACATATACATGAACCTCATCACCAAGGAGCGCCGCGGCGACTTCCTTGGCGGGACGATTCAATCCGTGCCACACGTCACCAACGACATAAAGGAACGCATCATCCGCCTCGCCAACGAGTCCGGCGCGGAGGTGATTGTTGTCGAGGTCGGCGGCACCGTGGGCGATATCGAGGGCCTGCCCTTCCTGGAGGCCATCCGGCAGATGCGCAATCAGGTGGGCCGCGACAACGTCTACTACATCCACCTGACCCTCCTCCCCTACCTCTCCGCCGCCCAGGAACTCAAGACCAAGCCCACCCAGCACAGCGTCAAGGAACTCCGCGCCATCGGCATCCAGCCCGACGCCATCATCTGCCGCTCCGACCATCCCGTGCCGCCCGGCATCTGCGAGAAGATTTCCTCCTTCTGCGACGTTCCCAGCAACGCCGTCATCCCCCTGGAAACGGTGCAGAACGTGTACAGTGTGCCGCTGGTGCTGGAGGAGGCCGGGCTGGGCGACATAATACTGGAGACCCTGGGCCTGCGGGGCTACGACCGCAGTCTGCCCGGCTCCGCGGGACTCGACGAGTGGCGCGAGATGGTGGAGACGATGGACCGGCCCAAGGAGCCGCTGCCCATCGCCCTTGTCGGCAAGTACGTGGAGTACCCCGACTCCTACCTCTCCGTCCGCGAGGCGCTGCGCCACGCCGGGCTGATTCACACCCGCGACGTGGACTTGCAGTGGGTCCACTCCGAAGACATCGAGCGCCACGGCCCCGACGACTTCCTGCGCAACGCCTGCGGCATCGTCGTGCCCGGCGGCTTCGGCACCCGCGGCGTCGAGGGCATGGTGGACGCCGTCCGCTACGCCCGCGAGCATCGGGTGCCCTACCTTGGCCTCTGCCTCGGCCTGCAGGTGATGGTCATAGACTGGGCCCGCAACATCCTGGGGCTGGAGGGCGCCAACTCCGAGGAGATGGAACCCGACACCTCGCACCCGGTCGTGCACATCATGTCCGACCAGGAAGACGTCACCATCAAGGGCGGCACCATGCGCCTCGGCAGCTACCCCTGCCGGCCCCAGGCCCGCACCCTGACCCGCGAGGCCTACGGCTCCGGCGAGGTCATGGAGCGGCACCGCCACCGCTTCGAGCTGAACAACGCCTACCGCGAGGCCCTCGAAGAATCCGGCCTCGTGGCCTCCGGCCTTTCCCCCGACGGGCGGCTGGTGGAGGCCAGCGAAGTGCGCGACCACCCCTTCATGGTCGGTGTGCAGTACCATCCCGAATTCAAGTCCCGGCCCAACCGGCCCCATCCGCTCTTCGTCCGGTTCATCGCCGAGGCCACCAAAACCATCCGCGAGGGCAGCCAGCCGCCCCTGCCGCTGGTATGAAACTGGTATGAACAGAATGCCGCAGATGAACGACCGCACATCCAACCCACCCCGTCATTCCCGTCATTCCCGCGCAGGCGGGAACCCAGCCCACAAACGGTTGAGGCAACCCATCAAAGGAAAGAGGGCACAATGAAGCTCTTTCTCGATACCGCCAACATCGGCGAGATCCGCGACGGCGCCCGCTTGGGCGTTATCAGCGGCGTCACCACCAACCCCTCGCTGGCCGCCAGCGCCGGCATCGGCGACCGCGAGGCCTACCGCTCCGCCGTCGCCGAGATTGCCGAGCTGGTCAACGGCCCCATCTCCGTCGAGGTCGTCTCCACCGACACCCAGGGCATGGTGGACGAGGGCCGCGACATCGCCAAGTGGATCCCCGACCCCTGGGTCAAGATTCCCAGCACCATCGAGGGCATCGAGGCCATCGCCGCCCTCAGCGCCGAGGGCATCCGCGTCAACCAGACCCTCTGCTTCTCCGTCAACCAGGCCCTCCTTGGCGCCCAGGCCGGCGCCACCGTCGTCAGCCCCTTCATTGGTCGTCTCGACGACATCGGACACGACGGCATCGGCCTCATCCGCGACATCGCCGCGCTGTTCCGCCAGGCCGACATCGAGACCCAGGTCATGGCCGCCAGCGTCCGCCACCCCCTGCACTGCATCCAGGCCGCCTCGGCCGGCGCCCACATTGCGACCGTACCCTACAAGACCCTGCTCCAGATGGCCGAGCACCCCCTGACCGACGCTGGGCTGGCAAGGTTCATAGCCGACTGGCAGAAGGCCGGCCAGGGGTGACGGGGCGACGCCCCCACCCAAACCCTCCCCCCGAGGGAGAGGGAACTTGATTAGACGAACCGATTAGAGGTGAACATGGTGGCTACCCGCATTGCCCTGGACGTTGTTGAGCTGGGCTCCAAGTCCAAGGAAGAACTGCTCAACCTGGCGCCCAGCGTGGGCCTCAACGACGGCAACGCCCTGGGCAACCTGCACCGAGAGGACCTGCTTGGGCGGCTTTTCCAAGTCGCTTCCGCCCAGCAGTCCCTCATCGCCACCGGCATCCTGGAGACGATGGACGAAGGCTACGGCTTCCTGCGCCAGGTCGCCAGCCACCGCCCCTACGGCGACGTGTACATCAGCCAGTCCCAGATCCGCCGCTTCGGCCTGCGCACCGGCGACACCGTCACCGGCCAGGTGCGCCCCCCCAAGGAGGGCGAGCGCTACTTCGGCCTCGTGCGTGTCGAGAAGATCAACAACCTCGAGACCGACAAGATTCACGGCCGCAGCCGCCCCGTCTTCGAGCACCTCACCCCCGTCTTCCCCGAGAAGCAGGTCATCCTCGAGACCTCCACCAGCGAGCTTTCCACCCGCATGGTGGACCTGTTCGCGCCCATCGGCCTCGGACAGCGCGGCCTCATCGTCTCGCCCCCCAAGGCCGGCAAGACCACCATGCTCAAGCAGATTGCCCACGGCGTCGTCACCAACGCGCCCGACGCCATCCTCATGGTCGCCCTCATCGGCGAGCGCCCCGAGGAAGTCACCGATATGCGCCGCTCCATTAAGGGCGACGTCTTCGCCTCCACCTTCGACGACTCCGTCGAGGAGCAGTGCCGTGTCGGCGAGCTCTGCCTCGACCGCGCCAAGCGCCTGGTCGAGATGGGCAACGACGTGGTCATCCTGCTCGACAGCATCACCCGACTCACCCGCGCTTACAACCTCGCCGTCCCCACCAGTGGACGCACCCTGTCCGGCGGCATAGACCCCATCGCCCTCTACCCGCCCAAGAAGTTCTTCGGCGGCGCCCGCAATATCGAGGAAGGCGGTTCCCTCACCGTCATCGCCACCTGCCTGGTAGATACCGGCTCCCGCATGGACGAAGTCATATACGAGGAGTTCAAGGGCACCGGCAACATGGAGCTCCACCTCGACCGCCGCCTCGCCGAGCGACGCTACTTCCCCGCCATAGACATCGTGCGCTCCGGCACCCGCCGCGAGGAGCTGCTCTTCTCCGAAGACACCCAGCGCCAGGTCGTCCTGCTCCGCCGTATGATCGGGATGCTCAGCGACAACGGCGGCGGCAACGCCACCGAGCGCGTCCTCGAACGCCTCGCCAAAACCCCCAACAACCGCGAGTTCCTCAAAACCCTAACCACCGCCGGCGCCAACAACTGACCGCAGGGGCCAGCTGACCGCCGGCCCCCAATTCGTCATTCCCGCCCCCAAGTCGCAGTACCTGGCCCCGATTCGTCATTTCCGCGAAAGGGGGAACCCAGAGGGCCGACTGCGTACAGCCCGAACACCGGGGCTCCTGCGCTGGGGCCCCCTTTCGCGGGAAGGACGGGATGGCGTATTCATCACCCGCCCCAGTTTCCCTCTCCAGTGTCCCGTTAATTGGTTTGACAAAATGTTGAAATTTTTATCAAAATAGAACAACATTAGACAAATGAAAGTGACGCCCCTGCGCCAGGCCTCCTCCGTTGGAGCAGGCCGGGCAGGGGGTCAAGGCGGAGGTGCGGACGTGAAGTCGAAGTGGGCGGTGTGGCTCCCAGCGGCAATGATTGCGATGCTGATACTGGCGCTGGCGGCCGCCATGCCGGCGCAGGAAATTGAAGACAAGCGCCCGGCGCAACCGCTGTTGCACGACTACTATTCCGGCACAGTGACCGTCCAGGGAGTCGCTGCCCCCGCCGGGGCGCAGATGATCGCCTGCGTCGACAACTGCGACACCTACCAGAGCGACCCGGTGCAGGTGGGCGACAACGGCGTCTTCACCGGCCTGATCCTGGACCCCGACGACCAGCGGATGATCGGCCGCGACGTGGCCTTCTACATCGTCAACGAGCACGGCAGCATCCAGGCGGATGAGACCAGGGAGTTCATCGGCGTCTATGACCTCTACACGTTGGCCCTGAGCTTCAGCAGCCCTATCCCCGTCCCGGCGACGCCAACGCCGGAGCCGACGCCGACGGCCACGCCGCAACCAACGCCGACGCCGCAACCGACGGCCACGCCGCAACCGACGGCCACGCCGGAGCCGACGGCCACGCCGGAGCCAACGGCCACGCCGGAGCCAACGGCCACGCCGGAGCCGACGCCGACGGCCATCCTGCCGGTGACCGGGGACACGGCGGTGACGCGCATCCCGCCGCTGGCCATCGTCGGGGGCGTCGCGCTGGCCGCCGCCGGCCTCTATGCCCTGTACCTGGCCGCCCGCCGCGCCCGCCGCAGCCGGTGATATAATTGGGGGTGTCCGACCTTCCCGGCGAGTTGGTCGAGCGGGGCGTATGGTGGCAGATAGCGGGCTTCGCCATAGTCAGCGCGGCCAGCGTCGCCCTGCTGGTGGAGTTGGAAGGTTCGGAAGCCCGCGCCTACCGCTACCTGGAAGCCGCAGTAAAGACAATGTACTGGGCCAACGTGTTCGTCCTTATTGGTCTGTTCGAGGGGGTTAGAAGAATGTTCGAAAAAGCGTCAACCCTGCGAGCCAGATACCGCGAGGAAGCGGAACGGAAAGCAGAAGAACGAGGCATGAAGCGAGGCATAGAGCGAGGCATAGAGCGAGGCATCAAACAGGGGATAGAACAGGGGATAGAACAGGGGATAGAACAGGGCGTAGCCCAGGGGATAGAACAAGGCATAGAGCGAGTGCGCGCCCGCAGAGCAGAGGCCCTGGAGTGCTACGGCGTCGAGGTGAATGGCGTGAGGATGCTGCCCGATACGCCGGAGGTGCAGAGATTCCTGGACGGCCAACAGGACTAAAGCGAGAAGGACTAGAGCCAGCAGGATTAGCGTGAGAAGGACGGGAGCAGGAGAGCAGGGGCGGCCGCAGGGTCGCCCCTGTCGCATTTGGCGCCCCTACCCCCGGGGTGGCGTCAGCAGGTTGACCCGGAGGTCGGTGGGGAGGTTGCCGCTGGTCACCACCAGCCGGGGCTGGGCCTGGGCCTCATCAACGCTCAGTCGGCGCAGGAAGGCTTCCACGCCGTCTAGGGTCACGCCTTCCTGCCCGTGGCCGAAGTGCATCGGCACGACCACCTTCGGGTCCAGGTCCTGTATCGTCTGGAGGGCCTGGTCAACGGAGAGGGTGCAATGCGCCCCGGCGGGGACCAGCGCCACGTCCACCGGCTTCAGCTCGTCGACCTGGCGGGCGGTCAGGGACCGCGTCAGGTCGCCCAGATGGCAGACGCTGATGCCGTCCATCTCAATGGTGTAGGCCACGTTGCGCCGGTCGTGGGGCGCCCCGTCCGGCAGGGGGGTCGTCACGCCGCGCACCATGATGCCGTTGTATTCGTACTCGCCGGGGGCGCGGAACACCTTGGGGTCGCCGCCCACCACGCCAAAGGCCGAGTGGTTGGGGTGGGTGTTGCTGACGGTGATCACGGACGCAGGCCGCGCGTCGATCCGCAGCCCCAGGGACTCGGGAAAGGGGTCGGTGATCACCACCACCCCCTCGGAGTGCACCCGGAAGGACGAATGCCCCAGCCAGATGATATCCATGTCTCGCCTCCCAGCCCTGTCGCTAAATCCACCGGTCGTTGAAGGATCGGCCGCCGCCGTAGTCATCGTCATCGCCGCGCAGCAGGTTGACCAGCCCCCAGGCCGCAGGCACCAGCATAGCCGCCAGGGACAGCTTGATCAGATCGCCCGCAATGAAGGGGTACAAGCCCCAGGCCAGCGTCTTGCCTTCGGGAGCGAACATCGAAAGCTGGATCAGCCCAGGCACGTAGACCAGTATGTTGGCGGCCAACAGCACCGGCAGGATCCAGGCGCTGTTGCCCAGGCCCCGCTCGCACAGGAAACCCAACAGCCACGCCGCAGCGATGAAGCCGATGATGTAGCCGCCGGAGGCCATCTGCCAGAAGAACCCGGAACTGCCGGCAGTGAAGCCGAACACGTACTCGCCCGCGGTGGCGTCCCAGAGATACGAGTCGGCGGAACCGGCGAAAAAGGGCAGGAACATCCCCGCCACCAAGTAGAGGGAGAGGGCACTTGCGCCGCGCCAACTGCCCAGGGTCGCGCCGGTAAGCAACACGGCGAATGTCTGCCCGGTCACCGGCACGGGGGTGAAGGGCAGGTGGACGGAGAAACGCGCGAAGAGCGCCACAAACAGGGTGAAGCCAACGATCAGTAAGGCATCTCTCGCCACCCTCGCCCGGAACTCCTCCACCGGCAGAGCTAGGTCTGCGAGGGCCGCTACATTGGATTGGTAAGACACTGCACACCCGCCCCGAAAAAGTGGCGGCGATTCAACCGGAATCCGCCGCCGGGAAGTTTGAGTAATTGAGTATAAAACCACCCGCAAACGCGGTCAACGATATGGCGGGAATCCATGCTGTCTTGCTGTAATCAGATATGCTCGCGGCAGCGGCCCTCGGCCCCCGCTTTCGTGGGAATGACGGAACTCTGTAACTCGTATCGGAAAACTAAGCACCCTGCGGGGTGTTCGGCGTTAAACGGCGTTAAACTTGGAACACTTGAGCATAAAGGGGTTTGACACTGCCGCGAACCCTGTGCTAATTTCAAGAAAAGCCCTGCCAGCCCGGGCCAGGTGATGCCAGCTACGGGGGCGATGCAGATGTTGACCCACCGCGCGTCGACGATATTGAACTTGCTGGTAAACGAATACGTGCAGACCGCCACCCCGGTGGCGTCGGACGGCATCGCGCGCAGCCCTGCCCTCAGGGTCAGCCCGGCCACCGTGCGCAGCGCCATGTCGCAGCTCACCGAGGCAGGTTACATTTCCCGCCCCCACGTTTCCGCCGGGGGTATCCCTTCTGACCTGGGATACCGGCACTACGTGGAATCGCTGGGAGACCCGCCGGAACTCCCCGGACGTGCGAAGAGGCGAGTGGACCGCTGGCTGGACCAGGCGGAGCCGGACGCCGGTGGATGGGCCCGCCGCTGTGCAGCCGCGCTGTCGCAACTGACGGCCAATCTCGCCATTGTCACCGAGCCGCGCTCCGCGTCCCCGCGCTTGAAGCACTTGCAACTGGTGTTTCTTCAAGATTCCGTCGCCCTGTTGGTCATCGTCCTTGGTGAGACGCGGCTGCTCAAGCGCCTGCTTCCAATGGAAGACCCGGTGACCCAGCAGCGGCTGGACCTGGCCGCGAACTGCCTTAACGAGGCCCTGGCGGGCCTCAACCGTCAGCAGATTCAGGCGCGGCAGTTGGAGTTGGATTCCCTAGAGCAGCGAGTTCGCCGTAATTCCCTTGAGATGATGCTGGAAGCCGAGCAGTCGGATTTGCCTGAGCACCATGTTGAAGGCTTGAGCCGCCTGCTGAGCCAGCCGGAATTCGCCGCGGCGGAGCGCACCCGAATGCTGGTTCAGATGGTGGAGGAGCGGGTGCTTCTGGAGCGTATTGTATCCGCGGCCCGCGAGTCGGCCCGTATGGTGTATATCGGAGTGGAAAACCGGGAGGAGTCGCTTTATCCCTTTGGCGTTATTGTGTGCCGCTATGGACAGTCCGGCGGCGTGAACGGCGTCATCTGCGTAGTCGGCCCGACCCGTATGGGATATGCAACCGCCATTGCCGGAACTCTGCACCTCGCGGCATTCATGAATCAGATGGTGCAAACCCTGGAAACCTCACACGATACGAAATGACAGCGCTTTTGCATTTCACCAGGCATTGAGTTAGGTCGGCTAACTGGCGCCTGCACACCGCGCCCTCCGTTTTGGTTTGCGTTCAGCAGCAGGCGAAGTCCAGCCCGCTTTCGGAGCCAGGCGCGGACTACACCCTCGCCACATCCGCCTCTCCGCCCGGTTCTACTGCAATGTCAAAGCCACTCGCAACCACCGAGCCTGCTGAGTCTTTTCAGGCCGCTGTTCAAGCGCCCGAAGGAGCTTCATCCGCGGACGCCGCCAGGGCCTTCCTCCATACCTCTGCCGAAAGGCAGCCTTCCTCGGCAACGTACTCCTTCGGCGTCCGGGTTCGCTCCAACTGTTCCAACCTTCCCGCAGGCTTTCTGAATTTCAGACGGAACATTTTCCATCCCGGAATTTCACCCTCACCCCGGCGTTCTCCCTCAAGGGAAAGGGAGAGGGGGAGGGAGGATTAGGGGACTCCGGCGCTCCTTGCCAGCACAATTGATAACCACCAGTGCGGCCCCTATAATGGAGCATAGAGTAACAAGAGGATTTCCGGCAACGACGAAGCCGTTGCCGGGCAGTCTGGGACAGTAAAATTTCGGACCGGACGAAGGCAGCGACTTGGCGCGGCCCGTCTGGAGGAAGTGGCAGGCATGGCAGTAGATGTTTTAACCGGCACCTTTACCGTCAAGAGCGGACACGCCCAGATGCTCAAGGGCGGCGTCATCATGGATGTGGTAACCCCCGAGCAGGCGATGATAGCCGCTGAAGCCGGAGCCGTGGCCGTCATGGCCTTGGAGCGCGTGCCGGCGGACATCCGCGCCGACGGCGGGGTGGCCCGCATGACCGACCCGGCCATCATCACCAGGATTATGGATGCCGTCAGCATTCCGGTGATGGCCAAAGTGCGCATCGGCCACTTTGTCGAGGCCCAGATACTGGAAGCCCTCGGCGTGGACTACATCGACGAGTCCGAGGTGCTGACCCCCGCCGACGAGACCCATCACATCTGGAAGCATGACTTCAAGGTGCCTTTCGTCTGCGGCTGCCGTGACCTGGGCGAGGCCCTGCGCCGCATTTCCGAGGGCGCTGCAATGATTCGCACCAAGGGCGAGGCCGGCACCGGCGACGTGGTGGAGGCCGTGCGCCACATGAGGGCAGTGCAGGACGCCATACGCAAGCTCCAGACCATGCCCGACGACGAGATGGTGGTGGAAGCCCGCGACCTGCGCGTGTCGCTGGACCTGCTCCAGCAGACCCGTGAGCAGGGCCGTATGCCGGTGGTCAACTTCGCCGCCGGCGGTGTCGCCACTCCCGCCGACGCTGCGCTGATGATGCAGTTGGGCGCCGATGGGGTGTTTGTCGGTTCCGGCATATTCAAGTCCGGCGACCCGGCCAGCCGCGCTTACGCCATCGTGCAGGCCGTCACCCACTACAACGACCCGCACATACTGGCTGAGGTGTCCAAGGACCTCGGCGAGCCTATGGTCGGCCGCAATGTCCGCGACATCCCCGAGGCGGAGTTGCTCGCGCCGCGCAGCGTTTAGGTTCCCCACGTTCCCTGTCCAGGAAGTAGAGGACCGCCCCCAATTCCCTCTCCTGGGAGGGAGAGGGTGAGCGCAAATGGATGCTTTTGAGGTAAATGTAGGCATAGGCAGGGCAGGGGGCGGTGTAACTGCCCCCAGTTCGGCCCCCCCCGTTGGCGCTGGGGCGGCTCATTCTGTTATGCCGGAGTCTCTCTTCTGAGGCGACTTGGCTTGACTCCGTTGGAATACAGGCCCTTCACCATTGCGGATGGCAACGAAGTGGAATACGGTTAAGGAATGGCGAGTTTTGGCATTGAAGGCCGTGTATTTCCTGGCCGGTCGTATTTGGAGCCGAGGATCAATTCCTTCCGGGAGCAGCCAGCCTGCAAATTTTCAATCTGATGGTTGACCCATTAGAAGAACAACTGGTCGCAAAGCCCCTTCGAGTCAGGGCGATTTAGACACACTGGCGGAAAATATCTCCCCACCAAACGGGGGTCGGTTAGCAGAATAGAGTTGAACATCGGTGTATTAGCGGTACAGGGTGACTTTGCGGAGCATATCGCACTCCTCCGAAGGATGAGCGTGGATGCCCACGAAATCCGGTTGCCGGAGCAGTTGGATGCTCTGGACGGATTGATTATCCCCGGCGGTGAGAGCACCACGCTCAGCCGCCTCATGTCCATCTACAACCTGCGGGAGCCCGTGGCGCGGATGGCGGCGGAGGGCCGCCCCGTCTGGGGCACCTGCGCCGGCATGATTATGCTGGCCAACGAAATCACTGAGCAGGACCCCGTTCCCCTGGGGCTAATGGACATCGCCGTCCGCCGCAACGCTTTCGGGCGTCAGGTGGACAGCTTCGAGCAGTCGCTGCAAATCGCCCCGCTGGCCCCCGATCCGTACAACTGCATTTTCATCCGCGCCCCGGTGGTCATCCGCGTCGGCCCACCCGTAGACGTTCTGGCGCGCCTCGAAGATGGGCGCCCCGTGGCAGTGCAGCAGGGCAACTTGCTGGCCACCGCCTTCCACCCTGAACTGACCTCCGATACTCGCGTTCACGAGTATTTTGTCGGCCTTGCCGAAGGGATTTCTCCTGCTCCATCTTTTCCATGAAGATGACGGGAGAGCTTCGCGTTAGATTTCTCCAGAGTGGCTTCCAATCATCACTGGTAGAGGGGTGATATTGGCGACAGTGCATGACGCAGCGCGGGAAGAATTGGATTTGGTGCTGGATGTATTGCCGGTGCGGGTGTCTGCGGCGCTACGACAGCGGGAGGATTTGGCTGAACTGCTGGAAGTAGTGCTGGACCTGGGGCGTGAGCCGGAGGCCCGATTCATCAGTGGGGACGCTTCGCTCAGCGAGCAGGTAGTGGATGCCGAGGATTTGCAGGGCATCATTGAACGCTTGGGGGAGTTCGGCGACGACAACCGGGCCGGTATTGAACGCACCCTGCATCGAATCTCGGCCATACGCAACCGCAAGGGGCGGATCATCGGTCTGACCTGCCGCATCGGGCGGGCCGTCTTCGGCACCATCAAGATGATTGAAGACCTGGCCTTCTCCGGCAAGAACATCCTGCTGCTGGGCCGGCCCGGGGTCGGCAAGACCACCATGCTGCGGGAGACGGCGCGTGTGCTGTCGGTGGAGGCGCATAAGCGGGTGGTCATCGTGGACACGTCCAACGAAATCGCCGGCGACGGAGATGTGCCTCACCCCGCCATCGGGCGGGCCCGGCGGATGCAGGTTCCTACGCCCCAGCAGCAGCACGGCGTGATGATCGAGGCCGTGGAAAACCACATGCCGGAAACCGTCGTCATCGACGAGATGGGCGCCGAACAGGAGGCCGCCGCCGCCCGCACCATCGCCGAGCGGGGCGTACAGCTCATCGCCACCGCCCACGGCAACACGCTGGACAACCTGATTATGAACCCCACCCTTTCCGACCTGGTGGGCGGCATCCAGACCGTTACGCTGGGCGACCAGGAGGCGCGCTACCGGGGGACGCAGAAGACCGTCCTGGAGCGCAAGGCGCCGCCCACCTTCGAGGTGGTGGTCGAAATCCAGAGCTGGGAGCGCCTGGCGGTTCACGATGACGTGGCCAACGTGGTGGACCAGTGGCTGCGCGGCTACCCTATCGTCCCGGAAATCCGCTGGCTGGACGAAGCCGGCGAAGTGCAACGGGAGGAGGAAGAGTACCGCGCCAACGACAGCGCTCCCGCCCCCTGGCAGCCGGAGGGCCGCCGCCAGCCACGGGAGCCGGGCCAGGAGCGAAAGCGCGCTTTCGACCGCGACGCAGGCCGAGACGAAGCGCCGCGTATGCCCCGTCCCATGAGCGAGATGTCGGGGGAAGAAGCGGCCATGGTCTCGGAGGTGCGCGTCTTCCTGTTCGGAGTGGGACGCGACAAGCTGGAAACAGCCATGGTCGAGTCCGGGACACCGGTACAGATTGTCAACGAGTTGCGCCGGGCCGACCTGGTGCTGACCACGAAGACGCACTACCGGCGAGGGTCGCAGTTGGTTCGCATCGCCGAGACCAACGGCAAGCCGGTGTACGTTCTGCGGAAAAACTCGATTCCCCAGCTCCAGGACTTCCTGCGCTCTGCGGTGGGAAAGGGAAACCGCAACGGTGGTCGCGTTCCCGTCGCTGACGAACCGCAGGAGGCCCCGAACCTGGAGAGAGCCATGCGGGAGGCCCCAAATATAGAGAGAGCCATGCGGGAGGCCGAGGAAGCGGCCAACCGGGTACTGAGCGGGGAAATGAATGTCAAGCTGGCTCCCCAGCGCTCTCACATCCGGCGCCTCCAGCATATGCTGGGCCAGCGCTACAACGTGGCCTCCACCAGCCAGGGCCGGGAGCCGGACCGAGCGGTGATGTTTTACCGGATATGAGCGGTATTTTTTTCCTGGGGCCCGCCCGCTAACAGTGTCGCCCCCACCCCAACCCTCTCCTGTGGGAGAGGGTTGGGGTGGGGGAATAGCCAAAAGACTCGGATATAACTTGCGCCGGGGCGGGCATAACGCTAAACTGGTGGCATCCTGAATCTCCCGGAGGATATCAATGGAAGGCAAAGTCCAGATTGAGATTACCTACTGCGTCAGTTGACAGCATCTCGGTACTGCCACGTGGATGGCAAACGAGTTTTTCCGGCACTTCGGACCCGACGCAGCCGTAGCTATCTCCCCTCGCGGCCAGAGCATCATGGAGGTGTTCGTGGACGGCGAGCGCATCTTCGACAAGAAGGGCGAGAACAACGTGTTCCCCGACTTGGCCCGCGTCCGCAAGATGCTGGCCCATGTCCGAGAGAAGATCGCCGAGGCTGACCTGGTCGCCGCAGACGACGACTAGCCGTCCGACAGGTCGGCTTGCGTATCGTAGCCTGACAGAATAGTAAGCCCCTCCGCCAGCGGAGGGGCTTACTATTTGCCCGAAATCAAGGCCAGTGTACTGGCCTCAGACTGGTCCAAGGCAGGTGAGGGAAGGAGCGGGGCAACCGAATCCCAGATATGACCGGCCAATTCCTCTACGGTGAGGCGGGCGTCTATGGTTTGCCAGCCCTGGCTTGTCTCCGACAGTTCGCGATAGCCTCGGCGCACTCGGTTGTGGAAGGCGGAAGACTGGTCTTCAAACCGGCGATGGCCGACAACGTCGGCCCGGCCCACATCGCCATGGTCGTCGGGCAACAGGGCCATTTGAAGCTGCGGCCTCCCGACGCGAAGCAGTCCCTCTTCGGGATCGATGTCCAGCAGAAAGGTTGCGTCGGGGTTCAATCCCCCGGTGACGAAGTGGTTCAGGTAATCAATAACGTCGCGCTTGACGCCCCGGCCGTGTCCCTGGTAGGCCACGGTCGAGCCGATGAAACGGTCGGCGATGACGTGGATTCCCTGCTCCAGGCTGGGCCGAATCTGGGCGGCGACCAGTTGCGCCCGCGCCGCCACGAACAGCAACAGCTCCGACTCAGTCGTCAGGGGCTGCTTGCTCTTCAGGTATTCGCGCAGGTGGAGGCCGAGGGTGGTGGTGCCGGGCTCACGGACCAGAACCGCCGGATGTTGCGCTTCCACCAGCCGCCGGTGAAGCAACTCCGCCTGGGTGCTCTTCCCCGAACCCTCGCCGCCCTCGAAAACTATGAACAATCCGTTAGACACGTCGCACTCAACAAACCGCCAGCCTTCAGTCGGCGAACAGCTTTCGCCCCAATGATAGCACGGCCTGCCCTCGGCAAACCGTTCAGACGGTGCGGGGTTTGTGGTATGCAGCTTGTATGGACTACCCTTCCCGCAACGGCGCGATGACCTATTCGCCGAAGCGGCGCACGATGGTCTTCGGCGAGGGGCCGATGGCGGTTATCAGCAGCGCATCGACGCCCGCTTCGAAGATGGCGTGAGTCTTGGCGCGACACTCCTCCGGTGTTCCGGCCACGGCGAACCGTTCCGCGAAGTAAACCGAGGCGATGGCCGAAGACGCGACCGCCGGGTGACGGGTAAGGGGGTTGCTGGCCGTCGGCCCCAGCATGACCCTATCGGTGGACATCGCCACCACGCTGAGGGTGACATACAACTCGCGGGCCAGCGACTGCGAGTCGGCAATGCCCACGTAGTCGAATCCCATCTCCTCAGCCAGGCGCGACCCACAGGCGACATCCTCGAGATTGTTAGGGAACATGGTGATGCCGAATTTCATGGGTTATTCCTGAAGGAAATTACATACTTGACGATCTCAGCCTAAATTTAGGGGCAAAGAAATTCAGGTTGGCCGGTGTCGTTGCTTGCCCTGCAATCAGGACACCACGACTGGACACCACGACTGAATGACTTGACCCTCGATCCGCATACCAAAATGGGCATAAGGATAGTAAGCGTGTCTGCCCCACCTTTCCGAGCATTGAGGGCAGCTCCTGTAGGTGAAATTGTGGCGATATTGAGAGTCGTTTAGCGGTTGACCACATTGTGGACACATAGTATCTCCTGACACCTCACAGTTGGCCCCGCGAGGCGAATTGCTGGAAGTCTCCTACCTTGGACGCCTGCCCCTTGCATTGGATTACTAGCGATTTAGGCCACTTCCGATCCTCTGCCAGGCGAGTGCCCCTGGCAACATCGTCGAGACTGTTTGGGAACATGATAACGCCGAATTTCATCTTGGGCGGCCTCCGGTAGTAAAAGAAACAGTGATTCTGTATCGCGCCGAATTCAGCAGGCGGATGCTGTTGTAGTTATTCGGGTCATCAAAGCCGAAGTGCCAGAGATGATATTCGTCATTGATGCGCTGGAAAAAGAGGGTTGATACAGATTTTGCAGTGTGCTGTTGCCACTGACGAAAGGGATAATAGAGCTGCCTGATGATGGTATTGGTGGCGTTGCCGTTTTTAGCCTCAATCAGCACGACTCGACCTGCGCCTTCGTAACCGCCGTCAACTTCGATCTGCACTTTTTCGGTGTAAATCTGAAATTCGCCGGTTACGAAACTAAAGGCCGACGTGTATTTCCTCCCGCGTATAGTGAGCACCAGGGAATCATCGCCGACGAAGTGCCTGACCAAGCTCAATGCGTAGGCGCGATCCAAGTGCTGCATCTCCGAATTGCCTACCTGCGACGTTTCCAATTCGAAGGGAAAATCGCTGTGATACTCCAGTAAAGGCGACTGAATGAGTGGGACATCTACGTATCCTTCGCCTTTGATGATGACGTAGTGCTTGTTCTTTACAGGCAATATGAAAAGTCCTCGCTCTCGGAAGACCTGTGGACGGGCTTCTCTGCTATCCTGCTTGCACAGTATCCGCACTTCCTTTACGCTGATTTGTTGGAAATACTGACAGGCATCCTTAATCTGGTCCGCTGAAATCTCAAATGGCCCGGCGTCAAAATCGTGCTCGTGGATGTTGTATCGCTCAAAGATGGCGTTCCATCTCGCAATATTATTTGACTGAGTGTATGTCACGAACGTCATCAGTGCCTCCATTGGGACAGTACTAGTCGGATTGGTGCATGAAAACGTGACGCGCTACTCAATCATTATTCCGTCCAAGTCCTCATCTATTTCTTCACCGCAACTGTTGCAGTATAGCTCCATTACCCCGGTGTCGGTTAATTCTGTACGCAAGAATACGATTTTATCATCCTCGGCGCGAAACACCGGATAAGTGTCAAAATCACCCCTTACCTCGTCGCTCCCGCATTCCTTGCAGGCAAACCTTGGGTTGGTTGCATTGTTTTCGCTGGTCATTTCACCATCTGCCACGGATGTATTTTTCTTCGAGGTCACCGATACTAACGAATTTTACGCGGCTGCCAATTTCGTGGAACGTGTCCATTCCGATTCGGTCCTCAAAATGGGCTTTGCGATGCGCTGGCGCAACGATTCTGAGCTGGGTATAGAAATCCCGCAGCTCATTGAATTTAGTCAGCGAGTTCAGCATATCGGTAGACAATTCGACCTCGAACATCTCAGCCGGCATATCACGCCGGTTGAACCATATGACGTCCACAGTCCTTGCCCGGCGCATAAATTGTGAGTAGCCAAAGGAAGGCAGTTTGGTTATGTCGCAGACGTCACTGAGTCTTTGGTTGCCGAAAGTGCGATTGCTGTCCTGAGAGGGTACGTAGGTTTTGTAATTTCGCGCGTTGCCGATTTCAAGCAACAGGCCCTGATAGTACCAGTGATTGCGCTCTTCCACGCGGGGCGGAACGTCTCCTTCCTGTGGTAAAGCGTAGTCTTTTTCCAAGGTTGCCGCGAGCTCCTGCAAGCAGTACAGGCCGGGCTTGAGAACGTGGATTTGGTCGGGCGTATTACGCACGATTCGGCGTATTGTAGCCTCGGGGGTTTTGGTTGCCCATTTCGTCGCGTCCCCGCCCGGAGCGAGGAGATAACGATTCAACTGCGACAACGTAGCAATGCCGCCCAATTCATTGAGCGCAGATACAACCTGCTTCCACTGAGTTATCCGTCCCTGTACGGTCATATTAGATCATCTGATCGCTTTGATGGTGCTACCCTAGCACTAGCTGCCCTGTCCTGTCAATGGGATGGCTTCATAAATTGGGGCTGGTAGGCCGACATCAGCCCCCGCCCGTCCACGTCTGCATTCGCGCTATGTCAACGTCAGTGGTAGCGCACGCGGGGGCCGACGGTCTTGATGTAGCCCTCGTAGTTGCGGCGGGTTTCGGAGATGGAGTCGCCGCCGAATTTTTCCATGAAGGCCTCGGCCAGCACCAGGGCCATCATCGCCTCGCCGACGACGCAGGCCGGCGGGGCCTGGCAGATGTCGGAGCGCTCGTAGTGGGCCTGCACTTCTTCGCCGGTGTCCAGGTCCACCGACGGCAGCGGACTCATCAGCGTGGCGATGGGCTTGATGGCGAACTGGGCGGTCAGAGGCATACCGTTGGTCATGCCGCCCTCGGTGCCGCCCAGGTTGTTGGTGCGCCGCTGCCAGGGATGGTCTGGGTCGGTCACCGGCTCGATAACGTCCTGCACTTGGGAGCCGCGCTTGTGAACTATGTCCCAGCCCGGCCCGATGGACACGGCCTTGACGGCGTTGATGGACATTAGCGCCTGCGATACGCGCCCGTCTATCTTCCGGTCCCAGGACACGTGGGAGCCGAGGCCGATGGGCACGTTTTCCGCCAGCACCTCGACGATGCCGCCCACGGTGTCTCCGGCGTCTTTGGCGGCGTCAATCTCGGCGGTCATCCGCTCGGCCGCCTCCGGGTCGGCGCAGCGCACCGGCGACTCCTCCACTGCCTCCCAGTCTATATGTTCGGGCGGTTCCGCGCGGACGCCGCCGATGGATAAGACGTGGCTCCGAACGACAACGCCGAACTCCTTCAGCAGCCGCAGGGCCACGGCGCCGGCGGCGACGCGCGCGGCCGTCTCGCGGGCGCTGGACCGCTCCAGCACGTTGCGCACATCGTTGAACCCGTACTTCATCGCGCCGGGCAGGTCGGCGTGGCCGGGGCGCAGGCGGGTAACGCGCTGGCTGCGTGGGCTCTGCGGCTCGCCCTCTATGGGACGCACCGACATGGCCTCTTGCCAGTTGGCCCAGTCGCGGTTTTCGATGCTCATGCCGATGGGACTGCCCAGCGTCGCGCCGTGGCGCACACCAGAGATGATATGCGCCCAGTCCTGCTCGATGAGCATCCGGCCGCCGCGCCCGTAGCCCTTTTGTCGGCGGGCCAGGTGGACGCCGATATAGTCCTCGTCAATGGGCAGTCCGGCGGGCACATTCTCGACGATTATGAGCAAGCCCTGACCGTGGGACTCCCCGGCAGTTACAAAACGAACCATATTCTTCGTATCCAGTTGGCGATGAGTAAGCCCTGTCATTCCCGCTATCGCGGGAATCTATGTTCTTCAATGTCTTGGATGATGAAAAAGTAGAGCGCAGGCGATTGGCAGCGGCTCTGGATTCCTGCGAAGGCAGGAATGACGGGTGAAATGAGCTCCGTGTTCTCTGTAGCCTCTGTGGTTAATTCAGCTTCTCGCCCGCATCGCGGCGGTGGCTGCTTCCAGCATCACCGGCACCGGCGCGGGCTGGCCGGTCCACATCTCGAAGGAGGCCGCGCCTTGGTAGACCAGCATCTGAATGCCGCCCAATGTAGCGGCGCCGGCGCGGGCCGCCTCGCGCAGCAACGGAGTTTCCAGCGGATTATACACCAGGTCATTGACCAGGGTCGCCGCCGGTATGTGGTCAGCGGAGAGGGGAGAGCCGGTCTCGTCGGGGCCGTGGACCATGCCCATCGACGTGCAGTTGACGATGAGGGATACTTCCCCTGCGGCTGTGGGAGCATCCGACAGCGCCAATGCCTCGGCCGCTACGCCACTGTCAATGGCGATACCCGCCAGCCTTTCCGCCCGTTCCAGGGTGCGGTTGGCAATGAACAGTTGGGCTATTCCCGCGCGGGCCAGCGCGTACACGACGCCCCGGGCAGACCCGCCGGCGCCCAGCACCAATACGTCCCGCCCCCGGAGATCAAAGTCCGCGCCCTCGCGCAGCGCCCGCAGGAAGCCGATGCCGTCGGTGTTGTGGCCGGTGAGCCTTCCATCGCGGTTGACGATGGTGTTGACCGCCCCGGCGATGGAAGCCCAGTCGTCCACCTCGTCGAGGAAGGGAATGACTGCTTCCTTGTGCGGCACGGTCACGTTGATGCCCAGCGTTCCGGGGGCGCGCAAGCCCGCGACGAACTCGCCGACACCATCGGGGGCAACGTCCCACGGGTGGTACACGCCGTCAAACCCGATGGCGTCCAGTGCCGCCTGCTGAAACAGGGGCGATATGGAGTGGCCGATGGGGTGGCCGATGATGCCCAGTCGTTGAGGCATGGCTACGCTCGGATGTGTTGGATGGACTCGACCTGAGTTGCAGAAACCCGATAACCCTATTGAGAACGGCGGCGCACTTCCTCTTCCAACTCCCGGACCCGTGCCTGTGCTAGTGCAGCCTCGGCTTTTGCTGCAATCCGCCCGGCCCGCTCGTCGCTGTGGGTCAAGATGTAGGCTCGGGCCGCCGGGTCATACCATCGCAATTGGCCGTGTTCCCAGCAGATGTCCAAGTTTAGTACATCGCTGTGCCCCCGAAAGAGGCCTTCCCCGATTTCCTCAGTGGCGATTGGCTGGTATTCTCTTCCAACAAGGCGATCCCCGGCCAGAGGCTCAGGGTATCGCCGGTCGCCGGTGGGGTCGAACCGCCAGTACTCGGGCACTCCATAGCGCGCGTAGGCCCGGCGCTTTCTGGTGTAGTCATTCTTGGCGGTTCTCTTGGACGCTATTTCCATAACGAATTCCGGGGGCTTGCCCACGTCGTCGATAGCTATCCCCTGCGCTGCTATCGCTGCTGCCCGGTCAACATTGAAAGCGATCATCAAGTCGGGATAGAGAATCCCCTCTCCTTGTCTCAAGTTCCACCCCAGGGCGGCTTCGCTGATAACCAGCGTGGTGTCCTCACCGCCGAAGTGCAGGTACAGGCCGGTCTGGTAGCCCGGCAAGTCGAGATACACGGAATTCTGCATTTCCTGTCTCGGAATCCGCTCGGGGAATTGCTTTGCCACAGGCTTTTGCGTCGCGGCAGTCCGTTTGGTAGTCATCGCCTGCCTCAAACCGCTGGATAGCTGCTTCCACAAATTATACTTGGAATTACAATCGGCTGGCTGTTTGTCCATGGCCGAGCCATACAATGCTGCAAGGGAGATCCTCTACCGGCCCAACTGCTCCAGGATTTCGGCGAGGCGCTGCTTGCGCTCGCGGAGCTCGGCGAGGCGCGCCTCCTCGTTTTCCACCACGTCGGGCCGGGCCTTCTCGCGGAAGTTGGGGTTGGATACCAGCTTCTCCACCCGCTCCAGGTTGCGGTCGCAGTCGGCCAGCTCGGCGCGCAGGCGGTCCCCCTCGGCGTCCAGGTCCACCACGCCCTCCAGCGTCAGCCGCACCACCAGCGGGCTGACCACCAGCGTCACGCCGCGCGCGTCGGAGCCGCCTTCGGACGCCCCGGACACGATTATCAGTGGTTCCACCCGGGACATGGCGCGGATGACGTTGGCCTCATCCTCGATGGCGCCCTGCTGCCCGTTGGCCTCCACCAGCGCCTCAAGATGCTGCGCGGCGGGGATTCGCAGTTGGGCGCGGGTGTTGCGGACGGCCCGCACCGCCTGCTGCACCAAGGAGATTTCCTCCTCGGCTTCCGCGTCAATGCGCCCGCCGGATGCGGGATAGGGGGCGACCATGATTGATTCAGCCCGAGCCTCGCCCTCTTCCGGCAGTTCGGTCTTGAGCGTCTGCCAGACTTCCTCGGTGATGAACGGCATGAAGGGATGGAGCAGGCGCAGGATGCGCTCCAGCACATGGGCCAGCGTCGGCAGCGGCGACGGCTCGCTGCCGCTGCGCAGCCGGATCTTCGCCATCTCGATGTACCAGTCGCAGTAGTCGTTCCAGATGAAATCGTGGAGGCGTTGCTGCGCGTCGCCCAACTCGAAGCTCTCCAGGGCGCGGTTGACCTCGGCAGTCACGCGGTCCAGACGGCTGACAATCCAGCGGTCCTCGCGGTGTTCCGGCTTGACATCGCTCCAGCCCTCCAGTCCTTGCCGGCCCTCAAGCTGGCTGATGACGAAGCGGGAGGCGTTCCAGATCTTGTTGGCGTAGTTGCGGCCTGCTTCGAGGCGGTTCTCGGTGAAGCGCAGGTCGTTGCCCGGCGCGGTGCCGGTGGTGAGGGCGAAGCGCAGGGCATCGGTGCCGTACTTATCCAGCAGGTCCAGGGGGTCCATGGTGTTGCCGCGGGTCTTGCTCATCTTGGCGCCGGAGCCGTCGCGGATGAGGCCGTGCAGGTAGACGGTGTTGAAGGGGGCCTTGCCGGTGTTCTCGATGCCCAGCATTATCATGCGGGCCACCCAGAAGAACAGGATGTCGTATCCCGTTTCCAGCACGGTCGTCGGGTAGAAATAGTCGAAGTCGGCGTTGTCCTCGGGCCAGCCCAGCGTGGAGTGGGGCCACAGCCCGGAGCTGAACCACGTATCCAGAACGTCCGGGTCCTGGCGTATGTCCGTTGAGCCGCAGGCCCCGCAGGCGTCGGGGTCGTCCATGGCGACGGTCAGGTGGCCGCAGGGGCCGCAGTGCCAGACCGGGATGCGGTGGCCCCACCACAGTTGGCGGCTGATGCACCAGTCGCGTATGTTCTCCAGCCAGTTCAGGTAAACCCGAGTGAACCGCTCCGGCACGATGCGTATGTCCGGGTCGCTGATACCGTCCCCGGTCACGGCCCGATGGGCCTTGCCTGCGATGCTGCCGGGCTGCTCGTGGCTGCCGACGTTGACGAACCACTGCATACTGATGAGCGGCTCGACCACCGTGGCGCAACGCTGGCAGTGGCCGACGGAGTGGCTGTGGGGATCAATTTTTTCCAGGGCGCCCAGCGATTCCAGCTCCTCGACCACGCGGCGGCGGGCCTCGAAGCGCTCGACTCCGAAGTACTTGCCGGTTACGGCGGTCATGTTGCCGTCTTCGCCGATGACGTTGGGGGCGTCCAGGCGGTGACGCTGGCCCACCTCGAAGTCCACTGGGTCGTGGGCCGGGGTGACCTTCAGCGCGCCGGTGCCGAACTCCGGGTCGATGGCCTCGTCGCCCACCACCGGGATGACGCGGCCCATGATGGGCAGGACGACGTTGCGGCCCCGGATGCCGTCGTAGCGCGGGTCGTCGGGGTGCACCGCGACGCCGGTGTCGCCCAGCATGGTCTCCGGGCGGGTGGTAGCAACGGTCACGCACCTGTCGGGGTCATCTTCCAGTGGGTAGCGGATATGGTAGAGATGCCCGTCAACATCCTGGTAGTCCACCTCCAGGTCCGACAGGGCGGTGGCGCAACGGACGCAGCGGTTGATGATGCGCTCGTGCCGGTAGATGAGCCCCTTTTCGTACAGGCTGACGAAGGTGGTGCGGACGGCATGGCTGGGCCCCGGCTCCAGGGTGAACCTGTGCCGTTCCCAGTCGGCGGAGATGCCCAGCCGACGCGACTGCTCGTGGATGATGCCGCCGGACTTCTCGACGTGCTCCCAGACTCGCTCGACGAAAGCCTCGCGGCCAACTTCGTGGCGGCTGACGCCCTCTTCGGCAAGCTGACGCTCCACCACCCACTGAGTTGCGATGCCGGCGTGGTCGGTGCCGGGCAGCCACAGCGTCGGTGTGCCGGTCATGCGCCGGTAGCGGATGAGGGCGTCTTCCAGCGCCTTTTCCAGCGCGTGCCCCAGGTGCAGTTCGCCGGTGACGTTGGGCGGCGGCATGATGATGACGTAGGGCGGTTGGTCCGTCTTGGCGGTGGCGTGGAAGTAGCCGTTGTCGAGCCAGTTCTGGTAGATGCGCCGCTCCACGTCGGCGGCGTTATAGGCTCGTGGCATCTGGCCGGAAGTCATCGGTAGTCACAAACTCCGGGGCCGGGAACTCCGGCATCAGATAGGGTAGGTCCCTGGGCAAGCCTTTCGACTTCGCGCAGGACAGGCTCAAGACGGGCAACGAAAACCGCCACGAGGCCATTGAAGGGAATATACCACCGGGAAGCGCGGGGCGTCTATCGAGACAGACTGGATGACGCGGTGGTGTCCCGCAGCGCCTCAAGGCGCAAGATGGCCTGGCGGGTGTCGGAGGCCACGCGGGCCGGGTCCCAGTAGTTTAGACGGCGCTTGTGGAGCCAGTAGGTGAACTCCTTGAGATCGTGCAAGGTCAAATCCTCGCGCTTGCCCAGCTTTGCCTCGTCGCGGAACTTATCCAGCAGGTCTGTGCGGGAGTGGGTGTACAGGTGGCGAAAGGCGTCATCCACCAAGTCCTCGTTGTCGGAGTAGCCCCGGGCCATGTGGAGTTTTCGGGCGTATTCCTCGGCGGTCAGTTGCAGGGCTTCTTCCAGCACGACGCCGTAGCGGAAGTTAAGGTAGGCCCGGTACTTGCTGAAGCCAATCAGTCCGCGGAGTTCATCTTCTTCCAGGAGTTCCGGCAACTCGCCGTGGAAAAGCAGCCGCTCCAGGTCTCCCGTCGGGATGTACTCTCTGGCCTCGGCGCAGAGCCGCTCGGCCAGCAGCAGCCAATCGAAAGCCTCGCGCCCCACCATGTACTTGTAGCGCCGGTCGTTGTGGCTCTCCTCGGCCACTGTCCACCGTCCCATCGCTTCCAGAAGCGCCCGGTGCCAGGATGCCCCCGACGCCAGTTGCGCCCGGAACCAGTTAATGACCTCCAGCGGAGATTTCCCGTCACCATCCGCCGTTAACTCTCCCGTTTCGTCAGGGGAATCGAACTCGAAAGCGACGCCTTCCGAGGCATCATCCGCAGCCGAAGCAACGGCCTCGGAGTTTCGTCCGCTGCTCTTCTCCGCCTTTGCTCCATTCCGGACAGCGCGCGGCATCAGGACTTGGGCTGCGCGCCGGGTTCCCAGTTATTCTGGGCCGGGGCGATGGCGGCTGCGGCAGCATCAAATACTTCGATGCGCTGGGGCTTGGGCGTGCGGATGAACCGGAGGAACTGCTCCAGGGGCAGGGTGTTGAGAATGTGACGCGGCTCGCACCAAGCGCGGCGGGCCACGGCTACGCCGAACCTGCCGCCCGACAGCTCGGAATAATGGTGGGAGTCGGTGCTGATGACCAGCGGCACTCCCAGCTCGCGGGCGCGATGGGCGTGGGTGTCCTTCAGGTCGAGGCGGGCCGGGGAAGCGTTGATTTCCAGCGCCGTGCCGGTATCCCGCGCCGCCTGCAACACCGCGTCCAAGTCAAAGTCGGTGGGCGGACGCTGGCCCAGCAACCGGGTAGAGAGGTGCCCGATAATGGTAACCGAGGGGTGCTCCATAGCCCGTATGATGCGACGGGTCATGGTGTCGCGGTCCTGCGACATGGCGTTGTGCACCGATGCCACCACCACGTCCAAGTCGGCCAGCACCTCGTCGGGGAAGTCCATGCGCCCGTCGGCGCGGATGTCAACCTCGGAGCCGGCCAGGATGAGAATGTCGTGCCGCTCTTGCAGACGGCGCAACACATCGCGCTGGGCGGCCAGCCGCTCCGGGGTCAGTCCGTTGGCGACTCCCAGCCCCTGCGAGTGGTCGGTCAGGGCCATGTACTCGTAGCCCAGCGACGCGACGGTTTCCACCATCGTCTCTATGGGGTCGCTGCCGTCGCTCCATTCGCTGTGCAGGTGCAGGTCGCCGCGCAGGTGCTTTGCTTCCACCAGTTTCGGCAGGCAACCCTGCTGCGCCGCGTCCAGCTCCCACATCCCGGCCCGCAACTCGGGCGGAATCCACGGCAGCCCCAGCCGGTCGTAGAAGGACTGCTCGTCGGGGAAAACCTCCACCTCGCCGGACTCGATGCGGGTGATGCCGTATTCGTTGAGGGACAGCCCCATGCGGTTGGCGAAGTCGCGCAGGCGGATGTTGTGCTGCTGGCTGCCGGTGAAATACTGGAGCATCGCGCCGATGGATTCGGATTCGCCGGTGCGCAGGTCGA
Organism: Dehalococcoidia bacterium; assembly: GCA_965261945.1. Classification (GTDB taxonomy): domain Bacteria; phylum Chloroflexota; class Dehalococcoidia; order Lucifugimonadales; family UBA3495; genus VXOI01. The sequence goes on from CBDHEF010000001.1 coordinate 230,813, forward strand.
TTTGCAGGCCCGGTTCCACAACCACACTGGTCTTGCGGGGGCCGTTGACCAGCACATCCTGCACCTGTGGCAACCCTGCCAAGCAACGGCCCAGCTCCTCCGGCCGTGGGGTGATGGCCACCAGGTCAACGTCGCCGATGGTTTCCTCCCAGCGGCGCAGGCTGCCTGCGGGGGTGAGCAGCGTGATTGCCGGGTCGTGCTCGCGCAGGGCGGCCATGACCGACTCGGCAGTGGGCAGGGCGTGGCCGATGGGGGTACGGTCGCTGCCCATGTTGCGGGAGGCGCGAATGTGGCGCAGGATGCCGTCGGCGGCCTTCTGGCCCATGCGCGGAAGGGAGGCGAGGCGACCGTCCTGGGCCGCTTGCTCCACGCCCTCCACGGTGCTGATGCCCAACTCGGCGCCGATGAGCATGGCCGTCTTCGGCCCGATGCCGGCAATCGCCAGCAAATCCAGGGCGCCCTCGGGAAGTTCGGACCTGGTTCGCTCGTAGGTCTGCACCTTCCCGGTGGTCACCAGCTCGTATATCTTGTCGCTGATGGCTTTTCCGATGCCGGGTATGCCGGTGAGTTTCTGCCCGTCGTTGACCGCCTGGGCCAAGGGAAGGGACAGCTCGGCGATGGCGCGGGCTGCCCGCTGGTAGGCGCGAATCTTGAACACCGAGTCGCCCTGCATTTCCAGCATGGCGCCCAGGTTCTCGAACAGTTGGGCGATTTCTTCGTTGGTCGGCTGCATCCCGGTCGTTCTGCCTGCGTTGCGTCCAATGGCGGGGCTATGCTGTCCACTATAAAGCGTCGCCCCGCGCTTGTCGAACCGGCGTCAACGGTTGACCGAAAGGACTGCGCCGAATTATTCCGTTAAAGGGTCTTTTAATTGTTGTCAATCCCGTTGGCCCTGAGCCTGTCCGCTGTGCTTCACTCGTCAACGGACTGGCGGGCCCATATCGGCAACCCAAAGCCCTCACCTTCCTTCCAGGGACTTTTCATTCCCAGGCAAAGGTCCCCCTCCCGCTGGAAGAGGGTTAGGGTGAGGACTATCCGTAGTGGAAACCGTCGTTGATACCCAGGATTCAGCCCTGACTCCAGCGCACCCCCTCAAGGTGGAGAGAGAATAAAAAAACCCAGACTTTCCGTCGCGCCCGCCTTGACAGCCGCCGCGACGGATTCGATAATAGAAGCTCCAGCCGAGGTAGCTCAGGTGGTAGAGCACGGCACTGAAAATGCCGGTGTCGACAGTTCGAGTCTGTCCCTCGGCACCACCCCTTTATTTGCATCTGAGCAGGCAGAGGAAGACCCCAGTTTTACAACACAGGGGTTCGAGTTCATCCGGGAACCTGTCGTCGGCGATGTGGCGGAGGTAGACTCGGCACACGTCATCCCTCAGCAAACCGACTCCTTCCGACAGAATCAAGACGAGACTTGTATTGAAAAAGCCCGGCGCTCCGCCGGGCTTTTTTTGGGGAATTATATCTTTGTGTACATTTCCGTTTGACTCACCGTCCCATCTGGTGTACAATACAGCCATAAATTAGATAGGAAATAAAGCGAAATGGCTACAAAAAACACCCCCGGCAAGCACTACCGCAAGGGTATCAGCCTCCTTGACGCCCTGGAGCAATTCGGCGACGGCGAGAAGGCCAATGATTGGTTCGTGGCCCGCCGCTGGCTGGACGGCATCCGGTGTCTCGAATGTGAAAGCGATAGGGTGGCGCGCCGCAAGTCCACCCGCACAACCCCGGTGTATCACTGCAACGCCTGCAAGTATGACTTCACGGTCAAGGTCGGCACCATCATGGAGGATTCCAAGATTCCACTGCGGAAATGGGCGCTGGCGTTCTACCTGATGTCCACCAACCTGAAGGGCGTCAGCTCCATGAAGCTGCACCGGGACTTGGGCATTACACAGAAGTCGGCCTGGTTCATGGAGCACCGCATCCGCGAGACCTGGGAAGACGAAACCGCCGAGAAATTCGCTGGCCCGGTCGAGGCCGACGAGACCTACATCGGCGGGCTGGAGAAGAACAAGCACGAGGACAAGAAGCTCCGGGCTGGGCGCGGGGCCGTGGGGAAGGCTCCGGTGGTCGGGGTCAAGGACCGGAAGACCAGCCAGGTCCACACCGAGGTCGTGGAATCCACCAACAAGGCCACGCTCCAAGGATTCATGTTGAAGCACACAACCGAGGATGCGGTGGTCTACACCGACGAGGCATCGGCGTATACGGGCATTCCCCGACACCATGAGGCTGTCGCTCACGGTGCTGGCGAGTACGTCCGGGGGATGGCTCATACAAACGGGATGGAGAGCCATTGGGCTACGTTCAAGCGGGGGATCGACGGGGTTTACCACCATATCTCGGTTAAGCACCTGGGGCGGTACGCCAGTGAGTTTGAGGATAGGCACGACGTAAGGCCGATGGACACGGCGGACCAGATGGCGGCGATGGTGAGGGGTGCGGAGGGGAAGCGGTTGAGGTACGACGTATTGATCGGAGGGTAACTGATACTACTGGGGCTTGGTGGGTTTCCAACCTTCGAGCTTTAGCCGCTCAATAGCATCTTCCCAAGTCTCCCCATCCCGTTTCTGTCGGCGTGCTTCTTGGGCGAGGGCTATACCTTCATTTCTTTGCTTCTTATCGAAGTATTCTTTCACTTTCCAAGCCAACACCATGGTCATTACCCCCGTTTCAAGCGCCGCGAAGGACGCTGTGTAGAATAGCACTCCAATGGACGCGAAATCAGCCGCTACCCCTAACTCGGCCCGGGAATCCCACCACCACCCTACGCTTTCAGTCTGCGATAGTCCAAGGGTTACTAACAATGAACCTGTCGGGGCGGCTATTGCTTGGACTCGAAGCCAATAATTAGACCACCATTGCCAGAGGGCATCAATCATGCTTATGTGTTAGGTAGTAATTGTCTTGGCCGTCTTCCCCCCATTCCGGTCTGTCTCAAACCGCCAGACCTTCTTTGGCTTGGCCCTCAGCACCACCTCGGCGATCTCCTCCGGGCTGGCGTCAATCCGCTCCGGTCTGGGGTACTTGACCGGGCGGCCCCGCTGTTTCTTGACTTTCGGCATAACTGCGTCCTGTAGCCTTCCTTCCCATCTAGTCTCAAGGATAGGTTGCCTGCTTGTCAACCTCCCCACTGCGAGTTAGGCTCCCCTCGCTGAAGCCTCCTGATTCCAAGTAATCCCCTTCCGGTCGTTTGGTACATATCGGGCAGGGCAACTTGCCCCCTTGCAGCCAACGACCGGGTCAGGCGGCTTCAGCAATCGCCCAACCCTATACCTGTGAGGGGGTTCCCACAATGAAGCGTCTGCTGAAAGCGGCTCCAACATTTTAGCTGATCGCAAGCGCCCCGTCGCATCAGGACGGGGCGCTTGCGTTCGCTTGCGTTTAGGCATCACCGCCAGAACGGGGACGCCCACGGGTCACGAGGGTGACCGCTTGCTACTACAGTCAGCGGTGTCGTGGGTGCAAAGTTCTGTTGACGAGTCTCTCTGGGGATTCGGCGACGATTCGCCAGTCCCCTTTCGACGGCTCAAATAAAGTCACCGCCGCAGGAGGTTATGATCGCGGAAAACCCTAACGAATCCACTCACGGCACGATCCACGCGCGGATGTACTCGCTGAACTTGAGAAAGCAAGCTGGAGGACGGAGACTTCTTGGCGATCCACACCGCCCCCACAGGTTTTGTCATGGAGCAGTTGACCCAAGGGTACAACTCTCGTCAGATAACGGAAAAGATGGTGCTGGCAGGGCTGGATAGCACCGATGCCGCAATTCTAGTCCAAGAGACCGAGGTCTGGTGCACGGCGGTCGTCAAGGAGCAGCGGCGGAAGGGAGGCAGGGCCAACCTGTTGGCTGGCGGTGTCTTTCTTGCCATCGGCGTGGGGATATTCGTGGGAACGGCCTACTTCTCCTGGGCCGGCGGCTTCTACATATTCCCCACGGGGTTCGTCCTGGGGGGCCTCTATTATCTCTTCAGAGGGGTGAGCGAAGTTTCGGGCGGGTAGCCGCCCACAGGTCCTGTTGACTCCATTGAAAGTCGCGCCGAGGCAAATTCCCCGGCGCTGAGAGGAGGTTCCAGAATTGCGCGGACTGAACATTTTCGTCGGGATCGCCGCCGGGCTGATTACCTACCTGATTCTGGCGGTGGTCATCAACGTAGTGATAGGGGGGATTGTTGGGTCGATTCTCTTGCTACCCGCACTGATCTTGGCAGTGGTAGTGGGGGTTAAGGTATACCGTCGTCTTCGGGGTCGTATCGCCGCGGGTACAGAAGAATGCTCTAAAGTGCCTGTAGATCCCTAGGTTGTGTTGACATTTTGGTTATGATGCTTGTATGTCAAATGTTAAGTTGCCAGCAGAACAGTGGGACAGGATTTTCGATTTCCTGCGTGGCTGCGCCGGCCTGTATGTCGCTCAGGAAGAAGATTGCCAGCGATTTGTCGAGGCTGTGCTGTGGATTAACCGCTCCGGCGCCCAATGGCGGCTGCTTCCGTCCGAATACGGGAATTGGAACAGTGTCTATAAACGATTCGCCCGTTGGGCTGACAAAGGCGTCTGGGAACAGATGCTTCAACATTTCTCCGGCGACCCGGACCTGGAATACCTGATCATTGACAGCACGGTGGTTCGGGCGCACCCATGCGCGGCGGGGGCGCCCCAAAAAACGGGGGACAGGCTTGCCAGGCTCTGGGCCGCAGCCGGGGCGGGTTCAGCACCAAGATCCACGTGAGCGTGGACGGCTTGGGCAACCCCTTGCGATTCATCCTGACCGGAGGGCAACGGCACGACATCACCCAGGCAGAGGAATTGATCGCCGGTTACGCTGGAGAGCAGGTGCTGGCTGATAAAGGATATGACTCCCAGGAGTTTCGCGGGCACATCCTGGCCCTGGGCATGACTGCGGTCATTCCGCCCCGCTCAAACCGGAAGGAACCCGCCGGCTATGACCGGCATCTGTACCGGGAGCGCCATCTGGTCGAATGCTTCATCAACAAAATAAAGCACTATCGCCGGATATTCTCCCGGTTTGAGAAACTGGACACCAGATACCTGGGCTTTCTGCATTTCACCGCCGCTCTCATCTGGTTGCGCTGAAATGTCAACACAACCTAGTCTACTCGCGGACTTCTGGGGATCGTCTCTCTGCGGCGAATATCATTGAGACATTCGCCGCTTTTCGTTATCTTCTTTGGGGGACTGTCGCCCCCACGGGAGTTTGCAATTATCTCCTGGGCGGCGCCTAATGTACACAAAGATATAATTCCCTTTTTTTGGCGTCTGGCGGCCACTCCCTCGCCTCGTCGCACCAATCTTCGATTGTCCAATTTCTCATCCACAACATGAGTTGAGGCCAATGCGGGATGCGCAATTGCCGGACTCCGGGAATCGGGCCGGGAGTCTCGCCGGGAGTCTCTCGGGAGCGCTGGGGACAGTGGCTGCGCTGACGCCTGTCCTTTTGGTGGTCAGCCTTCGCCCAGGGCGGCGAGGCGGTGGGCGATCTGGTCGGGGGTCAGGTCTTCCATGTGGGTGGAAATGGACCACTGGTTGTTGTAGGGGTCGGTGATGCGGGCAAGGCGGTCGCCGTAGAACTGGTCGGCGGGCTCGGCTATGGAGGTGGCGCCGGCGGCTATGGCTTCGGCGTAGACGGCGTCGCAGTCGGCTACGTAGAGGTGGATGAGGCTGCTGGTGGGCGGGTAGTCGGGCGGCAGGGCGTCGGCGAGCATCAGGGCGGCGCCGTTGATTTCGATCTCAGCATGGCCGATGCCGCCCTGGGGCATGGGCATTCGGACGCGCTCGACGGCTCCGAAGGCGCCGGTGAGGAAGTCGATGAATCCGGCGGCGTTCTCGACGATGAGGTAGGGCGTGATGGCGGTGTAGCCATCGGGGATGGGTTTGACGTCGGGCATGGCGGCTCCTGTCGGTTGCCGGGTTTTCTGTGCTGGAGAGTGGTGGGATGGTATAGGAGTCGGGGGCGATGCTCAAGGGATGGGAGTTTTTCACCACAGGGGACGCAGAGTTTGTTGTATGGGGGATGGCGCTGCGGCAATATATCGCCCCCACCCTCTCCCCTGAGGGAGAAGGTGAGGGCGTTGCCAGGAGCTACAGCAGAGTCGCCGGTGGACATAGGTGATGCGTCGCAGGCGTGGAGGCAGCCACTATGGCGCAGCTAAAGCCGCCGTGGCCGCGAGTTGCACTCGCATAACCTGCTCATCCGTCATACAGTCGCATTGCCCCTGGCCGAGGTCGCTAGTCTGGACGAACTGGTCTGCGGGCATGGCCATTATGCTCTCCAGTCCTGTGGAGAGGAGTGCGGCGAAGGCCGGGTTTTCCCGGGCGAAGCCCTCGAGTCAACGCAGGGACTCTTCGGACACACCGCCGATGGCCCACTGTATGCCGCTGGTGAATACCTTGAGGTTCGTCTCCGGTTCGATGCAGCGGGACACGGTGCTGCCTTTGGAGGCAGTCTGAAGAGGCTGAGAAACAACTATGGCCGCCAACTGCTCCTCGGAGAGGTTGTCGCGACAGGCTGCCTCGGCCTCGGAAAACAGGGCGAAGAAGTCAGCCCCGGCGCCAGGGGAGGCCCTGTCGAGCGCCGCCCGAAGGCCAACCGTGGATGCCTTCTTCTCTTCGTTGGTCAGGCATTCATAGATACCGATATTGTGGTCCAGGATTGTGGCGGGGTCGATGGGATCCGTCCCCAAAGTGAGTCCGAGCCTGACGTAGACCGCGTCCGGATGCCCCAGACGTCATAAACATGATGAGGATGCCGAGGATGGAGCTGGTAGAGGCGGTCACCCACGGCGGACTTTACGCATGAGGACTCCTGCTCGGAGAGGAGGCCCATCAGATCGCCGCCGGTGGTCGCGGGGTGATGACGAAGTCTTCGATCGTCATCATCGGCTGAGGCTCATCGGGCACCGTTGCCGGGGCCGCCGTTGGTACCGGGCCAGCGCGAGGTCTATGACGCGTCCAACACGAAACGCCTGTAGAAGTTGGCCCGTCTCGTCCCGGCACAGTCTGGTACTGCTCCCACTCTCCGCCTTCCTTCCAGCGCCCACACAATTCCATCTCCTCCTGCCTTGACCTCGGGCGGGGAGTTGTCTGTATCACAACCGTAGCTACCCTGCGCCCCTGTGACAGACCGCCTTCGGGAGAGCTGGGCACCCGGCAAAATGTGGAATCGACACACTTCCATTTATGTGCTGGAGTCCCCGCTTCACCCATCAGAATGGCCCCGCTGAATGTCTCGGACGAGCCGTTGCTTTTGGAGAACCCCGCCAGTTTTTGCCCTATGGCCTATCCCACAGTTCGAGGCAAGCCTCTTGGCGGAAAGGAGCAGGGGGTTAGCTAAGGACCGAGCAACAGGGAATACCAATCAGTTAGGAAGTCAATATGCAAACAGCAGTTCACAAACCGCGGCATATCGGGGCCATACTGGTAATCGCAATTGTGGCCATCATGAGCGCATTGGCGAGCAATACGGTCTCCGCCGATTACGCCGGTATCAGCAGCTCCCCCTTTGACGAGCAACTGGGTTTGCCTGGGGCTGCTGCAAAGCAGTACCAAGGTAGCTACCTTGGGGGAACAGGGTGGGTCGAAAACCAATACAACAACGCCTTTACCCTCCACCGTAGCGACATTATTTATAGCAACAGCGCCAACGTGGCGCTCCCCTTCACGAACGTCGAAATTTTCCACAACGACAGTTTCTTGTTCCGGGCGCCATCGACGTCCTTCAGCCCTGACCCTGCGTTCATCCCAGCGGGATGGCACAGGCAAGGCGGTGTATCAACCAACTACACCGTCTCGATAATAAACAGCGGTACAGTCAAGGCGATAGGTCACCTTGGTTTCATATTGTGCGACGGCCAGGGTTGCGCCAGCGGCCTGCATCTGACGGGAGACTGGGACTTGTGGTAGGTTCCGGCAGACCGGATACAACCTGACGCAAAATAGGACGGACGCAAATGACGACCATCAGATCACTCGGATTCAGGCGCTGGATGGTCATTGTAGCCATTCTCGCAATCGTAGCGATTGGGGCCACCGCTTTCGTTGTCGGAGACATGAGAGTGGGGGCGGTGGACTTCAAAACCGCCGATTTCCAAGCTGGCCAACTGGCGCCCAGCACGTCTGACGAATCAGACTCGGAGATCCTGATAGCCAAAGTGGGAGAGGAATCCCTCTCTCTGGCGCAGCTCAAGGAAGAAAAGCTCCATGTGGCTCACATGAAATTACTCTCAGAGCGTGAGCTGGCAGGACTGGGCGCCGAGGCCGAATTGCCGTCCAAATACCTGGAAGCCAGGCTCGGCGTGGTGATCAAGTGGGGGCCGGAGACCGTCGCGCTGGCCAGCCTGATTCAGAACCTTGCCCTGCTGGAGGAGGCACGGGCCCTGGAAGTCTCGGCAACCGAGGAGGAAGTGGCAGAGAATACAGAACTCTCCCGTGCCGCCTACGACAACGGGAACTATGACCCCTACAACAAGGGCTATATTGCATCCATCGGAGAAGACACCTACTGGGCCGATGTGTACCCAGGCAAGGCAGAGATACTGCTGTCAATCGACAACCTGCACAACCATGTCGCGGAAGAAGGCGAAGCAGTTGTTTACCGCAAAGTGAAAACCCTGTGGGTCAGTTTCATCGAGGCGGTGCTGGCCAAAACCGTCATCGAACTGCCCGACAGCGTACACCCTCAACCACCTTGGATGACGTTCTCGGATTCCTTTCCGATGTTCGGGATGTGGATCGGGGAGCCTGCTGATACCGTCCGAGCATCTGGCTGAAGCCCCCGCGGAAACGTGGGTTGTGTACGTCATGCTGGCCGACGGCACAGTTGAAACGGCAGAAAGCGACGAAGCAGCCGTTGAGTGTTCCGACGAGGACACGGATGGGAATGTAACCCGCTGGATATGCGACGAGGCAACCGGGGAAACAGAGATCGCCAGATTGGAAGATGCGGTGATGTACATGATAGTCGAACCTGGAAACCCGTCACCCGTGTTCGACGAATAACCCTCCGACGCGAGGGACCAGAGCCCCCGAAGGCCCCGGCGATCACTCGCCGGGGCCTTCCTTATTGTTACCGCTCAAGGAACATGACGACCCCATATCCCGAAGAACACCAAATTCCCCATCCTAAACCAAAGCCAATGTGGGATGTACATTTTGCGGACAGCCATTCGCAGTCAGGGTTCGCGCCTCGACCGTAGGGGCGGGTTTGAAACCCGCCCCTACCAGTGGACCGCCCGTGCGCCGGCGAGTCCACCTGCAATGAAACGCTACCTGGCATAAATGCGCATTTCACCTTGGATTTGGTTTAGTGAGGAATCAAGCCAAGACCAAGCAGCAAGGGAACCCTCTCTTTTCGAAGGCAGGCAGTACGAGGACGAAGCGCGGCGCATGGGCTTCCCGGACCAGGATTTTCGGGTTAGCAGGGGTAGCTACATCAAACTGGGAATACTCTAAGGACCTGGCCGCAATCATGGCCGGAGTCGACGAACAGTGCTCCCTGGCACCGTCGCTGGCCGCCATGGCCGAGTACCCGCCGGACCACCCCCTGGGCCGGAAACCCGCGATGTGCTGCCAGCGGATCGAACCAGCCGCGACCACGGGCGCCTTCCTCGGCCAGATCACCCTGGGGCCCCCGCCCAAACTGACCGTCGCCGACAAAAAGGCGTTGACACACGCCCTCGAAGCCGCAACCGACCTGGCCCAGACCGCCGGACAGCAGGCCAGTCCAGTAAGCCCCCGCGCCGACGGCGCCCAGGTACACATGATCACCAGCACCCTGAACCAGAACGGCTGGCACCACAGCATGGAAATAACATCCGTCGTCCAGGTGCACTGACCACGACCTCGAAAACGGCCGCCGGCCCAGACAGCCGCAGGCGACACCATCCCCCCACCTAAGCCCGAATCCACCGATAGAGGGAGTCAGGTTGGCGTCCTGAAGCGGCAAGAAGGCGCTCCTGTGCTTCTGGGATAATGGTTTTGCAACAAAAACCGACCCCGGAAAAGGAGCGCCCAATTGATGCTGCCACGCAACCACCCCGACCGTATTCGCATCGTCTTTGACGACCACCGCCTGGTGTCCAATGCCGGCCTGCTCCTGCCGGCCACCCTCGCCCAACACCTGGGCCTGGGGGAACTCGTAGACCATCACCTCGATCTCGGCAGCGCGCCGGGGCGGGCCAACACCGGCGACAAGCTGATGACCCTGGTTGCGTCTGCGCTGGCTGGCGGCGACTGCATCGACGACGCCGATGCGCTGCGCACTGGGGAGAAGGCCTGCACCCTGGGCGGCACGGTCAAAGCGCCATCCACCCTGGGCGCCTTCCTGCGCAGCTTACGGTGGGGCCACGTGCGCCAACTGGACCGGGTGAGCCGGGAGCTGCTGGCACGGGCTTGGGCCGCCGGGGCGGTACCCGGCGACGCGCCGTTCACCATCGACCTCGATTATACCATCTGCGAGACCTGCGGGCTGGCCAAGGAGGGCGCGCGACACCACGGCCATACCGGCAAGCGGGGCTATCACCCGCTGCTGGCCATTGCCGCCAGCACCGGCGACGTGTTGATGTCCCGGCTGCGCGAGGGCCGGGCCAACACTGTTCGGGGAGCCGCTCACTTCCTGCGCGAGACAGAGGGACGGGTGCGCTACGCCGGCGCCAGGGGTCAACTCACGGTGCGGGCCGACAGCGGCTTCTACGCCCACGCCATCGTCGCCGTCTGCCGCCGGATGGATGTCCGCTACTCCATCACCATCCGCCAGCACAAAAGCCTGCGCAATCTCATCGAGGCGATACCCGAGGCGGATTGGACGCCCATACCCTACTGGATGGACGCCGCCGCCGATGTGGCGGAAACCACCTACATCCCCTTCCAGAGTGAGCCTGACGCCGCGCCGGTGCGGCTCATCGTCCGGCGGGTGAAGCCCACGCCTGGTTCCCAGCTGGCCCTCTTCGCCAGCTACAGCTACCAAGGCTTCATCACCGACCGGGACAGGGAGACCCTGGAACTGGAGGCCGACCATCGCCGCCACGCCGAGATCGAGAATGCCATCCGCGACCTCAAGTACGGCGTCGGCCTCAACCATCTCCCCTCGGGCCGCTTCGCCGCCAACGGGGCCTGGCTGGCGGTGCAGGCGATGGCCCACAACCTGGCCCGCTGGACGGCGCGAATCGGATTGGGCGAGCAGGTGGCGACCACCAAGACCCTCCGGCGGCGGTTCCTCTCGCTGGCCGGACGGCTCACCCGCTCGGCGCGCCGCCTCACTTTGCATCTTCCCCGGGCATCGCCCGGGGCTGAGCAGGCCACTCTCGCCCTGGCCCGACTGCGAGCCATCCCACTCCCAGCCTGACGGCGCTATCCGCAACCGCCCCAACGCATCCAAACTCGCGTCTGCCCGGTCCGCGAGTGCATCCTGCTGCGTCCGATCTCGCTATCACGCGATTCCCAGCCTCCATAGACCGCTCTCGAGGCCCGGTGCGGCTACTGAAAACCTTCTGTCGTGTCACATCGGTCCCAATGGAGCCCAGGCTTTCTCCCTTGTAGGCTCCCTCATCCCAATTTGCCCAGGCCTCACGCCTCCCATCGGTGGATTCGGGTTAAGACGCGATTGCCCTGACTTGTGTTCAGGTTCATTTGGTCACCCTCTCTGCTTGAGGGGGAGGGCTGGGTGAGGGTGAAACGCTGGAATGCCGCAAATGTCGCTCATGAACAGGGACACCACCACCCAACCCCCCCACGGAGGGTGAGGAAACAATCGAAAGACCTTGCCCTGCGTCGTGGCTGATGGCGCAGTGCAAGGGTAGCTGCCATGGGTATCTTCACTGAACATAACCAATTGAGCTTGATAGGCGTCCTGAATCCATCTATGCGTGTGCGGAATTCGCCGCCAGATACAGCCTTTGGACAGTTCTAAAATTCGGCCAGCGACAGTGAGGGAAATAACGGCATATTGGCGGATAACTCCGTTGACAGCCTTTGCCAGATATTGCTAATTTGCCTTCAATGCTTTTACATCCCTGCCTCCTGGACAGCGAAAATGTAAACCTGAAGTCATATCCGGAGCCTCCCTCCCGAAGGGGCTGGAAGGCTCGGCGCTCGCCGTATCCGTCAGGCTGAGTGGTATTTACCCGCCAGGGAAAGCTCCACAGATCTGGCGGCTAGCTGCCCCTTTTTTCTTAAGCGGTTATTGTTCCCGGCGGTATCCTTTTGCCTTTTTTAGAGGAATGTATCGAAGTCGAAGCGACAAGAAGGGAGTGCACGAAAGGGATGAGAAATTCATCAGCCAGGGAGGTCTGGAGGGCAGTACTGGGGGATCTCCAGATGCAACTGCCGCGTCCGACCTTTGAGACTTGGCTGAAACCCACAGAGGGCGTGTCCCTGTCGCAGGAGAGCGACGGGGGGCAGGTTTTTGTCGTCGAGGCGCCGACTCCCTTCGCCGTGGAGTGGCTGGAGCGCCGAATGTTTCACGCCCTCCAGCGCACTCTGGAGAAGGTGGCGGGCCATCCGGTGGAATTGCGTCTGCAAGTCCGCTCCGAGGGGATTTCCTATGCTGTGGAGCGGGCCGAGCTTCCTCCGGGAGTTACGCCGGAGGCGAACCAGCCCCTGTTCGAGTTCCGGTCGCTGAACCCCCGCTATACCTTCGAGTCCTTCGTTGTCGGGCCTTCCAACCGGCTGGCCTTCAGCGCGGCCCAGGCCGTCGCCGATACCCCCGGCTTGGCCTACAATCCCTTGTTCCTCTACTCAGGGGCCGGCTTGGGCAAGACGCACCTGCTGCAAGCAATTGGCCGCACCTGCGCCATGCGTGGGTTGTCGGTACTTTACGTAACATCGGAGCAGTTCACCAACGAGTTCATCGGCGCCATACGCAACCGGACCACCGAGGACTTCCGTACCCGATACCGCTCGGTGCAGTTGCTCCTGGTGGACGACGTGCAGTTTCTCAGCGGCAAGGAGCAGACCCACGAGGGCTTTTTCCACACCTTCAACGACCTGCACAACTCCGGCAATCAGGTGGTGGTGTCGTCGGACCGTCCGCCTCGCGCCCTGCCTCTGATGGAGGAACGGCTGCGGTCCCGGTTCGAGTGGGGCCTGATAGCCGACATCCAGCCGCCCGATTTGGAAACCCGAATGGCTATCCTGGCCAACAAGGCCGACGAGATGCACGTCGGACTGGATGACGCAGTAATCGAACTCATCGCCAAGCGGATTCAGCGCAACGTGCGTGAACTGGAAGGCAGCCTGAACCGCATGGTGGCATACGCCCAGTTGATGCACGTGGACATCACGCTGGACACGACCGAGCGCATCCTCAACGACGTTGCGCCGGAGCAGACGCGCGCTTCAATAGACCCCCAGCGCATCCTGTCCGATGTGGCGAACTACTACGGCCTTAAGGTGGACGACCTGGTGGCCCGCAACCGCAGGCGTAGCGTCTCGATACCCCGCCAAATTGCGATGTACCTGCTGATTCACGAAATCGGGCTGCCGCCGACCCAGGTGGGCCGCCTGCTGGGAGGTCGCGACCATTCCACGGTCATCCACGGGGCGGGCAAAGTCAATGCCGAAATGAACGAGGACAGCGAGTTGCGCCACGACGTGCAGGCTATCAAGGAGTCCATCTTCGCCTGAGCGAAGGTATGTCCGACGTCGGCCACCCTCATCCTGACCCTTCGCCACGGGGGAGAGGGAAATTTTCTTGCCTGGCCTCCTTGTGTCCCTGTGTTTGTTGTAACTGATTGCTTGCAACTTTTCCTGCGTCCGCCTCGCCGGTTGTGTACAATGACGGGGTGAAAACTCACGTAATCGTCAAGACCCACGAGTTGGCGCTGAAGGGCAAGAACCGCCCCTGGTTCATGCGGCGCCTCACCGAGAATCTGCGCCTCGCCACCGGGGGGGCCGGTGTGAGCCGTGTCTGGCAGGGGCAACTGATGGTCGGCCTGACTCTGGAGGACGAAAGCAGTTGGCCCGTGGTCAAGGAGCGGGTTCGTGAATGTTTCGGCGTGGCCAAGTTCTTCCTGGCCTACGAATTTCCGCAGGAACTGGGACTGATTCGGGAGGCCCTGCCCGGAATGCTGGAGGGCCGCAGTTTTCAGTCATTCCGTATCGAGACCAACCGGGCGGACAAGCGTTTCCCACAGACATCCCCGGAGGTGAACCGGGACATGGGCCGATTTGTGGAAGACCTTACCGGCGCCAGAGTGGACCTCACCGGCCCGGATCTGACCATTTACCTGGACATACAGGCCCGGGGCATACTGCTCTACTTTGAGGAAACGCCGGCTCACGGCGGGCTGCCGGTGGGAGCCAGCGGACGGGTGGCGGTGATGCTCTCCGGGGGCATAGACTCGCCGGTGGCCGCCTGGCACATGATGAAGCGGGGTTGCACTGCCTCCTACGTGCATTTCCACAGCTATCCGCTGGTTGACCGCTCCTCCATCGAAAAGGCCTCCGAGCTGGCGCAGCACCTCACCCGTCACCAGCGTCACTCGGAGCTGTTCCTGGTCCCGCTGGCCGAGATACAGAAGCGAATCATTGTCGAAACGCCACCCTCCTATCGGGTGCTGCTGTATCGGCGTTTCATGCTGCGCATCACCGAGACCCTGGCCCGCCAGTACGGGGCGAAAGCCGTCGTTACCGGCGAGAGCTGCGGGCAGGTGAGCTCGCAGACGCTGGACAACATCGCCGTGGTCGATAGCCTGGCCGGTATGCCCGTCCTGCGTCCCCTCATCGGCCTGAACAAGGAAGAAATCGTTGTCATGGCCCGGAACATCGGCACCTTTCCCATATCCATCCAGCCCGACCAGGACTGTTGCTCGCTCTTCGTACCCCGGCACCCTGAGACCCGCGCCCGCCTGGCCACCGTGGAGAAGCTGGAGCAGGGGTTGCCTGTGGACGAAATGGTCGCCGAAGCATTATCCGGCGTAGTGCGCGAGCAGGTCCCGTCGCCATACCGGGCTGCGGGTTAGACACAGGGAATTCCGGATTGCCCTGAAGCCGGGTGATGAATCAATCCAGTGAAAAACGGCTTCTGGGCGAGGTCCTGAAAGGCGTATCCCGCTCCTTCTACCTGACCATTCGGGTCCTGCCGGCAGGTATGCGTCAGCCGGTGGCGGTGGCCTACCTGCTGGCCCGCGCCGCCGACACTATCGCCGACACCCGCGCCATGCCGCCGCAGCAACGGCTGGATCAATTGCTGGCCTTTCGCGCCCAAGTGCAGGGACCGGCGGAGGACGAGGCCATCGGCGTCATTGTCGCCGGAGTCCGGGAGCGGGACGATGGAGCCTCCCCGGCGGAAACTGCGCTGCTGGCCAGGCTGACCCAAGTATTTGACCTGCTGGAAGCGTTGCCGGAGAGCGGCCGTGAGCAGGTGCGCGGTGTGGTCGGAACACTAACGCGCGGGATGGAGCTTGACCTGACCGCCTTCCCCGCCGAGGATTCGGGAACCGTCGCCGCCCTGAAAACACCGGAGGCATTGGACTGTTATACCTACCTCGTCGCCGGTTGTGTCGGCGAGTTCTGGACGGCGCTGGCGGTGGCCCATCAGCCCGGCCTCTCGAAGTGGGACGCCGGACGCATGAGCGCCCTCGGTGTGCGCTTCGGCAAGGCCCTGCAACTGACCAACGTGCTGCGCGATATGCCCCGCGACGTCCGCATCGGGCGCTGCTACCTGCCGGAGCTGGAACTGGCCTGCGTCGGTCTTGCGCCGTCCGACCTGCTCGACCCGGCCAACGCCCCCCGCGCCCGGCCCGCGATGACGCCCTGGGTTCGCGCCGCCCTGGAGCATTTTGAGGCTGCCGAGACCTACCTGTTGGCCGCGCCTCGCCGTTGCCTGCGCCTGAGGCTGGCCGCGCTCTGGCCCATCCTTCTGGGGCTGGCGACGTTGGAGATTCTGGCCCGCAATGACGGTTGGCTTGACCCGGCGCGTCCATCGCGTGTACGGCGGCGCTGGGTGTACGGCATGATGGCCCGCTCCGTATTGGCCGTCCCCTCGGATACGCTGCTGCGCTTCTGGATTCGACGCCTGCGCCGCAAGGTGGAAAAGGCCCTGTGAGGAGGCCCTCACCCTAACCCTCTCCATAAGGGGGAGGGAACTTTTGGGAAGGCGCTGGCCGTGTTCCTGCGGCTGGGGTTGACCTCTTTCGGCGGCCCCGTAGCCCACTTGGGATACTTTTGAGAGGAGATTGCAGTCCGGCGGAAATGGCTGGACGAAGCCAGCTACGCCGATATGGTGGACTTGGGGATGCTGGCCGTCTGGAAGTGGCCGCCATGGCTGGTGGCGCTCCTGTCGGCCGGGCTGGGCCAGGCGCTGACGTTCTTGCCGTAGCGGGCTGTTCCTTGACGCCCATACGAATTCCTGTACCATTAGCCGAAGCCTGATTTGAGTAGAATCTTTAGGAGGAGTGATGTCTAAATTCGTTCATGTTTATACCGGCGGCGACGGTCAGTCGGTCATCGAGGAGCGGGAGTTCGAGATGCAGAGCTTCGTTGACAACGAGGGAGCGCACGGCCTGTCGACGGAGATAATCAACACGCCCGGCATAAGCTTTCGGATGTACGAGCCGGGTTATTTCCTCGACTTCCACACCGCCCCGCGCCGACAGTACAGCATCACCCTCACCGGCGAAATCGAGGTCGGCACCCCCGACGGCGCCATCAAGCATTACGGCCCTGGTACGGTGCTCCTGGCCGAAGATCTGACCGGCGCCGGTCATTCCACCCGCGTTGTGGGTACCGAGCCGCGCTTCGCTATCATCATCCCCCTGTCCGACTAGAACGGCAGGGATACACGAGGGGACGCCCTCACCCTGGCCCCCTCCCAGAGGGAGAGGGGACTGGTCCCCGTATCCGATTCTGATATTGAGGGCAAAGACCATGACGGCATACGCCAACCTGAGCGGCGAGTTCAATCCCACGGTTCCCACCCGTGTAACCTTCGGACAGGGCAAGACGGCCACACTGGGCGGCGAAGTCGCGTCGTTGGGCGGCAAGCGCGTCCTAGTGCTGTCGGGCCGGACGGTTGCGGAGCAGACCGACGCCGTCCGCCGGACTCAGGATGCGTTGGGCGCCGTGGCCGTGGGGGTCTACTCCGGCCTGACCCAGCGTGCGCCGCTTTCCACGGCGGTCGAGGCCGCCAATCTGGCCGTCTCCCTTGAGGCCGATACGCTGGTGGGCGTGGGCGGCAGCACGATTTCCGATGCCGCCCGCATGATTGCCGTGCTGATGGCCGATGGCATCACCACTGTCGAGCAGCTTCGGCAGCAGGGCCACCGGCAGGATATGATGCTATGCCCCGACCTTGTCGGCAAAACGCTCCCCCTTCAGGTGTCCATCCCCACCACGTTGTCGGCCGGAGAGTTCAACATGGGCGGCGGAAACGTGCTGGATGACGGCGAGGGCCACAAGATTCGCGTGGGCCATCCCCGGCTTTACGCCGACCTCATCGTTCTGGACCCGGACATGACCGCCGGAACCCCGGATTGGCTGTGGCTGTCCACTGGCGTCAAGGCCCTGGACCACTGCATCGAGCGGCTGTATTGCCGTGGCAACCAGCCTGCCATAGACGCCCCGGTACTGTCCGCCGCCGAAATGCTGTTCAACTGCCTGCCCCGGTCGCGGCAGGCTGACGGAGACACCGAGGCCAGGCTGCAATGCCTGGTGGCGGCGTGGATGTCCATGATGGGAGCGCCCAACTTTGCCGTCGGCCTTTCCCACGCCATCGGCCACATCGTCGGCGTCAAGTACGCCGTCGGTCATGGCTACACTTCATGCGTCACGCAACCCTACGTCATGGAATACAACCGCCCGGCCTCCGCCGCCAAGCAGGCGCTGCTGGCCCGCGCCGCAGGCCACAACACAACCGGGATCAGCGATGAGGCAGCGGCGGAACTGGCAGCCCGCGCAGTTGACGATTTCATTCTCGGCCTCGGTATGCCCCACCGCCTGCGCGAGCTGGAAATACCCGAGGAAGACCTGCCGGACATCGCCGACCTCGTGCTGACCGACGGCGGCTGCCGCAACAACGCCGTCCCCATCACCGACGCCGCGCAGGTGATGGAGGTGCTGCGGCGGGCCTTCTGAGTGTGCGCATCCCTCCAAGCCCCCCTTCACACGTCAATCATTCCCTCTCCCTTGAGGGAGAGGGTGAGGGTGAGGGTGATAGGGTAAAGAAAGGAATTTTTCGATATAGCAGGATAGGAGGAGAAACAGAAATGAAGTACGGATTTACGCTGCCGGGCCGCGGGCCCCTGGCCACTCCTGAAACCCTGGGGCGCATCGCTCGCGCGGGCGAAGAGCTGGGTTATGACGCGCTGTACACC
Source organism: Dehalococcoidia bacterium (assembly GCA_965261945.1). Lineage (GTDB taxonomy): Bacteria > Chloroflexota > Dehalococcoidia > Lucifugimonadales > UBA3495 > VXOI01. The sequence continues at coordinate 249,148 of CBDHEF010000001.1, forward strand.
GGCGACCACATTCTTGTACCGAGGAACATTGCCTCGCCGTATCCCTATACGGAGGGAGGCGAATTCCCTGGCAGCCCGTCGGGCGAGTCCATGGAGCAGTTGACGCTGCTGGCCTTTCTCGCCGGGCAGACCTCCCGGATCCGGCTGGTGACCAGCGTCATCATCGTACCTCATCGCAATCCGCTGGTGGCGGCAAAGGCCCTGTCCACGCTGGACGTGCTGTCCGGCGGTCGTCTGGTAGTGGGAGTTGGCGTAGGCTGGATGCGCGAGGAATTCGAGGCGCTGAACCTGCCGCCCTTCGAGGAGCGCGGCGCGGTCACCGACGAGTACATCCGGGCCTTCAAGGAGCTGTGGACCAGTGATGACCCTCACTTTGAGGGAAAGTACGTCAGCTTCGACAACATCAGCTTCCTGCCCAAGCCAGTGCAGAAGCCGCACCCGCCCATCTGGGTCGGCGGCGAGAGCCGTCCCGCCCTGCGCCGCACCGCCGAACTGGCCGACGGATGGTATCCGCTGGGATCCAACCCCACTTTCCCAATGGGGACGCCGCAACAGCTTGCAGATGGGCTGCAACGCCTGGCCGCCTATGCCCGCCGCTTCGGACGCGACCCGTCGGAAATCGAGACCATCTACAGGACGCACCAGTTCGAGCTTACTGAGGCCGCGGCCGATGGCAACCGCCTGCCCTTCGTCGGCAACGCTGAGCAGGTGGCGTCCGACATCCGGGAATACCAGGACATGGGCGTCGGATCGCTGGTTCTGGACTTTCTGCGCCAGACGGAGGAGTTGGACGTGATGCTGGGGCGGATGGAGCGATTCGCGGGCGAGGTTTGGCCACTGGTGTAGATTATGGAAGAGCAGGCCGGGTCATCCTTCGCATATTGAAGGCAGATACGCCCTCCCGCTAACCCTCTCCCAGAGGGAGAGGGTTAGCGGCGCCTAATACTCCGGTCTGCTCTCGTGTTACTCCCGGAAGTCCCGCTCGTAGAGTTCGCGGAGCCGCTGTAGGTGGGCATCGGGGATGGGGGGCAGGTCCACGCAGCGGGCGATTTCCTCAGCCTCCGCGGCGTTCTTGACGCCGGGAACCGTGGAGTCTATGTCGCGGTTCATCAGGCTGAAAACCATCGCCGCCTGCGACAGGGTTTCTATCGGCCCGTCCAGCAGGAAGTCCAGCATGGCGGCCTTGCGCAGGTCGGCCTGCATCAGCGCGTCGCCGGGCGCCGGCGGACGGTCGAGGGCTGGCGTGAGGGCGCCGGCGGCGTGGGAGCGGATGCCGATGACGCCCATGCCATGGCTCTTGGCCAGCGGGATGATCTGCCCGTTGTCGAATACGTCCGCTCCGGGTGGCTTGAGTTCCTGCGCCGTGAGGTTGAGCAGGTTGTAGTAGGCCAGAACGGTGTCGTACTCGCCGCTTTCCAAAATCCGCAGCATCGTGGGCACATGGTGGTCCATGGCGGAGAGGCCGATGTAGCGGGTCTTGCCGGCTTGCTGCATCTCCCTGTAGGCATCCAGCACCGGCCCCAGCACGTCGTCGCCTGTGATCGAATCCCTGGCCTCGCCGCGATACTCAGTGAAGCGGTTGTGGACATGAAGCACGTCCACCGAGTCCCGCCGCAGCAGGGACAGGCTGGCGTCCACGGATCGGCGCACGGCCCCGGATACGTCGTCCATATCGTCGGCCCGCAGCCTTACCTTGGTGGCGACTACCACGTCCTCGGTGCGGCCCTCAAGGGCCTTGCCGAGGGCTCCCTCAGCCTTGCCGTCTCCGTAAGAGGGGGCAACGTCGAAGAAGGTGATGCCCAGCTCCAGCGCCCGATGTACCGAGCGGATGGCCTCTGCCTCGGTAGTCGCCCCCCAGACTTGTCCGATACCGCCGCCGCCGAACCCGGCGCGGGAAACGGTTAGGCCGGTACGGCCCAGTGTGCTGTATTCCATGTCGCTAATCCTGTCCTTCCACTGCCGCGGGCGAAAGCCTTTGGGCGGTTATGATGTAGGCTCGGCGAATTTCCTTTCCGAGCAGCTCCACGTCGATTAGTTCAACTAGATCGTGCTGGATTTCCATGGCCTCGTAAATCGGCTCCAGTCCGTGGTCATTGGGAGCCAAGAGTGTGCTGCGTGGGCGTTTCCACCATTGTTCCAAGTCCAACGCTTTGTTGACGCCTTTAGAAAAGGCTTGCCGAGTAGGGTTGTCGTAGTCCGTGGACCACGGGGCCGCCGCCGTTACAATCCAGTCATTGCCGGATTGAAGATAATCGTCATATGTTGTCCAGAGGAACCCAAAGAAGGAAAACGGGCCGTGTTCCCCGGAAAATTCGCGCTCGAATTTGACCAGCCCTTCAATCGTGGGCTTGTGATTTACGAGTATCGGCCTCACAACGCCTCCAATATCCGTTCTGCGGCCGGAATCATGACTTCAGCGGTCGGCAGTTCAGAGTCAGCGCCGGGTGGCGAGTAGCGCAGTTCAGCGCTCCATTTTGCTACGGTGTCCCAATCCTGCTTCATGCCGACCGCAATCTGTTCGCGAATACCGGAGAGATACAACAAAACTCCCAAGTCGTGGGTTCTGAACGAGCGATAGTTCTGCGGCTTCCCTTCCGGCCTCCGGGAACCTACTCCAGCCCAGAGTTTCGCATATTCGGGCTTTCAACGCCAATTCCACGGCGTAGCCGCACAGGTAAGGTGCTCCTTCGTTTCTTCCCGCCGCAAGAAGCGCGCGGGCATCTTCCAAGCGCTCGGCGGACAGCAGGCGCAACGTCGTTGTGTTTAACAAAGTAAATCCGGGCATTCAAGAAATATGCGCGGCGGCGCCTGTGCCGCCGCCGCACACTAATCCGCCACGTCTCCCTCGGCCAACTGGAACAGGATACCGTGGGAGCTGCTGGTCTCGATGTTCAGGTTCCGGTACCCGAATGGGCTGACCGAGGGGCCCTCGCCGCGTATTTCGTTGCCCTTGGCTTTCAGGTCCGCAAAAATCTGGTCGATGCCTTCCACGCCCCAGGCCACGTGCATCACGCCGGGGCCGGTGGCCTGCAACTGCCGGGCCATGGGGGTGTCGTCGCGCAGCGGCTCGAAGAAGTCAACGTAGGTCTCGCCGATGCGGTAGAGGATGGACTTGAAGCCCCGGTCCTCGAACTCATCCCGGGAAATGGGCGCGAGGGAGAAGTTGCGCTCTATGTAGCCAGCCATGTCGTCAATGCTTTCGACAACGAAGGTAATGTGATGCACCTTGTTCAGCATGGTGTCCTCCATTTCTTTACTGAATTCTGTGTCGGCTGCCAGCCACCGGCCGCCACGGTGACGGAGAGAGGAATAGGCTGGTAGACTTGAGGCAAGCCTATTGGTTTTGGCGGCCCGGCACAAGTCCCGTCCGGGCGGCGATGCCATAGCCGCGACATCAGTTCGAGGGAGAGCAGTTATGCCCACCTTTTCCGCATCCGACGGCGTGAACATCTACTACGAAGTGGCCGGACAGGGAACGCCCCTGTTGCTCAGTCATGAGTTCGCGGGCGACATCACAAGTTGGGAGCCACAGGTCAACTTCTTTGCCCGTCGCTACCGGGTCATCACGTACTGCCATCGCGGCTACCTGCCATCGGATGTGCCGGACGATCCGGCGGCCTATTCCCAGGAGCATCTGGTGTCGGATATGCGGGAGTTGCTGGAGCATCTGGACATTGAGCAGGCATACATCGGAGGACTGTCAATGGGCGGCAGCGCGGCGGTGTCCTTCGCCATCGCCCACCCGGAGATGTGCCGTGCCCTGATTGTAGCTTCGGCCGGTTCGGGAACCACCGACCGCGACCGGTTGCTGGCCTCGTGGCAGGCGCTCAGCGAGTTGATGCTGACCGAAGGCATGGAGAAGTTCGCCGAGGGTTATGCCAACGGCCCGGAAAGGGTGCAGTTCCGGCGGAAGGACCCGGTGGGATGGGAGAAATTCCGGGCCGGCCTCGCTGCCCACTCGGCCCGGGGATCCGCCTTCACCTTCCGCGGCGTACAGATGAAACGCCCGACCATCTACCAGTTGGAAGAGCAATTGCGCCGGATTGACGTTCCGGCGCTGGCGCTGGTGGGTGACGAGGATGAGCCATGCCTGGAGCCGGGGCTGTTTATGAAGCGGGCGATACCGCGCTGCGGCTTGGCCATCTTCCCGCAGAGCGGCCACACTATCAACCTGGAGGAACCGGCCCTGTTTAATCAGACTATTCTGGACTTCCTGACCGCCGTGGAAGCCGACCGCTGGCCTCGGCGAGGTGAGTAGAGGCGCCTACTCGTGCAACTCCGCGATGATTTTTCGCAGTTGATGTTCGTCGTCCGTTCCGGCCACGTCCATGCCGAAGACCACCTCATTCAGCAGGCCGTCGTAGCGTTCCTTAACGGCGGCTGCGACCTGGTCGTACTCCTCCGCTATCGCGAAGCAGTCGAAAATGTCATCGGTAATCAGGCCGGTCATATCGTCCCACTGGCCTTTGAGCGACATTTCATGCAACCGGACGCAGACGTCCTCGAAGCCGTGGACCTCCAGCACCGGCGTGTAAGTGCGAGTGGAGGAATAGAAGGCGATCTGCCGCCGGACTGCGTGTTTCCGTTCTTCGATGGCCGCCCGGTTGGGGCCGGTGATTATGAAACTGGAGCCGGTGAGATTGACGGCTTGAGCTTCCCGGCCGGCCCGTCCGGCGTCGTCGGCGATGTTGGGCATGATGCGTTGCTTCAGATATTCAGGTGAGCACAAGGGGTGCAGCGACAGCCCATCGCACACCTCCCCGGCCACCCGGCAGTTGTAGGCGTTGACCGCGCTTATGAACACCGGCGGGCGGGGCTGCTCCGACGGGCCGGGGCTGAAAAAGGGAGTCATCAGCGAGAAGTTGTAATGCTCCCCGTGGTAGGCCAGCCGCGTCCCGTTCTGCCAGGCGTCCCAAATGGCGTGGAGCGACTGCACGTATTCCCGAATCCGAGGGCCGGGCGCCGCCCATTGGGTCGAGAAGCGCCGCTCAATATGGCCCTTGACCTGAGTCCCCAAGCCCAGCCGGAACCGCCCGCCGGAAAGGTTCTGCAAATCCATGGCGGCGTAGGCGAAAACCATAGGGGATCGAGGAAAGGCGATGGCGACCCGAGGCTCCAGCGTAACCCGCGAAGTGGTGGTCGCCGCAAGCGCCAGGGGAAGCAAGGGGTCATGCCCCGTTTCCTCGGTGCACAGGCCGTCGTAGCCCATGCCCTCGGCCCACTTCGCTTCATCGGGAATGCCCTTGATGTTGCTTGTGTTCAAGTGATACAGCACCCGGAATCCCATCGCTTCCTCCGTCTTTGCCGCCCAACCGTTCATCCTGAATCCTGTGGAAGGACGAACGGCTGGACCTCCCTCATACACACATATCCGAATACACACGTATCCGAAAATCTCTACTTGGCGGTAAACCCACCGTCCACAACCAACTCCGCGCCAGTGATGTAGGACGCCTCGTCCGATGCCAGGAACAGCACGGCGTTGGCGACCTCGATGGTGCGCCCTTCCCGGCCCATCGGGACGTCGTTCATCAGCCTCTCCCGGCGGGCGTCGCCCCGCTGGAACGATGTCAGCATGGGCGGCATCATGCCCGGATGCACCGAGTTGATACGGATGCCTTCCTTGGCGTGCTGTACCGCCGTGGCCTTGGTGAGCAGCCGCACAGCGCCCTTGGAGGCGTTGTAGCCTGGATGCACCGATTCCTGCCCGACTATGCCGGAGATGGACGAGATGTTGACGATGGAGCCGCCGCCAATCTTCTGCATTTCCGGCACGGCGTGCTTGGTGCCCAGGAACACGCCGCGGGCGTTGATGTTCAGCAGGCGGTCCCAGGCGTCGGTGCTGCGGAAGTCGGTCTCGCCGCTGCCGCTGATGCCCGCGTTGTTGACCAGCACGTCCAGCTTGCCGAAGCGGGCCACGACCTGCTCCACCGCGGCGATCCAGGATTCTTCCTCTGACACGTTCAGGTTGACGAACATCGCCTCGCCGCCGGCCTCGGCAATCTCGGCCTCGACCCGCCGCCCGTCTTCCTCGCGTATGTCTCCGATGGCTACCCTGGCGCCCTCACGGGCCAACAGCCTGCATTCTTCGGCACCCATGCCGTTGGCTCCGCCGGATACCAGGGCAACCTTTCCTTCCAGTCTCATAATCGCTTTAGACCCTCCCTGTGGATTCTTGGCGCGTTCCGGGCGGTTTGTGTCATATAGCCCGGGTTGCGCCGGTTCGTGCTAGGATACCCCAATCGTCCGTTCTTCGCAGTATGCGAAAAGCAGGGCGGGGCACAATGCCGGTATGCCCCGCCGCTACCGGCCAAGAGAAGCTATCCGAGTGCTTCAACGACTCGGTTGGGAAGTGATCCGGCAGCGGGGCAGTCATGTCGGGGCAGTCATGTAAGGTTAAGAAGGCCAGGCGGTGGGTATCCAGTTTCAGTTTCCTTGTCGGACCCGCCGGTTGATCCAGGCACATCTATTTCCATCGCAAGGAAATGCGATATGACCGGCCCGTAGTTGACGGCGTTGATGGAGGAATACCTTTAAGCTGGAGACAAAGAAAATTACGGTGATGGTCTATCCTTGTGAAAGCGGCTACGTCGCATATATGCCCCTGTTTCCAGGCTGTACTACCCAGGGCGAAACAGTAGAAGACGCTTTTTGTATGGCGAAGGAGTCATTGGAGTTGGCTCTCTACGAACCCGATGAGTTCGACTCTTTTGCGCTTGACGCTTACTCCGAGGATGTGGTGGTCGGCACAGTGGAGATTGCGTTTCCGATAATACCCGGCGCCGATTGGAAATTTGGCGAGGACGCTCAGCGATATGTGGGCGAATTGTTAGACATGGAGACTGTTTTAGACATGGAGACTGTTGAGGTAGCAAAAATCACGGAGGACTGAAATGCGACTGGAAGGCAAAGTAGCGCTCATCAGCGGTGGCGCCAGGGGACAGGGCGCCGCCGAAGCCAGGCTGTTTGCCCGCGAGGGCGCGGCGGTGGTCATCGGTGACATTCTCGACGAAGAGGGCCTGAAGCTGGAGGCCGAAATCCGCGAGTTGGGCGGGCAGGCCACCTACGTTCACCTTGATGTGACTCAGCCGGAGCAGTGGGAGAACGCCGTTGGACAGGCCGTTGACCGCTACGGCAAGCTGGACATCCTGGTCAACAACGCGGGCATCGGCAGCACATCCACCGGCGGGCTGGACGCCCCGAAAATCGAGGGAACGCCGGTGGAAATCTGGGACACTATCATGGACGTGAACAGCAAGGGTGTCTTCTTGGGAACCCGCGCCGCCATTCCGGCGATGCGCGCGGCCGGCGGCGGCTCCATCGTCAACATCTCGTCCATCGCCGGGATAGTGGGCCTCTCGCCGGGCACCGGCGCGGGCGCGGCCTATGCCGCATCCAAGGGTTCGGTGCGGCTGCTCACCAAGTCCACCGCCGTGCAGTACGGCGCGGAGGGCATCCGCTGCAACTCGGTGCATCCCGGCTACATCGACACGGTAATGACCGAGCGGATGATGTCGCAGCCCGGCGTCCGCGACCAGCGCATCGCCGAGACGCCCATCCGCCGCATCGGAACGGTGGACGACATTGCCAACGGAGTGCTGTTCCTGGCCTCCGACGAATCGTCCTTCATGACCGGCAGCGAGCTGGTGCTGGACGGCGGCTGGACGGCGCAATAGCAGCGGCAGACCGAACGCAGGCGCCGTGTTACACTGGCGCCATCTCACAGCACAAACGGGGGCGGACAAGAACAGTCCGCCCCAATGCTTTGCCCAAACCGGGAGCTTGACCAAGTGGAAAAGAAAAAAGTAACGGTGATTCTCTATCCCGACGAAGACGGCGGCTATACGGCAGTAATGCCCTACTTTTCCTGCCACCTGATTACTCAGGGTAACTGCCTGACGGCGCAGGGAGAGACCGCTGACGAGGCGCTGGCCGAGGCCGGGAGGCTGCTGGATGCGTATCTGGCCCTAACCGGGGCAGAGGGACGCCACCACTTGGAGCAGGCCCGGCTGGATGGCCTGGAGGTGCGGGAGCTGGAAGTGGAAGCAACGCAGGGGTAGGGACAGGAGCTATCCTTGTCCCTAGCTTGGGTCGGTATCCAGGGCGCTTAGCAAGTGTCTGACTGACGCTATGAGCGGCGGCAAGTCCTGTTGCGCCACGCGCCATATCTCTTCGTCCTTGATGCCGTAGTAATCGAGAATTAGCTTGTTTCTCATGTTGATCATGGGGCGCCATGCAATTTCCGGTGTCTGTTGGCGAAGGGTTGATGAGATCTGATTTGCCGCTTCCCCAATAACACATAATTGCCACATCACTGCGGCCCACGTTTATCGGTCGCGAGTGAACTCCGCAAAGCTCACATGGGTCAAGAACTGACGGCGCTCCTGCGCGGCAGCTTCAATGTCATTCAAGTAGAAGAAATCGGGCCGAAGCGTAGTCAAACCGGCACCGCTTCTTCTAGGACTTCTCTAGGGCACTTTTCTTCTATGATTGATTGGTGTACCACCCGAACTTCTACACCCAGTAGGTCACCTAAACCAAAGCCAATGTGGGATGCGCATTTTGCGGACAGCCATTCGCAGTCAGGGTTCGCGTCTCGACCGTAGGGGCGGGTTTGAAACCCGCCCCTACCAGTGGACCGCCCGTGCCCCGGCGAATCCACCTGCAATGAAACGCTACCTAGCATAAATGCGCATTTCACCTTGGATTTGGTTTAGTTCGCCATCCATTCCGAAGAACTTGAGTCCCAGTGGTCGCTCAAGGTTGACCATAAGGTCGAGCCGGCTGGCCTCGTAATCATCGCCCTTGGCGTAAGGCCCGATTATCGCCATGCTGACAACGCCGTACTCCGCATGCAAGGCAGGCATATTAGCTCGGAGAGTTTTCAGAATTTCCTGCAAAGGAGGCCGGAAATTCAGCGCCATGCCGTTCCAGCGCTCAACGGCTTCTTGCAGTTCTTCCCACTTGCGGAGGGCGCGGTTCTCCGTCCGGCGGATTTTCTCCACGCCTTCGGCGCCGATGGGCGGGCCGTATTGCGAGGTGTGAATATCCGGCGCCGGGTTGCCCGGCACACCGAACTTGGCGTGGGCTTCGTCAACCGATGCCAGCGCCTGCTCCCATTCTCGGAGGTGGCGCCGGACGGATTGGTAGACTTGATGCTCGTCCATGCGCGTCTCCTTATCAGAGCAATAATCAGATAGCGGGAACGGCAACACCCACAGCGGACAGTACCGAAACCGGGAGCAGGAAGCAACCACCGCCTTGAGCCGCAGCGCCCGGCGCCGGGCTACCCGCCCGCCGCCATGCGTCAAGAACCGGGCCGACAGCTTCAGAAAACCCGCGAACATCAAATGATGCGGTGATGGGATTACCACCAAAGGGATAGACTCTGACAGTGAGTTCATTCGCGTCAAATAGTGCGCGAATAGTTTCGGCTATGTCTTGTGAAGGCATAAACGTTGCTTCGTGGTTAGTTTCGCGGTTAGTGCTGACGTGCCACGATTGACGCCAGGTTGGGCCGTTATCAATTTGGTAGCTTACTGTGGTCTCATCCGAGTACGAAATTTGTGTATCCCAAACAACATAAAGTTCTAATTCCCTATCCCTGAATCGGACTATGAGCCAGTAATCTGGATCTATTGGATCAATCGTGTAGATGCCGACGTTGTTGTATTCATTGCTGAGGGATCTCTAGTTGCTTGTTCTTCTGGCTCTCCCAGTACCGGCGCTTGCCCCTGAACTACCTTCGCTGCGGCGCACTTTGAGGGTGCCGTCGCCGTTTTTCCAGTCAACTACGCGACCAGTTGAGAAAGTAAATTCAACGTGGTTGCTCCCAGAGTAGATCCAGATCTCTCGGTTTAATTCCTGACGAGCTACTATGACCGGCGGTGTTCCGTGAAGGCGCGCTACTTCATCCCGATGGTCACCTATGGCGAAAAATCCTGCGCTGGTCACGTTTGGCCCGGGAATCAACCGGATTCTCAGATTGTCCCGGATGTTGCTCCAGCCTTGAACCCTTCCAGTATCCAAGTCGAATTCGATGGTGTCGTCGCTGCCGTAGTGCCAGACTTCTTCTCTGATAGCCCGGTCGTTGCTGACGTCTCGTGGTGGGCCGTGGATTTCGGCTACCTCGCTCTTGGTGGAGCCGAGGGTGAAATAGCCTGTGGGGTTTTGGGGCGCACTACTCTGAGGGCGCGAGGATTGCGACGAGCTGGCAGTGGAAGGAGCGGTTCCCGCACCTGCTCCTCCAGAGGCAGCCTGCGCCGCCCGGCTCCGGTCGTACTCCGCCCGTTGTTCCGGGTCGCTCAGCACCGCGTAGGCGCGGTTGAGGGCGGCCATCATCCCGGTGGCTTCCGGGGTGGTGTTCTTGTCGGGGTGGTACAGCAGCGCCAGCCTACGGTAGGCCGCCTGGATTACGTCGGGGTGTGCCGACGGGTGTAGGTGCAGGATTTCGTACAGGTCTTCGGTTTCCGGCACGGTTGATTGCCTCGCTATATTTGGAGCTACCGACGCCCAGCATACCAAAAAGCCGGACTCATCGAGTCCGGCTTCTGCTTTGCGCCTTAACTGCTGAATAGTGGAAGGGAGATTTGGTTGTGTTCATTGAGTGGTTGCAGGTCCCCGGCGTGAGCCGGGGGTTCGGTGGACTTTCTCAGGGAACCTCTCCATTGGCCTGGGAGCGCCAATCGGCACTCGATCGCAGGGCCTTGCGGCCGCTGGCTTTCTGGAGGGGAACACCCACCGTTCGACCTGGGAGTTGGGCCCCGCCTCCGCCCCGACGCGAATCGGGGAAACAGACAGAACCGTTTGCTCCTTAAAGGAGGTGATCCAGCCGCACCTTCCGGTACAGCTAC
>CBDHEF010000001.1:262500-677876 GCA_965261945.1 Dehalococcoidia bacterium
GGGCGCACCGTACCCGGAACGGTTCCAGGGGCAGCAGGGTGGCTTCGAGACGCGCAACGCCGCCGGAATATCCATCCGGCGGCGTTGGTTCGCTCAACTCAATCCTCAGTTCAGCGCGAGGGCGCCGAAATCGGCGGGGCAGCCGAAGCATTGCCCAGCCTAGCCGAACATCTTGGAGGGCAGGTAGGTGCTGATTGGCGGCACGGCTATCAGGATGATGAGCGCCAATACGGAGAGGAAGAAAAAGGGCAGGATTCCCTTGAAAATGCTCTCCAGCGTCAGGTCCTTGCCCTCCGGCATCTGCACCGCCACCGAGCGGACGGTGTAGACGTTCAGCCCCACCGGAGGCGTGATCAGGCCGATCTCGATGGACATTATCACCAGCATGGCGAAGTAGACCGGGTCTATGCCCAGCCCCACGATGATGGGGTGAACGATGGGCAGGGTGATGGACATCATGGATATGGAGTCTTGGAACATCCCCAGGAACACGTACATTACCAGGAACAGTATCATGATGAGCAGCGTGGGTATGTTGGCTTCGTTGACTACCTCAACGAATTCCCCCGGCAGTCCGGTAAGCACCAGGAAGCGCGCGAAGATCATGGCGCCGATCAGGATGAAGAACACCAGCGCCGAGGTCTGCGCCGCCTCTTTCATCGCCTGACTGAACCGCTGCCAATTCAGGCCCGGCTTTTCCAGCAACATCGTTGCGGGAGGCGTTGCCGGGCTTCCTTCCCCGGCGTCCGAGGCGGCGGTGGCTGAGTTGGTTGCCGCCGACGCGGTTCCGGTGCGGAAAACCCACCGTTCCAAGAAGGGGGCTATCAGCGCCAGAACCAAGGCCCCGGCAGCTCCGGCGGCTCCGGCCTCGGTGGGCGTGAAAATGCCGGTGTACATTCCGGCGATTATTCCCAGCACCAGTACCAGTATGCCGACTATGCCCACGGTGGCCTTGAGCCGCTCCAGCAAGGGCGGCGCGTAGTCTGCCCTGGGAGCGCGCTCGGGGTTTCGGATGGCCACCGCCACTATGCCGGCGGTGAATATCAGTGTTAGCAGAATTCCCGGCCCGACGCCCGCAATAAGCAGCTTGCCGATGGACTGCTCGGTCAGAATCCCGTAGACAATCATCAGTGCGCTGGGCGGTATCAGCATCCCCAGCATTCCGGCGGCGGCGATTGTGCCGCAGGCGAAGGCCTTGTCGTAGTTCCTTCGATGCATCTCCGGCAGGCTGATGCGGGTGAACACGGCGCAAGCCACCACGCTTGAGCCGGTGCAGGCGGCGAACATGGCGTTGGCCCAGGTGGTGGCGATGGCCATGCCCCCCGGCAGCCTGCCCACCCACTTGTAGGCCGCATCAAAGGCACGCGCCGACAGGCCCGCGTGCATCGCAAACAGCCCCATGAGGATGAACAGGGGCAGTATGGCGAAGGCGTAGACGTTGGTGGTGGAGTAGGGAGTGGTGGTGAACAGGGCCAGGGCCAATTGCACCTTGCCCGTCATCACAATCATACCGACAAATCCGGTAGTTGCCAGGGCCAGCCCGACATGGATGCCCAGCGACATCAGACCGAGAACCGCTACAAAGCCGATGATGCCCCAGTAGAGATCGTCCATTCCCAAACCTTAATACAGGCTGATTGACCGTGAACCGTTAATACTCTGCTTGTTGAAAAGGGAAAGGTTGCCCCGGACCTGCCTAATCGGGGGGTGCCGGCTCCCCGACCGGCTCGATGGACAGTGATTCGGGTTCCGGGGCCGCCTCCAAGTGGGGTGTGCGAAACATTGCCACCACCTCGGAAGCGCGGTTAAGCCAGTCGGAAAGAAACTGCAATGAGAGGAGCAGCGCCCCGAAGGCCAAGGCAAACTGCGAGGGCCATTTGGGTATGTTGATCAGCCCGGCAACATGCTCCCCGATTTCAAAGGAGTGATATGACCACTTGAAGGTTTGGTAGAAGATGGCCCCGTAGATGGCGACCCCTAAGGTGAACGCCACCAGGTCCATGATGGCGCGACCCCTGGGGGACATCCGAAGGGTAAGAAACTCCACCCGGATGTGCGCCCGCTGCCGCTGGCTGTAGGCCAAGCCCATGAACACGATGAAGACCAGCATGAAAGCGGCGACCTCGTAGGACATAGGTATCGGCTTGTTCAGCACCTTGCGGCCAAAGATGTCGGAAACCACCAGCGCCATCAGAATAACGACGATGCTGGCTGCGCCGAAGGCGCTGGTGTTAACCACCCAGCCCAGCAACCAGTTTAGCCAACGGCCTACCGCTCGCAAGTCCATTTCAATCCTCACCGCAGGGGGTAGGGGCAGGTTTCAGACCTTGCCCCTACTTTCGGAGAGCAATCCACCGGCGCCTACCGGTACTCGGCGGCCCACTCTCTGGGGAACGTGTGCCCCAGTTCTTCCAGGATTTCGATGTAAGTGACCATCACTTCGCGGCCTGGCAGTTCCTTGTCTTCCATTTCCTTAATCCAGTCGCCCGGAATGTCCGAGAGCGCGGCGGCCCACTGTGCGCGGGCTTCCTCGGTCATATCATGGCGGGTTACACCCATCTCTTCCCATTCGTCCAACGCCGCATTACGTCGTTCCAAAATCAGCGATGCGTTGAGTTGCACCGCTTCGTCTGCCACATCCAACATCAGTTGTTGCAGGTCTTCGGGCAGGCTGTCCCAAATGTCCTTATTGATCCCCAGGCCCGTTGGCATGGCCGCACCCATGTTTACCCAAGTGACGTTCTTGTTGAAGTCGTGGTACTTGTAGGCGTGAGAGATGTCCCAAGGCAGGAATTCCGCATCGATGACGCCGGTCTGCAAAGCCTGGTAGCGGTCCGCCACAGGCATGGCGATGGCGGTGGCTCCGGCGCCCTGTAGAATCTTGGGATGATATGAGCCGATGGAGGCAATTTTAATGCCGTCGAAATCCTCGAAAGTGACGATGGGGTCCTTCGACGTCAGGTTGTAGGTGTCGATGACCGTTGGTACGAGGAAGATCATGTTGTAGGCTTCTATTTCCTCCCGCAGAGCCGGCACTTCATCAAACAGCCGCTGGGATGCTTCCAGAATCATGTGCGGGTCTCCGGGGCCGAAGGGCACGGCATAGGTCCAGTTGCCCAGCGGCAGCTTTCCGGGGTAGTAAGGCAACGCGACCGTGCCGGCGTCGGCCAACCCGACCTCAATCGCCTCCAGGGTCTCGCCGGCCTTGGTCAGGGCGCCGGACCAATAGAAATCAGTCCACTCAATGCGCCCGCCGCTGCGGCGCTCCACTTCGTCGGCCCACCATTTATGGACTTCGCTCATCAGGAACGGGGGAGGCGAGAGGGGGGAGCTGAACTTCAGTTCGAAGACTTCTTCGTCGCCGGTTGGAGCGGGCATTGCAGTTGGCGTCGCCGCCGCCTCGGTCGGCTCAGGTTCCTCTGGCATCGCAGTCGGTTCCATTGCATCCGTGGGCGCTGGCATCGCAGTAGGTTCCATTGCATCCGTGGGCGCTGGCATCGCAGTCGGTTCAGGGACGGGTGTCGAGGTTGAGTCCGAGCCGCAGGCTACTGCGAACATACTCAGCAGCGCCAACAAAGACACCAGGGCAATAATCTGGAACAGCCTTACGTTTAACATCCGGTACTTCCCATACATTCAAATGACCTTGACAGCGCAACGCAGTATTCCGTTATAAGACCTACGAAAACCGACGTAATTCCTGTCACGCTGGATATAGTATCGCATACTAATCAGTTCGGAATCAGCTTGTCAACTGCTACCAATTTTTCCTCTGGCTCCGATTGCCCGTAATTGTGCCTGGATACCCGCCTATGGGCTATAGGCTATAATTGGAGAGCAATGCAGGTGAGAGACATAGGCGAGTTCGGGGTAATCGAGCGGCTCAATCGCATGGTAGTCGGGCGCGGCCCGGGCAATGACGCCGTGCGCGCCTTTCCGCTGCTGGTGGATACCGGAGACGACACCGCCGCCTGGCAGTCGGGCGATGGCCGCGAGCTTTTCACCACCGACACCGTGGTCGAGGGCATCCACTTCACCCGTCACACCACCCCTTGGCGTGACTTGGGCTGGAAGGCCGTCGCCGCCAACGTCAGCGACGTTGCCTCCATGGGTGGCCTGCCCACCTATGCCCTGATAACCCTGGGCCTGCCGCCCGAAACCGAAGTGGCCGACATCGAAGAGATGTATTGCGGGATGCTGGAAATCGGCGAGGAATACGGTATGGCCATCGTGGGAGGAGACATCGTAGGCTCGCCCGTGCTGTTCGTCACCACCGCCCTCGTCGGCGTCGCCGGGCGCCCGCCGATGCTGCGCTCCAATGCCCGCCCCGGCGACGCGGTGGCCGTCAGCGGATACGTCGGCAGTTCGGGCGGCGGGCTTCGGCTGATGCTGGGTTCTGAGCTTGCCGAAGGGTCCGGCGCCGCGGGAGAGTCCGCCGACTTCTTGCGCCGTGCCCATCGCAGGCCCGTCCCGGCGGTCCGGCAAGGTCAGTTGCTGGCCGAAGCGGGAATCACCACCGCCATGGATGTGAGCGACGGTCTCGGCGACGACTTGGGCAAGCTGTGCGCCGCGTCCGGCGTGTCTGCCCGCGTTCACGCTTCGGCGGCGCCGGTGCACCCGATGCTGCGGCGGGAGTTCCCCGGCGACTGCCTTGCCCTGGCCTTCGGCGGTGGCGAGGACTACGTGCTGCTGTTCACCGGCCCGCCGGATGTTGTGGAATCGCTGATCCCCCGGTTGGGAGAGGGCAGCGCCGTTATCGGCTCCATTGTGGAGGCGGGTGCCGGCGTGGAGCCGGGCCGGGTGGCCGTTTTGGACGATGCTGGCCGGAAGATTTCCCTGACGGAAAACGGCTGGGACCATTTCCGCTCGACGTAGGCCGAATGGCCTGCACTTTTGACTACCAAAGGAACAGATATGCAGGAACCGGCGCGCCATTCCCTCGTGTTGCGCTCCGGCAGCCCGGAGCAGACCCGCCGCCTCGGCTGCGCTGTCGGAGAACGCGCGCGCGCCGGGGATGTGTACCTGCTCAGCGGGCCGCTGGGATCAGGAAAGACCTGCTTTACCCAGGGCCTCGCCCTCGGCCTGGGCGTGGAGGGGTATGTCCGCAGCCCGACTTTCGTGCTGATGACCCGGCACCATGGGCGGCTCACCCTGCATCATATAGACCTTTACCGCATCGGCAGTCCCGCAGAGGCTTGGGACCTGGGCTTGGACGAGCAGCTTTTTGACAGCGGCGTATGTGTTATAGAGTGGGCCGAGCGAGCCGAGGAACTGCTGCCTGAAGATGCGCTGTGGCTGGAGTTCAGCTATGGTGAAGCAGAGGAGAGCCGCGACATTGTCCTCGATGCTGGACCATCCCGCTTTGACGCCTTGTTGTCTGAACTGGCCTCAGCCGGGCCATTTGCTGCGGAGGCCCCTTAGGCTGGATTATGCTTCTGGCAATTGACACCTCCACCAGACACGCTTCGGTTGCGCTGGCCGATGGAGAGCGCGTCGTAGCCCTCCGGGCCTGGCACTCGATGGTCAATCACACAACCGGGTTGATGCCGGCAGTGGCCCATGTCCTGGCAAACCGGGGCGTTCGCCCTGGGGACCTGGACGCCGTAGCCGTCGCGCTGGGGCCGGGAGGGTTCAGCGCCCTCCGCACCGGGGTCAGCGCGGCAAAGGGCCTGGCACTGGCGGCTCGCATCCCAATCATCGGGTTGGGCAGTCTTGACCTGGAAGCATTTCCCTTCCGGGACGCCGGCCTGCAAGTCTGCGCTCTGCTGGAAGCGGGCAGAGGAGAAGCCGCCTCCGCCCTGATGGCTCCAGACGGTTCCCGGCTGCGTGAGGACCGGATAACCGGCCCGGAGGAATTGCTTGACGAACTGGATGCCGGAGCTGACGACGCGGTGGTGTTCTGCGGCGAGGGGCTGACGCTGTGGGCCAACGACGTAAAAGCCCGCCTGGGCGGTCGCGCCATCATCTGCCATGCTCCGCCCTCGGCCAGGGCCGGCTCCCTGGCGCTGCTGGCGCAAGGCCGCCTGAATCTTGGTGATACCGACGACCTCGACAGCCTTCAGCCAGACTACCTGCGTATGCCCAGCATCGGCGTACCCAAGCGGCGGGACCGAAAGCCGCAGGCGTCTTCTCCCCGGCCGTCCCGCTCACGGCAGGGAGCCTGATGCTTGCCCGGCTCATGGAACGCGCCCGGAATTGCCGTTTTCTGGTGGATACGGCGAGGGCGGGTAACCTCCCCAATATCGGCGGGCCCAATATCGGCGGGATATAATGCCTGACGGCGGGGTGCTGTTGCTGGGTTGTGGCCCGATTGGCCTTGCAGCTTCCCGTCTTATGGGACAGGACCGCGCTTTCAGCCGCGTCATCACGGCCGATAGTGTTGCAGATCGGGCCGCTGCGGCGGCGGAATTGTGCGGCGGAAAGGCAGTTTCCATTCGTCTCGACGCCACCGATGACGAATCGCTGGCCAGGGTTATGGATGACGTTTCTCTTGTGGTCAACACCTTGCGCCTCCCATTGGGCGCCCTGTTGCCATTGATACGCAACGTGGTGGACGCCGGAGCATCCTATGTCGATTCCGGCAGCGATGCCGAGGCCATTCAGGCGGTGTTTGATTCGGATTACCTGGGGGCTGCAACCGGATACCGGTCTGTTGGAGTGGTCCCCGGGCTGGGGGCGTCGCCCGGGCTGACCAACGCCCTGACCAGCTACCTCGGCCAGCGGCTTGAGCGCGTTGACGAGGCCCGGTTCTATATGGTGGACGACCTGCGCCGCCGCAGCCTGAGGCAGTGGAGCGACCGCCTGGCCGCCTTTGGTTCGCCCGCGCTGGTCTGGCGGGTAGGCGAATGGCGGCACGTTTCGCCAATGTCGGAGTTCCAAGACGCCGTATTTCCGGCTTTGGGCGCCATCCCATGCTGCACTGTTGGCCTCGGCCCGGTCACGCTCCCCGGCAGTATTCCGTCGCTGACCCATGTGTCCAGCCATCGCGGGTTCTCGGATGGGGCGATGGATGAGATGATGCGAAATCTGTTGCGCTTCGGTTTTGGCAGCGACCGCCCCGTTGATACCACCGCCGGCCCGCTCAGTCCCGCCGGGTTCGCCGCCGCCTTCTTTTCCGGCCCGCGCGACACTTGGGACGGCCCGTTTTCCGCCGCCCTCTACGGATTCGGGGCTGCGCCGGGGCCTGTGTTGCGGCAGGCGCAGGTGAGCGGACTGCTGCGCGGCAGAAAGACCTGCTTCACGATGTCCTATCACTTTCCCGGTGAAGACGACGCCGACAACGTCGCCGCGACGTTGGCCGTCGGCGCCCGTATGCTGTTGACCCGCGAGCTTTCAGCCCCCGGCCTCCATGCGCCGGAATCCCTCGACCCCGCGCCCTTCCTTTGGGACATGGAGCGCCGCGGCGTCGAAATCCAACTGACCAAGACCGTCGAGGACTAGGGGCGAAATCGAGTGGCATCATGTATAGAATCGCTATAATGCTCATTGGGCTGGCGGTTTGCCTCCTGCCCTCTTTTATTGCCATCTACCGGGACAAACGTCACAAGAACGCCATCTTCGTGTTCAATCTGCTGTTCGGGGCGTTGCTCGCCGGATGGGTGGCCCTCCGGGTGTGGGGGTTGTTGGGTGCAGGGATCGCCGGGTGGGTCGCGGTGATGGCGTGGAGCCTTTGGCCGGAAAGTCCCCGGCAAGAACTGACCCGCCCCCCAACCGATTACGGAAAAACTGATTCACAGGAAGGGAACAAATAATGGAGCAGACGCTGGTGTTGGTGAAACCCGACGGAGTGCAACGCGGACTCATTGGCGAGGTCATCGGACGCCTGGAACGGCGAGGGCTGAAGCTGGTGGGAATGAAGCTGATGCAGATGGATGAGGCCCTGGCCAATAGACACTACGGCGAACACGTAGACCGTCCCTTCTTTCCGGGGCTGGTCGGCTTCATAACCTCGGGCCCCATCGTCGCCATGGCCTGGGAGTCCAGCAACGCGGTGGAAATCGTCCGCAACACCATGGGCCCCACCAACCCGGTCAACGCGGCCCCCGGCACCATTCGCGGAGACCTGGGCGTGGACATCGGGCGCAACCTGATACACGGCTCCGACAGCCCCGAGTCAGCCGGGCGGGAACTGTCTCTTTTCTTTGAGCCGGGGGAAATCCTGACCTATGCCCGCAGCAGCGACCAGTGGATCGTCGAGTAGCAAAGTCAGGCGGGAATGCACAAAAAACCCTCTCCGTTCGAAGGAGAGGGTCGAGGTGAGGGCGCCCCGAGCGTCTGGCGTTCCGGCGTTTACAGTACGTGCACGACTTGGGGCGCACGACCCCACAGGCGTTCCAAGTCGTAAAACTCCCGCTCATCCGGCGAGAATAAGTGGACGATGACGTTGCTGAAGTCCAGAAGCACCCAGCCGGAGGCCGGCGTGCCCTCTCTCCTATGCCGGACGACCCCGGCATCCTTGAGCGTTTGGGACAGGTCTTGCTCCAGCGCCTCAATCTGCCGGGACGACTCAGCCGACATTATCACAAAGTAATCGGTGAAGGGCGCAAGCCCCCGCAGGTCCAACAGCACGATGTCCTCGGCCAGCTTGTCCGAAGCGACATCAACAATGAACTGCGCTACTTCCAGGGGTTCCAGCGTCGGTTCCTCCGTGCTCTTGCGAACTCTTGGCGGCGTTCCGCCGACTTTTGGGAGCCGGTTTCCGGCCTGAATGGACTGCTGGCGAGTATAGGGCTGGCGCCTGCGCCGGTCAATCACGCTCACGCTGAACCCGGCAGTTCTCTGCAATTCTGGCTGAACGCCGGCCATTTGCCTGCCGGAATCTGCGGGGCAGGTCTCCACGTAATAACTAAAGACAGGCGCTAGACAGGCTCCGGCCTGGCTTGACCGCGGAGTACGTTATGATTCTCATTGGCTCCCTGTTACCCAAATTTGCCGCGGCCGGCCTGGTCTTGGCCGCTCTGCTGTTCGTGGCCTGTGGCTCGGACCCGACGCCGACTCCCACGCCCGCGCCGACCGATGTCCCCGCACCGACGCCGACCCGGTTGCCCACGGCCACACCCGAAATCGCTCTGTCCCGCGAGACGCTGCTGCCGGCTGACGCCACCTTCGTGGTTGATGCCAACCCCGCCGCCATGCTGGATTCGCCGGTAATGATGACTATCCTGGGGATGTTGTTCGACAGTGGCGGAACGGGGAGTGAGAGTGATTTTCTTGGCGAACTAGAGAGTAAAACCGGAATTGACCTGCGTTCCGTCGAATTTGTGGAAATGTTCGCGGACCTGGAGACCGTCTTGGAAGCCGGCCTCTCGGCGGATATGGAAGAGGACAGTGATGCGCCCAGGATGGGCGTAGTCCTGCGGGGGGTATCAGATGAGGCCGACTTCGCCGGAAGAATGAT
The DNA here is from genome assembly GCA_965261945.1 of Dehalococcoidia bacterium. Classification (GTDB taxonomy): domain Bacteria; phylum Chloroflexota; class Dehalococcoidia; order Lucifugimonadales; family UBA3495; genus VXOI01. The sequence continues at coordinate 271,898 of CBDHEF010000001.1, forward strand.
GGCGGCCTCGGCAGAAAATCCTGAGATTAAACCTGAGATTGAATACGAAGTTGAATTCTATCGCGGCCACGGCCTGTACGTAGACTCGAGCGGCAACGAGGACAGCTTCTCATTCAGCTTCCTGGATTCAGGCACCCTTCTGTTCGGGACGACGGACGGGGTGAAGGCGATGATTGACGTGGCCGAGGGAGTCGCGCCGCCTTTGTCCGGCGAAGGAATTCGGGCCCTTGATGCCCTGGGAGACCGTCACTTGGGGGTAATCCTGTCGACCCCGCCTGAGTTGCTGGAAATGACAGGCGAAGGCACGGGGGACGGGATGGGGATGCTCGGCTTCTTGGACCCGACGGCCCTGTCTTCTCCTCTAACTGTGATGAAAGTTCGGGTGGGCGACGCAGCCTTTGAAATGCAAGTAAAGCAATTCTTCGAGGAAGAAACCGCCGCTAGCGCATCCAGGGAATACACCGTCGGCGCCATGGCCATGCTGGGGGTAATGGCCGGCTCCCCGGGAATCCAGGACTTGGCCGCTGGTATGACAATCAGCCAGAGCGGCCTGGAGGTATCCTATAGTCTGACCATCAGCGAGGCGCAGATGCAGGAGATTTCCAAATTCCTGTTTGCCCTTGAAGAAATGAGTTCCACTGAACCTCAGGGTTGACGGGGTTGACGAGCCGGGCGGTCAAGCTGAAAACGGGGGGGGCAATCCCCTCTCCTCACACAAAAGGAGAGGGGATTTTTCCGCTCCATTATACCTTTTTGCTTGCCGAGGTCTTGTATCGAAAGATAATTGTGATATATTACACAAATCTGTCCGCAGCCCGGCTGGGGAGGCGATTGTTGCCTCGGCGCCCCCGAATTTTCTGCGGCTGTTGGTACGAGCGAAGCGCCCCAGCGCTCAGTTTTCCTGGCAGGGATTCGGAAAGTATGGATCCGCTAAAAGAATTAGCCAGCAAGGGCCTTTATTCACCGGAACAGGAGCACGACGCTTGCGGCGTCGGCGTGGTCGCCGACATCAAGGGCCGGAAGTCCCATCAGATTGTCGAAGAGGGGCTTCAGGTGCTCATCAACCTGGGCCACCGCGGGGCGGCAGGCAGCGACCCGGAAACAGGGGACGGCGCCGGCATCCTGATCCAGATGCCCCACAGCCATTTCCGCCGCGAGAGCCAGCGCTTGGGATTCCAGCTTCCACCCGACGGCGAGTACGGTGTCGGCATGGTATTCCTGCCGCCTCAACCGGAAGCCGAAGAGAAGGCGCGCGCTCTGATTTCCCGCGTCATTGAAGAAGAAGGGCTGGAGGAACTGGCTTGGCGGGACGTGCCGCTTGACTACGACAAGCTGGGACGCGATTCCCGCCGACGCTGCCCGCGCATCTGCCAGGTGTTCGTCAGCTCCGGGCGGAGTGGGCTGGACCCCGCCAAACTGGAGCGCAAACTCTTCGTCGTCCGCAAGGTCATCGAACATTCCATGAAGGACAGCGGTCTCTCTGAAGAAGAGGCCGACTATTTTTACGTTTGCAGCCTGTCCTGCAACACCATCGTATACAAGGGCCTGCTCATGGCCCACCAGATTTCCGGTTTCTACCTTGACCTGAAGGAAGAGGAATTGGTCAGCGCCTTCGCGCTGGTCCACTCCCGGTTCAGCACCAACACGCTGGGCCACTGGCGCCTGGCCCACCCCTACCGTTACCTGGCCCACAACGGGGAGATAAACACCCTTCGCGGCAACCTCAACTGGATGCACGCCCGCGAGGCGATGTTCGAGTCGCCCCTGTTCGGCGACGACATGGCCAAGGTCCCTCCCGTTATGAACCCCGGCGACAGCGACACGGCCAGCTTCGACAACGCCTTGGAACTGCTCCTGATGACCGGCCGCGAGCTGGACCACGCCATGCTCATGATGATCCCTGAAGCATGGAACCAGCATGAGACCATGCCCCAGGAAAAGAAGGACTTCTACGAGTATCACTCGGCGCTCATGGAGCCGTGGGACGGCCCGGCCATGATTGTCTCCTCCGATGGCAGCAACATCTGTGCGCTTCTGGACCGCAACGGCCTGCGTCCCTTCCGCTACCTGGTCACCACCGGCGACAAGCTGGTGATGGCCTCGGAGACCGGAGTGCTTGAGGTCCCCCCCGGCGAGGTCAGGCTCAAGGGCCGCTTGCAGCCGGGCCGGATGTTCATGGTCAGCCTGGAGCAGGGGCGAATCATCGGCGATGAGGAATTGAAGAACGACCTCTCCAATCGCCAGCCCTATGGCCAATGGCTACAGGAAAACAAGGTCAGGTTGGAAAGCCTGCCGCCCGCCCCGGCGGAGCCGGCCATGCGCCCCGACGACCTGGTGCGGCAGCAACGGGCTTTCGGATACAGCGTAGAGGAACTTCGGATGCTCACCACCCCCATGGCCGAGTCGGGCTACGAAGCCGTCGGCTCCATGGGCAATGACGCGCCGCTGGCGGTGCTCTCCGAGCAGAACCAACTGCTGTTCAACTATTTCAAGCAGTTGTTCGCCCAGGTCACCAACCCGCCTCTGGACGCCATTCGGGAAGAGTTGGTCACTTCGCTGGAAGCCTTTATCGGCGGTGAACAAAATTTGTTCGCGGAGATGCCGCTGCACTGCCGCCAATTGAAACTGCACTCCCCAATCATCGAAAACGAAGACGTGGTCCGGATCAAGTCCCTGGACCTGCCCGGACTTCGGGCCATGACGCTGCCGACAGTGTTCGATCCCGAGGTGGGCATCAAAACCGCCCTCGACGATCTTCGCCAACGGGCATCTCAGGCGGTTGAAGAGGGATACTCCATCATCGTCCTGTCCGACCGGGGTGTCGGGCATGGGCGGGCCCCCATCCCCAGTCTGCTGGCCACCAGCGCGGTACACCATCACCTGATCCGGGAGGGTTCCCGCACCCGGGTGGGGCTGGTCGTCGAAACCGGCGAGGCCCGCGAGGTGCATCACTTCGCCCTGCTTATCGGTTATGGCGCCGGGGCGATAAACCCCTACCTGGCGTTGGAAACCGTGAAAAGCATGAGCGAGTCCGGCCAGTTCAACGGCCACGGCCCGGACTACGCCCGCAAGAACTACATCAAGGCCAACGAGAAGGGTGTGCTGAAGGTGATGTCCAAGATGGGCATCTCCACGGTGCAGAGCTACCGGGGCGCACAGATTTTCGAGGCCGTAGGTCTCGACCATACCCTGGTGGACGAATACTTCAGCTGGACGCCCTCTCGCGTCGGCGGGATCGGCCTGGACGCCATTGAGCGCGAGGCGTTGCAGCGCCATGGCGCGGCCTACGATGCCACCGAGGTTCCCGCCAACCAGACTCTTCCGCTGGGCGGGTCCTACCAGTGGCGTCGCGGAGGCGAGCATCACCAGTGGAACCCCGATACTATCGGGATGCTCCAGCACGCCGCCCGCACCAACGACTATGGCGTATACCAGAAATTCGCGCGGCTCTCCAACGATCAGAGCAGGCGCATCGCCACCCTCCGGGGTCTGCTGGAATTCAAGGGAGAACGCGCCCCGGTTCCCATCGAGGAAGTCGAGCCGGCCTCGGAAATAGTCAAGCGGTTCGCCACGGGCGCTGCTTCTCTCGGCTCCATCAGCAGGGAAGCCCACGAGACCATGGCCATCGCCATGAACCGTATCGGCGCCCGAAGCAACACCGGCGAGGGCGGTGAAGACTACCGGCGTTATGTGCTGGACGGCAACGGCGACAACCGGAGCAGCGCCATCAAGCAGGTGGCCTCCGGCCGGTTCGGCGTGACCGCCAACTACCTGATCAACTCCACCGACCTGCAGATCAAGATGGCCCAGGGATCCAAGCCCGGCGAGGGCGGACAGTTGCCCGGCCACAAGGTGGATGAGTATATCGGGTGGGTGCGGCGCACCACCCCCGGCGTTGAACTGATTTCGCCGCCGCCTCATCACGACATCTATTCCATCGAAGACCTGGCCCAACTGATTCACGACCTGAAGAATATCAATCCCGGCGCGCGCATTCATGTCAAGCTGGTGGCCGAAGTCGGTGTTGGCACCGTCGCGGCCGGTGTGGCCAAGGGCCACGCCGACGTGGTGCTGATCAGTGGGCATGACGGCGGTACAGGCGCTTCGCCGGAGTCGTCCATCAAGTACGCCGGGTTGCCTTGGGAGTTGGGCATCGCTGAGACGCAGCAGGTGCTGGTCGCCAACGGCTTGCGCAGCCGCATCGTGGTGCAGACCGACGGGCAGTTAAAGACGGGAAGGGACGCCGCCATCGCCGCCATGCTGGGAGCCGAGGAATTCGGATTCGCCACAGCGGCCCTGGTGGTCAGCGGTTGTATCATGCTGCGCAAGTGCCACCTTAACACCTGCTCCGTGGGCATTGCCACACAGGATCCAGAACTCCGGTCCCGGTTCGACGGGAGGCCGGAGCATCTGGTCAACTACTTCATGTTCATCGCCGAGGAAATGCGGGAAATCATGGCCGAGCAGGGCTTTCGCACCGTGGCCGAAATGGTTGGCCGCGCCGACACCCTCGACTCCCGCAAGGCCATAGAGCACTGGAAGGCCAACGGCCTCGACCTGACGAAAATGCTCTACTACCAAGAGGCAATTTCGCCCGGCGAGACCCTTTTCTGCTCCGAGGAGCAGGACCATGGCCTGGAGCGGGCCCTGGACCACAAGCTCATCGAGCTTGCCAGACAGGCGTTGCGGCTCAAGATGCCAGTGGAGATCAACCTTCCCATCAGCAACGCCAACCGTACCGTCGGCGCGATGCTCAGCGGAAGAATAGCCAAGGCCTACGGGGAGGACGGGCTGCCGCCCGACACCGTTCGCATCAACTTCACCGGCTCGGCGGGCCAGAGCTTCGGCGCCTTCCTGGCGCCGGGCGTCAGCCTGCATCTGAACGGCGACACCAACGACTACATGGGCAAGGGAATGTCGGGAGGGCTTATCGTGGTGAAGCCCCACCCGGATTCCACCTTTGTCCCCGACGAAAACATTATCATCGGCAACGTGGCGATGTACGGTGCGACCGGAGGCCATGCCTATATCAACGGCGTGGCCGGAGAGCGCTTCTGCGTCCGCAACAGCGGAGTCCGGGCAGTGGTCGAGGCAGTGGGCGACCACGGTTGCGAGTACATGACCGGCGGCGTGGTGGTGGTGTTGGGCGCCACAGGGCGCAACTTCGGGGCAGGAATGAGCGGCGGCATCGCCTTTGTCTATGACGCCGACGGCGATTTCCACATTCGCTTCAACGAAGGCATGGCGGACCTGGAGCCGGTGGTTGACCGCGATGACATAATCACCCTGAAGGGGCTCATCGAGGAGCATCACAGCCATACCGGCAGCGGCCCCGCCGCCCGAATTCTGGCCGACTGGAATTCGGCTCTCTCGAAATTCAAGAAAATTATGCCCCGGGATTACCGCCGGGTCTTGCAGGAGCGCAGGATGCGGGGCTTGGAAGACCGGGAGATGGAAGCCGTATCGCATGGGTAAACCCACTGGATTCATCGAATCAGGCAGGCAGCCCCCGGAGCGCCGGCCAGTAGGTGAGCGCCTTCACGATTACCGGGAACTGTATACACGCTGGCCCGAAGCCACGGCCCGGCAACAGGGCGGGCGGTGCATGGACTGCGCTGTCCCCTTCTGCCATACTGGCTGTCCACTGGGCAACGTGATTCCCGATTTCAACCACTACGTCTACATGGGCGATTGGGAAAGCGCCCTGCGGATCCTGTTGTCCACCAACAATTTCCCCGAATTCACCGGGCGCATCTGCCCGGCGCCCTGCGAAGCCAGTTGTGTCCTCAGCATCAATGCCGACCCGGTGACCATTGAGTACGTCGAGAAGGAAATCGCCGACCGAGGCTATGAACAGGGCTGGATCAAGCCGCAGCCACCCGCAGTGCGCACTGGCAAGAAGGTCGCCGTCATCGGCTCCGGCCCGGCCGGATTGGCCGCCGCCCAGCAACTCAATCGGGCCGGCCATTGGGTCACAGTCTTCGAGCGCGACGAGTACATCGGCGGGCTACTGGCCTTGGGTATCCCTGACTTCAAGCTGGACAAGGAAGTGCTTCGCCGCCGTCTCGACATCATGGAGAGGGAAGGCATCAGCTTCGAGACCGGCGTAAACGCGGGCGTTGACCTTCCAGCGGAGAAACTGCTCAAGGACTTCGACGCCATCTGTCTGGCCTGCGGCTCCACTGTCCCACGCGACCTGCCGGTGCCAGGCCGGGAGCTTGACGGCGTATGCTTCGCCATGGACTACCTCACCCAGCAGAACCGGCTCAACGCCGGGGAGCAGGTGGAGGCGGAAGCTCGCATTTCAGCAGAGGGCAAGCGGGTGGTGATACTGGGCGGCGGCGACACTGGCGCCGACTGCCTGGGCACGGCCCACCGCCAGGGCGCGGAACTGGTCAACCAGTACGAGTTGCTGGCTGAGCCTCCCTTGCAGCGCACCACGGATAACCCTTGGCCCCAGTGGCCCATGATTCTCCGCTCTTCGGCGGCCCACGAGGAGGGCGGCGTCCGCGACTACGGAATCCTTACCAAGTCCTTCTCCGGCAGCGACGGCAAGCTGGAGCGGCTTCACGCCGTCCGGGTCGAGTGGAGTCAGCCCCCCAACGGCGGGCGTTCGGCGATGGAGGAAGTTCCGGGCAGCGAGTTCGAGGTTGAGGCCGAGTTGGTGCTCTTGGCCATGGGCTTCCTGCACCCGCAACATGAGGGCCTGCTGACCCAACTGGGAGTGGATTTCGACGGCCGCGGCAACGTCAGCATCGGCGACGACAGGATGTCCAGCGTTCCGGGTGTGTTCGCCGCCGGCGACACGGCGCGAGGGCAGTCTCTGGTCGTGTGGGCCATCGCCGAGGGCCGCGAAACGGCGCGGGCCATAGATGTTTATCTGATGGGCGACTCCACGCTACCCCACTCCCTCCCTGGAACTGCCTAACAGGGTGTTCAGGCGTCACCCATACTGGTCGAAAGAGCTTAGGGGCGCACCGTAGTGCGCCCCTACTGTTTGCCAGAGTAACCCAGGGAGGGCAGCAAGGGGGTTTGCCCCAGGGCGTCATGGCCGCGTTCCAGCCACTCGCTCAGCCCGGAGCCAGCCGACGTTTTCCAGGTATTCCCGGATACTCAGCACCTGCACAGCGTTGGTGGTGCCCGACACGCCGGTCAGGAAGCCGTGGACGATGGTCACCACGTCGTCCTCGGAGACGGCCCCGAGGTCCAAAGCCGACTGGACCACTTGGTAGACCAGTTCCGCCACGTCGCGCTGTACCGGGATGACGCCGGTGGGCTGGATTCCCCACCCCAGGCACAGTTTGCGCAGAACCGCCGGGTCGTGAGAGAAGGCCAGGATGTCGTTGGCCGGGCGATAGCGGGCCAGTTCCAGAGCCGCCCGCCCGGTACTCGTCAGTACGATGGGCTTGGATTCGAGAGTGTGTACCAGCGTCGCGGCCGCGGCGGTGATGGCTTGGGTGCGGTCGTTGCTGCCCAAGCCATTGTAGTAGGGGTACATATCCTCCGACTCGGCCTCGTTGATGGTCGAGACCGCCATCCGCAACGCCTCCACCGGATACTCTCCCATCGCCGTCTCGTCGGACAGCAGTATGGCGTCGGTGCCTTCCAGCACAGCGTTGCTGACGTCCGACACCTCGGCCCGGGTGGGTGTGGGGGAGATAACCATGCTGCGGAGCATCTGGGTGGCGATCACCACCAATTTGCCCGCGGTGTTGGCCTTGTCCACGATGAGCCGCTGCATCCTTGGCACTCGTTCCATGGGAATCTCGACGCCCAGATCGCCCCGGGCCACCATCACCGAGTCAACTTCGGGGAGGATGGAGTCGAGGTTTTCGATGCCCTCGCCCCGTTCCAGCTTGGCCATAACCATGGCTTTGCTGCCTGCGGCATTGAGATACCGCCGCGCGTAATGTATATCTTCGGCAGTGCGAACAAATGATACCGCCACCCAGTCCACCTGCTGCTCCACGCCGAAGATCAGGTCGGCCTTGTCCTTATCGGTGAAGACTGGTTGATCAATGGCAACTCCTGGGAGATTCACTCCCTTGAACGACGACACCACGCCGGAACTCAGCACCCGGCAGTAGACGCGGTGGGGGGTGGTCTCGGTCACCTCAAGCTGCACTGTACCATCGGCGATGAACACGAAATTGCCCACCTGAAGGTTGCGCAGCACTCCGGGCTGGGGAAACGGCAGCACTCCAGGCGTCGTGGACTCTCTGTCCGCCGTAATCTCCACCTCATCGCCGATGTTGAGTGGCTGGTTCCCATTTAGGCGGCCCAGGCGGAGCTTGATGCCCCCCAGGTCTTGCAGCACGCCCACAGTGCGGTTTTGTTCCTTGGAGAGCCGCCGGATGCGTTCGATGACTATGGCGTGTTCCTCATGGGTGCCGTGGGAGAAGTTGAGACGGGCGCAGTCCATACCGTCGGCAATGAGCCTGCTGAGGGTTTCCTCGTCGTTGGATGATGGGCCAATGGTGACGATTATCTTGGTTTTGCGCATCTTCTTCGCCTCTGGACTTTGGGGATGGCCTTGGGAACCGGCACCTGCTTCATGCAGTGTAATACATAACGATTGCGAAAATACAGTGAACGACTACCCCCGGAAGCAGATTGCGGTAGAATCCGCAACTTCGGTATTTTTTCGCAGATTGAGTCGAACTGGCCGAATGGCGACATTCCGTCAGGATTGTTGCTGGTTCTCAGCGGAAGTTGCGTGGAAAAGCGGCATTCAGACAAGTAAGCCGGAGTTTGCGTAAATCGCTACCAGGACATCAAGACCCGCAGGCGCGGCATCCCGGACGCGGGCATGACCGGCGGGGGCGCGGGCCACGGCCGGCGTCTGGTACAGAGGTGGCAGAATATATCGTCGGCCCGGCCATCTCCATGCCAGCGGACCTGCTGATTTTCAACCCCGACGGCGCGGCCAGTCTGATAGACACGAGCAACAGCGACGGCAGGGCTCAACGCTGAACCTCGCATCCGTAGTGTTCCGCCAAGACAGGCTCAGCATCTGCCGGGCCTGTCGCTCATGACGTGAGGTGTCTGCCGAACTATGCAAATTGCAGACAGAAGCGTTGGCCTTTCATTCTTATTTGCAGTTGCCTCGAATCGCTAATCGTTGCCAGATGCAAAGACACCGCTCCAAAGCGGGGCGGTGTCTCTTTTCGCTCTACCTGTAGGCTTCTCGTCGGTGAAGCACGCGGAGGACATTTAATATAGCTGCTTCGTTGTCTCTAGTTTTGATCTCACGCGCCAGTCCCCCACCCGTAGGCGCCACTCCTCTTCCCGCCCTCTCAGTTTTATCAAGTCTCCATAGCCAGTATCGGAAAATCGTTGTAAAGCGGTGATTACTCGCTCCCGCACTCGTCTGTCCAATTTGTCTGGGCCGACCACGGCTTGCCGGGAAAATTCGATGTGCCAACTCACGAAGAAAGCCCGAAACGTTTCTTGACTTCCTCAAATGAGACCGTGTTCCCAGCCTTGATGTCCTCCCGTGCCTCTTCGATGGCGAGGCGTTCCTCCTCGGTCTCCTCTTCGTCGTCCTCAGGGGCGGTCACAGGCGCCACAGCATCGGGTCGTGCTGCTTCAGGTGGGCGAGCAGCACCCAGCACGACACTTCCCACTCGCACTCCGGGAGCTGGTCAACCAGTTTGTGCAGTTCCTTCCTGCTGATTTCCGACGCTTACGAGTCCTCCGGGGAAAGTTAGTTGCGGCTGCGGCTGGCGTCGAAGGTGTCGGTGGCTGCCTTGATACCGGCGTAGCGGTTGGCCTGCAATACCTCAACGCGATCCGCCGCCCACTGGTTGGAAGTTTCGATGCCAATGAGGGAACCCTGGAAGTAGGGCATCACGTAGCGGGCCAGCAGCTCATAGCTGCGGTGCAACTTGTCGCGGGGCGCCCAGTCCTCCACGCGAATCATGAACTTGCCGAAGCCGCCGCTGATTTCCTGGAGCCGCTCAATGCCGGCGATGGCGTCGTCGGGAGTGCCGACGATCCACTGGTTGTGGTCAACCATGTAGTCCACAATCTGGTCGCGGGGAACGTCGGGCACCGGGTTGCCGAGGGTGCGTCCGAAATACTCGGTTACGACGCGGGCGCTGCCCTCGCGGATGTCCTTGAGAGCCTGCTTCTTGCTGTCGGCCAGGTGCATACCCATGACGATGCCCCAGTCCTCGCGGCGCATCGTCTTGCCGTGCTCGGCGGCGGTCTCCTCGGCAATCTCCCACAGTTCCATCAACGAGGTCCGACGGATGGTGTCGCGGGGGACGCTGAGAGACAGCACCGATGCGCCGTGCTTTCCGGCGGTGGTGACGCCAGCGGGGGACTCGACGGAGGCCACGGCCACCGGAACGTGAGGAAACTGGTAGGGGCGGAGCTGGATTACGGCTTCGTTAAGCTCGAACCAGTCGCTCTTGTGGGAAATTGGGTCGGTCTCGGTCATAAGACGCATGATGACGCCCAGCGATTCGTCCATCATCGCCCGCTGGTTCTCGGGCCTGATGCCCAGCATCAGAGCGTCGGAGGCCAGCGCCCCGGGGCCGACGCCCAGGATGACCCGCCCACGGGTGAGGTGGTCAAGCTGCACGAAGCGGTTGGCCACCATGTAGGGGTGATGATAAGGCAGGCTGACCACGCCGGAACCCAGCTTGATGCTGCGGGTCCGCTCGGCGGCGGTGGCCATGAAGACCTCCGGCGACGCGATGGTCTCCCACCCCGCGCTGTGGTGCTCGCCGATGTAGGCTTCATCAAATCCCAGGGTGTCCAGCCATTGAATCAGTTCCAGATCGCGTTCCAAGGCCAGCGTGGGGTTCTCGCCCACCCGGTGGAACGGGGCCATGAATACGCCGAATTTCATCCTGTATGGGACAGTCATCGCTTCTCCTTCCGATAGCTGCCAGATATTCAGCTGATGTTTAGCTACGGATTTCAGCCCCATTTTAACACGGCAGGAAAGCGCAAGGCGAAAGGGTGAGACGCAGCCGGCGGCTCGCCTCCAATTATGGCGGCAGGCGGTCAAACGTGGTATCTTTACCACACTACAAAACCTGCCCCGGCAAGGCAATCCGATACAGAGAGGTAGCGAGATGCCCCAGATTAAGCACATCGCCATCGCCACAAACGACGCGGAAAAGACCGCCAAGTTCTACTCCGAGGTGTTCGGTCTTCGCCAGGTGGCGGCGCTGGACAGCGAAAACGCCAAAGGCTTCATGCTCAGCGACGGCAACGTCAACATGGCAATCCTTGACTTCCAGAACGACGACGTGGCTGGCGAGCGCGGCAAGGACTGGGAAGGCATACACCACATTGGCTTCGAGGTCGAGAGCCTCGAGGATATAGAGGCCCGCCTGGCCTCCAGCGGCTCCACGGAAATGGCGTCGGTCAACCAGGCCCTGCACGCCGGCAACACCGGCCCCCGCCACCAGAACGTGGAGACCAAGTACGAAGGCCCCAATGGTGAGATGATCGACGTCTCCCAGGTGGGCTGGGTCGGCACCCGCGGCTTCGACTAGGATTCAACGGACGGAATAGCCCGCTTGTCATATCCGACGAAAGAGCGTAAACAGGCGCAAGATTGTCTTGCGCCTGTTTTGCTATTCCTTAACTGCCGGACATTCGTTGCCTAGCCTTGGGTGTAATCAGGAGTTAATTTATGGTTACGACCAGACTCGATATGCAGGAAGCAGTAGCTCATCTTCCCGAACATATCGCCGGATTGAAGCCGGGCGATAAAATCATCCTCTGCCAGGGAACCAACCCCGTCGCGGAAATTCTGCCCTTGCCGGGAGCGACGGCCCAACCGCGGCCGATAGGGTTGGGCGCGGGTCTGGCGAAAGTGCCGGATTCGTTTTTCGACCCGCTGCCTGATGAGTTGCTGGACCTCTTTGAGAGGAAAGGCGATTAGAGGGCCAAGCAATCGTGAAGTTGTTGCTCGATACAGTGACATTTATCTGGCTGTCTGAAAACGATGCAGACCTGAGCAGGTTAGCCCACGATTTGATTGCAGACCCCGCTAATGAAGTTTATCTGAGTGCTGCTTCGGTTTGGGAAATTGCCATCAAATATAGCTTGGGACGACTCGAATTAAGAGTTCCGCCGGAAGAGTATGTATTGGAGCAACGGCGTTTGCACCGTATCGAACCATTGCCAATAACCGAGGCGGATGCCTTGCAGGTGGGCAAACTGCCGCACATCCACCGTGACCCCTTCGATCGCCTCATAGTTGCCCAAGCCATCATTCAAGATATGGCAGTTGTGACCAACGATAGCCTAATCAAGATGTATCCTGCGCCTGTCGTGTGGTAATAAGCCGGGTAGCGGGGCTGTTTCGGAGGGCCAGTTCAGGACGATTGCAAAGTCGCTGAAGCCTCTTTGACCGTTCATCCTGAGCTTGCCGAAGGACGGGCGTCGGAATCCGCTCGTGGTTCGCCCCGAGCTTGCCGAAGGGTCACCATGAACGGATTTGGGGGGACTTTGCAATTGTCCTGAAGGCCAGTCGGCTCGGGCTTGCCAAGAAAAACGCTCGGATGTATCATCCGGGCGTTTCTGCTGTTTGATTGAGGTGGTGGTTCAGAGTATAGACATGGCAGCCTGCATTGACTCCTTCGGCACTTCCGACCTAACCCTCACATAAACAGGGCGTAATGCCCCACGATGATTTCCTGCTGCATCTGGTCCCAGGCCACCCGCTTCTCCGTTATCATGCGCTCCATGATGCCGGTGTCGCCCAGGAAGTGGTCATTCCAGAGGGTGTCGCCGAACTGTAAGGCTTCCAGGTATAGCGCAAAGCCGTTGAGTATCATCCCGTTGAGGTTCGACTGGTCTATGATGGACAGGCAGATGCCTTCGTCGTCCACCTCTGCCCCGTCAGAAGGCTTGGCGTATTTATACACGCGCATTTCGATGCCCTGTGGCGTGGGGGCGTGGTTGACGAAAAAAACTTCCTGGTTATCGGCGTTGCTGTCGGCCGCGTTACCCATCCTTTCCCACTGGCAATCTTCGGCTTGCAGGTAGCGGTTCAGGTCGGCAGATTCCTTTTGCCTCACCAGACGAATCAGCCAGAAAAGTGCCCCCGCAATCAGGAGGGCAGCGACAACTACCACCACGGCCACAATTGCTATCAACATAGATTTTCGCCGCCCTCCTCGCGGTTCTTTGCGTTCAGAACTGGGGGATCAGGCTGGAGAATTACGGCCCCTACGCCGGCCCGAAGGCAAGGGAAGGGCGCTCCGGGTCCAGGTCCTCCAGGTCCAGGTCCAGCGCCATCCCGGTGCGGATGGACTGCGGGTTGTTCCCATCGACTCCGGTGATGCGAGCGCTGATGCGAGGCCCTTCCTCCAGCGTTACGATGCCGCTGCAATACGGGTTGTTGCGTCCGTAGCCCTTCTGGCCCCAGTAGTCGGGAACCACCGAGATGCAGGTGAAGGTGCTGAGCGTGGCCCGGCCGCTGAAAGGGTGCCAGTCCACATCCGAACTGCGGCAGGAGGCGCACATCGGGCGCGCCTCCGGCGACAGATTTCCGCAGGCATTGCAGCGGATGCCGGTGAGCTGCCCGTCTTCCCGCAGCCGCTTGTAGAAATTGGTGGCGTTGAATTCGTTTGCCATGGCCTCTACTCCATCCGCAGCACGTTGACGACGCAGGTGCCGCCGGTGCCGCCGACGTTGTGGGTGAGGCCCACTTCCAACTTTGACTTCTTGGCCTGGCGCTCGCCGGCCTCGCCGCGCAGTTGGTGATAGATTTCCACCACCTGGCCCACGCCCGACGCGCCCACTGGGTGGCCCTTGGACTTGAGGCCGCCGGAGGTGTTGATGGGGCGGTCGCCGTCCAGCGCCGTGCGGCCTTCATCCACGGCCCGCGGCCCTTCGCCGGGAGCGAAGAAGCCCAGGTCCTCGGTGGCAACTATTTCCGCGATGGTGAAGCAGTCGTGTACCTCGGCCAGGTCAACGTCGTCTGCGGTGATGCCCGCCATATCGTAAGCCTGCTGCGCCGCCGCTTTGGCCGCCGAGAGCGAGGTCAGTTCGTCGGCGTCGTGCAGCGGCTTGCCCGATGCCTGTCCGATACCTGCCAGCGATACTGGCCGGTCGGTGAAGTTGTGGGCGATGTCGGCCGACACCAGCAGAACGCACGACGCGCCGTCGGTGATGGGGGCGCAGTCGTAGAGCCGCAGCGGCCAGGCGATCCAAGGATTGGCCTGCTCGTCGTTGAGGAAATCCATCTCGGTCTGCCAGTTCGGGACAGGCTGCCCGCGCTGCTCTGCCCGCGCTTTGCGGCGCTCCATCAGGTCGTTGATGGTGACATTGAACTGGGCCTTGGGGTTCAGCGCGCCGTTGTTGTGGTTCTTGATGCCAACCTTCAGCAGGTGGTCAAGATTGGTCTCGTAGCGGTCCATGTGGGCCTTGGCGATGGCCCCGAAGATGCCGGGGAAGGTGAGGCCGGCGGGAACCTCGTACAGCCCATCGGCGGCAGAGGCCAGCACGTCGGTCACGCCCTCGGTGGGCAGGTTGGTCATCTTTTCCATGCCGCCGACCAGCACCACGTCGTACATACCGCTGGCGATGGCCATTGCGCCCTCGCGCAGGGCGCTGCCGCTACTGGCGCAGGCGTTCTCGATGCGGGTGATGGGGATGGGCGTCAGGCCCAGCCAGTCGGCCACGATGGGCGCGGTGTGGCCCTGGGTCTCGAACAAGTCGGACGAGTAGTTGCCCACGTAGGCGCATTCGATATCGTCAATATCGAGGGGTTTGTCCATCGTCGCAATCATGTCCTGGAAAGCCTCGACAAACAGGTCGCGGCTGTCCTTGTCGGGAAAGGCGCCGAACTGCGACAGCCCGGCCCCCACAATGGCGACCTGCCGGCCCAACTGACGCTTGCGTGTTACCGTTGCCATGTTGATGCTCCTTCAGATTCTGATCCTCTGTCAGGCGTACATGAGTCGGCGTCCCTTGGGTTCGGGGATAGGATCGCCGTCCTCTATGGCGGTGTCAATCCAAATCTGGATAACTTCCTGAGCCATTGCCAGGGTTTCCTCGAGAGTTTCTCCGTCTGCCATGCAACCGGGCAGTTCCGGCACCTCGGCTATGTAATGGCTGTATTGATTACTCCAATATATGATAATTTCGTATTTATGCATCGAGCCACTCCCAGACGGGATAGTCCTCAAAAATCTCTCGGATTTGCTTTACCTGATACCCTTTGGCATTGCTGCCGATGGGCTGGATGTTGATTCTCTCACGGACGCCGGGTTTCTTGAACACGTGATGACTGCCGATGATTCTTTCATTGAAACCCATCCTCCGCAACAGGCCGCATAGCGAACTGAACCTGATATTGGAGTCTGATTGACCTGAGAATATGCGTTCCAGCAACCTTTCGTGGTTGGGCATAGACGCATTATCGTTGGCTTGGCGTGGAGCGTCAACCGGACTCAAGGCCGCCGGAACCTTCGTCCACGTACACGGTCTCGCCTGCCTGCGACACGGTAATGGTCTGCCGGTACGTTCCCTTCTGCGTACTTCTTTCCGCCTTGTGTGTCTCGCTCAGCCACTCCACGGTTTCCGGCCCGCCCCGCAGGGCTTCCTCCAGGACCCGACCGTGCATCCAGGCTCCGCCCGGCAGCCCCAGCAGGTGCAGTATGGTGGGCGCGAGGTCCACGTTGCCGGTGGGGGCCGTGATGGTGGCGGACTGCTTGAAGTCCGGCCCTCCGGCGAACAGCACGTTGCGGGTTTCGTGCCGGCTCATGGAGCCGTGCTGTCCTAGCCCCGGGGCAAGGTTGGTGGAGTAGGCATGACCGGCAAATCGGGCGTCATTGATGGTTGAATCCCAACGAAAAGACACGGCGAGGCATGGCGCGCGCGGGCCTTCCAGTCCGGCGAGTCCGGCGGGCAGCGTTCCGGGGATGTCCCCGGCGGTATCGGATGCTACGAGGGCGCCGCACCACCGTTGTGCTGTAAGCCACTCCGCCAATCGGCCGGCGGTGGCGGCGGTATCGCTGGAAGCGTAGAAGAGGACTGAACCGCCGTTGGGAGCGACCGCCACGCCTCCCGGCTCGCCCCCCGGAGGAAACCCCGCTGCGCGCAGCACCGCCTCTATGTCTATGACCTCGGAAATCGTTGAATAGCCGTGATCGGAGGCCACCAGCACATTGGTATCGGAGGACAGCCCGTGTTCGTCCAGCCAGGCCAGCACTCTGCCGAATTGCCGGTCGGCTTCCCGGATGGCGCGGACGGCTTCCTCCGAGCCTACGCCGTGGGCGTGTTGGGAGGAATCGGGTTCGGAAAACCAGAGCAGCGAGACCGCAGGCTGCCGTTCGGCCAAGACATATTCGGTAACGATTTCCACGGCGCGGGCAAGTTTTGCGTGACCCGGTTCCCGGCGGTCCGGCCACGGGCCAAATCTCGCGGTTAGCTCGCCATGCAGCGGGCGAGGCAGGCAGAAGTCGGGATGAATGGTCGCGCCGCCGCCGGTCTCGGCGTTTGGGTTTTGCAGGTAGGCGTTGCCTGACGTGCCGGTTCCTACGGCGATGAACTCCTGCCCGTGGCGGTGAAGAATGTCGCCGAGGGTGGGCTGCAACAGCACCGGGGTCTTGGCTGCCACCTCCGACAGCACCGGCTCCAGGGCGCCGATGGCGCGATGCGGGTCGAACTCCGGTATGACCAGCATATTTCCGGTCAGTCCGTGAGTGCCGGGCTGGTGGCCGGTGACGATGCTGGCGACGTTGGCGCGGGTGACGGTGGGGAAGACGGCGTGATGATTGTTGCAAGTGACGCCCTCCGCGGCCAGGCGGGCCAGGTTGGGCATAAGCTCCGGTGTGACCTGCGCCGGTTGCAGCCCGTCGAACACCACTATAACTATGTTCGCCATCAATTGCCGCTCACGTCGAGGATAGCGGCATGGCACATCTCGGCCCCTTGCAGCACCTCGGGAATCAGCGCCGTTTCCCAAGTGGTGTGGAAGGAGCGGACGCCGATGCCGACGGGCAGGGCGGTGATGCCCCGCTCGATGAACACGTTGGCGTCGGAACCGCCGCCGGAAGCCTCTAGGATTGGGGAGAGGCCGAGAGGTTCCAGCGCACGGCCAATCATCGCCACCGTTTCGTGCTGCGGCGCAACTCGATAAGCCTGATAGGTGTTGCGGATGTCCAGCGATATGCGGGCGTCGGGATAGCGGGCCGCGGCCTCGTCGAACACCTTGCGGAACTGGCCTTCCAGCCAGGCCAGCTTGTCGTTGTTGCGGCTGCGGAACTCGCCGTCCAGCAGCGCCCGCTCCGGGACGATGTTGCGCTTCAGTCCGCCCTCCATCCACCCGATGTTGGCGGTGGTTTCGGCGTCGATGCGGCCCAGGGGCAGCCGGGTGAGGATGTCGGCGGCCACCAGCAGGGCCGACAGTCCGTTTTCCGGCTCCAGCCCTGCGTGGGCGGCGCGGCCTATGATTTCAGCGGTAACGACGTTCTGCGACGGGGCCGACACGGTGATGCGGTTGGGCGGCCCCTCGCCGTCAAAGACAATTCCCGTCGTGGCTGTCAGCAGGCTGAAATCCAGGTGATGCGCGCCGACCAGTCCGCCCTCCTCGTGGCGGGTGAAGGCCACCTCAACGGCGCGGCGCGGGCCGTCCGATTCGGCGACGCAGGCCAGCGCCTCCAGCACGATGGCGACGCCGGCCTTGCAGTCGCCGCCGAGGATGGTCGTGCCATCGGAGCGCAGGGTGTCGCCGTCCAGCCCCGGCTTGATGCCCCGGCCCGGCTCCACGGTGTCCAAGTGCGCCGAGAGCAGCAGCGGCTCGCCCGCGCCGTCCAGCCGGGCGACGATGTTGTTGTAGGCGTCATGCTCCACCGCCAGGCCCAGCGCCGACAGCCGGGCGCTGACCTCCCGGTCCATAGCGTCTTCCTCGCCGCTGGGGCTGTCTATCAAGATAAGGTTTGTCAGGGTTTCGATGAGGCGTTGACGGTCTGCCATGCTCTACACTCCTTGCGTTTGTTCCCTCTCCCTCCGAGGGAGGGTTAGGGTGGGGACGTACCCCGGCTTGCCGCTTCTACTCGGTGCGGATGCGGGCGTAGCCGAGTATGTCAGGACGTCCTTCGTCGCTGATAAAGGCTGTCTTAGTTTCATCCTGGAACCCCCAGACGATGACCACATAGTCTGACGGGTTGGCGAGGGCCTTCGGGAACGGGAACTTGACGGTGAAGGCTCTTCCTTCCAGGCGGTATTCGGTGGCAACGGTGTCCCCTGGGTCGTCCAAGTTCCAGTAGCTGTCATCATTGAATGGAGGCAGTATGGTGCCTGTAAACTCGTACTCGGCTGCTGGGGTCAGCGTAAAATTTGGAAGCCTGTTGAACTCCCTTGCTTGTTTAATTGTTTCGCTCATCAGAACTGCGTCGCCCAGCAGCGTGCCGCTGAATGTTACCGAGCGGCCATCGTAGGTTGGGTATGGGGTCCATTGAATCAGGTCGTGGCTTGTCATGCCGGCCATTTCGTCGAAGGGGCGGTTTTCCGGCGCGTTCAGCTTGCTGGACCAGTGCTTTTCGATGATGGCGGACTGGCCCTCGAATGCCTGCCGCACCTCGGCGATGCCGGGAGTACGGTCGGCCTCTTTTGCGGCGAGGGAGAGGCGGTATAGCTCTTGCAGCCTTTCTTTGAACTCATCGCTGCCCAGGTTTTCCAGCAGTTCCAGGAACAGCAATTGCCCCAGGTAGTAGTTGCAGTAAAACCGGTCCAGTTCTTCTTGCTCAGGGTCCCATTCGGTCAGCATTTCCAGGTCGTGGGCTTCGCAGTCCTCGCGCCGGGGTCTTTCCAACAGCCCTGGGCTTACGCTGGTTTCGACGCCGTACATATACTCGAAGGTATCAGACACGCCTTCGTCAATCCAGTCTGCATGGCCGCGCCATAAGTAGTGGGCGGTTTCGTGGACGAGGCCTGACTGGAACTGGCGCCGACCGTCTGGGGATTGGGCCTGTTCGCCCTCGGGGTTCAAGCTGAAGGCAAAGCCAGAGTTGGCGCCGCCGTAGTTCTCGGTGAAGGCTTTGTCATTCAGCACGACTATGATGTGGCTGACGGGCAGCGGCAGTTGCATCGTCCGCTCGGCGAACTCCACCGCGTCCCTTACGCCCTCCGCCGTCCAGCGCTGGGGCTGGGTTCCGGTGCGGACGATGCTGATTTTCAGGTTGGGCGTCCGTTCCGTTTCGCTGGACAGGGTTTCGATGGTGGCGTAACCGGGGTTCAGCATCCGACGGATTTCTTCGGCGTCCCGGAGGGTTCCCGCTGCGGCTACCAGCGTGGTTTGTGCGTCGGTGATTCCGTTGCGGAGCGTTGGATGGTCGATGAGGGCGGAGAGCAGGCCGTCATTTGCCAGGCTTCGCATACCCCGTATCGCCAGCACGTCGTCGGCTTCTATGGTGTCTAGGAATGGCATGGCGATTAGGGCCGCGGCGTCATCGCTGTTCGAGTAGGCAATGCCAGAGAGTCCGCGCACTGCGTCTTTCTCGGTTTCCGTGATGCCGTCCTGGAACCAGGGCATGGCGATTAGGGCCGCGGCGGCATCGCTGTTCTTGCCGGCAATGCCAGAGAGTCCGCGCACTGCGTCTTTCTCGGTTTCCGTGATGCTGTCCTGGAACCAGGGCATGGCGATTAGGGCCGCGGCGGCATCGCTGTTCGAGTAGGCGACCCCATAGAGTTTGACCACTGCGTCTTTCTCGGTTTCCGAGATTCCGTCTTGGACCCAAGTCAAGCCCAAGACCGCTTTCAGGTTGGCGATGTTGCCCGCGCCTATGTAGAGCAGTTGGTCAATGGTTTCGCGCTCCGTTTCGGAAAGACCGTCTTGGGCCCAGAGCAGTTCCTGGATTTCGCGGTAGAGGGCCGGGTGACTGCTTTTTAGCCACCTCGTGTTCTGCGTGTTGTGGAGTGACGGCAGGGTAGGTGTCGGCGTTGGCGGTATCGGGGTCGCCGTGGGCGTCGGCGGCACTGGCGTGGGTGGAACGGGCGTTGGCGGTATCGGGGTCGCCGTGGGCGTGGGCGTCGGCGCGGGTGTCGGCGGTATCGCCGTCGGCGTAGCGGTAGGCGTCAGGGTAGGTGTCGGCGTTGGCGGTATCGGGGTCGCCGTGGGCGTGGGTGTCGGCGTGGGTGTTGGCGTGTCCCCCGGTGTTGGCGTGGGCGGTATCGCTGTTGGCATGAGCGTTGGCGCGGGAATGACGGTGGGCGTCGGCGTCGGCGTTACTACAATCACAACCGGAGTGTGTGCCGGTGTGGCTGTTGCTACGACGGCGACTGCCTGTGGCGCATCGTTGCCGCAGGCTGCCAGCATTGTCGCAAGACTGATTAACGTCGCCAAGACCATGGCTGATTTGAGCATCGTCCGGGTTGATACCTCATTCATACAGTTGCGGCGCGCCGGTTGGGTCGGGGAAGGTGTCGTCGTGGCCCAGCGCCCAGTAGACTGCCTTGACCAGGGCGCGGCTGTTGTCGGCGCCGCTGAAGCGGTGGTCGCAGGCGGGCACCGGGCGGCCGGTCAGGGAGCGGGCGGACAGCGGGCCCACGCTCACCACGTAGGCCAGCATCCCGGCGGGCGGGTCCTGGCTGCCGTAGCCCATGAAGATGTCCCCCGTGAATAGTGAGATGCCTTCATAGAACGGGTCGCCGACGCTGTCGTAGCTCGACAGCAGCAGCGCCTGCTGCACCTGCGTATACCGGAAGGCCACGGCCCCCACCGCCGACCCGCCGGAGGAAAACCCGGCCATGCAGACCTCCGGCGATTCCACGCCGCAAAGCTCGGCGGCCTGCTTCAGCGACCAGTCGGCTACGTGGCACAGGCTCTCCATGAGGATGCGGTTCCAGCTTGCTCCCTGGTAGGAATACGCCTCCCATTCCAGTTGCGCCTGAAAGTCGGGGCGCGGCGCGTTGTAGGTCACAGTCGCGCACAGCCCCAGTTCCCGCAGGTGCAGGGCCAGCTTGCGCCATCGCTCGTGCCGACCGTCCTTCAACTCACCCGAACCCGGCGAGATGATGAGCAGCCTCCCTGAGTGGCAGGGATAGGCTGTCAGAGGGATTTCGTAGTCCACCGGCCGGCCTTCCGGGGTTGCCGTGCGGCGGGCCAGCGACGTTTCGATGACGCTCAAGGTAACGCCCCCACCCTAACCCTCCCTCGGAGGGAGAGGGAATTTTGGTTTTAACCATCCCCGAAGGGGGAGGGTTAATCGAATAACCCGGCGTCTAGGGCAGGGCGGCGACGGCTTTGATTTCGACCAGGAACTCCTCGCGCACCAGCCCGTGAACCACCAGCAGTGTATTGGGCGGAAAGTCGCCGTTGGGGAAGATGTCGGGGAAGACCTGGTTGCGCCCGTCGATAAAGCCCTGGACCGACTCCCGCCCGACGACGTAGGTGGTGAACTCCACCACGTTGCTGAACCCGGCGCCGGCCGCAGCCAGCACGTGCCCGATGTTCTGAAGCGCTTGCCGTGTCTGGGCTGCTGCGTCGCCCTGCCCCACCAGGTTGCCTTCTACGTTCACCCCCACCTGGCCGGCGACGTACAGCAGCCGGCCCCCGTTTACTATCATCCCGACCGAATAAGCCCCCAGCGGTAGGGGCGCCTGGTCGCTGGTAATCACCGTTCGTTGCAAGTCTGCCATCGCTGTCACCTCGCGTCTGTCTGCTGCCGCCATTATAGGCGACGGCGGCGCTTCCTGCGCGAAAACCTCTCCCCCACCAAGGTGTTTCAATCGTTCCCACTGCCCTCGGGGGCGGGTAAGGGTGGGGAGTTCCAAGGCATGAGCGGCGCACTCCAGCCGTGCTATACTCGCCAGCATGACGGCAGAGAATTCGCGGCCCCTGGTGGGCGTTGGCGTGGTGTTCGTAAGGCACGGGCAGGTGTTTCTGGCGAGGCGGCGCAGCGCTTTGGGCGGCGGCTCCTGGGGTTCCGCCGGGGGGCACCTGGAGTTCGGTGAAACGCTGGAAGAATGCGCGCGCCGTGAGGCCCGGGAAGAGCTGGGTGTTGAGGTTGGCGAGTTGCGCTATCTGTGCGTCAGCAACATCGTAGCCTACGGACGCCACTACCTTGATGTCGAATTCCTGGGCGACATCGGCAGTCAGAAGCCGCGGCTGATGGAGCCGGAGGCTTTTGACGGCAGTGGCTGGTTTCCCTTGCAGTCGCTCCCTGAGCCGTTGTTCCAGGCCATGCGTTACGCTCTCGACAGCCTGCGGACCGGGAGGCAGTATTACTCCGGCGAAGGAGATGCGCCCCCACCCTGACCCTCTCCATGAGAGCAGGATATTTAGCAGGGTATTTAAGGGTATTTAATAGTTCCCTCTCCCTTTGGGGGAGGGTCAGGGTGGGGGGGCGTACCCTCGCAGGGCGCGATGATTCCAACGCTTGGCGTTTCACCCCCGCTCCAGCCCTCCCTCTCAAGGGATAGGGAATTGCGAGAAGTTTCCCAACGCACCTAAATGTGTGAATTCAGGAGTTGATGATGGCGGCGAAGAAAGGCGACGGCCTGTTGCTGGTATACAGCGACGTGGCCCCGGAGAATGACGAGGAATACAACCGCTGGTACAACGAGGAGCACATCCCGGAGCGGCTATCCATCCCCGGCGTTCTCGACGCCGCCCGCTACGAGGCGGTGCAGGGCGGCCCCAAGTATCTGGCCGCCTACGAATTGAGCAGCCACGAGCGCTGGTACTCCGAGGACTGGCAGAAGTGGCTCAAGGGGCCTACCGAGTGGTCGAAGCGGATGTCTCCCAGCGTCATTGGCACGGAATATATCCGCAATCTCTACCGCCGGGTCCACCCGCAGGACGTGCCGTCCGAGACTGCCGAGGCGGGAATGTCGCCGGCGCTGCTGGTGGGCCGGATGTCGGTTCCCGACGAGCTGGACTCCAAGTTCAATGACGCCTACAACAACGAGCGGCTGCCCCTGTGCCTGAGCATACCCGGCTACATACGGGCAAGGCGCTGGGAGGCGGTGATGGGTTCGCCCAAGTACGTCACCGTCCACGAAATGGAGTCGCTGTCCGTGGCCGAAAGCGAAGGCTGGGAGAACTGGCGCACCGCCGTCACCCCGACCTGGAACACGGAGATACGCCCGCACATGGTTCACGAGACCGGCTCGCCGGGCGTCTACCGCCGCATCTTCCCGGAGTAACCCGAAGCCTTCACCCGCTGAGGTCTAACGCAGCTCCGGGGAGGGTTCTGAACCCTCCCCGGAGCTGTTGTCATGTAAGCCGTTCAGTCATAAAAACGCAGCGAAGATGAGGGCTAACTTCATACTCATGTGCTATAATACAGGGGCGAAATATCGCGCTCCGGCGGGTACTCCCCTCTCGATTTGCTCGCCCCTTTCCCGGCAGCCGCAGCCTTCCGTATTGGTGGTATTCCTTATGCAGCAGACCTTGCCCATTTCCCCCGTGCCACAGCCCACGCCCGGCTACACCGCCCAGGACATTCAGGTATTGGAAGGACTGGAGGCAGTCCGCGTCCGCCCCGGAATGTACATTGGCAGCACCGGATTGAGCGGTCTGCAACACCTGATGATAGAGATTCTCGACAACGCAGTTGACGAGGCCATGGCAGGCTACTGCACCCGAGTGGACTTGAGCATATCGAAAGACGGGCTTATCGCCATCTCTGACAACGGGCGTGGCATTCCCGTTGACGTTCATTCGACGACTGGGAAGAGCGCGCTGGAGACGGTGATGACCACGCTCCATGCCGGCGGAAAGTTCGGCGGCGGGGCCTACAAAGTCACCGGCGGACTCCACGGCGTCGGCGCGTCGGTGGTCAACGGCCTCTCCGAGTTTCTGCGGGCCGAAGTCCGCCGCGACGGTGTGCTGTATTCCCAGGAATACGCCCGGGGAATTCCCACCACGGAGCTGGTCCGGGAATCCACCACTGGCGGGCGCGGAACCACCGTCCTCTTCCGTCCCGACCCGGAAATCTTCAACGAAATTGACTACGAATTCGACGAACTGATCCGCCACTTCAAGGACATTGCCTATCTGAACAAGGGGCTGGAAATCTGCTTCATCAGCTATTGGCACTACGAACGGCGGAACGGCGACATCGAGCGCACCTACTTTTTCGACGGCGGCATCCCCAACCTTGTGAGGAACGACAACCGCAACCGCCGGGTGTTGCAGTCCATACCCTTCTACTACGAGAAGACCATTGACGAAACCGCCGTGGAAGTGGCGGTGCAGTACAACGACGGATATGCCGAGTCGGTGCATTCCTACGCCAACTGCATCAACACCCCTGACGGCGGAACTCACCTGACGGGCTTCCGGTCCGCGCTGACCCGCGTCATCAACGACTTTGCCCGCAAGCAGGGGCATCTCAAGGACGACCAAGCCAACCTCACCGGTGAAGACGTGCGCGAGGGCCTGGCCGCCGCCATCAGCGTCAAGCTGACGTCGCCCCAGTTCGAAGGGCAGACCAAGCACAAGCTGGGCAACCCCGAAGTGCGAGGCATAGTCGAGTCGGTGGTCGGAGAGGGCCTCGCCCGCTACCTGGAGGAGAACCCCAACGAATGCAAGCGCATGGTTGAGAAATGCCTGACCTCGCAGAAAGCGCGGGAGGCAGCCAAGCGCGCCCGCGACCTGGTCATACGCAAGAATGCGCTGGACGGCTCATCTCTGCCCGGCAAGCTGGCTGACTGCGCCGAGCGAGACCCGTCCAAGTCGGAACTCTACATCGTGGAGGGCGAATCGGCCGGCGGCTCCGCCAAGATGGGCCGCGACCGCCACTTCCAGGCCATCCTGCCTCTCAAGGGCAAGATTCTTAACGTCGAGCGTGTCCTCAATCAGCCCGACAAGATTCTGGGCCACGAGGAGATTCGGGCCATGGTCGCCGCCGTTGGCGCCGGCGAAGGTGAGGACTTCGACCCTTCCAAGGTGCGATACCACAAGGTCATCATTATGACCGACGCCGATGTGGACGGCTCCCATATCCGTACTCTCATCCTGACCTTCATCTACCGGCGGATGAGGGCTTTGATTGACAGTGGCTATCTGTACATTGCCCAGCCGCCCCTGTACCGGGTCCAGTACGGGCGGCGCGTGGAATACGCCTACACCGAGGAGCAGAAGGACGAATTGCTGGCGAAGAACACCAGCCAGCGTAATCCCACCCTCCAACGCTACAAGGGTCTGGGCGAGATGAACCCGGAGCAGTTGTGGGAAACCACCATGAACCCGGACACCCGGCATATGCTTGCGGTGAATGTCGAAGACGACAACGACGCCGAGGACGCTTTCACCACTCTTATGGGTGAGGTGGTGGCGCCGCGCAAGAGCTTCATCCAGACTCACGCCCGCAACGTCAAAAACCTGGACGTATAAAGCGGATTTGCCCTTTCCGGGAGAGAGTCCAACCCCAACCCTCTCCCGCTGGGTGAGGGCTGGGGGGGCGGTTAGCCAACTCCCGGTCTTTGGCATTAGCGATGAATTGATTTATAATGTGCCGGTTACTTTCCTGATCGGCCGGCTCCGTGCCCCGCCGCAGGAAACTTGAGTCCGCCAATCAAAACTAGGAGTGAAACCCTTGCCCGCCAAGAAAACAGGACGCCAGCAGGTCAAACGCGCCCGGCGCAATCGCAGCATCAGGACCGAAACCCGTACCATCCTCGGCCGGGCCAACCGTTCCCTGGCCGCCGGTGACGTCGAAGACGCGCAACCGGCAGTTGTGGCCGCCGTAAAAATCCTTGACCGCGCCGTTCGCAAGGGCATTTTCCACAAGAACAATGTCGCCCGTCGCAAGTCGCGCATGATGGTCAAGCTGGCCAGCTTGGAGCGGCCCGCAGAAGCCTGACCCTGGACGCTCCCGTAGTCCTGAAAATGCTGCCGCCCGCAGTCGAGACTGGGCGGCTTTCTTTTGCCCTTAAGCAATTGCTGGTTTTGTCAGATGCTGACAGCGACGCATTGACACCCCGAGCGTCCTTTGATAGCCTGCCGGTAGAACAAAGGTTTTAGGTCAAAGGCTGGGAGAGTATGGTTGCCAGAAAGAAAATGCCGGAACGCCGCCGCCGCATCCTTGAATTTCTCCAGGAGTTCTACTCCGAGAACGGCATACCGCCCACTGTGCGTGATATTCAACAGGCTTGCAACATCAGCTCCACCTCTGTGGTTGACTACAACCTCAAGCAGTTGGAAGAGGCTGGTTACCTGAACCGCCGCAAGGAGGTCGCCCGGGGCATCGAGTTACTGGACCGGGACGGGGAACCTGTCTCCAGCGCACCGCGGGTGCAGATTGTCGGCTCCATCGCCGCCGGGCAACCGTTGCCCGTGTTCTCGTCCGAGGATGCCGCCGCCAGCGAGGAATTCGATACCATCGAGATTTCCCCCGACCTGCCGCGCCGCCACGGCAAGCTCTTCGCCCTCACCGTCCGGGGGACTTCCATGGTGGACGCCCTGATTGACGACGGCGACGTGGTGGTAATCAAGCCCTCACAAGAGGCGGCCAACGGTGAAATGGTGGTCGCATGGCTGAAGAGCGAGGAAGAAGCCACGCTGAAGAAATTCTACCGGGAAGGCGACCGTGTGCGCCTTCAGCCAGCCAACAGCACCATGGATCCCATCTATTGCCCGGCTGAAAACGTGGAAGTGCGGGGCAAGGTGGTAACAGTGCTCCGCAAATACGGTTAGCGGCGGGCTGCTGTCAGGGCCCCGTATGTCGCCACCAGGAAGGGAACGCAATAGGTCAACGGCACCTTCCAGTAGAGGGCGTTGTTCCATTGGCCGGACAGCAGGCCGTCGCCCTGGTTCAGCAGAGTCAGGATGGTGCCGACCACCACGGCCACGACGGCGGACCGGCGCAGCATCGGCCAGTGACGCGGAGCACACCGGATACACTTGACCGTCGTCTGGGCGTCGGTTGCCTGGCTGGGACGGAAAGCAAACGCCCGCCCCGTGCTGGTCATCCGCCCGCAATTCCGGCACTGAGTGGCAACCGTGTTGCTGGAGGCCAGGGATTCGGTTTGCTGGGATAAACTCATTGTTCAACCTTGGATGGGGTATGGGCGCCTGCGGGACGCAGGCATTCTAGGCGCCAGCGTTCAGGTAAGTCAACGCAACTCCCCGGCAGTGCTGGTACCTGCCTCTTTCTGGAAGATCCCGTGCCCCCATAGGGAGAGGGGGGAATCAAAGGGACCTGCGAGGGCCGTGGCGTTCCTTGTACGCTCATTGGCGGCATTCTATACTTACGTCGGAATTCAGCCGTAGCGGGGCTGGCCTGCGATACCGGGACCGGAGGAGCGATGTACGATTTTCACACCCATACCTTTCTAAGCGATGGCGTACTGTCGCCTATCGAACTGATTCGCCGGGCGCTGGTGCGCGGATACAAGGCGATGGCGGTGACCGACCATGTGGGGTTGGGCAATGTGGAATACGTGGTTAAGACGTTGGTGGTGGATTGTGAAGTGGCCAGCAGGCGGTGGGACATCCTGGCCCTGCCCGGCGTCGAGATAACGCACGTCCCCAAGGAAGACATCGACCTGGTGGCCCGCACGGCCAAAGAGATGGGAGCTAAACTGGTGGCGGTGCACGGGGAGACTCCGGTGGAGCCGGTGGAGCCTGGCACCAACGAGGCCGCCATCCGCTCGCCGTGGGTCGACGTGCTGGCCCATCCCGGGCTGATTACGCCTGAAGAGGCCCGGCTGGCCGCCGAACGGGGAGTGCGCCTTGAGGTGTCGGCGCGGCGGGGACACAGTTTTGCCAACGGTCATGTGGTCAAGGTGGCGCGGGAAGCCGGGGCGATATTGGTGCTGGATTCCGATGCTCACGCCCCCGAAGACCTGCTCACCCCGGAACTGTGCCGGAAAGTGGCGAAGGGCGCGGGCCTCGACGATGACGAGGTTCACGCCCTTTTGGAAGAGAATCCGCGGAAATTGCTGGCGAAGCTGGGGCTGGATTCGTTGGCGCCGGCCTAGACAGGCAGGCTGGTGTCCTGGCTCACCGGAGGCCGCCCTGTCAGGACTTTCCGATGCGGAACACCTTGGTGCCGCAGGTCGGGCAGTCCCCCTTGGTGGCCGGACGTCCGTTCTTCAATGTGACCTGCTCAGGGTTGGTTATCTCCCGTTTTTCCCGGCATTTCAGGCAATAGGCCTCCATGGCGTACCCCCCTCGTGAAGTGGTCCTAGGTGCGTCTGGCCGCTGAACCCAGGCTTACCGTCCGCCCCTGACCGTCTGCGGCTTTGACTGAGCAGTTGAACCGCAATGGGATGCAGTCCCTATTGCAGAGTGCGCAACAAACTACACAGACGCGGCGGCAATGTCAAGGCCCATGTTTTGCGGATTTAGAACAATAGGGTAATAACTCCTAACAACGGCGACAGCGGCGTGAACGTTATTGCTCGGTGGGCGGCGCGGCTTGACTATGACCGCCAAGCCGGCGGCTCAGGCAGACGCCGGAGCCAGCGGCGAACGGGCTTCGGGCTGAAACACTTTCACTGGGCGCCACGAATTGCCTGCCCGGTCGAATCTCACCAGCGCCAGAAACTGGCCAGAAGCGTTGTAAGCCCGGAACTGCTCCAGGTAGCCGGCGTTGATGTCGGGCCGCCCCAAGCTCACAGTTTGCCCGTTGCGCAGAAATTTCTCGGCGGCGGGGCCGACGGTGACAGTCTTGAAATCGCGCACCACCCAGTCCACTGGATGGAGATGGTGTTTCCAGCCGTCCGGCTCCTGCGCTTCCGCCTCCAGTTGTTCCAGGGTTACGCTGTCGGTGTCGAAAAACCCCCCACAGCTTCGGCGTTCCAAGTCGGTTACATGAGCGCCGCAGCCGAGCGCCTCGCCGAGATCGTGGGCCAGGGTTCGCATATAGACTCCGCGTCCGCATTCCACATCCAGGGTAAGTTCGGGCAGTTCCAGCCGGGTCAGGCGTATGCTGTGAATTTCGACGCTGCGGGCTTGCCGCTCAACTTCAATGCCGGCACGGGCCAGCTTGTACAGCCGTTGCCCGTCCACCTTGACGGCGCTGTACATCGGCGGCACTTGGTCGACTACGCCGATGTACCTGTCCAGGGCTGATTCGATTTCGGCGCGGGTTATGCCCTCAGTGCTGCGGGTGGCTGTGGTCTCTCCTTCGGCGTCATAGGTAGCCGTCGATTCACCCAGCTTGACGTCCATCACGTAGCGCTTGCTTCCGCCCACCACGTAGTCCATCAGTCTTGTGGCTTGGCCGAAGCAGACTGGAAGGATACCGCGAGCAAGCGGGTCCATCGTCCCGCCATGTCCCACTTTCTGCCGCTGCCCGGTGATGCGCTTCACCCGGCGCAGGGCCTCCATGGAGGTTATGCCAGCCGGCTTGTACAGATTAACGAAGCCGTTAACTGTGGGCTGCTTGTTGTTTTCTGACTTGGGCAAAATCACTGGCTCCCGTTTCTGCGGGGTGCGCGGATGCGCCGCGGGAGTTCGGTACGCTCCAGGTTTTCGGCGGCGGGCAGTTCCGGGGCCCCGCCTTTCATCAGCCTGAGCACCCGGTCGCCTTCTTCGATGGAGTCGTCCAGATGGAAAGTCATGTGGGGCGTATGGCGCAAGTTCACCCGCTCCCGCAGCTCCCGCCGCAGAAAGGATGCAGCAGATCGAATGCCCTCCAAGGCAGACTGCCGGTCGGCCTGCGGCGCCATGACGCTGATGTAGACGCGGGCGCTGCGCAGGTCGTTGGAGGCTATCACCTCGGTTACGCTGATGACGCCTGCGACCCGGGGGTCCTTGATCTGGCGGGCGATCAGGTGGCTTATTTCGGAGCGCAACAATTCATTGACACGGTCGATGCGCCGGGACATCGCGCACCCCCAACGGAGAGTTCCGGGAGGTTCTGGTATTTGGGGCCTCGGTTGACGGCTGGCCGGGCCGCTGTGGGCTGGCGGGAGCGGTCTAACGCCGCGCCCGCTCCTGGCGATGGATTTCCAGTACGTCGCCGGCCTGATACTCGTTGAATCCTTGCAGGGTGATGCCACATTCGGTGCCGGCATTCATTTCGTTTACTTCGTCGCGGAAATGGCGAAGGCTGGAGATGGTGGACTGAGTTATCTTTTCTCCATTACGGATTAAGCGCACCGAGCCGTTTCGCACCATTCGCCCCTCGGTTACCCGGCAACCTGCGATTTGAACACCGCGCCGTCCGCCGAAAACTTCCCTAATTTCGGCCCGGCCTACGATTATCTCGGCGAAGACCGGCTCCAGCATTCCGTGGAGGGCAAGCTCGATTTCGTCGGTCAACTGGTAAATGATGTTGTAGCGCCGAATTTCAACGCCCATGCGGTCGGCCAACCGTTCCGCGCTGGGTTCCGAATTCACGGAGAAACTTATAACGACGGCGCTGGAAGCGCTGGCCAAGAGCACATCCGACTCGGTTACTGCGCCGACTCCGGTGTGCAGCACCCGCACCTTGGCGTCCTCGTCCACTAGGCGCTCCAGCGAGTGGCGTATTGCTTCCAGGCTTCCTTGAACGTCGGCCTTTAGCACCAGGGTCAACTCTTTCACGTCCCCCAATTCCACCCGGTTGACCACTTCTTCCAGACTGAGGGCGCGAGACTGAAGTGGCCGGGAGCCTGAGGTGCGTTCCCGTCCGCCGATCATAGCCCGGGCTTCCCTTTCGTTGGTGACCACTCGCAACTGATCGCCAGCCTCCGGGAGGGAGCCGAATCCCAGGATCTCGGCGGGAGTGCCGGGGGAAACCCGGTTGGTGTTCCTTCCCTTGTCGTCGGTCATGGCGCGGACACGTCCGGATGCGCTGCCTGCCACGATGTGGTCGCCCACCGACAGGGTGCCGTCGGTGACCAGCACGGTCGCGCTGGGGCCCCGCTTCCGGTCGAGCTTGGCTTCTATGATTACGCCCGACGCTTGTCTTCTGGGGTTAGCCTTCAGTTCGGAAATCTCGGCAACCAGTTGCAGATTTTCCAGCAGGTCGTCAATGCCCTCGCCGGTTCGAGCCGAGACGTTGACTGAGATGATGTCGCCGCCCCAATCTTCCACCAGCAGTTCGTTTTCGCTGAGCTGGCGCTTTACCCGTTCCGGGTCGGCGCCTGGCAGGTCCATCTTGTTGATGGCTACAACGATGGGCACGGCGGCGGCCTTGGCGTGGTTAATGGCTTCGACGGTTTGAGGCATGATGCCGTCGTCTGCTGCCACCACTAGCACGGCGATGTCGGTTACGCGGGCGCCGCGGGCGCGAATCGCCGTAAATGCGGCATGACCGGGCGTGTCGATGAAGGTGATGGGGCGGCCTTCGGACTCCACCTGGTATGCGCCAATGTGCTGGGTGATGCCGCCAACTTCGCGGTCGGCGACCCTGGAGTTCTTGATGTAGTCGAGGAGAGAGGTCTTGCCATGGTCAACGTGTCCCATTACCACAACCACGGGGGGACGGGAAACCATGTCCTCCTCGCTCTCTCCTTTGGCAACGGCCGCGGCCCGAGCGGCGGCGGTGGGTTCAGGGGCCATGGTGCTGCGTATGCCGAAGGCGGTGGTAACCAGGGTGGCGACCTGATAATCGATGACCTGATTCATGTTGGCCATGATGCCGTTGCGCATAAGTTGCTTAATGACGTCGATGGCGGACTGATTCAGCACCTCAGCGAGGTACTGCACAGTCATCGTTGAGGGCAATATCAGGGGGCGGGTAGGGGCAGTGCGCTTCTCGCCGCGATCCCGCCGGGGCCTCTGACCTCTGCCAGGTTCTTCGACTGCCGTTGTTGTTGTCATCTATTCGCTCACCTGCCAAAACCGGGTTGGAGCGGCCTGGCCTGGGTTTCAAGGCGGGCCGCCTGCGTTACGACTGAAGGGCTTCCGACCGGAGGTTCTCCAAGTCTTGGGCCGAGAGGGCGCTACCTAGACTGCGAGCCAGTCGCCCCCGGCCTAAGGCGGTGTCCCAGCAGTCGGGACCGCAGACATAAGCGCCCCGTCCCGGGGCCTTGCCGGTGCGGTCAACGGAGACCTGGCCCTGGGGCGAACGAGCCACCCGGACCAACTCCGCCTTGGGCTTCTTGCTGCCGCAGGCGACGCAGGTGCGTTCCGGGATGTGCCGCTTCCTTGGCAAGGGTGTTGCTCCTGATTGCTCTGCGATCCTGGATGTGTTGCGGGAAGACCGGTCTAGCGTCGGCGCGAACCTCCCCCACCGCCCCGGCGGGCACGTCCGCCGCCAGCGCGTCGTCCGCCGCCGCGTACGTCTTCCACGATGTCCTCTGCAAACCGGATTTTACCGGCATCGGGCGTCAACACTGGCACTTCCACGAAGTCCAGAGGTTCTTCGTCAGGCTCGTCATCCTCTTCGTCAAGGATGGGCACGTTTTCCAACTTGAAGGAATCGAGATCGTCGACGCTGATGCCGACCTCGGATTCCTGTTCTGTTGAGTCAGCCGCGGCTGCTGTAACTTCGTTGAGGATCTCTTCCTGTCGGATGAGGGCCTCCAGTATGCTTTCCTCGTCGATTTCCAGGGCTTCGGCCTCTGCAACTACTTGCTGCTCCGCAACTTCTACGGATTCAGGGGCGTCGAGGGTTTCATGTGCGCCTTCGACAATGGCGACCGCTTCCGCGACCGCGGCCTCTGCTTCCCTGTCGGCCTCCTCGGTTTCGCTTACCGCCTTGGTTTGGGTGGCGGCCAAAAGCGCAACTTCAGCGGCGGCCCTGGCTGCTGCCTCGGCGGCGGCCTGCAGGCGTGACTCGCGGATTTGCTCCCACTCGGTCATACCCTTGATGTCCAGCCGCCAGCCGGTGAGCCGGGCGGCCAAGCGGGTATTCTGGCCCTCTTTGCCTATTGCCAGCGACAATTGGCGGTCAGGGACCACCACCACGGCGGTTTTTTCCGAGTCCAGCAACTCCACCTGCACTGGCTCCGAAGGGCTGAGGGAGTTGGCTATGAAGGAACGGGGGTCGGAATCCCAGGAAACGATGTCTATCTTCTCTCCCTGCAACTCGTTGACGATGCTCTGGATGCGGTTGCCGCGTATGCCGATACAGGAGCCTACGGGGTCGATGCCTGGCTGAGTGGCGGTCACCGCGACCTTGCTGCGGAAGCCCGCCTCGCGAGCTATGGCCTTGATTTCGACCACGCCGTTATGAACTTCCGGCACCTCGATCTCGAACAGGCGCCGCAACACATCGCGATGGCTCCGGGAGACGATGATCTCCGGTCCCTTGGGTGCGCTCCGGACGCTGAGGAGGTACACCTTGACCCGCTGGCCCTTGCGGTAACGCTCGGTGTTCACCTGCTCTTCCTGGGGCAGAATGGCTTGAGCGCGCCCCAGGTCCAGGGTGATAGCCCGTCCGGGGTCGGAGGTCTCGACGATGCCGGACATAATATCGCCCTCGTGCTGAGCGAACTCCTGGAACAAAAGCTCACGCTCCGCTTCCCGCAGCCGCTGCAATACCACCTGCTTGGCAGTTTGCGCAGCGATGCGGCTGGCGTTATGGGGCAAGGGTTCGGCCGCGGCCACTTCATCGCCGACAGCGGCATCCTTCCTGATGCGCCGGGCTTCGACCAGCGTGATCTCCCGCTCTTCGTCTTCGACTGTCTCGACCACCGTTTTCAAGGCATACACGCTGACCTCGCCATTGTTGGGGTTCAACGTGACCGATATGTTCTGCCCTGAGGCGGGGTTGTCTTTTTTGAATGCCGAGGCCAGCGCGACCTCAACGGCGCCGAGCACCTGCTCCATGGGCAAGTGACGTTCCGCCGCCAACTGTTTCAACGCAACCATGAAATCGCTTTTCATAGTTCAGCCCCTACACCGATTGTGGCCGCAGATGGCATATCTCCATCAACAAGAAAGCGGGCTGAACCCGCTTCCATAAAGGAGGAACCATGTGAACAAAGTATAGCACTACAGCCGCCCGTCGGCAACCGCTTTGCCTGGCGACAAAACGTTGGCTCCTTGAAGGCGTAGAATTGGAGGGCCACAATTCGCCCCCGCAATTCAGTCGATTTCCGGCGGTTGAAGTCCGGTGAGACGGTAGAGAAGGTCCATGTCCACACTGTCACGCACGGTTTGGGCCAGCTTGTCGTATTCGCCGTCGCGGGACAGTTGGCCGCCGGTGTCGGAAGGCGGAGGCAGGGCGACACCCTTCCATTCCGCCAGTTGTTCCAGAAGGGCGCGGCGCAGGGACTGGCTATTGAACAGCCCGTGGATATATGTGCCCAGCCCCCGTCCGTTGCCGGAGACGGCGCCATCGTCCGACTCAGGCTGCCCGGGACGGCTGATGCGGAAGGGCCGGGCCGCCTCTTCGATGGGCGTGGAGGAACCCATGTGAATCTCGTAGCCCTCGATGGGGGCGTCACCTGCCTTGGCCAGTAACCCTGAACCCGCAGCCACTGTCCCGCGCACCCGGTGGGTTTCCTTGACCGGAGCGAAGACCGTATCCACTGGCAGCAGGCCCATCCCCTCGGTTTCCGATTCCGCAGATTCCACGCCATGGGGGTCGAGGATGCGGCGCCCCATCATCTGGTAGCCGCCGCAGATGCCGATGACCGGGGTGCCGGCATCGGCCTGCCGACGGATGTCGGCGGCAAACCCGCGCTCCCGCAGCCACCACAGGTCGGCCATGGTGGTCTTGGTGCCGGGCAGGATAATCAGGTCCGGCTCGCCCAGGCTGTCACGACTCTCCACGTATCGCAGACGCACACCGGGTTCGCGCTTCAGAGGGTCGAAGTCGTCGAAGTTGGATATGTGAGGGAGGCCCATCACCGCGATGTCCAGCACGTAGCCGGTCTGCGACTTTAGCTGTTGGCGCTGTTCCAAGGACACCGAGTCTTCCTCGGCAATCTCGATGTCGTGGTAGTAAGGCACCACGCCCAAGACCGGCTTGCCGGTACGCTCCTCCAGCCAGACCAGCCCCGGCTCCAGGAGAGAAACGTCTCCCCGAAACTTGTTGATGATGAATGCGCCCACCGCGTCGCGCTCGTGGGGGTCCAGTATTTCCATGGTGCCGAGCAGCGAGGCAAACACGCCGCCCCGGTCAATGTCGCCGGCCAGCAACACTGGGGCGCCGGAATGCAGGGCCACGCGCATATTTACGATTTCGTTCTGCTTGAGGTTGATTTCTGCGGGGCTGCCAGCGCCTTCGATGACCACCACGTCGTACTGAGTCCGCA
Source organism: Dehalococcoidia bacterium (assembly GCA_965261945.1). Classification (GTDB taxonomy): domain Bacteria; phylum Chloroflexota; class Dehalococcoidia; order Lucifugimonadales; family UBA3495; genus VXOI01. Next base: position 306,965 of record CBDHEF010000001.1, read on the forward strand.
GCGTGTCCAGCGAACTGGCGACGGCTTGCCAGAGCATCGGCTTGGCGGTGGCGAAATACTCGGCGGACGCCCGGCCCGCGGGCCTGCCCAGCAACACTACCTGGGAGCTGTGGTCGGCCTCGGGCTTGAGCAGGATGGGGTTCATTTCCACGGTCGGCTCGATGCCGCAAGCCTCGGCCTGCACCGCCTGCGCCCGTCCCAGTTCTCCGCCGTCGGGCGTGACGAAGGAGTTGTTGGACATATTCTGCGCCTTGAACGGAGCCACGCGATACCCGTCCTGGCGGAAGATACGGCACAACGCGGTGACCAGCACACTCTTGCCCACATGGGACGCAGTGCCCTGCACCATCACCACCCGGCCTTGAGGGGCGGAAGTTTGGCGGCTTTGCAAGTCTTTTCCCTCCTGAAGCCCTCATATAAATCAATCGTCCGTCCTGAGCTTGTCAAAGGACGGACGGCCGGGCGCGGCTTGTTGCGCTTTAGGTCTCTGCTTTAGCGGGGAGGAAGTTTGTCTAGCGGGATGCCCTTGTCCCGCGCCCATTGCTCCAGTTCCTGCTTTGACTGGGGGATACCCTCGGCCAGCAACTCGGCCACTACTCCGGCGCGAATTTTGTCATTCGTCTCTTTTTCCCGTTTACGTTTTTGCTCCAGCGCCCAGAAAACCATATTGACACCTCTCTCTACCAGCACGGCAACCATAGCGTAAAGCACGGCTCCCAAGTCCACCAGGGTTGCCGCCAACTCCAGGCTTTCCCATCCATCCCACTGGCCTGACCTGGCTATCAACAATACCGTTGCTGCGAAGATGCCGAAGGGCGCGGCTATCGCGTGACGGCGCAGCCACCGCCTTTCCTGCCATTCGTTCATGCTACTCTAGCGTACTACTGTACACTCGCTCTTTCAGCCATGAACGGAATTGGCGGCTACCACCAAATCTTGCCCTTGGATTCCTCGCGCAGTTGCTCGTAGTCCCGCGTCCACAGGGACGTGCTGAGGTACTTCCAGCCGCCGTCGGCCAGCAGGCACACGATGGAGCCGCGCTCCATGCGCTCGGCCTGGCGGATGGCCCCGTAGACCACCGAGCCGGAAGACACGCCGGCGAAGATGCCCTCCTCGGTCAGCAGCCGCTTGGTGGTCTGGAACGCCTCTAAGCTGCCCACCAGCATCCGCGAGTCCAGCAGATTGATGTCCAAGATGGGCGGGATGAAGCCGTCTTCCAGGCTGCGGAGGCCGGAGATGAAGTCCTCCGGCTCCGGTGCCACCGCGACGATCTTGACGGCGGGGTTGTATTCCTTGAGCCGCCGGGCCACGCCCATCAGGGTGCCGCCGGTGCCGAGGCCGGCGACGAACATATCCACGTCGGGAACGGCCTCTATGATTTCGGGGCCGGTGGTCTCGTAGTGCGCCCCCGGGTTCCCGCTGTTGCCGTACTGGTACATCATGATGTAGTCGTGCGGACGCTTTTCGATGAGGGCCTGGGCCACCTCGATGGAGCCATTGGTGCCCCGGGAGCCGTCGGAAGAGATGATTTCAGCCCCGTAGGCTTCCAGCAGTTGCACCCGCTCGACGCTGACGTTTTCCGGCATGACGACAGCGACCTTGTAGCCCTTCATCCGGCCGATCATCGCCAGTGATATGCCGGTGTTGCCGCTGGTCGGCTCCAGGATGGTGCGGGAGTCTCCGAGTTCGCCGTCGGCCTCCGCCAGCTCAATCATCTTGAGGGCGATGCGGTCCTTGACGCTGCCGGTGGGGTTGGCCCCCTCCAGCTTGGCGAATATGCGCACGTCCGGCTTGGGACTCATGCGCTGTAATTCCACCGTCGGCGTGCTGCCGATGGTGTCCAGGATGCCCTTGTATGTCAGTTTCGCAACCATCTATGACCTTCCGGGAGCAGGCCGACAGGAATATGGGTTCCCTCTCCCGGAGGGGAGAGGGTTGGAATCTAACTCCCTCTCACCCTGAGAGGGCCAGAATGAGGGCGTCCCCCGATCCGTCTAGTCGTCCGACGCGCCGACGGCGGCGGGTTCCTCGTGGGGCGCGGCCACGCCGCAGAAGACTTCGTAGTCGATCAGCTCGGTGACCGTGGGGTTGTCGCCGCACAGTGGGCACTTGGGGTTGCGCTTGAGGCGCACCTCGCGGAAGCTCATATCCAGGGCGTCGATAATCAGCAGGCGCGAAGCCAGCGATTGGCCGATGCCCAAGAAGTGCTTGAGGGCCTCGGTGGCCTGGATGCTGCCCACCAGCCCGGTCATCGAGCCCAGCACGCCGGCCTCGGCGCAGTTGGGAACCATGCCCGGAGGCGGCGGCGAGGGGAACAGGCAGCGGTAGCAGCCCTTGCCCGGAATGAACACCGTGGCTTGGCCGTCGAAGGTCAGGATGCTGCCGTCCACCAGCGGCTTGCCCAGCAAGTAGCAGGCGTCGTTGACCAGGTAGCGGGTGGCGAAATTGTCGGCCCCGTTGACGACCAGATCGTACTGCCCGATGATTTCCATGGCGTTTTCGGAATTCAGCCAGGTCTCGTGGAGGACGACGTTGACGTCGGGGTTGTAGGACTTGATGTTGTCGTAGGCCGACTGGACTTTGGGACGCCCGACGTCGGTGGTGTGGTGCAGCACCTGGCGCTGGAGGTTGGAGAGGTCCACCACGTCCAGATCCACGATGCCGACGGTGCCGACGCCGGCCAGGGACAGGTAGATGGCGCTGGGGGAGCCGAGGCCGCCGGCGCCGATGATGAGGGCGCTGGACTGCATCAGGGTGCGCTGGCCCTTGGAGCCAACGTCGCCCATGATGATGTGGCGGCTGTAACGCTTAACCTGTTCGGGAGTAAGGGCAAGGGGCTGAGTGGCCATAGCGATGGTTCCTCCTGTTCATCCTGAGCTTGTCGAAGGACGCTGAGCGGCGGTGATATGGTCTCTCTTAAAGCAATCGCTCGTCGGCGGGCTTGGCCGGGCCGGAGAGACGCGGGCGGCAGCCCAAACAAAAAACCTGCTCCTGCCCTCCAAAAGGGCAGCCCCTGGCTCTCGCTTTCGCGGGAAGGGCGGGCGCAGGTTTCAGGCGAAAGGCAATAAAACCCGCCCCCTATGCCGGGGTACAGGTACAAGCGCAACCGCAACGGCTGGTCGGCAGGTTCATCTGACGCTGGGAGTGTAGCGCGGGGCGGCGGCGGTTGTCAAGGCGGGCTAGAGGCGGTATTCAGATGACGCGCACTTCTTCAATCATTTCTGCCAGAGTCATTATTTGCGGGCGTACTGATTGCGGATACCTGTTATGCAATGACTGAGGCACAACAAGACGCACACCAGCATCACGCATTTGAGCAAACTGTTGCTTCGATACACCCTCTTGGAGAGTCAACAGGTGCTTGACTGAAATGCGGCCAGCTTCTTCAAGAATCTGACGCCATCGTTCTTTTACTGTCGTCTTGACGGCAAGCATCCTAAGCCGGGCATCGGGGTGAGCCAGATTGTTATATGCTTCTTGAGACGGGAAAATGAAATCCGGTCTGTTGCCAGCTTCGGTACGCGCCTGAAATTCGCAGTTGATACCTTCCTCGTCAAATATAGTTTTCAGATGAAGTTCCAAAGACCGCCCCGAACGGGCTTTGCGTCTTTGCAATATCGTATTGGCTCTGTCCACAAAGGCGTCTATCGAGTCAAAGCCATTCTGAATTGCTGGCGTTTCGATGGCGTGTTCTGCGCTTCTAAATACGTCGTACTCGCAATCTCTTCGTTGTATCAAGCGAGAGTCCACTGGCAGTTGGTTGTATCCGTGTAACGAAATCGCTTTGTCAATCACCTCTTGGGGTGTAGGAAATCGGTCAGGCCATTCGGCTGTGACTTGCTCAGGGGTGAGCCAACATCCGCCCTGTGTTATCTGGTCAAGGATAACCATTTGGGCCATACCCGCTGTAACCCAGCACCTAGGCAATCCGGGTTCTACCGAGCCAGCAAATGCTTCAACAACATCTTCTTCTTGCACATCTCGGCATACCCAGTAGCGGCATTTCCTAGTGCCATTCTCACCAGTGAAAAAGAGTAGTGCTATCGCTCCAGTGTTCTCTGGATCCAGTAGCGGCGATTCTATCCCTCCAAGACCAGTGATGCGAGTTTCGTTACGGGTTCCATCCCGTAGTCGATTGTTGTACCAGATTATATTTGCGTGAGCTGTATGTTCATGCGAAACCGAAATGATCCGGAATCCTACTCTAGGATTCTCTTGGGCTGGGTCGTGTAGCTTTGGGAAAATTTGGAAGGCATCGGCATTGGGAATATAAGGACCCGCCTGATGAGACCCAGTGGCTTGCGTATCATTCCCGCTCAATCTTTTTACGTACCAATATCCTCCCAATTCTTGACATTGATTGATCCATTCAGATAATCGAGCTGCTGGCATCCTCATTTCCTCGCATAACGCACAGCTTTTCAGATCCACGTAACCATTCGATTACAGTGTCTATCACGTAGTTTGGTCGTAACCGCAGACGGCCTCGCAACGAACACTCCCAAATAGTACAGATACGCCACCCTGATCCAAGGAGTGTAGCACTTGCTTCTTGGTCACGTTGCTTGTTGTCGCCAATTTTGTTAGCCCAAAACTCCGGGCGTGTTGAAGGCCACTTGAACAGGTGACAATCATGACCGTGCCAGAAACACCCATGAACGAAAACCACCGCCCGATAACGGGGTAACACGATGTCTGGCGTACCTGGCAAATCCCGCCGATGCAGGCGGTAGCGTAACCCGGCGGCGTGCAAAGCCTTGCGTATTCTGATTTCGTGCTGGGTGTTCTTGGAACGGATGCCCGACATCATCCGGCTGCGTACCATCGGAGCCACAATATCGGCCATTTGCTTCCCTCAGCTAGATTATACGGGGTTTCATGTATTCCGCTACTACCTTGACTGCCGGGACTACCACAGCGTTGCCGAATTGCCGATAGGCTTGGGTATCGGACACCGGAATCTGGAATAGGGATTCCGACGGCTCGTCAAAACCCATTAGGCGGGCGCACTCCCTAGGAGTCAAGCGCCGTGGAAGGCCGCCTTCCTGGCTAATGAGAATTTCAGACCCATCCTTGTAGTAGCGGGCGGAAAGGGTACGTGAGGTATCCGAAGGACTAGCCAATCCGAAGCCGAAGCCGTTTCCTCGTCTCCGGTGCTTCTCGGCGTAAGCCTTCAGGTAATCCCAGAGGTGCTCGCTCAGGGTGTACTGTTCCCCGACTTTCCCTGCTTGGCCTCCAGTATAATGCGGCTCCGCGTCCTGAGTACCATCTTCCGGGTGTAAAATATCTCTCAATACTGGCCGGGTCACCGGTTCGGGCAGGGACATCCTCTCCAAGTCAAAGCCGTTGTCATCCCGGAAACCGACTATAAAAATTCGCTCCCGGTGCTGTGGAACCCACACCTTGGCATCAAGCACTCGATAACTGACGTGATACCCCAGCTCATTGGTCAAGATTGACAGAATGGTGCGGAACGTCCGGCCTCGGTCGTGGTTGACCAAGTTTTTCACATTTTCCAGTAGGAACGCTTTGGGTTTGTGGTAGCCGATAAGCTGTGCCAAGTCAAAAAACAAAGTACCCTGCGCTTCACAGGCAAACCCATGGGGCGCATTAAGGGCGTTTTTCTTGGACACCCCGGCTATGGAGAATGGTTGACAAGGGAACCCTGCCAGCAAAACATCGTGGCGTGGCATATCTTGGGGGCTGATCTGTCTCAAGTCGCCAGCAATTTCCTCGTCGCCGAAATTGGCGCGGTAGGTTTGCTGGCTGTACTTGTTCCATTCACAGGTAAAGAGGCATTCTCCACCAATGGCTTCGAACCCCAGCCGCATCCCCCCAATCCCCGCGAAGATGTCCACGAAGGAAAACTGCGCTGGCATTTCTCTGCCACCTGCCCGGCCCGTTAACGGCAAGGCTGTCTGCATACCGACACTCCGGGTAGTCCCATTTTCTTGGGTCTGCTGCCATCCGGGTGGAAGTATGCAACATAAGTTCTAAATTTTCACCCCCTCCCTGTCATCAAATGCCTAAACAGGCATCCCACATCGAGAGGCAGTATACCATTTGAGACAGTGATGCAATGTATTTATTATGTCAATTACAAAGGCCCCGGAACTTTCCGGGGCCTTTGCGTTTGCCGTCCTTCGACAAGGCTCAGGACCGACGGGGTTAAGGCGTGGGGCTTAGCCCCGCCCGTTGAGGAGCAGGCGGCCGGCGTAGCGGGGGAGCAGGGCTTTGAGGGCCTTGAGGTTGTCGCCGTGGATGATGAGGTTGTCGTCGGCCTGCCCTTCGACAAGCTCAGGAGGGTTCAGCGACTTGGCGGCGTCGGGAACCAGCGGACGGTAAGGGACCGTCAGGTGATGGGCGTAGACAATCTGCTTGCCTTTGAAGTCCAGGGTGGGCATGACTCTCCCCGCGCCGGGCTGGCTGACGGGGTGTATATTACCCTATATCGCCACGCCTTTCATCGTGACATAAAGAGGCCCCGGAAAGCTCCGGGGCCTGTGCGTTTCGCCGGGTTTGTCCAGGCGGGTATTATGGGCCTACTTGCGGGGCGCCTTATCAAGGGGAATGCCCTTGTCCCGCGCCCAAGCCTCCAGTTCTTCCCTTGTCTTGGGGATACCGTCAGCTATTATTTCTGCCAGCAATTGTGCGCGGCCCTCGGCCATCGCTTCCTCTCGCCGTTTCTCCCGCCATTTGCGCCTTTCGTCCAATGCCCAAAAAACCATGCGAACCAACTACTTGCGCGACACTTTGTCGAGGGGAATGCCCTTATCCCGCGCCCATTGCTCCAAATCTTGCTTAGTCTGAGGGATGCCCTCGGCCAGCAACTCGGCCTGGCCCTGGGCCTTCCTTTCCGCTATCATTTTTTTCCTTTGCTCCAATGCCCAAAAGACCATTCTCACACCTAGCGGGGCGGCAGCTTGTCGAGGGGAATGCCCTTGTCCTGCGCCCAAGCCTCCAGTTCTTCCCTTGTCTTGGGGATACCGCCAGCTATCATTTCTGCCAGCAATTGTGCGCGGCCCTCGGCCATCGCTTCCTCTCGCCACTTTTCCCGCCGTTTCCGCCTTTGCTCTAGTGCCCAAAAGACCATGCGGCTCCCTACCGGGGCGGCTGCTTGTCGAGGGGGATGCCCTTGTCCAGCGCCCATCGCTCCACCCATAGCTTTGTTTCGGGCGACACCCCGGCGGACAGCAACTCGGCTATCAGCTTGGCCTGGCCCTGCGCTTCTCGTTCCGCTATCATCTTTTTCCTTTGCTCCAACGCCCAAAAGACCATTCTCACACCTAGCGGGGCGGCAGCTTGTCGAGGGGGATGCCCTTGTCCCGCGCCCAGGCCTCCAGTTCTTCCCTTGTCTTGGGGATACCGTCAGCTATCATTTCTGCCAGCAATAGTGCGCGGCCCTCGGCCATCGCTTCGTTTCGCCGCTTAGCCCGCCATTTACGCCTTTCGTCCAATGCCCAAAAGACCATTCGGCTCCTTACCGGGGCGGCTTCTTGTCGAGGGGGATGCCCTTGTCCCGCGCCCAAGCCTCCACCCATAGCTTTGTTTCGGGCGACACCCCGGCGGACAGCAACTCGGCTATCAACTCGGCCTGGCCCTGGGCCTTCCTTTCCGCTATCATTTTTTTCCTTTGCTCCAATGCCCAAAAGACCATTCTCACACCTCGCTCTACCAGCACGGCGGCCATGCCGTACAGCACCGCGCCCAAATCTACCAGCGACGCCGTGGACTCCAGGCTTTTCCAGCCGCTCCACTGGCCTGACCTTAGCATCAGCAGCGCCGTTACTACGAAAACGCCGAAGGGCGCCACCAGCGCGTGAAGGCGAAGCCACCGCATTTCCCGCCACTCTCCCATCACATCCCCTCGTCTCTAACAGTGATAGTATACGAAAAAAGAGGCCCCGGAAAGCTCCGGGGCCTCTTTTTTGCCGTCCTTCGACAAGCTCAGGACGAACGGATGGGTGGCTCAGTGAACGGGTGAAAGTTCACTGAGCGATGGCGTGGGTGCAGGCTACCCGCGGCCGTTGCGGAGCAGGCGGCCGGGGTAGGCGCCGGTGGGTTCGCCGTCCTCGAACGTCACTTCGCCGTTGACCATGGTGTAGCGGTAGCCCTTGGCCTTCTGGATGCGGCGCCACTCGCCGCCGGGGAGGTCTTCGGCCACTTCGCTGGGCAGGACTTCCAGCTTCTGGAGGTCGTAGACGATTACGTCGGCCGGGGAGCCCTCGCGCAGGGCGCCGCGGTCCTGGAAGCCGCCGAAGTGGGCGGGCAGGAAGGACAGCTTGTAGTGGGCGTCCTCCAGCGTAATGACCTTCTCGTCGCGCACCAGCCAGGTGAGCATATCCGTCGGGTAGATGCCCGCGGTCAGGAACTTGACGTGAGCGCCGCCGTCGGACACGCCGGCGACGATGTGGTTGGAGTCCAGCACCTCGGCGGTGTACTGGGCCTGGTCGCGGCCCTGGGTGTCGGCGTAGAACTCGGTAGCCAGGTCGTCCTCGACGCACATATCCAGCAGCGCGTCGATGACGTGCTTGCCCTGCTGGTCGGCAATCTGCTGCACCGTCTGGCCGGCCTGCGGGCTGGAGGCTTCGGTTTCGTCGGGGGCCAGCGCAATCATGCGCCCGTCCACGGCGTTGACCACGAAGGACTTCAAGCGCAGTTCGGGATTGGTGATGCAGCGTCCGCCGTCGTGTTCGTACTCGTAGGAGTGGGTGTCGCAGACGAACGCATCGCCTTCATCGTCAACCGTGCCGCCCTGATGGGCGCAGACCACGGACAGCAGCTTGTAGCCGTCGCGGGTGTTGACCAAGAAGTAGTCGGCCCCGGCGACGCTGACCTTGGCCGGCATCCGGGTGAAGTCGGACTGGGCGCCGATGTCAATCTTGACCTTGCGGGTCATCACCTGGAGGCTGCCTACCGAGCCTTGAATCACCAAGGTGGGGCGGGTGCCCGAGTCCCACTCGTCCTTGAGGGCCTGGCGCATGGCCGGGTCCTGCATCTTGGCTTTGCGGGTGGCCTTGTCGCCCAGGGTGACCTCGCGCCAGGCCGCCGTGTCGTCAAACAGGTTCCAGTCCTCGAAGGTCAGCTCGAAGCCGCCGCGGCGGGTAGCGCCCTGACCGTAGACGCGCAGGCCACGCTCGGCGCAGCTTTCCAGCCAGCGGATGCGCTCGCGGTGCTGCTCGGGGTGGACGGCGTTGGGGGCGACGGCCTGATAGAGCACCGGGCGGCCTGAAACTTCAGCCACACGCTCGAAGAAATTGCGCGTCTCTTCGCCCAGCGGGCGGCCATCTTCGCCGGTTTCCTGGTAGGCCAGCTCGATGAAGCCCTCGTCGCGGTCTCTGAGCACCTGCGCGAAGGAGAGCACCTCATGCTCCGACAGCAGGTCGGTGATCATCGGGGTGCCGTCGTAGTCGCGCTGCACCGAGGTCTCGCCGAGGACCTGCGCCGACCAGCCGCAGGCGCCGTGGTCCATGGCCTCGTGAATCAGCCGCACCATCTCCTGCAACTCGGCCTCGGTCGGGCGGCGGGCCTTGGCCTCGTCCCAGCCCATGACCCAGGCGTATAGCGGGGTCAGCGGGACGTAGGTCAGGCAGTTGATGCCCTTGGGGGTGTTCTCCAGGCTGTTGATGAAGTCGGGGAAGGTGACCCAGTCCCAAGGCATTCCCGCTTTCATCGCGTCGTAGGGGATGGCCTCGTTGCGGGTCATGCTGAGCATGGCGCGGTCCTGGTCCTCGACGCGGGATGGCGCGAAGCCGAAGCCGCAGTTGCCCAGGGCCACGGAGGTTACGCCGTGCCAGCCGGACAGGGTGCAATAGGGGTCCCAGAATATCTGGGCGTCATAGTGGGTATGCAGGTCGATGAAGCCGGGGGCCACGATCAGGCCCTTGGCTTCGATTTCCCGGTCAGCGTCGCCGCCGTTCAGTCCGCCAATCTTGGCGATACGCCCGTCCTTGATGGCGACGTCGCTCACGTAGCGGGGAGCGCGTGTCCCGTCGACAATGGTGCCGCCTCTGATGATGATATCGTAGGTTGCCATTTGCCCTTCTCCTTAGAATTGAGTGAATGGATATTGAGTGAATGGATAGGGAAAGGGGTGGCCTCGATGGCAGGAATCTCTCTTGGGATTATAGGTATTGCAAATCGCGGCGTCAATCTGTGGAATGCTGACTTGCTTACGTCAAAACTTGGAGTAAAATCCGACGAAAGTCGTAATGACATTGGGATGGAAAGTAAGATGCCGCTCAATCACAAAGCGGCATTCGAGACGGCAGGGGGCGGCCGGGGGCGGCAGCTAGGAGACGGTTGCGGCGAGGCTCAACTGGCGCGCGGCCAGATCGGCGAGGGTGATGTTGCTGAGCAGGTCCAGAATGGCGTCCTCCACCGATTTCCATACCTCCTGCTGGGCGCAGGTGTCGGATAGAAGGCAGTCGTGGGGGTTGATGAGGCAGTCGAGGGGGGAGCTGTTGGCGTCGAGCTTCGACATCACCATGCTCAGGTTGATGTCGCAGGGAGGAACAGCCAGTGAGTGCCCGCCCCGCGGCCCGCGGCGGCTGACCACGAATCCGAACTTGTTGAGCGAGGCCATGAGCTGGTCGAGGTATGCCACAGGGATGCCCTGCTTCGCCGCTATCTCGGCGGTATGCACCGGGCCGCCGCCGTAGTGAAGGGCCAACTCCACCAGGGCCCGCACCCCATAGTCCACTCGCATGGGGATCTTCATTCGGCGCTCCTCCCGGTGGCCTACAGTTGGCTCAGTATACACCAGTGCGGTTTCATTTCCAAACCGGGCATTTCCAAACCGGGCATTTCCAAACCGGGCATGTACAAACCGGGCATGCGCCAGTGACTTGTTTTTCAGGTGTTCCCTCCCCCCTCCGGGGTAAGGATGGGGTGGTGGCGTCCCCGTTCGTAAGCCGACCCGTCGGCAATTCAGGATTCCACCCTCGCCCCAGACCTCTTCCTCATGGAGGGAGAAGGAGATTCAAGAGACCCTCGGTTTATTGCTGACCGGAGACAGGACGCCGCGGATTCTACGTCTTCCGCTGCTACTCTCCGATGAGCAGGAAGGTGCCGAGAGCCTGGGCAATGAGACGGCCATCATCCGAGGTTACTTCGATGTCGGCCACAATCAGGCGGTTGCTGTTGCTGATCACCCTGGCCGTGGCGGTGAGACGGCCAGAGTTCATGTTTTCGAGGAAATTAACCTTCAACTCTATTGTGGTGGTGCGCTGACCTGGCCCCAGCAGGGATCGAACGGCCCGAAAGAAGGAGGTGTCGGCCAGCACGGCAATCAGCCCGCCGTGGACCTGTCCGGCGGCTTGCAGGTGATGCGGCTGAATCTCCAGAGAGACGCTGCCCACCCCGTTCTCGGAGCGATCGTATTCTATGCCGATGAAACGCAGGAAAGGGGAATCGTCGTCGCCGGGCAAATCAGGCCCTCCTTCAGCGCCAAACCCGCCCCCGGATGCTCCGGAGGCGAAGATTGTTTTCGGATATAATAGCCGGGCAATTTTATTTCAGGGCTGTTGTTTTGACTAATGGTTAAAGGGCTGTTTGTGGGGTTGGCAGTGGTTTTGCTGCTGGCGCTGATTCCCGTTGTTCACTTCCTCGGCATACCCTTCGGGCCGTTCATTGCGGGGTATTTTGGCATAAGTGCGGCAAGAGACTACCCTGGCGCTCCGGGACGCAAGGCGCTGTCATACGGCATCTGGCTGGGTTCGGTTATGGGGGCAATCATGGTGATTGCCGCGATAATCGTCACTATCGTGGGCGACTTCAACTACCCGTTCCTGCTGTGGGGTGGTGTTGTGGTGTGCATTTTCTATTACAGTAGTATGTCTGCCTTGGGGGCATGGTATTCAGGGTTGCGGGCAGCCGAGCGGGAGCGCCTTTCGACAGGCCCAGGGCCCGCGCCGTTAGCCTGAAAATGTCTGACGTAGTTCGCCTGCTGCGCCCGTTGCAGTGGGTCAAGAACGGCTTGGTCTTCCTTCCCTTCCTTTTCGCAATCGACATCGCCTGGTCAGTGGATTCGGCCGAAGCGGTGCCGGAGTTGCTGGGACGGCCGGCGATGCTTTTCCTGGCCTTTTGCGCTCTGTCCAGCGGTATCTACACCTTCAACGACCTGATGGACCGGAGCGCCGACCGCGAGCATCTCCGAAAGCGCAACCGGCCAATTGCCTCCGGCAAGGTGGGTATCCCGCTGGCCGTGGGCTTGATTGTTGTCCTGGTGGCCGCCGGCCTGGCCGCCGCCTGGTATTTGAATGTGACGCTGCTGCTGGTGTGCGGGGTCTACCTGTCCATCAATACTGCCTACTGCCTGGGTGGGAAGAACGTGGCGCTGCTGGACGTGTTTGCGGTGGCCAGCGGCTACGTCATCCGCGCCGCTTCCGGGGCGCTGGCCATCGACGTTGACCCTTCGCCCTGGCTCTACACCACGACCGGAGCCGGGGCGCTGTTCATTGTGCTGGGGCGACGCTACGCCGAGGTCAGGCTGGCCGGGGACGGCGCCGACCGGCAGCGCGCGGTGCTGGCCCGCTATTCCGGGCCGTTCATCTCGCAACTGCTGACCATCTCGGCAACGGCGGCGCTGCTCAGTTATACTTTATACACGATCGAGGCTGACAATCTGCCCGACAACAACGCCATGCTGTTCACCCTGCCGCTGGTGGCCTTGGGGCTGTTTCGCTACCTGTACCTGCTGAACCACAGCAGCGAAGCCGAGGCTCCGGAGCAGTTGATGGTGCGCGACCTGCCCCTACTGGCGACGGTTATCGCCTGGCTGGTTGTGTCGGCGGCAGTGCTGTTGCTCAACGGGTAGAACTCTGAACAAAATGTAGGGCGCGCGCTGCTGTGCGCTCCAAACGCCTGCGCGACGGACGCCGCACGGACAGGAGTCTCAATGCAGACACAACAATACCCCGCCCACCCATCGGCTCGGTCAGCGACCGCCCCGCTGGTCGCCGTGGTGCCCACGACGCCGGAGACGGTGCAGGACGACATCGCCCGCGCCATGGAGCTTGCCGGAGCCGCCGAGTTCTTGCCGCCGGAAAGCCGCACGCTGCTCAAGGTCAACATCTCGTGGCAGCACTGGTATCCCGGTTGCTCCTCTACGCCGTGGCAGATAGAGGGTGTCGTCAACGCCTTGAAAGCGATGGGCCACACCGACTTGGTGGCCGCTCACAACGGCACGGTGGTGGTGGACTCCTACGAGGGCGAAGAGAAAAACAAGCATAAGGCTGCCCAAGACCGGGTCGGCCTGCCGGCAATCCACCTGGACAGCCCGCCCAACCGCTGGATCGATTACAAGCCCCGCGCCGAGATGCTGGCCCTGGACGATATATTCCCGGAGGGCATTCAGATACCCGAATGCTTTCCCGGCGCTAACATCGTCCACCTGCCCACGATGAAGACCCACGTCTTCACCACCATGACCGGGGCCATGAAAAACGCCTTCGGCGGGCTGCTGCACCGCAAGCGCCACTGGACGCATTCGGTGATTCACGAGACGCTGGTGGACCTGCTGTCCATCCAGCAGGAGATACACCCCGGCCTGTTCGCGGTGATGGATGGCACCTTCGCCGGCGACGGCCCTGGCCCCCGGGCGATGCGCTGGCACATCAAGAACCGCATCCTCGCCAGCGCCGACCAGGTGGCCATCGACGCCGTGGCCGCGAAGATGATGGGCTTCGATCCCATGAGCATCCCGTTCATTCGCCTGGCCCACGAGCGCGGCCTGGGCTGCGGCGAGGTCTCCGACATAGATGTGCGAGGCGAGGACATCAGCGGAGTCAACTGGCAGTTCTCCGGGGTGGAGAACACCTTCGCCAGCCGGGGCCAGAAGCTCATCTACTGGGGGCCGCTCAAGCCCCTGGAAAATATGCTGCTGCGCAGTCCCATAGTGGGCTGGGCCTTCCTGGCCTCCAACCTCTACCACAACGGCTACTGGCTGAAGACCAAGGGCCGCCGCCGCATCGAGGCCGCCCTCAAGACCGAATGGGGTCGCCTGTTCCAGTCCTACTAAGGCCGGACGGAGAGGAAGAGATGCCGATAAGCAAGTTCAGAATCACCAACGCCGGGCCCTTCGACGACATAACCTTCGAGTTCGACGACCACGTTAACGTGTTCGTAGGGCCGAACAACTCGGGGAAGTCAACGGCTTTACTAGCGTTGGCGGAGGCGACGGTTTATCCTTTCGAGTTCCCAACAAAAATTCTCAAAAATTCGGGCAGCGAGTGGGAAATCAATATGACTGACGGACAGTCATTTGGGGGAGTGCTGCCAGCCGATTTAAGAGTGCAGCCGGGGTCAGTTGGGCCATTGCCGGATATAGGGTATTCGACCTTTGTACCTTCCCTCCGCCAAAGTACCGATTACCGCTCGAAAGGCCCTTCGATTAGCAATGTGGAGCAGTTGTCCGGCAGGGATTTGTCCGAAGGCAGCGGGATTAACACCCCAGAACTGCGTAAAAGGCGCAGACTTATCCCTACCGATGCTGCTTTAGTAAGCGACGAGCCAGTGATTCAGAAAATGGTTGACTTGGATTACGCCGGCTTTCGTCGAAAGCAACCACAAATACATTGTATCGCTAAGAAAGTTGCCAGTGTTACGTCGGAAATAACTGAAGGTTACGTTATTGAGTTTCTACGCATTGGTGAAGATGAAAGGGGACTTTTCCCTGAGTTTCGGACGCCGGACGGCAACCTTCCGCTCAACGTGCTGAGTCAGGGAACGCAGTCAATCATCCAATGGCTGTCCCACTTCCTGTTCGGCTATGCCCAATACTACGACTATCCGGAAGACTTGACGGAAAAACCCGGCGTCCTCATCGTTGACGAAATTGACGCCCATCTGCACCCGTCCTGGCAGAGGCGGATCATCCCGGCACTGACTAACAACTTCCCCAACCTGCAAATCTTCTGCTCCACCCATTCGCCACTGATGCTGGCCGGGCTAAGTGAAGGACAGGTGCAGTTGCTTATCCGCGACGAGAATGGGAAGGCGGTGGTTTCCAGGAACCGATGGGACATGGCCGGGTGGTCTGCGGAACAAATTTTGCGCAGTGTTCTGGGGGTGCGGGATACCACCGACTTGACTACGGCAGAGGATGTTGACCGCTTGGGGGAGTTGAGCCTCAAAGATACGCTATCCGAAGAAGAAAGGGCGGAATACGAGGAGCTCAAAGTCCGAGTGACGTGGGCGTTGTCGAACGGCCCCGCCGCCTCACAGGTAGAATTTGCTCTTCGATACATTAAAGAAGTCTACTCGAAGCAGAAGTCTGATTCGGAATACCCGGATAGACCGCGTCCGCGGGTAAGAAGAAGAGAGAGCAGGTCTTCATAGCGATGCACTGGGTCAACCGAGGGCAAGAGCCGAGTCGGCTGGAAGCTATCCGCTCGCAATTCACCCCAAGGTGGGTGGAGTATTACCCTAGCAGGAGCGGAAGCAGGCCGACCGATACTAGATGGAGGGACTTTCACAACGATTTGAGCCGCGCATTCCATGGATTGTGCGCTTATTGCGAAGAGCCGGACAAAGGCGAAGTAGACCATTTCAGGCCGGTTAGCCGGTGTCCTAATTTGGTTTATGAATGGACTAACTGGGTCTTTGCGTGCCACAACTGTAATCAGAGTAAATCAAACAAATGGCCCTCTGATGGGTATATTGACCCGTGTGCCGAAGAAGAATCAGAACGTCCGGAATATTTCTTTGATTTCAATACTACAAACGGCAGGCTAATTCCTAAAGAAAGTATAACTATCATGAATCAGCAAAAGACGCGACAAATGATAGATGATCTGAACCTCAATGCCACCCATCATTTACAAATGCGACTATACTCGCTAGACCTTATCAAATCCAAACTAAACGACATGATAGAAGATTCTCACGAAGGGCAGGCATTTCTAAATTCCATATCAGACCGCGATTCCCTTCTATCCAGCTTGGCCCGCGCACTGCTGGAAGAGCACGACTTTGTCATAGACGACTAACCGGCGATTTAGCCACTCTTGCGACAGTCACAATAACAACAAGGATAACTAAATGGACATCGCTATCATTGGCCTTCCCCTCAGCGGCAAGACCTCTACTTTCAACGCTCTTACCGCCGGTCATGCCGCGGCTACCGGCGGGGGCAGCGCCGGCCCGGTGCAGGTGGGTGTGGTTAAAGTCATTGACCCGCGCCTCGATACCCTGAAGAGGATGTATCTGCCCCGGAAGGTGGTCCCTGCCGAGATGAAGTTCTGGGATTTGCCGCCGGCCGACCGGGCGCAACGCAGTCAAGGGCTGGCCGGGCGGCATCGCAACATCCTGCAAGGGGCGGGGGCGCTGTTGCTGGTGGCGCGCGCCTTCGAGGACGACTTGCAAGGGGCGCCGGACCCGGCCCGCGACTTGGCCGCCATGCTTAACGAGCTGGCCTTGGCCGACCTGGAAACTCTGGAGCGCGTCGAGGCCCGCTTGTCCGATTCACTCAAGAAGGCCAAGCCAGCCGAGCGTCCTGCCCTGGCCCCACAGGCAGATGCAGTACGCAAGGTCAGGGAGGGACTGGACGCCGGAATCCGGCTGCGCCAGCAGGACCTGACCCCCTCGGAGCGGGCCGCCATCATGGACTACCAGTTGCTCACAGACAAGCCGGTCATCGTTGCCTTCAACACCGGCGAGTCCGGCCCTGCGCCGTCCCTCGGGGAAATGGGCCTGCCGCCGGAAATGACCGAAGGTTTGGGCGAAGTACAGCTCTGCGCCCGGTTGGAGGAAGACCTTTCTTTGATGCCAGAAGATGAGGCGGAGGAATTCCGGGACGCCCTGGGCATCAGCGAGTCCGCCGTCGAGCGCGTGAAGCAGGTCTGCTACTCCACCGTTGGGCTGGTGTCATTCCTGACGGTGGGAGAGGACGAGGTGCGCGCCTGGCCGGTTCCCATAGGCATTCCAGCTCTTGACGCTGCCGGCGCCATACACTCGGATTTCACCCGCGGCTTCATCCGGGCCGAAGTTATTCATTACGATGACCTGGTGCGCTGCGGCAGCGTTGCCCAGGGACGCAAGGAGGGGGTGCTCCGCTCGGAGGGCAAGACCTACCCGGTGAAGGACGGCGACGTTATCAACTTCCTGATTAACGTCTAACTCACGGGTAGCTTGAAGGTAACTCACAGGACCTTGGCGAAGCTGAGTTCATGGCCGTCGGGGTCGTCTATGTGGAAGTAGCGTTCGCCCCAGGGGGCGTCTGCGGGCGCGCTGGACGGCGCCAAGCCGAATCCGGTGAGCCTCCGGTAATGGGCATCCACGTCATCAACGTGGAAAATCAGCCGTCCCCACCACGCAGGTTGCTCTTCCCTGAGCATCAGGTTGATGTAGCTTCCGGCAACCCGAAAGCTGGTGAACGATGCAGCTTCGCCGCCGTAGAGCAGTTCCAGCCCCACGTAGTCGCGGTAGAACACCACCGACTGGGCCATGTCCGTGACAGCCAGAGTGACCGCGCTGATGCTTTCCACGCCCATGCCTGCCCTCCTTCGCTGCGCCTTTGTCAGCCGCCGCGTCTGCGCCGGGGGCGCGACAGCCCCGGATAGGCTCGTTCGGACAGCACCCACTCCAGCCGCGACTTCAGCGCCTCCACCTCAGCCGGCGCCAGCAGTTCCAGCAATTCCCGCAGGCGCTTGGGCATACTCTTTCCCGGGCCGCTGAGCCGGGCCTGAAATTCGGTCAGCGAGTCCAGCAGCGGCTCGGGAATGGGTTCTCCACCGAAGTCCCAAATTACCGTGCGAATCTTGACGTCGGAATGGAACGTGAGGCCGTGGTCTATGCTCCATAGCTTGCCGTCGTAGTCAGTGATGAGGTGGTTGGGCTTGCGATCGGTGCTGTTGGCGACGAGGTCGAAACAGCAGACCACCCGCAGCGTGTCGGCGTATACCCCGCCGAGGGTGTAGTAATTCTCCTTGGGGTCGTGGTCAATGAACTCTTGCACCGAGCCGATGCCATAGGGCCCGTCACGGATGATGGTAAAGGGGATCAGGTCCCAGCCGAGAATCTCGCTGAGCAGATATGCGGCGTACTCGCGCTTGTATAGTGTGCCGTTGGGGAAGTCCCACAGAGGCGCCTCGCCGTCGCGCGGCTTGTAGATGCCTAGCGTTTCCACCCCGTCCAGCCCGACGTTGACTACAAAGGTGTAGTTGGAACCCAGGCGCGTCAACTGGCAGGAGAGGATTTCGCCGCGGCGCAGCACATCTTGGGCTTTAGTGTCGGAGGTCAAGGGGCGATGTCCGGCGTTGGGAGTTGGTCACCGGCGGTTAGCCTGCTTCAAGGACGGTATGTCCGTTGGCCCTGGGGCAGACGTGTCCTTCGGGGTCGATGGGCTGCCCGCAAAGGAAGCAGTCGGGGCGGCCCGCGGCGCAGATACGCAACGACTCTTCGGCCAGTTCGCTGGCTTGGGTCAGTGTCATCCAGAAGCTGACCGACTCGGCTTCTTCTTCGGCCCGCTCCTCGTCCGTCTCCCGCTCGTGGGCCTGCATGAAAAATGAGTTGGTTTCCTGGTCATGGCTGAGGAACATCTGGCCCGCCTTGAAGTCTATGGTGGCTTCGCCTCCGGGCCATGCCGCTTCCTGGGGAGCGCTTTCCCGCGCCTTTTCCTCGGGCGACAGCCGGGCCACGAAGTCCCGAAGATAGACTCCAAGCTGGAACAGTTGCTCCTTCTCCAGCCACAGGGAACAGAATGCCGAGCCGGAGTGCAAGTCCAGCCGGAAAGTGCGCCGTCCCGGCTGACCGAAAGTGACCGCTTCCACCCGCGAGAGCGCGCCCAGCGGGTGCTTAACCTGCTTCTCTTCCATGGCCTCTATCATAGTAGCCCACGCCACCCGGTGGCAAGCGGCTGGCGCATATCTGCCATCGCCTTTTCATACTCGTTCTTCCTGGAGTAAGAGGCCTGGGGTGGGGGGGATACCTGCGTATCGACGACGGTTTCCTGTACGGACACGCCCTCACCCTAACCTTATCCCAAAGGGAGGGGGAACTTTGCCTGAGCATGAAGAGCCCCCGGCATTTCTACTCCGGGGCGTAGCAATCCGGTTAGAAGGACGTAGCAATCCGGTTAGAAGAAGGGGATGGTCGTCGGCCCCGCTCCCGGCCAATGGGAAACAATCGAGCGGGGCCGTTGTTGCGTGTTGTCGGCGCAGGATTGTGCCGAAAGCGTTGCCCATAGCGGCCAGCCACCCCTACCCGAGCGCCGCCCGCGCCCGGTATTGCAGGGCTTCGGCCAGGTGGGGCACGCTGATGCGTTCCGCACCGTCGAGGTCGGCGATGGTGCGCGACACCTTCAGCACCCGGTGGAAGGCGCGGGCCGACAGCGTCAGGCGCTGGGCGGCGGTCTGGAGCAGGCTCCTTGCGCCGTCGTCCAGTTGGCAGTGTTGCCAGACTTCGGCGGGGCCCATTTCCGAGTTGCAGAGGAAGCCGTTGTCCCGGAACCGCTCGCGCTGGACTTCCCGGGCCTGCTCGACCCGCTTACGCGGGCGGCTGGATTCTTCGGCAGGGTTATTATCCACCAGCTTTTCGTACTCCACCGGCGGAACCTCTACGAACACGTCCACCCGGTCCAGCAGCGGGCCGCTGATCTTCTTCTGATACCGGGCCACCGTCGAGGAACTGCAAGTGCATTCCTTTACCGGGTGGGTATGGAACCCGCAGGGGCAGGGGTTCATGGCCGCCACCATCATGAAGCTGGCCGGGTAGGTGACGCTGCCCGAAACGCGGCTGATGGTTACCACCTTGTCCTCCAGCGGCTGCCGTAGCGATTCCAGCGCCGCGTGGTTGAACTCCGGCAGTTCATCAAGGAACAGTACGCCTCGATGACTAAGGGTGATCTCGCCGGGCCTCAATGAGCGGCCGCCGCCCACCAGCCCGGCGTTGGAAATGGTGTAGTGGGGCGAACGGAAGGGACGCCGCATCATCAGCGGATTGTCGCTTTGCAGAGCTCCGTGAACGCTGTATATCTTGGTGACCTCCAACGCTTCCTGCGGGACCATGCGAGGCAGGATGGACGGCAGGCAGCGGGCCAGAAGGGTCTTGCCGCTGCCCGGCGGCCCGCTGAACAGCAGGTTGTGAAACCCGGCGGCGGCCACCTCCAGGGCCCGCTTGGCGTGTTCCTGCCCCTTGATGTGGGCCAGGTCCGCCTGCATGGGAGCTTCGGTTACCGGGGCGCAGTTCGCCCATCCGTCGCCCTGCATCGGCTGTAACCGGGTTTCGCCCTTGAGATGGCGAATCACCGACTCCAGCGTGGTTGCCGGGTAGACTGTGATGTCTTCCACGAGCGACGCTTCCTCGGCGTCCATCGCGGGAACGAAGACCGAGTTATAGCCCTGATTGCGGGCCACCGAGACCATTGTCAGTATGCCGTTGGTGTGTCGCAGGCTGCCGTCGAGCGACAGCTCGCCCATAAATACAGCGTCGTCGGGGGCGGCTTCCAGTTGCCCGGAACTTAACATTATGCCAATGGCGATGGGCAGGTCGTAGGCCGGCCCTTCCTTCTTCAGGTCGGCTGGGGCGAGGTTGACGGTGATACGGCGCATGGGAAATTCGCAGCCGCTATTGCGCAACGCGGCGCGTACCCGCTCCTTGGCCTCCTGCACTGCCGTGTCCGGCAGGCCCACCATGTTGAACTTGGGGACGCCAGGAGAAAGGTCTACCTCGACCCGGATGATGAACCCTTCCAGCCCTGCCATTGCGCAGGAATTGGTGCAAGCTAACACATGACCCTCCTAATGTCCTCGCCTCCCCGCCCCCGGTGCCTGGAGAGTTCCGTCTGCTGGGAGCGGTGAGGCGAGATGCAGGTTTGTCCGACACTCGGTCTTCTGAAACTTTAGTTCTACAAGCGAAAGTTCCGCAAGTGGCAACTGTCAGCAATTTTCGGTGGCGCAACGAAAGAGCAGGGCAATCGCGTCTTGATTTCAGCAACTCAGCAGGTTGGATCCAGGTTTGGATAGGGGGGGAAACTGCCGGTTTGCAGGGGCTGATTGTTTCGTTTTTCCGCTCATTTCCGCTCATTCCCCACCATTCCGGCAATTCCGGGCTGGCCGTTGGTTCAAGGCAGACCCGCCGGGATGTCGTGCGGGTTGTGTATGCCATCCGATATGGACATAGAATCCATGTTGGAGAAGGGGCGCCAGGCCCGGCAAGGCGCGAATGACGGCAAAATGAGATTCCAGCCTTGAAAACGCGATTGCCCTCAACGAAGGAGCCAGAAAGAAGCGGAAGGGGGGAGAAATCGCGCCCGCCGGAAGCAGCGGGGGAATGAGCAGGGGCCAGGTTGGCGGCTATGCCCGCCGGACGCTGGCCTGCATCAGGTCGTAAGCGGCGCTAATGGGGCCGGTGTAGTGGCGGGAGGCGTCTTCCAGCAAGGGGTCCTGGTTTTCGTGGAAGTCGTTGTCCAGGTGGGTGAGAATCAGCCGCGCCACCGATGCCTGAGAGGCCACACGCGCCGCGTCGCCGGACGTGGCATGAAGGCGGCTCACGGCCATATCGTGGGCAGCGTCAGTGGTCAGGGCCTCATGTATCAGCAGGTCGGCCCCCTGCGCTGCCTCGACCAGGCTGGGGCTGTAGGTTGTGTCGCCGGAGAACACCACCGCCATGCCCCCGGACTCGACCCTCCAGCCAATGGAGCCGGGGATGTGGTCAACGTCAAACGACCAAGCCACGGTCTCCGGCCCCAGCTCCAGCTTGTGGCCCCTTGGGACTTCCCGCCAGCGCATTATCTGGCGCCCGCCGTGGTTGTAGGCGGCGTCCTCTCGTATGTCGGGAATACGGCCCGCCACCGCTGCTTTTCGCAGGCCATCCAGTCCGCCTGCGCTGCCGTAGATGGGCAGGGGCGTTTCCTCGGTGGTCTCATGGGAGCGGCGCGCCTGGATGAACATCAGCCCCGAAAGGTGGTCCTGGTGGTCGTGGGACAGCAGCACATGGTCGTAATCCAGCGCCCGGATGCCGGCGGCCTCGCCGTTGCGCAACGCCGAGTTCCCGGAACTGCCGTCCAGCAACAGCGTCGTTCCATCGCCGCAGCGAATGGCGATGGCGGTGTGGGCGCGGGTGGTGGACATTCCCGCGCCGGTGCCGAGGAAGGTAATTTCCAACCTACTCATCCCAGCGTAATCTGTTGGCAGTCATGGGCGACGGCAATGGGTCCGGCATAGTGTTGGGCGGCTTCAACCCCGAGAAGGTGGGAATCGGCGTGGTAAGGGTCGGTGAGATGCGTCAGGACAAGGCTGGCCGCCCTCGCTTCTGAGGCGGCCTTGCCCGCCTCTCCGCCGGTGCTGTGCCCTGAGGCGCTGGCCATGACGGTGTCGGCGACGCAGAAGGCCTCGTGGATCAGCAGATCCGCGCCCTCTGCCGCTTTCACCAGTTCGGAGCTGTACCTGGTGTCCCCGGAGAACACCACGGCCCTACCGTCGCACTCAACGCGCCAGCCGGACGCGCCGGTAATGTGGTCTGCCGGGAAGTGCCAGGCCGTAGTCCTCGGCCCCAGTTCAATCACGTGGCCGTGTTGAGAGGGTTTCCAGTGCAGCAGTTCGCGTCCATCGGAATTGCGCCCGAAATCGCCAGATATATCCCGGATGTTCAGCCGCGTGGCGATGGAGTGCCGTTTCAGACCTTCCAGTGCCTCGTAGGTCGCGTGGACTCGGAGGGGTCCGAGGTCTTCTCCCGACATTGCGCGGTCGAACTGCACGAAATCAATTCCGCTCATGTGGTCCGGGTGGTCGTGGGAAAGCAGCACGTCGTGGAACTCGCGCAGGTTGATGCCCACGGCGGCGGCGTGCCGGAGCGCGGAGTTGCCGGAGCTGGAGTCGAGCAACAGCTTTGTGCCATCCGGGCATTCCAGGGCCATGCCCGTGTGCGCCCTGAGGGAGGAATTGCCGGCGCCCGTGCCGAGGAATGTAATCTTCATGGTGGGCTAGACCTGATGCCCTTCGGGGTGGGCCTGCTCGCGGAGCAGGCTCAGCGCCTTCAGCACCGGGGCCTCGGTGAAGCTGAACAGCACGGCCGGCTCGGTGTCCGAAGCGTTGGCGTGTTCATGGAAGTTCCAGCCCGGTACGCAGAAGACGTCTTTGTCTTCCCACTCCAGCGTCTCTCCGTTGACCACCGAATGGCCGCGCCCTTGTACTACGTGGTAGATGGCTCCGGCAGTGTGTCGGTGGGCCTTGGTGGCCTCGCCGGGACGCAGCATCTGGATGTGACAGGCGATGGTGGGCATTACCGGGCCGCCGGTGTTGGGGTTGGTGTATTCCATGATCACGCCGTCGAAGGGGCTGCCGTCCACTTCCGGGGCCAGTCGTTGCAACGTCTCCCAAGTCTGCTTCCACGGGTAATGCAGCAGCGGCGAGTGGGCCTCGCCGCCGGTCTCCCACGTTGGGCGCAGGGTGCCGGCGCCATAGCGGGTCAGCGACGAGTCCGTGGGTTCGGTGACCGGCTGCACGTCTTCGGGGTAGGGTTCGTAATAGACGGCCTCCAGCATGTGCACCAGCGGTATGTCCAGCCCGTCCAGCCAGATTATGGGGTCGGCGGTTTCGTTGGTGTGGTCGTGCCAGGTCCAGTTGGGTGTCAGCACCAAATCGCCGGGGAACATGGGGATGCGGTCGCCGTTGACCGTGGTGGAGCCGCCTTGGCTGTCGATGATGAAGCGCAGGGCCGCCGGGGTGTGCCGGTGGGCCCGGGCGGCCTCGCCGGGCATGACGATTTGCAGGCCGGCGAACATGGAGTTGGTGGTGGCCATGCGGTTCAGGCCGGGGTTGAGGAGCATCAGCACCCGGCGTTCGGCGTCGGCAGTGCCGATGAGATCGCCGGCCCGAAGCGCCTGCGGCTGAAGGTCGCGCCAGCGCCACAGGAAGGGCAGCGCCTTGCTCTTCGGCTCGGCTACCAGCGCCTCCTCCTGTACCAGCCACAGGGGCGATGTGTTGAAGCCGCGCAATTCTTCATAGAAGCGGTCGAGTGTTTCCGCCGTTGCTCCTGTACTCGAAAGCATCGCTCCCTCCGGAGTGGGTAAATAGTGAACACGGTGACGGTCAGCGCCGCCCGCTCCATTCCTGCCAGGCTGCCAGTTGCGCCTCCAGCGCCTTCTGGCGCAGGGCAATAGTCAGGTCGCCCCGTGTGCGCTCCAGCACGGCGCGCATGGCGTCGGTGGTGTGGCGCAAGCCGCCCGTTACGGCCTCGGGGAAGTCCACGGTGACCAGCACGCCATAGATTTCGTCCATGACTTCCATAAGCTCCTCGCACCGCCCTACGCTGTCCTTGCGCAGGCCGTCGAGGATGTAGCGGCGCAGTTCTCCGATGACCTCGGCCATGCCGTTGAGGTAGGCGGGCGGGTCTACGCCCAGTTCCTCAGCGGTGGGTATGTTCTCTCCGGAGATGACGGCGAGGGTGATGTTGGCCTCGGTGAACTCCTTGCGGGCGTCGTTCATAAATCCCGCGTTGTAGATGAGCGGACTGTCGGACCGGATGTGCTCGGCAGCTTGCAGGCGGTCTGAGGCGGACGAGATAAGCCGGCTCGCTTCGTCAAAATCCGAGCGGTGGACGGCGCGGATAGCATTAGCGGAGAGCCGGATCACCTCTCGGGAAACCGAAAGCCCCTCTTCCCGGTCGCGGTTCCGGGTGGAGAGCTGTTCGATGGCGCGGTTGCCGATGTTGGTCAGGTCGTCGCTGTATCTCGACGGCATCAGGTACGACCTCCTGCCGCCTCGATGGCCGCGGTCATCCGGGCGGCCGCGGCCTCCGGCTCTTCGGCCAGCCCGACGGCGGCGGTGACGCAGATGGCGTCTGCCCCCGCTTCCACCACCGGCGTGACGTTCTCCAGGTTGATGCCGCCGATGGCGACCAGGGGCACCCTGGCCAGCGCCTTTGCCTCCCGCACCCGGCCCGGCCCTTGGGGATTGCGGGCCACGCCCTTGCTGGTGGTGGCGTAGATTGCGCCGAAGGCCACATGGTCGGCGCCCATTTCCTGGGACTCTACCAACTGCTCGAACTCCCGGTTGGAGCGCCCCAGCACCTGATGCGGCGCCAAAACTTGCCTCGCTTGGGCAACGGGCAGGTCGGTCTGCCCGACGTGCAGTCCTCCCGAACCGACAGCGGCGGCCACGTCTGCGTGGTCGTTGATTATCAGCAGCGCGCCGTTGCGTTGGCAAAGGTCTTGCAGAGCTACGGCCAAGGGCAATGACTCGCCCTTGTCGCGCAGCTTGTCGCGCAGTTGCAGCATCCTCGCCCCCCCGTTGACGGCGGCGACGGCGATTTCCAGCGGGTCGCGCCCTCCGGTGACCTGCGGGTCGATGATGACGTACAGGCCCCGCACCTGGCTGGCCTTCTCCCGGCGTATGTCTGATCCCAACTGCGCCGATAGTTCCTCAAGAGCGTGGCGGACGCGCCCGGCAGTCTCCCACGGGATGGGGCTGGACGCTTCGTTGGCTTCCAGCTGGGAGAGCAGGAGTTGCGACGTTGCAATCAGGGACAGAGTCTGCTCGCCGGTCTGCGGCGGAGGGTTGTCGGTCTCGGCCAGGGCCAGCGGCGAGGGTAGAGAAGGCAGCAATTCCGTCAGGCCCCGCAGGGCGTTCGTTGCCGCAGCCGGTGGCGCGACGGCCACGGCGCTCAGGCAGTGGTGAATCATCGAGTAATGGCTGTGTCCGGCGCCGCTCACAGGTCAAGCCCCTTGGGAGTCTCGCCCGACCGGGCGGAGTCGATGTTGTCGCGCACCGATTGGGGCATATCCACCCCGAATTTGTCGAAGGCCGCTTCCACGTTGCGGCCTATGTTGCGGGGGTCCTGGTAATACTCCGGCGAACGGTGCTCGCTGCCCGGCGCGAACTGCTCATGCACCGCCGCTGTTGTCTTGCCCATAGCAAACGAGGACATACGCCGCGCCATCTCGCCGCTGCCGCAGTGTGAGCACACCGCCGTAACATCGCTGCCGATGGTGCGGACGAAGAACGACGACACCCGCCCGCAGTCCTGGCATCTGTATTCGTAGATAGGCATGAAGTCTCCGGCCCCCCCTGCGTTAGCTGGCCCCTCTGACTCTGGGAGAGAGTTGGGGTGAGGTCATGGTTTCAGCCATCGGTGATTTCCCGGCGCATCCGGTCGAAGTCTGACGTGGTCTCGCCGCCCATCTCACGCTTAATGCGGCCCATGTACTGGTCAATGCCGGCTGGGCTGTTTTCGTCCACGTCGCGGGCTGTTTCGCCGCTGGGGACCCAGTTCAGACTGTCGCCCCACGACGCACGGAAGGAGAAAGCCGACATCAGCCGCTCCATGTCCGTCCCGCCGCACTCGCGGCACTCCACGGCGCGGTTAGCCGACCAACTGTAGACCAGCTTGGATCTGACGGCGTTGCAGTCTCCGCAACGGTACTCATAGATAGGCATAGCGCCGGTATTTTAGCACGGTGGGCAACGTGGCGCAGGGAGGGAGAGCAGGCAACTATCCCCGCAAACGGCGTAGCTCCTCCCGCAGCCGCGCCACTTCCGCCTGCGCCGCGTCCCGCTCGGCGGCGGTTTGGTCCCGTTCTGCCTCTGATGCTAGGCGCGCGTTGCGCTCAGCGTCCCGCTCCGCTGCCGTTTGCTGATGGGCGGCGCGCTCCTCGCCGATGCTGTGCAGGTAGTTGCCGGTTTTGCGGTCGTAATACAGCAGCCGCCGGTCCTTGACGCACAGACACAGGTCTAGCGCCGGGCTGTAGCCCCATACCATCCCGTCCGGTTCGGTGGTCAGTTCGATGGGCAGATACGCCCCATCCGCCAGAATGTCGCCGGCCAGCGGATAGCCGTAATAGTCGCCGCCGCTGGGGTCGAAGCGCCAGTATTCGCCGATTCCAATGCGGGCGTACCGGCCGGGTTTGACGCGCAGGTCGGTGCGGTAGGTAGTTGGAGAGGCGATTTCCAGGGCAAAGTCCGGTGGTTTGCCCGCCTCATCTATGATGTACCCTTGCCGACCCAGCACGGATTCCCGGTCTACATCGAAAACGATGTAGACGTCGGGGCGCACCCGGCGACGGGTAAGGTCGTTGGGGTCGTAGAAAACGTAACCGCCCGTATCCACCAGCGTACCGGGCTGGCCGGAGAAGTGGTCGCGGAGCAGATGGCCGGATTCATCAATGGGTTCGGCTTGCAGCATACTTTCCCGCGCGTACTCAGGTTGAGGGCAGATGAAGCCCTCGGGCAAAATTTTCCGGTAGGGCAGGACCGAAGCGGCGGGTTTGGACACTCTGGAGGTCATAACGGGCCTCGCGCCACGCGACAGGGTAGGGTGGAGTAGGTAGGCTTTGAGCAGATGATAGCAAAAGAAACGGCGGCAGGAAAACTCGCAGCGTGTTGAATCGGATAGTCGCAGCGTGTTGAATCGGATAGTTTGGTAGAATGAAAACATTCTGAGTCATTGAGCAAGGCAGGCCGGAGTTGGATACGCAAAACCCGGACATAATGGAGCTTATCGCCGCCGCGCCGTGGCGGGAAGCGGTCACATACCGCGAAACCTGGCCCCACGAATACGTCGTAATCCAGAAAGACGGCCAGCAGAAGTTGCTGGCGGAGTTCTGCCGGCGCGTCCTGCAAGGCGAGGGCGTCGAGGGCCATTTCTTCCACCAGACGCGCCCATACCTGTTCCTGGGTGGGTACAAGTATTGGGTGATGGACGAGGTCGAAAATATAGACCCCCAAACCTACGACAGCGTCCTGAACCGCGCCCTGCTGTTCAAAGACCGCCGCGACTTCATTATCCGGCAGGGCGACACCGCCAAGCGAGAGGAGCAGACAGCGATGGCAACGCAACCGTTGGGGAGAATCAGCGAAGTGCCAATAGAACAGATTTGGCCCCATGAGGCCCATAACTTCACGATATGGCTGGCCAAACCGGAAGGCTTGGAATTATTGGGCAACGCACTGGAGTTGGTCAATCCAGAAGCCTCAGTGGGTCAATTCCGGCTAGATATTCTGGCTAAGGGAAAAGGGCCAGACGGGCGAAACGTAGCCATCGAAAACCAAATTTGGTGGAGCAACCATAAACACCTAGGCCAGCTACTGACTTATGCGGCGGGGGTAAAGGCTGGTGTTGTGGTATGGATAGCCAGGGAGTTCACGGACGAACACAGAGCTGCTATCGAGTGGCTCAACCAATGTACGGCTGATCAGTTTGAGTTCTATGCGGTTGAGATTCACGCGGTCAGGATTGGAGATTCCATCCCTGCCCCGGAATTTCGCGTAAAGGCTTCCCCGGATGGCTGGCCGAAGGAAAAGCGGTACGCGCCAACTGCCCCATCGCCCGAAAACGAGCGGTATGCTGCCTTCTTTCAACGCATGATGGACGACTTGCAGGAATTGGGATTTACCCAAGAGATTGAGGCAGATGCAGAGCGCTATCTGGACCTGGATTCTGGACTGGCAATTGAAGGTTATGAAGAGTGGGTCTACTACGGAGTTTGCCTCGACGACTGGTATGGAGTCCCTTCAACGCAAGCCTATGGGAAGGCTTGGGTATACCTGTGGATTAGAGGGAGAAAGGACTTCATCAACCAGACGTTTGAGCTAGTGAAAGAGGAATTTGCAGAAATCAACGCCGAATTCGGGACAGAATTGGATTGGTGGCGCATAGATCGCCGGTGGAATATCGCGGCTGTCCGTATTGAAGAAATGGATTGCTGCATTGACGACCCGCCCGCCAAGCAAGACGAAATCCGCGCTTGGATGCTCGAAACCCTGCCCGAGTTCAGGGAGGTCTTCAACCCCCGATTGGAGAGAATCCTCGCCGAATTGGATGCGGAGTAAGTTATGGCGACGCTGAAACCGCGCACTGGGGCCCGGCTGTCCGTCGAAGAGTTCCTGGAATTGCCGGACACTTTCGACAAGTGCAAGCTGGAACTGGACGAGGGAGAGCTGTACATAATGCCGCGGCCACGAACCGGACACCAGTTTTTGCAAGGCGAACTAATCTGGCATTTCAAAGGATACGTCAATGGATTCGACGATCCGCCAGCCGAAGTGCTGCACGATGTCATTGTCGCGCTGTCGCTGGAGAGCCGAGTACTCCTCTCGCCTGACCTCGTAATCATCCTGCAAGGCGGCAGAGCGGTCGTTACCGACCGGATGGTCGAGGGCCCGCCGGACATCGTGGTGGAAATCCTGTCCTCCGACCGCAACCGCGACCTGGTGCGCAAGCGGCGGCTGTATGCCGAGGCCGGCGTCCCCGAATACTGGATTTTCGACCCTCGCGGGGACACCGCTACGTTGCTGGAACTGCGCGACGGCCAGTATGTCGAGCGGGCCATGCTGGGCGCCGCCGATACCCTGACCACGCCGCTGCTGCCCGGCCTCGCCATCCCGCTGGCCGAGGTGTTCCGCCATCGCCGCCGCCCGGCGCGGGATGTGCAGTGACCTTGCCCGAATGCTGGAGACCCTGCCCGAGTTCAGGGAGGTCTTCAACCCTCGTCTGGAGAAAATCCTCGCCGAATTGGATACGGAGTAAGTTATGGCGACGCTGAAACCGCGCACTGGGGCCCGGCTGTCCGTCGAAGAGTTCCTGGAATTGCCGGACACTTTCGACAAGCGCAAGATGGAACTGGACGAGGGAGAGCTGTACATAATGCCGCGGCCACGAACCGGACACCAGTTTTTGCAACTCAGATTAGGTGGTTACTTCGACAGATACCTGGACGAATTCGACGATCCGCCAGCCGAGGTGCTGCACGATGTCATCGTCGCGCTGTCGCTGGAGAGCCGCATACTCCTCTCGCCCGACCTTGTAATCATCCTGCAAGGCGGCAGGGCGGTTGTTACCGACCGGATGGTCGAGGGCCCGCCAGACATCGTGGTGGAAATCCTGTCCTCCAACCGCAACCGCGACCTGGTGCGCAAGCGGCGGCTGTATGCCGAGGCCGGCGTCCCCGAATACTGGATTTTCGACCCTCGCGGGGACACCGCTACGTTGCTGGAACTGCGCGACGGCCAGTATGTCGAGCGGGCCGTGCTGGACGCCGCCGATACCCTGACCACGCCGCTGCTGCCCGGCCTCGTCATCCCGCTGGCGGACGTGTTCCGCCACCGCCGCCGCCCGGCGCGGGACGAACGGTGACCGCCGGGCAGCGCGATTGCCCCAACTGAGCCGGAAGAACGAAACTGCCCGCTCCGGCACCCTGCTGTATAATGCGGCCACCACAGCCCACAGCCCACAGCCCACAGCCCACAGCCGCCGAGGTGCCGCCATGACCATGCCTCTCTTTCCCCAGGAGCGCCAGCCCCTGCTGATGATCATGGACGGCCATGCGATGGTGCATCGCTCCTTCCGCGCCATCTCGCAGCAGCGCAACCTGACCAGCAGCGCCACCGGGGAGGACACCACCGGCGTCTACGGCTTCGCCAACGTGTTTCTTCGCGCGTTGCAGGAGTGGAACCCGGCCTACTGCGCCATCGCCTTCGACACCTCGGCGCCCACCTTCCGGCACATTGAGTTCGAGGAATACAAGGCCCAGCGTCCGCCGACGCCCCCGGAACTGCGCCCGCAGTTCGACCGGGTGAAGCAGCTTATGACGGCCTTCGGCGTTCCGGTATTCGAGCTGGACGGCTGGGAGGCCGACGACGTAATCGGCACCCTGACCAAACAGGCAGAAGAAGCGGGCATTGACTCGGTGGTCCTCACGGGCGACCGAGACACCTTCCAGCTCATCTCCCCCCGTGTGCGCGTTGACCTGGCCTCCAGCATCCAGGACCGGCGGGTGTACGACGAGGCGGAGCTGGCCGAGCGCTACTCCGGCCTGACTGCTGCCCAGCAGCCCGACTTCAAGGCTCTGGTGGGCGACACTTCCGACAACATCCCCGGCGTTCCCAAGGTGGGCGAGAAACGGGCCGCCGCGCTCCTTGGCGAGTACCGCGACCTGGAGGGAATCTACGAAAGCCTGGACGCGGTGAAACCCCCAAGCGTCAAGACTGCGCTCGGCGAGAACCAGGAGAGGGCCTTCGAGAACCGCCGCCTTATGACCATAGACCGCGAGGCCCCGGTTAAGCTCGACCTGGAGACGTGCCGCTTCTGGCGTTACGACCGCCGCGACGTTGTGGCGTTGCTAACTGAGTTGGAGTTTTTCAGTGTCGTTTCCCGCGTTCCCCATCCCGACGGCGCCGACACCACCGAGGCCGACGCTGACCGGGAACCTGAGCAGGAAACCGATTACACCGTGGTGCTGACACAAGGGCAATTGGACTCGATGATTGCCGCGATCGAGGAAACGGGCAGCTTCGCTTTCGATACCGAGACCACCTCCCTCGACGCCATGCGCGCCCAACTGGTGGGGCTGTCCTTCGCCACCGCGCCGGGCCGCGCCTGGTACGTGCCCGTCGGCCACGCCGAAGGGGAGCAGTTGCCGATGGAGTCCGTCCTGGCCGCCGTGCGCCCGCTTTTCGAGTCGCCGGACATCGCCAAGTGCGCCCACAACGCTAACTACGACATGACCGTGCTGGCCAACCACGGCGTCAGGTTCGCCAACGTGGACTTCGATACCATGATCGCTGCTCACCTGCTGGGCCGCAGCTACAACCAGCTTGGCCTCAAGGAGCTTTCGCTGAACGAATTGGGCCATGAGATGACCCAGATCACGGAACTCATCGGCCGCGGCCGCAAGCAGGTGACCTTCGACAAGGTTGATATCGCCGTGGCCGCCGACTACGCGGCCGCCGATGCCGATATGACTCTCCGCTTGCAAGAGACCTTCGAGCCGCAAGTGCAGCGAGAAGACCTGCGGGGGCTGATGGACGACGCCGAGTTGGCCCTTTTGCCAGTGCTGGTAACCATGCAGAGGCACGGCATCAAAATGGACGCCGGAGTGCTGCACGAGATGTCCGCCGATATGTTCCGGCAGATGAGAGAAATCGAGGCCGGCATCTACGGTTCCGTCGGCCACGAGGTGAACCTGAACTCCCCCCCACAGTTGAGCGACCTGCTGTTCAGGGAGTTGAGCCTGCCCCGCACCAAGCGCACCAAGACCGGCCACTACTCCACCGACGCCAACTCGCTGGAATCGCTGAAAGGAATGCACCCGGTGGTGGACCAGATTCTCGAATACCGGCAGGTCGCCAAGCTCAAGTCCACCTATGTTGACGCCCTGCCCGACATGGTGAACCCGGTGACCGGCAGGGTGCATACCAGCTACAACCAGACCGGGTCGGCCACCGGACGCATATCCAGCAGCGACCCCAACCTCCAGAACATCCCCATCCGCACCGAGGTTGGCCGCCAGGTGCGCCGGGCCTTCGTCGCCGAGAGCGCGCCCGACTGGCAGCTATTCTCCGCCGACTACTCGCAGATTGAACTGCGGGTGCTGGCCCATATGTCCCAGGACCCGGCGCTGCTGGAAGCCTTCCGGCGAGGTGAGGACATCCATTCCGCCACTGCATCCCTGATGTTCGAGGTCCCGCTGAACGAAGTGGACTCGGATATGCGCCGCATCGCCAAGGTGCTGAACTTCGGCGTAATCTATGGCCTTTCGGCTCACGGCATTATGCAGCAGACGGGCTTCAGCCGTGACCGGGGAAAGGAATTCATAGATACCTACTTCGCCAAGTACCCCGGAATCAACGAGTACCTGGAGAAGGTCAAGGCGCAAGCCCGCGCCGACCTGTACGTGGAGACCGCGCTAGGCCGCCGCCGGTACCTGGCCGACATCAACAGCCCCAACTTCAACACCCGCGGCGGCGCCGAGCGGATGGCTATCAATATGCCCATTCAAGGCACCGCCGCCGACATAATGAAGCTGGCGATGGTGCGAGTCCAGCGCCGCCTCGACGCCGAGGAAATGCGCACCAAGATGCTCCTTCAGGTACACGACGAGCTGGTCTTCGAGACCCCCCGAGAAGAGCTGGACGCCCTGCGCGACCTGGTGTTCGACGAAATGCCCGCCGCCATGAACCTCGACGTGACGCTGAAGGTGGACGCCAAGTGGGGCGACAACTGGGGCGATATGGAGTAGGTTGGAAGTGTCTGGAGGAAACAATCAGGAGGACAGGTTTGGGGGCTACCGTAGTACAGGCAAGAGTATTCGGAGATTACGAAAGCAGGGAGTATGAGTTCATGGTGGACACCGGCTCTACTTTTCTGGCCCTCCCTCAAGAAGAAATTGAGGCGTTGGGTCTACGCAGGGCTCGCGGAACAGTCAAGCTGGTGAGCGCCACCGGACTGGTGGACGTAGAGACGTACTTTGCGGAAGGCGAGCTTATGGGGCAAGAGTTCGGCACGATGCTGATTCCTGCGCCCACGCCTCTGTTGGGCTACGAACTGCTGCAAAACCTGAGATTCAAGGTGAATCCGGTCACTCACCAGATTGAGAAAGTGCCGGACGGCGAAATACATCCGCCTTACCAGTTGTAAGCGATGCGGTTGGTATGTAACATATCCAACATATCCAACATATCAAAATAAGGAGGTAAATTAGCCTGGCCTTCACTTTAATGAAAGAAATATAAGTGGACCGCTGAGAGGATATGAAGTAACAGACAAAACAAGCTGAAGAGCCGATACATTGATTGAAGGTGGAGTAGTATGTCTGTATTGAAACGTGGTGCGCTGGTCAAGATGGTCAAGTGTATCGAAGAAGAACCACCGCCGCCATGCAATCCTGATGAGTTGGAAAACTGGTGCAACTTGGGATACTCGGCCCGGCCCGTCCAACAGCACGTGGGCGATACCGGCACAATTCAATTTGTGAACAGCAAAGGCGAAGTGAGCGTTTTGTTCGGCGATGAGGACGAACGAATACTATTCCGTGAAGAGATTGAAATTCTCTCAAAGTAGTTTTGGAGGCGTGTTTGAGCATGGACTTGATTAAGTCTCCTTGGAGCGATGTCTTCGCAAGGTTTGGTCGATCTGTCCAAAACCGGGCCATATTAGCTGCACCCTTCATTGGTTCTGGGCCTCTCTTGGAGTTGGCAGGCTCATTTGATCCAACTAAGCCACCTCAAGTTGAACTGGCTACGAATCTGTCGGTGGATAGCTTGCTACAAGGGACAGTTGATTCGGAGGCCATTGCCAGTTTCTGTCGCTCGTTACCTGAAGTAGAAGTTCGGCACTTACCCGGCCTTCACGCAAAAGTATATGTTGCCGATGATCATTCGGCTATTATTACTTCGGGTAACCTAACCCAAGCATCTCTAAATCGCAATTACGAGTATGGAGTCCATATCACTGAGAGAGCTTTGGTGCGGCAGGTAGCCGAAGATGTTCAACAGTATTCTTCCTTGGGTTCTCCGGTTACTCTAGCAGAATTAGACGAACTAACAGGAATTACAAAATCTCTGCGTTCCAAGTACACTGAGGTATTACAGACTTCTCGAGAAAAGGCTAGAAAAGAATACCAAGAAAGCATGGAATTGACTCGCGTCGCATTACTGAATTTGCGCGCAAAACCCGGAGAAACGACGCATTCTATTTTCGCCCGCACAATCTTGCATATACTTAGACGCGGACCTCTCTCCACCAGCGAGATGCAACCAATTATTCAATCTATACAGCCTGATATTTGTGATGATTCCATAGATCGCATCATCAATGGTGTGCATTTTGGTAGAAAATCGAAACACATGGTGAGGAATTCTCAGGTGTATCTTAGGAGGCAAGGGCGTATAGAATTCAACCAGAAGAAATGGCGGCTGACTCGAATTGAGTAAATACTGGGAGGTCTGTTCTTTGGGACTAACCGAAGTGCAAGCCACGATTATCGGCGGAAACGATACGAAGGAGTATAATTTCGTCGTGGACACCGGGGCTACTTACTTGGGATTGCCGTTGGAGGAAATCCAGTCTCTTGGGCTCCAGTCGAGTACGGGCATTATCAGGGTTATGACCGTTACCGGAGTGGTCGAATTGGATTCCTATTTTGCAGTTGGCGAACTGAACGGCGAACGTTTCGGCGCGATGCTGATTCCTACCGCAGAGCCTTTACTGGGCTATGAGCTTTTGCAAAACCTGCGCTATAAGGTGAATCCGGTTACTCACGAAATCGAAAAGGTGCCTGACGATGAAAGGCACCCGCCGTTCCTTTAGGTGATGATAATGGAACTGATCCGCAGCCTGGTCTTCGTTCCCGGCAACCGGGACAATATGCTGGAGCGGGCGCGCTCTTTTGACGCTGACATCATCATGGTTGACCTGGAGGACTCGGTGCCTCCCGGCGAAAAAGTTAACGCCCGCGACATGGCCCGCGAGTGGGCGCCTGCCCTCCACAGTGAGGGGAAGCGAGTCATGGTTCGGGTCAACTCGCTGGATACTGGCCTGACCCGGGCGGAGTTGGAAACGGTGGTATCTCCCGCGCTGTACGGCGTCAGCCTCGGCAAAGTCGAGTCGGTACGCGATGTTCGCACTCTCGACGGCCTGCTCGCCCCGCTGGAGGCCTCTGCGGGAATGGAAGTCGGCACACTGCGGATTATCCCGTGGATCGAGACTGCCAAGGCGGCATGGGACGCCCGCGCGATAGCCGAATCGTCGCGCCGGGTGGTTGCCATCGCCTTCGGGGCCGAGGACTTCACCAACGATATGGGCATCGAGCGCAGCGATACCGGGGAGGAGGTGGCTGTTCCCCGGGCGTGGGTTCCGGTTGCCGCCCGGGCCGGTGGGGTCGGCGCCCTCGACTCCCCCTTCGTCCGCTTCCGCGACCCCGACGCCCTGCGGGAGGACGCCCGGCGGGCGCGAAGCATGGGCTACACCGGCAAGTTCGCCATTCATCCGGCACAGCTTGAGATTATCAACGAGACCTTCAGCCCATCGGCTGAGGAAATAGAGTACGCCCGCCGTGTAATGGAAGCATGGGACGCGGCAGAGTCAGGGGGGCGCGGCTCGCTGGCCCTGGACGGGCGGATGGTTGACGTGCCGGTGGTCAAGCGCGCCCAGAATCTGCTGGCCCTGGCTGAGGCCATCGGCAGGGCCGGTTGACCATGAGCCGGTGGTTAAATGACTGACCGGATAATACTGGAAGGGATGCAGTTCTACGGGTATCACGGCGTCAACCCCGAAGAACGTGTGCTGGGGCAGCGATATGTAGTGGACTTGACCGCCGACTTGGACCTGAGTCGGGCCGGAGCGTCGGACCGGCTGGAGGACACCGTCAGCTATTCCCACGTCTACCGGACTGTGCGGGCAGTGATGGAAGGCGAGCCGCGCAACCTGCTGGAGTCAGCCGCTCAGGCCATCGCCGACCGGGTGCTGGCCGAGTTTCCCGTTGACTCTGTGTCAGTGACGGTCAAGAAACCCAGCCCGCCGGTGCGCGGTTCATCCATAAGTCTTGCCGCAGTCCAGATTCACCGTACCCGCCCTACTCAAGACTCCCAGTAGGGCCGCATAAGTGGGGAATATGAAAGTGCACGATTACCACGACGGCAACCGTCAACTGCAAGACCGCTTCGATACTCGCAGGCTGGCCGAGCGGCTCAAGGACAGGGTGACCGAGACCATCGGAGACGAGGCAAGGGCCATTGTCGAGGAGGCGCGGATGTTTTTCCTCGCAACCTGCGACGACCGGGGATTGCCCACCTGCTCCTACAAGGGTGGCGATCCCGGCTTCGTGCGGGTGGTGGATGATAGGACGCTGGCCTTCCCCAACTACGACGGCAACGGCAAGTATCAGTCCATGGGCAACCTGCTGCGAAACCCCAACGTGGGCCTGCTGTTCGTGGACTTCGAGGGCAGCCAGCGCCTGCGGGTTCAGGGCGTGGCGCGTATTGAGGACGACGACGGACTGCTGGCCGAATACGCCGAGGCGCAGTTTATCGTCCGGGTCGAGGTCACGGAGGTCTACAAGAACTGCCCTCGTTACGTCCACAAGTACCGCTTCGTGGAGCCGTCGGAGTATGTCCCCCATGACGGACAAGAAACCCCGCAGCCGGCCTGGAAGAGCAGCGAGGAATTGAAGGACGCGCTGCCGCGCCAAGGGTAGCAGGCTAACCGCCCTGTCCAGCCTCGCTGAACGGCTCCCGCGCGAAGATGCGCCGCACCATCGGCTCGAAGAACTCCAGGCGCAGCGACTCGTAGTCAGGGTCGAAGGACGACTGGTCCCAGCGGTGGCAGAAGTCCACCGTGTCCTGATACCACGGGTGGTCGCGGCAGGCGTCGCGGGCGTTGCGGTCGCCACCCGTATGGTGGGCGTAGTAGTAGCTCTGGAACAGGCCATGGCGCCGCACGATCCAGTAGGTCTTCTCGGAGACGTAGGGGCGCAGCACGGCGGCGGCCATTTCGCTGTGGTTGTACGGCGAGAGCAGGTCGCCGATGTCGTGGAGCAGGGCAGCCACCACCATCTCCTCGTGGGCTCCGTCCCTGTATGCCCGCGTTGCGCTTTGCAGCGAATGCTCCAGCCGGTCAACCTTGTAGCCGGACAGAGATCCCGCCAGCCCCCGAAGCTGCTCCAGAACCCGGTCTGCCGTGCCTTCGGCGAACTTGGCCTCCAGGTGGTCCAGTAATTCGTAGTCTTCGCGGGTGCCTTCGGCCATGCTGGTGAAGGCCACCGTCTCGTTTGCGTCTGCCATCGAGTCGCTCCCTCGTCCCGTCGCTGGGAGTGTAAAGTGGTGTAGCATCTACCCTGATTTTACCACCCCGGCGTTCGGGTCGGGTCGACTTGGGAGGGACCGGATGGCTGACCGCAAAAGGCTGAACGGGAGGGTTGCCCTGATTACCGGCGGAGGACGCGGTATCGGACGGGCCATCGCGCTGGCCTACGCTGGCGAGGGGGCTCGGTTGGCTCTGTCGGCCCGCACCGCCTCCGAGCTTGAGGAAACGGCTTGGCTCGTTACGGAACGATTCGGCAGTGATGTCATCACTGTGGTTGCCGATGTATCCAACCGTGAGCAGGTAAACGCCGCCGTAGCGCAGACACTGGATCAATACGGCGTCATTGACGTGCTGGTCAACAATGCCGGGAACATCGGGCCGGTGGGCCGGGTGTGGGACAACGACCCCGAAGACTGGGCCAGCACCATCGCTGTGCATCTGATGGGGGTGTTCTACGGGTGCCGGGCGGTGTTGCCCTTGATGCTGCCGCGGGGACAGGGGCGCATCGTCAATATGTCGGGCGTCGGCGGCCCCAATATGTCCGCTTATGACGCGGCCAAGACCGGCATCGTCAACCTGACGGAGAACCTGGCCCTGGAACTGGCGGACACGTCTATAACCGTCAACGCGATCAGCCCCGGATCCATCCATACCCGGATGTGGGAGGAAACACGAGACCTGGCGCTGGCTATCGGAGACAGCGCCACCTACGAGCGTGGAGTGCAGGTGACCTCCGGTGAGGGGGCTTCCATAGAACGGGCAGCGGAGTTGGCGGTCTTTCTGGGCAGCGACGACTGCGGCAAGCTATCGGGTAGGCTCATCCGCGCCTTCGCTGACAAGTTTGAGGAATTCCCAGGCTACGTTGAAGAGGTTATGGCGTCAGAAGCCTATCTTCTGCGCCGCGTGGACCCGGAGCGGCCATTCCCAACGTCGCCGCCCTACCCGACACTGCCCGCAAACGGGCCGTAGCCGCGCTTCCCCGCTTGTGGGGGCGGCGGTGGTGTTGTAGTATCTGGCCCATCGGTTTCTGATTTTGATTTTACGCACAGGGTTTGGGGGGTTGCCGTGGCTTCTAACGGGTCCGCTGCGAGGGACATCGCTATCGTGGGAGTTGCAGAGTCGGACGTTATGGGAAACGTGCCCGGCAAGTCGTCGTTGCAGCACCACGCCGAGGCGGCGCACAACGCGCTGGACGATGCCGGTCTGAAGATGAGCGAAATTGACGGCATCCTGACCGCCGGTTTCTCGACGCTGGCGACGGCGGAGTATTTCGGCATTGAGCCGGTGTTCACCGACAGCACCTACGTTGGCGGGTCTTCCTTTGTGATTCACGTCGCCCACGCCATTGCGGCGATACGGGCCGGCTACTGCGAGACCGCGCTGATAACCCACGGTCAGGCTGGCCGCTCGACGCGGGTGCGCGTCCCCGCTGACGGGAATTTGCCCGCCGCCCAGTACGAGGCCCCCTACGGCATCATTGGCGCGCCCGTCAATTATTCCTTGGCCTGCACCCGCTATATGCACGAATATGGCGAAGACAAGACCCGGCAGGGCATGGCCGAGGTCGCCGTTGCCACCCGCAAGTGGGCCAACCTGAACCCCGTGGCCCAGATGCACGACACTCCGATGAGCTTCGACGACTACCACAACTCCCGCTGGGTGTCATGGCCCTTCCACCTGCTGGACTGCTGCCTGGTCACCGACAGCGGCGCGGCAGTCATCGTGACCACGGCGGAGCGGGCCGCCGGTTGCCGCAAGCAGCCGGTCTGGGTGCTGGGCGGCGGCGAGTCCCACGACCACAACATCATCAGCCAGATGCCTTCCTACACCATCACGCCCGCGAGGGAGTCGGGGCCACGGGCCATGGCCCGTGCCGGACTGACCCACGACGACCTGGAGCTGGCGATGATCTACGACTCCTTCACCTACACCGTGATGGTGACCCTGGAATCGCTGGGCTTCTGCGGACGCGGAGAGGCGGCGGACTTTGTGGCCAACCAGCGCACCGCTCCCGGCGGAGACTTCCCGCTGAACACCAGCGGCGGCGGCCTGTCCTACACCCACCCGGGAATGTACGGTATCTTCCTGCTGGTGGAAGCCGTCCGGCAGCTCCGGGGCGAGGGCGAAGAACGCCAGGTGATGAGCAGGCGCTCACCCGGCGAGGCAGCCAAGACCGCCATCGTAAACGGCACCGGCGGTTCCCTATCCTCCACAGGGACCGTGTTGCTGGCTACCTAGCCCTCGTGCGCTTTACCACCAATTCACGCCCCGGCGCCTGCCGGGGCTTTACTGTGGCATCCAGTTGACAGAACAAAGATCTGGTCAAATTCTGAAATTCCTCCAATCGTTTGAGTGGTCGCGCAGTGTGCTAGTATCCCCGTCAAGTACTGGACAAGCATCGCCCCAATGATGATTTGTTCATCTGTTTTACGCTTCGGCGAAAGGATACTGACTATGGATCGTACTGTGTCTTCTTTTCTTCAACACCTCATCGTGGAGAAGGGGTTCTCCCAGAACACAAGCTCCGCCTACCGGAACGACCTGTCTCAATTCGCGGAATTCCTGCAACAGAACGGCGTCGGCGGGGGCAAGGGTTCAGATTCGGTCGACTGGACTGCGGTGGACATAGACACGCTGAACCACTACATCACCGACCTAAGGGAACGGAAGGGATACCGCAACGCCACGTCCGCCCGCAAGGTCGCCTCGGTCAAGTCCTTCTTCGGATTCCTCGCGGAAAACGCCATCATCACGGAAGACCCCACGGAGTCGCTGGGCACGCCCAAGGTGGGCCGCTCCCTTCCCAAGTACCTGAGCGAGGAGGAAGTGGGCCGCCTGCTGGACGAAGGATACAAACCTGCCACCAACGAGGGACAGCGGGACGCCGTGATGATGGAACTGCTCTACGCCACCGGGCTGCGGGTCGGCGAGCTGGTATCGCTGAACGTCGGCGACGTGAACGCCGAGGAGTCCTACGTCCGTTGCCTGGGCAAAGGCTCCAAGGAACGCATCGTGCACCTGTACCCCAAGGCGTTGCAGGAACTCAAAAAATATATGAAGCAGTCCCGCCTGGTGATGCTGGGCAAGCGCAAGGACGAGCAGGCCCTGTTCGTTAACCACCGGGGCGAGCGCCTGACTCGTCAGTGGGTCTGGTCGGTACTCAAGAACTATGCCCAATCCGCCGGCATAAAGTCCAGCATCACGCCCCACACCCTGCGCCACAGCTTCGCCACGCATCTCCTGCAAAACGGCGCGTCCCTGCGCCATGTGCAGGAATTGCTGGGTCATTCCAGCATTTCCACCACGCAGGTATACACCCACCTGACCAGCCCCTACGTGCGGGAGGAATACGAAAAGAGCCACCCCCGCGCCTGACGTGGAATGGGGGGGAACCCCGAGATACAATCGGTCTGCCCCGCCAATGCTGCGGGGCATTCTCTTCGGACGCACCGGGCGACTGCGAATACCCTGGGTTCGCCGCCTTGCTGGGCATTACGAATTCATTGAAGGGACCTCAACCGCGCACTGCCTTTTTCCGCCGATTGCTGATATAGTTGAATTCTGAAAAAGGAAAATTGAGCCGGACTGCCCCCCACCTGGGCGCGAGCATCCGGCCTGCACGACCTCACCATGGAGGTGCATCTCATGGCCGGTAAGGCTCGCCGGGCCGCGGCCCGGCAAGGTGAACTGAGCCGCCGAAGGAAGAGGGGCCAGCGCGGCCCCAGCGGCATCCCTGCGTCCCTCGCCCAAGACCAGCAGGATAACGGCAGGCCGGTTGCGGTGTCGGCGGGAGCCGCCGAGGATGCCGAAACTCCGGCGAATGCCGTGCAACAGGCCCAACCCGCCGTTGCGACTGCGGCCCGTCCGTCCTCAAGGGCCGCGACACTGCCCGGGGGGCAGGGCCGGCTGCGGGGCGAGCGGCCCGCCGCCTACAACTACGTGGGATCCGAGTTGCGGCGCATCGGTGTGCTGGCGACTGCGGTAATCGCTGCTTTGATCGTTCTGTCTTTCGTCATCTGAAACCTAGCGGGCGCGAAGTGCCATGCCCCTGCCCCTGATCCAGCAACGGCTTGAGGCCACCCCAGAGCGTCCCGGCGTCTACATGATGAAAGACGTTCGGGGTACGGTGCTGTACGTCGGCAAGGCCAGTGTGCTGCGCAACCGGCTCCGCTCCTACTTCGGCTCGCCGTCCAATCAGCCCAACAAGACGCGGCGCCTGATGGGTCACGTCCACGATTTCGAGTACATCGTCACCGACTCGGAAGCCGACGCGCTGATACTGGAAAACACGCTGATCAAGCGGTACAAGCCCCGGTACAACGCCAGGCTCAAAGACGACAAGACTTATCCCTACCTCAAGATAGACCTGAACGAGGACTTCCCCCGGGTCTACATAACCCGGAGGGTGGCCAAGGATGGCGCGCGCTACTTCGGTCCCTTCGCCACCGCCAACACCGTGCGCAAATCCATGGACCTGGTGAAGCGGCTCTTCCCCTACCGCTCCTGCACCAAGACCATAACCGGGAACGACCCCCGACCCTGCCTTGAGTATTATATCAACCGGTGCGTGGCGCCCTGCACCGGCTTCTCCAGCCGCGAGGAATACGCCAAGGTCATAGACCAGGTCATCATGTTCATGGAGGGCGACACCGACTCCGTCACCAATGACCTGGAAGAGAACATGAACCTGGCCGCCGAGCGATTGGAGTTCGAACGGGCGGCGGTGTTGCGGGACCGGATCAAGGCGGTGGAGCGCGTGGCCGAGGAGCGGCGCATCAAGGTTGACTCCAACCCGGCCGCCGGCGGCAATCACTCCTGGCAGGCCGGCATGGACGTAATCGCCGTAGCCCAGGGTTCCGCCGAGGCTTGGGTCGAGGTTTTCTTCGTCCGCAAGGGCAAACTCATTGGCCGCGAGCACTTCTTCATGGAGGGAGCGCAGGACGACTCTGCCGGCGTGGTCATTGGTCAGTTCATCAAGCAGTTCTACAGTTCGGCCCTGACCATCCCGCCCAGGATAGTAACGCAGCACCCCGTTGAGGACCAGGAGGTGGTGACGGAATGGCTGCGCGGCCTGCGCGGCGGCGCGGTGCAATTGCTGTGGCCCCAGCGGGGAGTGAACCGGCAACTGGTGGAGTCGGTGGCAGACAACGCCCGTCAGGGTCTGGCCCAGCACCGCATCAAGTGGCTGGACAACCGTGACATCATCCAGCAGGCGAGGGCGGAGCTGGAGGAGGAACTCTCCTTGCCCCTGCCGCTGCGCCGGATGGAGTGCTACGACATATCGCACATACAGGGCAGCAACTCCGTGGGCAGCATGGTGGTATTCGAGGAAGGCCAGCCCAAGCGCTCCCAGTACCGCCGCTTCAAGGTAAAGACCGTGGAGGGAGTGGACGACTTCGAGAGTATGCGAGAAGTGCTGCGTCGCCGCTTCAAGCGCATGGCGGCGGCCCGCAACACTGCCGGCGACGGGGAGAACGCGGCCGCCGCCGCCGATACCGGCTGGGCCGCCGTCCCCGACCTGGTGCTGATCGACGGCGGCAAGGGACAGCTCTCGGCGGCGCTGGAGGTCATGCTGGAGCTGGGACTGGACGACATCCCCCTGGCGTCTCTGGCCAAAGAGAACGAATGGCTTTTCGTGCCGCACACGCCGGAGCCGATCATCCTGCCCCGCACTTCCCAGGCCCTCTATCTTGTGCAGCGTATGCGCGACGAAGCCCACCGCTTCGCCATCACCTACCATCGCAACCTGCGCAGCAAGAGCAGCCTTGGCTCGCCAATTGACTTGGTCAGCGGCATCGGCCCGAAGCGGAAGCGAATGCTGATGCGGCGCTTCGGTTCCCTCAAGGGCATCAAGGAAGCGGCGGTGGACGAGATAGCC
This sequence comes from Dehalococcoidia bacterium, assembly GCA_965261945.1. Taxonomy (GTDB): domain Bacteria; phylum Chloroflexota; class Dehalococcoidia; order Lucifugimonadales; family UBA3495; genus VXOI01. The sequence goes on from CBDHEF010000001.1 coordinate 350,358, forward strand.
GCTGTCCCTGGTATGACTCGCTCCCTGGCAATTCGCCTCAAGCAGACCATCTAACCGTCCCGCCTAACCGTCCCGCGCTCAGTTGCACTTATGCAGGGATAAAGAAACACTCGCTCCCCAGACCCTGCCTGCGACACCCGGCGGAAATTCCCCGAAGGGGAAATTTGTAACGCGGGCAATTTTGGCTTGACTAATGCCAGTGAGTTGCGTGTATGCTTGTTATGGCGTCTCACACTCGCAAAGGTCATGGGTAAGAGATGGTAAAACTTTCCATATCGCTACCCAATAACACGCAGATTACTCTGGAATCGGAAGAATCCGATGTCGTCCAGGAAGTTCTCGGCATATTGTTGCGTGGCCTGCCGCTGGACGTAATGTTCGCGAGTGTACAGGAACTCCAGCACGACCACGAAGAGGATATGCCAGGGGAAAAAAGTACGGATGCAACGGGCGGACAGGCAGGGCAATCCGCTACGCCTCCGACTCGCCGGGCCAACGTCTCCGTTTTGCGCCAGACCGCCAACGACGGAGCAACCGCTTCAGGACCGCATCCCGTCCAGCCGAACGCCAACGGAGGCTCCGCTGCTCACGCCGGAAGCGAAGGCGGGGACTTAGGGTTCGACCTGGATCGTTATTCGCAGCAGGCCAGAGAGGACTACACGGCTTTCTGCCAGTCCCTGAACCCCATGGGCGATATGCGGCGCGTGGTGGTCGCGGCCGAGGCTGCCAGCCGCTTCTTCGACCTCCAAGGGGTCAGCGCCGACGATTTGGGCGAGTTGTTCGATCTCGTCGGCTGGCGGCGGGCCAACAGCTTCACCCAGACGTTGCGCAATGCCGCCCGTTCCAAGTTCGGCTGGCTGGAGCGCATCCCCGGTCGCGCCGGTCGCTACGCCGCCACCGACTTGGGCCGTTCAACAACTCTCGCTGGCTGAGGCTCTGCTGGCTGAGGCTCTAAGGAAGTAGGAAATCAGCTATGATCCAGAACACGCAATTCGGGATGTCCGGTCCCACCACCCCGGCTACAGATTCCGGCTCCGCATTTGAAATTCTTGCCACCGCTCCCCGTATCGCCCTGGCCGTTACGCCTCATCCCGACGACTGCGAGGGCGGTTGCGGCGGGGCGCTGGCCAAGTGGGTCAAAGAATACGGCACCGAAGCAGTGGTGGTGATGTGCACCAACGGCAACAAGGGCACGTCGGAGCGCGACTTGACCCCCGAGCGGCTTGCTGCCATCCGGGAACAGGAGCAACTCGCGGCGTCGGAGGTTACCGGGGCCAAGGACGTGGTGTTTCTGCGCCACCCCGATGGCGGGCTGGAAGACACGATGCTGTTCCGCAGCCAGGTGGTCCGGGCGATTCGCCGCTACAAGCCCGACGTCATCATGTGCATCGACCCATACCGCAGTACCAGCCACACCCACCGCGACCACCGGATGAGCGGCCAGGTTGCCCTTGACGCGGCCTTCACCTACGCCTGGAGCTACCAGCACTTCCCGGAGCAGATTGCCGAAGAGGGCCTGCAACCTCACATGGTGGAGCAGGCATATATGTGGGGCAGTGAGTCGCCCGACGTATTCGTCGAAGTTGGCAACTACCTGGAAGCCAAGACGCAGTCGCTGGAGGCCCACGCCAGCCAGATGTCGCCGGTAGCCGCGGGGGAGCGCCTTTCCCGCATCAGCAACAACGCCACCCGGCACAAGGAGCTGACCGGCGTGGAGTACACCGAGGCCTTCCGGCGAATCCGGTTCGGCCTCGGCAGCATCGAGTGGCAGCTCCTCTATTCCTGACTCAGCCGGTCTGGTTCAGAAGCTCCACGGCCCGGCGGTGGCCGGACAGCAGGCCCGGAACACGCGCCGGGTCGGTGCGTCCCCAGCCGCATTCGCTGGACACTCCGAACATGGGAACACAATCCCGGGCTGCCGCGATGCGCGCCGCGTCTCCCTCCGGGTCGTCGAAGTGAATCAGCCCCAGTATGAGTTCGGCGCTGTCAGGCAGGGCCAACCCTCGCAATGGTTGGAAATAGGCGCGGTCGGTGCGGTCTTTCGGCACAGGCATGTGCATGAAGTCCATGCGGCGGTTCAAGTTTCCCGACACTCCATTGCTGATTTCCACGAGGATGCTCATGTCTTCGGGCATAATCAAGTGTTCGTCGGCAGGGGAGCCGTAGCACAGGTGATAGCCCAGTTCCACTGACTCAGGCACCTTGCCTCCCAGACGCGACAACAGGCTGTACACCTGTTGCTTGTAGTCGTCCGGGCGATGGGGAAAGTAGCCCTCGAAGAGCAGTACTTCCTGGCATACGTCCCACTGGATGGAGAGGTGGTCGTGGGGTATCGCATTCAGAATGCCGTCGAGGGCTTCCAGAAGAGATCGCTCGTAGGCTGGCAAATAGGCATCGCGGGAGGAGGGGCTGACATACATATACCCCGTGGACATGGGCGTTGGCAGCGACACCTGGAATCGCGTGTCCGGGCCTATGATGCCCTCCTCCCTCAGCCGGGAGTAGACGGTATAGGACGCCGCCGCCGCCTCCGCATAGCCCGTCGGGAACCGCACGGCTTCCGGGTCCGACGACGGCTTGAAGCGCAGATACGGCGTTTCCCGCAACAGCACCCCGTCCCACTGGTAGACGGCGTACAGACCAGCGTCCGGGTCCTCCTCCAGGTCCGGGTGATTCCACAGCATATCGCGCTGGAACCAGATCCAGCGTCTGCGCTCCCCGGTCTCGCCGTCGGGAATCCGTCGCAAGTGCGGCCCTAACTCGGCACAGACGGTGCGGAATACCGTCTCCGAATCGTCCAGCGGCACCGAACCCACCAAATGAGCATGGCTGGTGTTGGCAGTCATCATAGTCGCCTCCCGTCATCTTTCCCTCTCCCTCTGGGAGAGGGTTGGGGTGAGGGCATGTCCCTCTCTATTACAAGTCCCGGAAACCCCGGATGATTCGGCGCAAATCTGCCTCGCCGGGCGGCTTCTCGGAATACAGAGTGAAGCTGGCCTCGTCCACCAGCCCGCCGTAGCGGCGGGCGAACTCGCCGGCGATTTCGTCGTACTCGCCGGAGACGGCGAAGGCGTCCAGCATATCGTCGCTGACCAGTTCGCCCATCTCGGCCCACTCGCCGCGCAGGGACATTTCGTGCAGCCTCCGGCCGATTTCCTCGAAACCGTGGGCGGCCAGAACGGAGTGATAGGTGCGCGTCGAGGCGTAGAAGGCAATCCGGCGGCGCACCTCCGCCTGCGCCGCCCGCAGCGAAGCCCGGTTGGGGCCGGTGATGAGGAATCCGCCGCCGCTGACGGTAATGTTCCCGGCGTCGCGGCCAGACCGTTCGGCGCCGCGAGCCAAGGCCGGGCGCACCACGTCGCGCACGTATTCCGGCGAGGTCAGGCTGTGCAGCATCAGGCCGTCGGACACTTCGCCGGCCACCTGGCAGTTGTAGGAGTTTACCGCGGCAGTGAATACCGGCGGCGGCGGGTACTCGCCGGGGCCGGGGCTGAAGAAGGGCGTCATCAGCGAAAACTGGTAGTGCTTGCCCTGAAAGTTCAGCCGCTCGCCGGTTTCCCATGCCGCCCAGATGCTGCGCAACGCCTGCACGTATTCCCGCAGCCTCGGGCCGGGCGACTCCCACGCCGTGGAGAAGCGCCGCTCGATATGCCCCTTGACCTGCGTTCCCAGCCCCAGCCGGAAGCGTCCCCGCGACAGGTCTTGCAGGTCGTGGGCGGTGTAGGCGGCAATCATCGGCGAGCGCGGAAAGGCGATGGCCACGCTGGTTTGCAGCATGGCCCGGGTAGTGGAAGTTGCGGCCAGGGTTAGCGGCAGGAACGAATCGTGGGCCGTTTCGTTCTTGGATAGCGCGTCGTAGCCGATGGACTCGGCCCAAGCGGCCTCGGCGGGAATGGCGGCCAGGGATTGCGAAGCCAGGCGGTGGGTTACTCTCATGGCAAGGACTCCCAGGCGGTTTCTAATAGTTTATTGTCATCCTTTGAAGCATGATACCATCCGCATTCAGGGAGGGCGTTATGAAGTGCGCCGGCGCAGCTTATTTCAAAGAGCATTGCCTGGAGCTGCCGGGCCAGCTTGATGCCCGGGGTTTGGTCATTAGCCAGAACGGAAAGTCCATCGCCAAGGTCATCCCTCACGAGGAAATTCCTTGCAAACAACAAGACGACGAATGGAAACGAGGTGTCCTGAATGGCAGACTGCGGGGCAAAGTCACCATTCACGGAGACACCTTTTCGACCGGGATCAGCTGGGATGCTGAATCTTGACACTTACAGTAACCACGAGAATTGGCTATGCGTCCTTATGTGGCGCTAGGGCGAGTCGGACGACATGGCGGCGTAAATTTCGTCGGTCTTGGCTGCCATTACAAAGTCGTTGCGGTGCAGGTTGCGAATCTTGTGAGTCCACCACGAAACCCGCACACGCCCCCACTCGGTTGTGAGGCGTGGATGGTGGCCTTCTTCTTCGGCCAGGTCGCCGACACGGTTGGTGAAGTTCAGCGCAAGCGCGAAATCACGAAACCGGAACACCCGGTTCAGCTTTGGGATACCGTCACGGTCGATCAGCTCCCACTCCGGCGTCTGTGGAAGCAGCACGGCGATTTCCTCCGCCGAGACCCTGGGCGAATCACGTCGGCAGGCCGTGCATCGCTCTTGAGCGAGTTCGATCATACTGAAGCCTCTCGAAAAGGACTATTCCTGACATCCCACAAACATAGAATCAGGCCCGGAAAACATCGGCCAGCGCCACGGTGAACCCTGCAAGGGTCGTCGATGTCAAGGTGTCGCTTTCGCCGTAGACCCCAACGACTTTCAACTCCCCACTGTCCAGCAACAGCACGGAGACAGTTGCGGCTTCGGGGTCCACCAGCCAGTACTCCTTGACGCCGTGGCGGGCGTATAGTTCGCGCTTGACGGTCCAGTCCTGCCGAGCGGTTGACGGCGACCGGATTTCCACCACCAGGTCGGGCGCGCCCTGAATGTTGTCGGCGGTGACGATGTACAGCCGTTCTTTGGAAATAAAGATCAAATCCGGACGCACGGTGTCCGTGTTCGACAGCACCACGTCTAAGTCGCTGTAAATTCGTCCCAGATCATTATCATTTTCCTCTGTGAAGAAAAACATCCGGGAACCCAGTCTCATTTGATTTCGCTGGTGGGCCTCTTTAGGGGACGGCGCCATGTACAACTCTCCATCTATCAGTTCCCACCGCTCGCCTTCCGGTGTCTTGGCGTAGTCTTCGTAGGTGAGTTTCGCTTTGGGCTCGCGCGTGACCATGCTGGCCTCCGCTGTTGTTTTGTTGTTTTTTCTGTGATGATGCCGGAGAGAGTCGAACAGACCCGCAACATACATAGCTGGGGCCTAACTGGTGAGCTACCAGTATCCTTATGCGTGGGATCTTTGTTCCCTGCCGCCAGCATACCACAGTGGCCCTTGAGCCTCGAAGCCGCCCGCGCTATATTTGATAGCTGTATGAAAGACTTTTCCGCCTACACTGTTTCCATCCACTATGACCGCCGCCTGTACCGGCAGGATATTGCCGGGTCGGTGGCCCACGCCCGGATGCTGGCCCGGCAGGACATCATCAGCGAGGATGACGCCGACGCAATCGTGGACGGCTTGGAGCGGGTTAAACAGGAAATCGAGCGTGATGAATTCCCGTGGGACGCCTCCCTCGAAGACCTGCACATGAACATCGAGCGGCGGCTGCACCAGCTCATCGGCCCGGCGGCGGGACGGCTGCACACCGGGCGGTCACGCAACGACCAGATAGCCCTGGATATGCGCCTCTACACCGGCGAAGTCGTCGGAGAAGCCGTGGCTGGGCTGCGAGGCGTGCAGGCAGCGCTGTTGGGCTTGGCCCGGAAGTATCAGCCAGTGGTCATGCCGGGCTACACCCACCTGCAACGCGCTCAGCCGGTGCTGTTTCCCCACCACATGCTGGCCTATTTCGAGATGTTCCAGCGCGATATCGGGCGGCTGGACGACTGCCGCCGACGCGCCGACGTGCTGCCTTTGGGCAGCGGCGCACTGGCTGGCGTTCCCTATCCTACCGACCGGGAGTTCCTGGCCCGCGAGCTGGGCTTCGCCGGAATCAGCGCCAACAGCATGGACGCCGTGTCTGACCGTGACTTTGTGGCGGAATTCATGTTCGCCGCGTCACTCTGCATGATGCACTTCTCCCGGATGTCGGAGGAGCTGATTCTGTGGTCCAGCGGTGAGTTCGGGTTCATACGCCTGGCCGATGAGTTCACCACCGGCAGCAGTATCATGCCGCAGAAGCGCAACCCCGATTTCGCCGAGCTGGCGCGGGGCAAAACCGGCCGCGTCTACGGCGACCTGGTGGGCCTGCTTACCACCTTGAAGGGGCTGCCCCTCACCTACAACCGGGACTTGCAGGAAGACAAGGAAGGGTTCTTCGACACCGTGGACACTCTGCAAACCACTATCGCGGTGTTCGCTTCGATGCTGCCCGGCATGGAGTTGCAGACCGGGCGGGTGGAGTCGCTGGCCGGCGAGAGCGGAATGCTGGCCACCGACCTGGCCGACTACCTCGTGGGCAAAGGTATGCCGTTCCGAGAGGCCCACGGCATCATGCGCGAATTGTGCCGCCACTGCGACGACCGGGGCATCGCGCTCGGCGACTTGCCTCTTGAAGATTACCGGCGGTTTTCCTCGCATTTCGACAATGGCGTTTATGACATCACTGCTGCTGCGTCGGCGGCGGCGCGGGACAATCCCGGCGGCACCGCGCCCGGACGGGTGGCCGAGGCATTGGCGCGGGCGGAGCAAATTCTGGAGGATAAAGGCGATGGCTCCTGAGAGTAATGAGGCCAGGGTGCTGATCGCGCCCTCGGTGTTGTCGGCGGACTTCGGGCGGCTGGCCGAGCAGGTGCAGGCCGCCACCGAGGCCGGGGCCGACCTGATTCACGTGGACGTGATGGATGGCGTGTTCGTGCCCAACATTTCCTTTGGCGAGGTGGTGGTGGACGCTATCCGTTCAGCCACGCATCTGCCCTTGAACATACACTTGATGATTCGTGAGCCGGACAACCTGCTTCCCACGTTTATGAAAGCTGGCAGCGACCAGATATTGGTACACGCCGAGGCCTGCCAGCACCTTCACCGCACGGTTGCGCACATCAAGGAGCAGGGAAACCAGGCGGGGGTAGCCATCAACCCGGGCACACCCGTGGCGGCGGTGGAGGAAGTGCTGCCCATGCTGGACATGGTGATGGTGATGTCGGTGAATCCGGGGTTCGCAGGCCAGTCGTTCATCCCGGAGAGCGTGGGCAAGATTCGGCGGCTGCGGGGAATTATCGACGCCGCCGGTCTGTCGGCGCAGGTGGAAGTGGACGGCGGCATCAAGGCCGACTGGACGGCGCAGGAATCGGTCAAGGCCGGCGCAACCATCCTGGTGGCAGGCAGCGCCATCTACAACAACCGCGAGACGGTGCCGGAGGCGATGCGGGGGATTCGGGGGTGTCTGGCCGGGATGCTCTAGCGGCTGAGCAACTCGATGAAGTCGACAGCAGTCAAGCCGGCCTTGCTAATCAATTTGCGCAAGGCGCCTTTGCGCAACTCTCGATGGTCAGGAATTGACAGGTTTCTTGAAATACCCGGATTCACCAACACACCAACACCATGTGGCTACCCTCTTGACGGTCAAATACCCACCCCGCTCTCTCAAACACGCGACGGGCTTCGCGCCCTGACAACACGGGCAGGGGTGGCATTAAACCGGCACCGGAACAGCTACTTCAACCTTGACTATTTCCATAGCCACAAGCTCCCCCTCTTCCAAACGGAACTCCAATGCCTCGCGCAACTCTTCGGCGATAAGCTCCGGAGTTTCCACTAATGGGAGTTCCATCTGTGCGGGGTCAGTTTTCTTTCTACCCTCAACTACTTCCAGCACAAGCTCGTTAGCTTCCTTAATCATCGCCAGCGCATCAGCCCGGTCTTCCCCTTGGCTGCAACAGCCAGGTAGGGCAGGGCAGTAGACGCTGTAGTTGCCGTTTACTTCTTGGTCCAGAATCACCGTGAATTTCCGAGATTCGTTTGACATCAGCAAACTCCTGCCGTCCTCGCGAAAACAGGGCAGCATGGCGCACCCGGCATAGGTCGCTTTACCGAGGGAACCTACTTCAAGGCGGAGAAAGCCTTGCGGACCTTGGGGGACTTGTGGAGGGAGCGCAGGCAACGGCTGCATATCTTGACCGTGACCGGGGTGCCGTCCCGGTCGAGGGTCTGCTTGTGTACATTGGCCTTGAAGCGGGTCTTGGTGTGCCGGTTGGAGTGGCTGACGTTGTTGCCGCTCATCCCGGATTTCAGACAAAGCTGGCATCGCATATCGGTTATCTCTCTCTTGCCGCGGGCCGGAGCATAGGCGTCTTGCTCAACGGACGTTTCAGGTTAGCATAAGGCCAGCGGCGATTACAAGCACGGGTTTCGTCAGGATTTGCCTTCGCCTTGCGGGCTCTCTTTTCTGGCAAACCCGGGCGCGGCGGCCCCTTTCCCGGTTCAGCCCGTGCTAGAATGGTCTTCAGCCCAACGTTATGCGCCATTCATCCCGCAGTACGATTTCCCAGAGGAAGCCATGCCGAGCAACTTCTGGATGATTATCAACAATGAACGCAATTTCAGGATAACCCAGGAAATGGGATTTACCGTCATGGGTCTGAAAGCGCAGCACCGCCGTAAGGTGCAGCGCATCTCCGACGGAGACCGCATCCTGATGTACGTCAGCCACCTGCGCCGCTTCGTCGCCACGGCCACCGCTTCATCGGACTACTTCGAGGCTGAAGACACGATTTGGGAAAAGGAAGGAAAGGCCGGATTCCCCTTCCGCGTCAATATCCGCCCCGATTTTGTGTTGCCGGATGAGCAGTTTATGGACGCCAACCTCATAGCGCCAAGGCTGGAGTATGTGAAGCGATGGGTGCCCGAGGATTGGTACATGGCCTTTCAGGGCAACCTGCACCTGCTGCCCAAGAGCGACTTTCTGCTCATCGAAGAAGAGATGAAGAAGCTGCATCTCGGCAAAGATTACCAGCCAACCCCGGTGGTTCCAACTCGCACCCAGCAACGCCGCCGCCGTTCCGGTATCCGAAAACCCGCCTCCTCCCAGCCCCCGGAGCAAGCGGCCCCCCGGCGCCAGGAAAGTCGGTAGCCAGCCCCCTTTCCCTCTGGCAGAGGATTAGAGTGAGGGCGTTCCCTGCGCGCGGAGATTTCCTCCAGCACGTCGGGGTCGGTTTCCACTCTCGCCGCCTCCGATAGCAAGGCCGCCGCCTCCGCGCCCCCGATGCGCTCCAGCGCCCACGCTGCGTGACGCCGCACCAGCGGCTCGCCCTGCCGGAGGGCGCGGCCCAGCGCGTCCACCGCCGACACGTCGCCCAGGTTGCCCAATGCCACGCAAGCGTTGCGCTGCATTCCCACGCGCTTGGCCCGCATTACCGGTGTCCCGGCGAAGCGGGCGCGGAAGCCGTCCTCTGACATATCCAGCAGTTCTATCAAATCAAGCAATGCCATTGATTGCCTGCCGGATGTCTGATTGGGCGGCGGAATGGGCTGCCCTGCGGGCTGTGCCTTGCGGTTGACCGGGCAAACATCCTGGCAGATGTCGCAGCCGAAGACCCAGTCCTGCATCAACGGGCGAAGCTCGCGGGGAATCGGCCCCCGGTTCTCGATGGTCAGGTAGGAGATGCAGCGGGCGTTGTCCACCACATACGGCGCCACGATGGCCCCGGTGGGACAGTCGTCGATGCAGCGGACGCAAGAGCCGCAGGACTTCTTGAGCGGAGCGTCCGGCTCCAGCGCCAGGTCGGTAATCACCTGGCCGAGAAACACCCACGACCCGAAGCCGGGGGTCAGGATGTTGGTGTTCTTGCCGAACCAGCCGATGCCCGCCCGGTTGGCGGCCGCTCGGTCAAGCATCGGCCCGTCGTCCACGTACCAGCGGGCGGCCACCGTCGAGTCCAGCTCCCGCTCCAGCCCGCGCACGAAATCCCGCATCCGCCGCTTCATCACCCGGTGGTAGTCGCGCACCCACGCATACCGCGCTACCCGGCCCGCCAACGGGGCAGTCCCATCCTCCGGCCAGTCGTCCCCCAGGTAGCTCAACCCCAGGCAGATGACCGACCGCGCCCCCGGCAGCAGTTCCGCCGGACTCGTCCCCCGCATCACCCGCGATTCCGTATACCACGGCAACCCGTCCATCCGCCCCTCGCGGATGCGCTCCAGCGCGGCGTCCCGGTCGGCGGCGAAGTCGTCGGCCCCGGTCACGCCGACAAGGTCAAACCCGCAGGCGCGGGCGTGGGCAATGACGATGGCTTTGAGGTCTGGCATAGTGCCTCAATGATAGCGCGAAAGGTATAATTAGGCCAATCGGAGATTCGAGGGCTTGTTATGCCGCTGTACCGCTGGAACGCTGACAACTTGGAAGCCGTGCCGCCCACGTCGTTTGAGGCGGAACGGTTGCAGGAACGGGCCGATTTGCAGAGGGTGTTGCGCGACCAACCCGACGTTTTGGAGGAAGGGCTGTTTGTCGTTGCCGAAGAGTTCAGCAATTGGCAGGATTCCAACCGCAGCATAGATTTACTTGCATTGGACGGCGAAGGCCGCTTGGTCGTCATTGAGCTGAAGCGAACCCAAACCGGCGATCACAGCGAGCTTCAGGCAATCCGCTATGCTGCAATGGTCTCTAATATGACGCTAGAGCAGGTTGTTGACGCCCATCGTGACTACTTGGCGAAACGTGGTGTAGACGAAGATGCGAGAGACAGGGTTCTCAATCATCTGGACATTGCTGAAGAAACTGACGCCGACATCCGTACTGAGCGACCGCGCATCATACTCTCTTCCGCGGGGTTCTCCACTGAGTTGACCACCAGCGTCTTATGGTTGCGTGATGGCGATATAGACATCAGTTGCGTCAGGTTGCAACTTTATCGCTCTGGCGATGACCTTCTTTTGGATACTAGCCAAGTAATCCCGTTGCCGGAAGCATCCGATTACTACGTGAAGGTACAAGAGAGACAAAACGAACAAAAGCAACACAGATCCGGTGGTGTTAGATCCCCTGGCGCAGAAGTGTTTAAGGCTGCCATTGATTCAGCCAATGAACAACAGCGTGAGGATTTGACCGAGATGCACAGTTGGGCAACGAACTTGGCCGCGGAAGGTTTGCCAAACCTTTATTCTTTCGCAGGGAAGGACACGACTCTTAATATCAGAGTTCGAGATAAGAAAAACGCGCTTGTCACATTCTACATATCGTCTACCTTTCCACCGATTCGCCTATGGAGAGAGCGCTTTGAGAATTACGCTCCTAACTCGTTGCGCATTATCGAAAAATTGATCAATGCCCGCATGGCGCCACAGGGTTTTCATCAATACAATGACGGCCTGCTCGACGCCCTGACCGACGCCTACCGCGAGGCCAACGGGCAGTTGGCACCTACAATCCCTCCCCCTGGTATCGGCCCTGATAGCTCTGTCCCGGCGGACTGCTGAGGCGGAAGAACACCAGTTGCGCCAGCCGTGCGTTCCGTTGCAGGCGGAAGCCGCCGGGATGCTGCACCGTCAGCAGCGACTGCGAGCGGCCCCGGTAGCCCGCGTCCCATACCGCCGTGTGCAAGGCGCCCCCGCTGCGCAGCAGGCTGGAACGGGGGCGCCCAAGGGCCATCAGGTCCGGCGGCAGGTTGACTACTTCGTTGAAAGTTATGAGGTACGGCCCCGGTTCCAGTGACACCCACCCGTCGGCGTCGAAATCGAGTGCCGCTAAGCTGGACACCACTCGGTCAGCGTCTGATGCTCCGAGTTGCCCCGGTGTTACGAGCCTGGCGACTTCCCGCACCGTGAAGTCGAAGCCGTTGGGCTGGAGCTGCGCCTCCAGAGCTACATAATCCTCCACGAGAGGGTCCGCGCCTGCAATCAGGCGGGCGATTTCTTCGCGGTTCAGCGGGTTTCCTGACATGCGCAAAAACGTAGGGGCGCACCGCGGTGCGCCCCTAACCATCTCCTGTACTGCTGTTCTGAAGGGTAACTTAGTCGTGCATGAAGTCCTGCATATCGGCGGGCAGGGGCTTCTCCACGGGGATTTCGGTGATGATGGCCTCGGTGGTCAGCATCATGCCGGCGATGCTGCCGGCATTCTCCAGGGCCGAGCGGGTCACCTTCACCGGGTCGATGATGCCGGCCTGAATCAGGTGGGTGTACTCGCCCAGCTCGGCGTTGAAACCCCAGTCGCCTTCGCCGGAGCGCACGTTATCGACCACCACCGGCGCTTCGTAGCCCGCGTTCTCGGCAATCAGCAACAGCGGGGCGCTCAGGGAGTCGCGCACCAGCCGCGCGCCCAGCGCTTCGTCGCCTTCCAGGGAGCTGATGACGTCGTCCAGCACGTGGCCGGCGCGAATCAGGGCTACACCGCCGCCGGGGACGATGCCCTCCTCAATGGCGGCGCGGGTGGCGGACAGGGCGTCCTCGGTGCGCGACTTGCGCTCGCTGACCTCGGGCTCGGTGGCCCCGCCGACCTTGACCACGGCGACGCCGCCGACCAGCGCGGCCATGCGCTCTTGCAGCTTCTCGCGGTCGTAGTCCGACGTGGTTTCCTCGATCTGCACCCGCAGTTGGTCCAGCCGGTCCTTGACGCCTTGTTCGGAGCCGTGGCCTTCAATGATGGTGGACTCGTCTTTGCTGGCCACCATCCGCCGGGCCGAGCCTAGGTGCTCGAATTCGGCGGCGTCCAGCTTGAGGCCGCGGTCGGCGCTGATGACCGTGCCGCCGGTGACGATGGCTATGTCTTCCAGCAGGGCCTTGCGGCGCTCGCCGAAGCCCGGAGCCTTGATGGCCACGCAGTCCAGAATGCCGCGCACCTTGTTGACCACCAGCGTGGACAGCGCTTCACCCTCCACGTCCTCGGCTATGATCACCAGTGTCCGGCGCCCGGCGCCCACCATCTTCTCCAGGATGCCGATGAGGTCGTTGGGAGTGCTAACCTTCTGATCGGTGAGCAGGAAGGCGGGATTGTCGAGGGCTACTTCCATCCGCTGCGTGTCGGTTACGAAGTGGGGAGACAGATAGCCCCGGTCGATGCGGACGCCCTCCACGAAGTCTAGTTCGTCGGTCAGTGACTTGGATTCCTCGATGGTCACAACCCCGTCGCGGCCCACCTTGTCCAGCGCCTTGGCGAGCTGTTCGGCGATGGCTTCCTCGTGGGCCGACAGCGCGGCGACGCGGGCCACCTGCTCGCGGCCTTCCACCGGAATGGCCATGTTGCGGAGTTCGGCCACTACTGCGTCTACGGCGGCTTCTATGCCGTTGCGCAAGCTCATGCCGTTGGCTCCGGCGGCCACGTTTCTGAAGCCGTGGCGCACGATGGCTTCGGCCAGAACCACCGAGGTGGTGGTGCCATCGCCCACGGCGTCATTGGTCTTCGAGGCTGCTTCCTTTACCAACTGAGCGCCGAGATTCTCGTAGGGGTTGGGCAGTTCTACTTCCTTGGCGATGGTTACGCCGTCGCTGCACACAACCGGGTTGCCGAACATCCGGCTTAGCATCACGTTGCGCCCGCTGGGGCCGAGTGTCAGGCCGACGACGCGCCGCAACTGCTGCACACCGCTCAGCAGGCTTACTTGGGCTTCACTCTCAAAAGATAGCTGCTTGTCCGCCATCATTGGCTCCTTGTATTTCTATGTTATCAGCATTAGAGCAGGCCGTTTGGTTCACGCCGAACCGGCCAAAGGGACACACCAAAACATATTAAAATATGCGCCAACCGGATGGGATTGTCAACCACAAATTAGCGCTCGGAACAGTTGAGCGCCAATTCTATCGCCCCCACGGGCGTCACGCCTTCTTTCCCGTCGGCGGCCTGCGCCAGCTCGCCGATGCTCTGGCCCAGCGGCGGGTGAATTGCCGCCGGAGCCAGCTCTGCCAGTGGCATCAGCGCAAAGGCCCGCAGATGGAGGCGAGGGTGGGGAATCTCCAGATGCGGCAGGGTCACCGTCTGATCTCCGAAGAGCAGAATATCCACATCCATAAGGCGCGGCCCCCAGCGCGGGCCGGCCGGCCGGCCAATTCTTTGTTCCACTTCCTTACAGCGGGCCAGCAGACTCTCCGGGGACAACGTGACAGCGACTCTGGCGGCACAGTTCAGAAAACGGGGCTGGTCAGCTACGCCCCAAGGCTCGGTCTCGTACACCTGCGAGCAGCAGAGCAGGCGCAGCCCCGGCCCGGCCCCCAGCAGCCTGAGCGCCTCACGCAGGTTGGCCCGGCGGTCGCCCAGATTTGTCCCCAGCCCCAGGTAGGTGATGGATTCTCTCATGGCGCCGCCTCCCATCCTGCGGGCCGCCAGTCTCGGATGACGGCGTCGCTGACCCGGCAGACCCGCACCATCTCCCGCACGTCGTGGACGCGCACAATGTCTGTCCCACCGGCGATTGCGAGCGCGACGGTGGCCGCCGTGCCCTCAAGACGCTGTTCAGGCGGCAGCCCCAGCAGCCGCCCGATGGTGGACTTGCGGGACGTGCCGACCAGCAACGGAAAGCCCAACTCCTTGTACCGTCGCAGGTTGCGCAGCACCTCAAGGTTCTGGTCGGCGGTCTTGCCGAACCCGATGCCGGGGTCAACTATCAGGTTAGCAGAGGAGACTCCCGCTTGCAGCGCGGCCTCAACGCTGTGCCGCAGCCCGGCGCTTACACCTTCCAGCAGGTCGTCGTAATGGTGGCCTTGCTGGTTGTGCATCAGGATCAGACCAGCGCCGCGCTCCGCAGTGACCGCCGCCATTTTCGGCCCTTCGGCAGGTTCAGGAGGCCGCAGCCCCCACACGTCGTTGATGATGCAGGCGCCGGCTTCCAGCGCGGCCCGGGCCACTCCCGGCTTCCAGGTGTCAACGCTGATGGGCAGGGCGACCCTCGCCGCCACCGCCTCCAGCGACGGGAGCAGGCGGGCCAACTCCTCCGTCTCGTTTATCCGCTGATGCCCCGGCCTCGTGGACTCCGCGCCGATGTCCAGGAAATCCGCGCCTTCCCCCTCGAACCGCAGCGCCTGCTCCACGGCGGCCCGCACGTCGCAGCCCAGACCGTCGCCCGAGAAAGAATCGGGCGTGACGTTTATCACGCCCATGGCGTAGGTGCGACGCCCCCATGAGATACGCTCCCCGTTGGCTACGGTTAGATCGGTCAATGTTGAAATTCCGGTAAACATATCGGTGCGTCCACGGCGTACAGCCCAGCAAGGCAAATGAGTTTTCGCCTTAATCTTATCACCGGACATAGCGCGCGGTGGTGTTGCGCGATAGAATGCGATTTGCGAAATTCGGTAAGCAGGCCACGGCAACGGATGCTGCCAGTCCGAAGCGCCAGGGGGATACGTGACCGCAGAGCAGAGGCAGATTGACCAGCAGTTGGAAACACTGGAATCCATGCGCCGCGCCTCCCGGCTGGGTGGCGGGCAGAATCGCATTGACCAGCAGCACAGCCGGGGCAAGCTGACCGCCCGGGAACGTCTGGAGCGGCTGATGGACGAAGGCACGTTCCAGGAGCTTGACCCCTTTGTAACCCACCGCATCACCGACTTCGGTCTGGGCGACCGCCGGCCCTTGGGCGACGCGGTGGTAACCGGCTACGGGAAGGTGGAGGGCCGGCAGGTCTTCGCCTTCGCCCAGGACTTCACTGTCATGGGCGGCTCCCTCTCCGAGGCGGTCAGCCAGAAGATATGCAAGGTGATGGACATGGCGGCCAGGGCCGGCTGCCCGGTCATTGGCCTCAACGACTCCGGCGGGGCCCGCATCCAGGAGGGGGCTCTCAGCCTTGCGGCCTACGGCGACATCTTCCTGCGCAACACCCTTTATTCCGGCGTAGTGCCGCAGATTACCGTAATCGTCGGCCCTGCGGCGGGCGGCGCCGTTTACTCCCCGGCCATCACCGACTTCATCTTCATGGTGAAGGAAATCGGCCAGATGTACATCACTGGCCCCGACGTCATCAAGGCGGTGACCGGCGAGGAGGTGGGGCACGAGGAGCTGGGCGGTGCGGCAACCCACGCCACCCGCAGCGGCGTGGCCCATTTCGTGTGCGAGACGGAAGAAGAGTGCATCAACGAGGTGCGCCATCTCTTGGGCTATCTGCCCGGCAACAACATGGACGACCCGCCAGCCGACCCGCCTGACGATCCCCCCGACCGCCGCGATCCTGACCTCCGCTACCTGGTGCCGGAAGACCCCGCCCGGCCCTACGATATTCGCGACGTGGTGTACAAGGTGGTGGACCATGAAGAGTTCATGGAGGTTCACCAGAATTATGCCCCCAACATAGTCGTCGGGTTCGCCCGGATGAACGGGAAGCCCGTGGGCATCGTGGGCAACCAGCCGGCATACCTGGCGGGGGTGCTGGACATAGACGCATCGGTCAAGGCGGCGCGCTTCGTCCGCTTCTGCGACTGCTTCAACATTCCGCTGGTCACCTTTGTCGACGTTCCCGGTTTCCTGCCCGGCGTCACCCAAGAGTACGGCGGCATCATCCGCCACGGCGCCAAGCTGATATTCGCCTACGCGGAGGCCACGGTGCCCAAGGTGGCGGTCATCACCCGCAAGGCCTACGGCGGGGCCTACATCGTGATGAGCAGCAAGCACCTCCGTTCCGATATAAACCTGGCCTGGCCCGCCGCCGAAATCGCCGTGATGGGAGCCGAAGGCGCGGTGAACATAATCTACCGCGACGAAATTTCCAAGTCAGAGAAACCGGAGCAGACCAGGAAGGAACTGATAGACGACTACAAGGAGCGTTTTACCACTCCCTACATAGCCGCGGGCCGGGGCTTTCTGGACGACGTGATTGACCCGGCGGACACCCGCCCGCAAATCATTCGCGCCCTGGATATGCTGCAAACGAAGAGCGATAACTTGCCACCCAAGAAGCACGGCAACATTCCGCTCTAGGCGGGTCATCCATTTCGGCTGACATAAGTAACGTCGTATGGGGCGCTAATATGGACAAGTCTGTTGTAGAGGTATTTCTCCAGTGCGACCAGGCGGTTCGCCGCGGCCAGCTCATCCATCGCACCAACCGGACAGACAAAGAGTTCCACTTCCAAGACTGGTTTCAGGCCAGGGTGGACGAAATACATCTGGCTTACGATCCCCCTGCTCGCAATTCTTATCCCGATTTCCGTATGGTTCACAGTCCCGTAGGATATGAAGTGAAGGGTTTGGCCTACCCCGGTCGTGAAGCCTCTTATGACGCCAATAGTCAGATGCCTACGGGCTTCCACAATGGCAGGACCGTGTACTATGTGTTTGGCCGGTACCCTAAAGATCCCGGCGGCGACGATTACCCGGTCATCGACATCGTGTTGTTCCACGGCGACTTTCTAAACGCCAATCACGAATACGTCCACGAGAACAAACACGTCACCGGCTTCGGAAGCTACGGCGACGTTATGATAAGAGACCGGAAAATGTACGTGGCTCCCACGCCCATCGCGTTGACGGACGGTACGGCAGGACAACGAACCCTCATCTTGCCCAGTGATGCCGCGACGGATAAGAGACTGGAATCGTGCGGAGAACTAGTAGCGGAGAACTAGTAAGGGTAGAGAATGGCCGCCTGTTGGTCGGATACAATGCGGACTTGCGGGAGAATACTATTGCCCCTCAGTATGTTGATAACCCGTCGGCAGGCATGGAGCATCGCTTTGTTGCCTACCGGGTTGCTGGCACAGGCGGGCCAACGGTGACGATGAAATCGGCGGTATGACGGTTTCTCCGGCGGCAACGAGCCTGATTCCAAACGGCGGTTGGGTTGATGCAGCTACACTTGGAAACATTGTCAATCACAGAAAATCGACCCCAGGTCGGGACGGCGGCGCCCCGCGCCATCGAAGACGAAGATTTCCCTTTCGAGCGCCTCAGCCTAATCGCAGAACGCGAAAGCTGGCGGAAAGAAATCTACCGTCCCATTTATCATGTTCACAAGTGGTGGGCCCAGCGTTTGGGATCTGTCTTTCGCGGAATTCTCTTGGGCGCTTTGACGCCGAGAGGTACTGACGTCATAGATTTGTTTTACTCGCCTGTCAGATTCCGGGATGTCGTCGTATTCGATCCGTTTATGGGAAGCGGCACAACCCTCGGGGAAACGTTAAAGCTGGGCGGCAAGGCCATTGGCCGCGACATAAACCCGGTATCATACCTGCAAGTTCGCACTGCCCTTACGCTGCGAGACTCAAAGGAATTGGAAAGGATATATCAAGAAATAGAGGCGGATGTCGCCAGTACAATTTCCAGCTACTACACTGCATATCTGCCAGACGGCGCGTTATGCCAAGCTCTGTACTATTTCTGGGTGATGCAAGCGTCCTGCCCGGTTTGCCGTATTTCTGTTGACCTGTTTTCCAACTACATCTTCGCCAAGCACGCCTACTCTGAACGCAATCCCAGAGTGCAGGTTGTATGCCCTAAATGCGGTGCGATTTCCCCGGAAGATTACCGGGTTAGCCGGATGGAGTGTTCCGGGTGCGGCCACTGTTTCGACGCAACCGCCGGGCCCGCAAAAGGCAAGGCGGCCAAGTGTCCCCAGTGCCTCTGCGAGTTTGTCATAGGCCGCGCCATAAGAGAGACCGGCTCCCCTCCTGTCTACCGTATGTACGCAAAACTCGTTCTAACCCACGATGGAAAGAAGGAATATCACCCGATAACTGGCTACGACGAAGCCCTATACCGGAAGGCGGCTGCCGATTTGGAGAGGTCTGCCTACGGCATTCCGCAGGTGAAAATAGAACCCGGATACAACACCGACCAGGCACTTAGCTACGGTTTCCGGACTTGGAGCCAAATGTTCAATGCTCGCCAGCTTCTCTGCATATCCACATTGGCGAGCCGCATCAAGAAAATTGATGATGCCCCGCTCCGGGACGCCTTCCTCTGCTTGTTCTCGGGAGTGCTTGAGTTCAACAATATGTTCGCATCTTACAAGGGCGAGGGAACCGGCGCAGTCAGGCATATGTTCAATCACCACATCCTGAAACCCGAGCGTACCCCCTTGGAAGCGAACATCTGGGGGACGCCCAAGAGCTCAGGGGCCTTCTCAACGCTATTTCGCAGCAGGCTGATGCGGGCGGCCCAATATGCTCAGCAGCCCTTTGAGCTGGCGCTGTCGCCCGATGATACGGGCAAGCAGTCCATAAAGACGTACAACATCAATGAACCTTTAACCGGAATTACCAACAGCGAGTCCTATGACCAGTTTTGCAGGAACTCCAAGCTCTACGTTTCCTGCGGAGATTCGGCGGTCACCGACTTGCCTGACAGATGCGTTGACCTAGTAGTCACAGACCCGCCCTTCTTCGACAACGTGCATTACTCGCAATTGGCGGACTTCTTTTACTCTTGGCAGAGGGTAATTCTCGATGATGCTCCCAGTCATAGAGCGGACACCACCCGCTCGAAGTCGGAAGTCCAGAATTCGGACGCCAAGGCTTTTACCGACCGCTTGACCCAAGTCTTTCGGGAGGCTGGCCGGGCGCTTAAGGACAGTGGGCTGCTGGTATTTACTTACCACCATTCCAAGTGGGAGGGTTGGCAGAGCGTCCTGAACGCAATAACGTATGCGGGTTTCCGGATAGTGGCGTGTCACCCGGTAAAAGCAGAGATGTCCGTAGCGGCTCCCAAGCGCCAGGCGAAATCTCCCATCAACTTCGACATTATCATGGTATGCCGCAAGAGCCGGTGTGAACCGCCGGAATGGAGAACAGGGGCGGCTTTGCGCTAACCCAGGCCTTTGACCGCGCCGAGGCACAGGTGGCGAGGTTAAGAGCGAGCGGTTGGAAATTGAGCCGGAATGACATCGGCGTAGTGGTCATGGCGCAAATAGTGGCGGAAATCTCTAGGCGAGTGGGAAAGCAATTCACGGAGGAGATATTTGTCCAAGCACAAGATTCCATTGCTCAGGCTATCAACCGGCTAGAGAGTTTTGGGTAGATTATGGCAGGGATGCCTGGCCGGAGTCAGCCGGTTCAGGCGGATTCTAAAGGCTTGGCTTGCTGCTACTCGCCCGGCCCTGATCCCAGCGGCAACAGTTCGCCCGTAAGCCGCCGCCAGCGAAGCCGCCGCTCTCTGTTATCCAGGGCGACAGGCCGTGGCGGCAGGAGGCGCAGGGCTTCCATCTCCGCCAGCAGGGTCTTGGCGCCGGCGACGCTGGCCGCGATGGTGTCCAGCCCCATATTGTCTTCGTAGAAATTGATGTGCAGGTCTTTCGCCGTGGTGAATAGTAGCCACACATCAGGGCGGCTCCATTCCTCCGATAGCTGAAACGCCACGTCGTTCAGGAGCCTATGCCCCTGATGGCGCCAGCCCCGCTGCTCGGCGATGGACTTGGTGGCTTCTGCGACTGCGCCCCAGCCTTTTTCGGACGCCTGAACGCGATCTCCGGCAAGCAGGTACTCATCCGCCTTTTCGATGTAGTGGCGGCTCAGTTCGGCGTACCTTTCCGATTCGGAGTCTGAGGGTTCCATTACTTTCTCCCTACCCCGGCCCTTTGCCTGAGGTTATATTACCATCCTGCTATGTCCCTGCCGCTATGCCCCTGGGCATTCTGGTGTAGAATCATGGCAGATACCGTAGTTGAGGGGCCTTGCATGAAGTTCGGAGTTTTTTACCAGATGCCCTGTGCCGCGGACCAGTCTCCGGCGCAGCGTTACCAGGACACCATAGCTCAGGTGCAGTTGGCCGACAAATTGGGATTTGACGCGGCATGGCTGGCCGAACTGCACTTCAACCAACGTTTTTCGGTAATGCCCGCGCCGCTCATGGTAGGCTCCGCCATAGCCCAGACCACCAGCCGTATACGCATCGGCACGGCTGTACACTTGATGCCTCTGCACCAGCCCATACGACTGGCCGAGGAAGGGGCGGCGCTGGACGTGCTTTCGGGCGGACGCTCCATTTTCGGTATCGGACGGGGCGCCATTCCCACCCACTTCCAGGGTTATGGCGTCGATCAGGAAGAGGCCAGGGAGCGCTTCCTGGAAGGGTTGGAAATGGTGCTGGGAATGTGGGCGCAGGACGACTACAGCTACCAGGGTAAGTACCATCAGGCCGACGGAATCACGATTGCTCCGAAGCCGATCCAGAAGCCCCACCCGCCGGTCTACATCGCGTCCAACAGCGCCGACACCTTCAATCTCGTGGGACAGTTGGGGCATAACATACTGGTAGCCCCCACTATCGTCACGGTTCAGGGCGCACTGACCGGACTGGAGACCTACCGCTCGGAGCTTGAAAGGAACGGACACGACCCGGCGGACCGCAATGTGAATGTGACGGTTCACGTCAATGTTGACCAGGACGAAGGCAAGGCTCGCATCGGGTTTGAAAAGACCATCAACAACTACCTGGGCACCCTTAGGGGCGGCTCAGGACGCGGTTCGGCGCGAGCCCAAACGCTGGACTACGAGACCGTCTTGGACGAGTATGCCGCGGTTGGCACACCGGAGCAGGTCGCCGAGAGACTGGACAAGCTCAAGGGAATGTACGGTCCCGACGGTTTCATCTGCTGGTTCAATACCGGCGGAATGATTCCTCACGAAGAAGTGAAATCCTCCATGAGCCTCTTCGCCGAAGAAGTGATGCCCAACTTCAGCTAAATAATCCTCTCTCCCTCTGGGGGAGGGTTAGGGTGGGGGCGTTACCGGCGCAGATAAAGGCTAGGAACAGGAATTTGAGTTCCAGCGAATCGCTTTTCGACCGTCAGAGCCGCCTCGACGCCGAGCGCAATGCGCCGCTGGCGGAAAGGATGCGCCCCAGGGCCTTCGACGAATTCATCGGCCAGGAGCAGGTGGTCGGGCGCGACCGGGTGCTGTTCCGGGCCATCGCCGCCGGGCGTCTGCCGTCGTTCATCCTATGGGGGCCGCCGGGCGCAGGCAAGACGACCCTGGCCCGGCTGATGGCTACCGCCACGCAGGCCGCCTTCGAGCCGGTCAGCGCAGTCACGTCCGGCGTGGCCGACCTGCGGCGCATCGTCGCCGAGGCCCGCGACCGGCGGGGGATGCACGGGCAGGCGACCATACTGTTCGTTGACGAGATTCACCGCTTCAATAAGGCGCAGCAGGACGTTATCCTGCCTCACGTCGAGAACGGTACGGTTACCTTGATTGGAGCCACAACTGAAAACCCCTCGTTCGAAGTCATCGCTCCGTTGCTGTCGCGCAGCCGCGTATTCGCGCTGCAAAGCCTGGCCCCGGAAGAAGTGGAGGCCATCGTCATACGCGCCACTGAAGACGGGGAACGCGGTCTGGGCGATATGAAAGTGGCCATTGCCCCAGACGCTGTGGCTCACCTGGTGAACATTGCCAACGGCGACGCCCGCGTTGCGTTGAACGCGCTGGAAACGGCCGCCTACGCCACCGGGCCTGACGCCGCCGGCGGCCGGCTCATTGACCTGGACACCATCGCCGATGCCCTGCAACGACGCTCGCCGATGTACGACAAGGCGGGAGACAGCCACTACGACACCATATCCGCCTTCATCAAGTCGGTGCGAGGCTCGTCTCCCGACGGTGCGCTCTACTGGCTGGCCCGGATGATCGAGTCGGGCGAAGACCCGCTGTTCATCGCGCGGCGCCTGGTGATTCTGTCGGCGGAAGACATCGGCCTGGCCGACCCGCAGGCCCTGACGGTGGCGGTCGCCGCTCAACAGGCCGTGCATTTCATCGGAATGCCCGAGGGCCGCATCCCCCTGGCCGAGGCCACGGTCTACCTGGCCACCGCGCCCAAGAGCAACACGGCCTACGCCGCTCTGAACGAGGCGATGGCCGATGTGCGCCGCCTGCCCAACGACCCGGTGCCGCTCCATCTGCGCAACGCAGTGACCGGCATGATGCAACAGATGGGATACGGCCGGGACTACAAGTATTCCCACGACCACGAAGGACACTTCGCACCCCAGGAGTACCTGCCGCCTCAATTGCAGGGCCGCCGCTACTACCACCCCGGAACAGAGGGAGCGGAGAGGGAGATTGCGGAGCGGCTGCGCCGTTGGTGGGGAGAGGGGGATCACTCGCACAACGCTGAAACCGCAAAACCGCACGACGAACCGAACAAGGGGCTATAAGCCAACCACAAGCCGCAGGCCGTCATCTATCAATGTAATGGTCTCCGGCGACAGCGGCCCAACCCGCTCCGTGAGGAGAGATTTGTGTATAGTGAGAATCTGAGAGACATTTGCCACCGAGTTTTCTCGGAGACCCGATTCCCGTCGCTCCAAGAGAACATTGCCGGGAGCGGCAGCTAAACGGAGATTTGACGTAATGACAGCTACTATTACTGTACTGATCTGACTGCCATTGAACCGGTTATCCTGCACCACTACCACCGGCCTCGAATAACCTGGGCCGGAGCCGACAGGTTCAGGAAGGGAAGCCCATCATATTTCTCCCCTTTTTATCACCAGTCCTCTCTCGAAGGGGAAGCCAATTGCATCTTTAGAAGGGTTTCTTCAACTTCGGAAGATTCTTGAGCATATTCATCGTCCAGCTTTTCGGCTTCCGAGAAAACATCATCTGGGACGGACGTCTCTATGCTCATCTCTTCACCACAGACTGGAACTAGCATTGAGATAAAATGCAGGAAAACAGGTTGTTTATTCCTATCAGTGTCCGCTCAGGTCGAACACCTCTGAGTTGCTGGCAGTCACGAGATTGGCTGGCGTAATCATTATCTCCTGCCCCCAGACGCCTGCGCCTACGCCCAGCTCGTCCTCATTCATCAGGCAGGCGTCCACCAGGGAGCGGAAGCCGGGGGGCTGCCAGTGGAAGGGCGGGATTGAGCCGATTTCGTAGCCGGTGACCATCTTGACCGTTTCCGGGTCGGCGAGGCGGATGTTTCGGGAACCCAAGGCGCGTTTCAGGCGGCCCGATACGGCGTTCTTGTCGCCGCCCAGCATAACCAGGGCTCGCTCGCCTGCCGAGGTCTCGAATATCAGAGTCTTCACCATCTGCGCCTCGGCATAGCCCAGGGCGCGGGCCACGTTGGCCGCCCCCTTTTCCGTATCCGCCAGAAATTCAAGCCGATGATGGGGGATGCCACGCTCTTCCAGGAATCTGTGCGCCGGTAAGTCCATACGTTCAGCCTGTAGGGCCTACGGAGAGCCAGGGTAGTATCGGGGAGCCGTGAAACACATGATCGCGGAGTATGGCGTAGACCACATGGCCGATGGCGACGGCTAGGGCCAGGATGGCAATGTGCCGGGTTCGGATGCGCCTACCGCCCGTTTGCCGGGCGTCGTGGGGACGCTCATCCCCCATCAGACCGCCAGCGCCGCCATAACGTCCGCCGATTGCACTACCTCGGCCTGTCGCGGGAAGATGCGTCCTGTGAGGAAGTCGTGGACCTCCTCATCAGAGTCGGAGCAGCAATCCTCCACCACGAAGAGGTTGTAGTCCAGGTCGGAGGCATACCGCACGGTGGACAGCACAACGCCGCTGGTAGCGTAGCCGAGGATAATCAGGTTGTGAATGTCGTTGGCCCGCAGCGCCACGTCCAGCCCGGTGCCGTACAGCGCGTTGACCCGGTGCTTGCCGACCACCACCTCGCCCTCGGCCGGGGCTACGGCGGGATGAATCACCGTCAATGGATCGAACACCGCCGTCTGACCCGACGCCTTGCGCTGCCCGAAGGTCTTGTTGCGGGCGCCAATCTCCGGGTAGCCGGGGCGGAACACGGTGGCGCAGTAGCAGACCATGATCCCGGCATCCCGCGCCGCCTGCTGCAATGCCACGGTTTTCCCGACCACGCCGCGCTCCACGGCGTGAGGGATGGTGGTCATCATCGCTTTGTAGAAGTCGGCGATAAGGAGGGCGGTGCGGCCTTTGTTAAGGACAATGTCGGCCATTTCTTTCCTCTATGAACTCTGATTGTCTTCGTAGACAACTTTTCCATTGTTGCGAGCCCATCTGGTAGAGAAACCTACATGGGAAATAGAATTACTGCTTCTGTCCAATTTACGGTTAGTTTCCGCTAACACAACATCCGGCTCAAGCTCGTAGATTATTTTGCATTTTGACTGATTGTCACCATAAAAGACAGCGAAATATATCTTAGAATTCCTGGTGATTCTGCTCAGTGATTCAGTACGCTTGTCAGGAGGAGTCTTGAACATTCGGTCAAGCTGACCGCTGCCACCTTCTTTGCAGGAAAGATACTCATACTTTTCATCTGAGTTGTCATAAGAGCAAGCGTTTGCATCACGCTTTGTATAGATTAACTGATGTCCAAGATGGTCTGCGATAATCATTTCCTTTATAAGACCAGGTTGAAACTATAAGACCAGGTTGAAACAAATTGCTGATGCCGGTTGACTGAGCCAATCTACTTGCTCTTAATACGAAGTCAATGATTTGATGGTAAATGTCCTGCGCCATCTCAGATCAGCCTTGATTCGAGGGTGAGATTCACTTCTGTCAGCCGTGCGTTTGCGGCATCGACGAAATTTTGCTGCCGTTCGACTCCTATGAATCGTCTCCCCAGGCGACGGCATACTACAGGACAAGTGCCTACGCCTGCGAACGGGTCTAGAACGAGGTCCCCCTCGGCAGAACTTGCCCTCACTAGCCGTTCGATGAGCCTTTCTGGCTTTTGAATGGTGTTCAGGGCTTCTCTGCTGACAAGCTCCTTTGACTTATAGGTCAATTGTTTTATATCACCCCACACGTCCCCAGGGTTCTTGCCTTCGTCGTTGAACTTGGTTTTGCCGAATCTCCCATTGGTTACGGATGGCACACGTTCACAGCGTAAGCGGTGCTCCAATTCCACCAATTGAGCGACCCGAATTGCATCTATATTGAAAACCTTGGACCGCTTCCCTTTTATAAAATAGCAAATAACGTCGTAATTGTTGGTGTAATTGATTCTACCTTGCGCGAGACGGCTGGGTTGGTACCATACGATTTTCGAGCGCAAGTTGAGGAAGGGGCGGTAGTCGATGAAGTCTATGCAGTCTGGCTTACCAAACAGATAAAGAGCGGCCCCGTCTTTCATTTTAGCGGAGAATACTTTCATCAACTCCAAGTTGAACTCTTGGATGGAATCCACGCGATCCCAGTCATTGTCAGTCACTCCATATGGCCCGTCGCAGACAATGAGATCGACCGAGTCGTCTTCAATCTTCGGTAGCAAGTCAAATGCGTCAGCGTGGTAGATCCTGTCCAAGTCCAGCATATCTGGCATTCCCCCTTACACCTGAATACCACGCTGCGCCGCAAACAGCCTGTTGCTTACCCCGCCCGCAGCTCCCGCACCGCTGCGGAAGTCCGGGAAAGCGCTTCCTCGATGTCCTCGGGCGATATGTGCCGGTGGGTTACCATGCGGATTGACTGCTTGCCGGGGTAGGATACCTTGACGCCGTGGCGGTCCAGGGCGGCGATGAGGTCGGCAGCGGTTCCCAGGTCTTCGTCCACTTCGAAGAAGACGATGTTGGTCTGGATGCTTTCCGGGTCTACGCTCAGCCCGTCTATGTTGGCCAGCCCTTGGGCCAGCCGCCGCGCGTGCTGATGGTCCTCGGCCAGCCGGTCAATCATGGTGTCCAGGGCGACCAACCCTGCAGCGGCCAGCACTCCCGCCTGTCGCATCCCGCCGCCCAGCATTTTGCGCCAGCGCTTGGCCTGGTCAATAAAGTCCTGCGAACCCACCAGCACCGAACCCACAGGGCAGCTCAGCGACTTGGATAGGCAGAAGCTCAGGTCGTCCACGTCGCGGGTCAGCTCGGCGGCCGGCACTTCCAGGGCGATGGCGGCGTTGAAGATGCGCGCGCCGTCAAGGTGGACAGGTACGCCGGCAGCGTGGGCCACGTTGCAGACAGCCCTGGTGTCCTCGGGGGTTAAGACGCCGCCGCTGCAACGGTTGTGGGTGTTCTCCAGGCAGACCATGCTGGTGCGGGGGAAATGGAGGTTGCCGGGGGGACGAATGGCTGCGGATACGTCGGCGGCGCTGATGCGGCCCTGGGGGTCGTTGGGCACCAAGCGGGTCTGAACCCCGCCCAGCGCGGCTTGCCCGGCGCCCTCATTCCAGAACATGTGGGCCTGGTCGCCCATGATGATTTCGTCGCCGTGGCTGCTCCAGGCCAGGGTGGCTATGAGGTTGCTCATGGTGCCGCTGGCGGTCAGCAGCCCGGCCTCCTTGCCCAGCAGGGTTGCGGAGCGCTCCTGCAACTCGTTGATGGACGGGTCTTCCCCGAAAACGTCGTCGCCCACCTCGGCGGCGGCCATTGCGCGCCGCATCTCGTCGGTCGGCTTGGTAACGGTGTCGCTGCGCAGGTCAATCGCTGTCATGCGGCCCTCTTTTCTTTTATCTTTCCGGCGCCGGCAATTGAGTTTCCAGGTTGAATTCGGCGTTGAATTCGGCATATTTTAACAGCTATGCCCCTTTGCAA
Source organism: Dehalococcoidia bacterium (assembly GCA_965261945.1). Lineage (GTDB taxonomy): Bacteria > Chloroflexota > Dehalococcoidia > Lucifugimonadales > UBA3495 > VXOI01. Next base: position 377,777 of record CBDHEF010000001.1, read on the forward strand.
CTACCGAAATTCACGGTAACGGGTCTATGACCCGCAGAGGAGGGAAACATAGCCAGAAGCAGCAATTCAGAAAGAGTACCCAGTGGGATGCAGGCGGAATTCGAAGCGATTGTGTCCCTTATCTTGGACGGTGTGATGACGGATACCCGCGAATTGCCCCACGAAATGCAGGAAGCGTTCGAGGAGGAGGGCTACCTTCCCCATATGCCACCCCCGCGTTCCCAAGTACTGCCCAAGTAGCGGAAGATGCGTGACGCATTGTCTCCGCAATCGTGCGCCTTGCCAAACCGAACCGCACGGCCCTAATATGGACTTGGCAAGCCAGCAGCAACGCGGGGGTGGACGCCGTGCGACAGAGCGCCGTTTCTTTCCAGACAGCCGGTCTCAGCTTCGAGGGCGTGGTCGCCCAGCCCGACGCCACAGGCGGCCCGTGGCCCGGTGTCGTCATCTGCCACCCGCATCCGCAGCATGGCGGCTCAATGCACAACAACGTGGTCTTGGCCATCGCGCTGGGGCTGGCCGAAGAGGGTTTTGTCACTCTGCGTTTCAACTTCCGCGGCGTGGGCGACAGCGAAGGCGAACACGGGCAGGGCGAGACGGAATACGAGGAGGTCCTGGGCGCCCTCGACCTCATCAGGGCCTGGCCCGATACGCGCGGCAAGGTCGGCCTCGTGGGCTACTCCTTTGGCTCCGGCGTAATCCTGCGGCACGAAACGCTGTACAAGGAAGTTGACGCCGTTGCGCTGGTGTCGCCCGCGCAGAGGTACGTCAGTGATACTCCTCTCAAAACGCGCAAGCTGCCCGCGCTGATTGTCGCCGGCGACCGCGACCGTATCGTGGATGCTGAGCAGCTGAATGCAGACTTGAAAACCTTCGAGAGGGAGCCTGAGAGCCAGATGTTTGAAGGCGTTGACCATTTCTGGTATGGACACGAGGGAAGGCTGGTCCCGGAAGTGGCCCGGTTTTTCATCGAGAACTTGAAGTAGGTTGAATTATGCTGGCCGGCTTTCGCGGAAACGCCGGGCCATTTTGAGAAGTTTCGCTATGCCCGCGACAAAAGCCCGCCGCCGCCGCCCATGACCACTCGCTTCAACAGAGGCTATAACGCTTGGTTTGCAAAATCCGGCAAGCCGAACGGCGCCAATGTCCGGCGTATCCCCATATACCGTGACTTTCTGCTGATTCAGCTCGCCGTTCTGGTATTCCTGACCGATCAATTTTCCAAGTACCTGGTGCGGGAGTTCCTGTTCCTGCACGAGTCGTTTCCCCGCGAGGGGTTACTCCGGGTGACCCACACCTTCAACACGGGCAGCATCTTCGGACTGTTTCAGGGCCAGAACACTCCCCTGATAGTTGTCTCCTTTATTGGGGTGGCCGTTCTGGTACTCCTGTACCGGAGCCAGAGATTTCCCACAGGTCTGTTGCGCCTCAGTTTGGGATTGCAGTTGGGCGGCGCCTTCGGCAACCTGGTGGACAGGGTTCGGCTGGGCCACGTTACCGACTGGGTGGACATCGGCCCCTGGCCGGTGTTCAACGCCGCCGACGCTTCCATAGTAACCGGGCTGATAATCCTCGGCTGGCTGTTCATCATGGCCGAACGCTCCTCATCCGCAGATGGCCCCGGCCACGGCGCCGATGACTACTGCCCGGTCTGCGACGGTGAGATGAGGGCGCTCCCTTCGTATAACGGACTAGGCGGAGGCTGGCGCTGCTCCACCTGCGGAGTGCGCGAGCGTGTACTGGCGTCAACTAATCCGCCTGCCGGGGACTCGGCGTTGTGATCACTCCAGTCCAACAGCATTCCGGTTCAGCGACGTCTTACGATATTCAGGTGGGCAGCGGGGAGTCCCGGCTGGACCACTACCTTGCCCAGCTTGACCTGGGGCTGACCCGCAGCCGCCTGCGCCAGCTCATCGACAGCGGTGATGTGCTGTTGAACGGCGCAATGGCGAAACCGGCCCACCGCGTCCGGCCCGGCGACCGGGTGCGGGTTTTGGTGCCGCCGCCGCGCCCTGCCGCCGCCGTCGCTCAGGACATCCCCCTCACGCTGGTCTACCAGGACTCCGAGCTGGTGGTGATAGACAAGCCGGCAGGGCTGGCGACTCACCCCGGCCCCGGCCATCCGGACGGTACCCTGGTCAACGGACTGCTGGCCCTGTGCCCCGATATACAGGGTATCGGCGGCGAGATTCGCCCCGGCATCGTCCACCGTCTCGATAAGGACACTTCGGGGCTGATGATGGCTGCCAAGACCGAAAACGCCCATCACAACCTGTCGCAGCAAATCAAAGACCGGGCCGTGGAGAAGGACTACCTCGCCTTGGTCGAAGGGCAACCGTCGCCGGAGTCCGGCGTTATTGACGCTCCCATTGGGCGCGACCCTCGCCGCCGCACCCGCATGGCGGTGACCGCCGGAGGGCGCGAGAGTCGCACGGGCTACGGCCTGCTGGAGCAGGCGGGACGGTACAGCCTGCTGGAACTACAACTGCACACGGGCCGCACCCACCAGGCCCGCATCCACCTGGCCTGGCTGGGCCACCCGCTGCTGGGTGACGCGGTGTACGGCAAGCGCAGCCCGCTGCTCCCCAGGCACTTCCTCCACGCCCACCGCCTGGCCTTCGCCCACCCCGCCACGGGGGAACCGCTGGAGTTCCGCTCACCGCTCCCGTCCGACCTGGAGGCCGCGCTGGAGGCCGCGCGCCGCGGGTAAGGCTGCCGCCGCCGCTTCAGACTGCTTTCTGACAAGCACAGGGTTTCTTGCAACCAGGATTGTATCTTATTTCACAATGTACTGAATTTGTGGTTCCGTTAGTATTTATTTTCACAATGTTTTTTATATTGGCAAACCATATCAATGGCGAATAAACTATATCATCTACCTTGTGAAATGGAAGTCAGAGCATAGCATAAGGAGGTGGCCGATATGGAAAGCATCCGAAGCAGCCGGTTCCTGTTGGCGGTTGGCGCAGTCATGCTCGCACTGGCGTTCTGGGGCGCCTGGGGCCTTTGGCAGTACGCGGACGCGCACCCCATTGGTTGGAAGTGGAACACCAGCAACCACCCCTTGGTGTCCAACTTCAACACGCCCTACAACGACGAAATCCAGAGCACCGTGGACGACTACGATTCCAACACTGCCCTGTCGGTGGACTCCTGCAACCAACCCTGCAGCGAGTCCATACTCCACATCCTCCAGTATGTAGGGAGTGCTGATTGGGCCGCCGCCGCAGATTCCTACAGCAACGGCCAGCAGTGCAACGTTGACATTACCTGCAACGAAACCACAAACAAGGTCACCTCCGGCGTGGTTGTTTGGAACTCCGCCCACGGAACGTATTCAGAGAGCTACGCCAACTACCTCGCTCGCCACGAGATGGGGCATATCTTCGGTCTGGCGCATGCCCCTTGCCACACCGGGGGCGATTACGGTGGGGGTGCCTACTACAGCGTATTGGCAATCAGTTGCCCTTACGCTGCGAAAGATGAGTTGCAGGACCACGACATTGACGACATCAACGACAAATACTGACCACATCCGGCCCGGTTGCAAAACTCCCGAAATTCGAACAGAGAGGTGAAGAAGTGAACAAGAAGAAAACGTACTTCGGCATCCTCATCATGGCCGCTGTTGCGCTTGTGGCGCTGCTGCTGGCCGGTTGCCAGGCAACACCCACCGAACAGTCCTCCCAAATAGTGGCCGAGACGACGCAAGTGCAATCGCCCGTTTCCGGCAGGACGCTTTCCAGCGGCACGGGCGCACCGCTCTCGGGCTACTTCGTGGCGCCGCAAAGCATACAGGACCTTATCAACCGCTACGACGTGGCCTTCATAGGCACCATCAGCGCGGTTGGAGACCCGGTTAAGGAAAAGCCCTACGACTGGGACCCAGAGTTGGACGCTCATTTCGAGAGCCGTGGGCTTCCGCCTTTTCGAGTGCGGGTAACTTACTACGAGATCACGCTCGGGGACGTATATCTGGACGACGGCAACCTGCAACAGTACCCCCGGTTCCGTCTGTTCGGAGACCACAGCACCATACGACCCCAGGTCGGAGAGAAGTTCTTCTTCGCTCTGCAAGCCAACCCCGACGGCCAGAGCTATGGCGTGAACGCCGACTGGAATCTCATCCACTTGGACAGCGTCGCGATTCGCAACTTTGACGGCGAAGAGCCGGGTTATGTCGGGGTGACCGACGAGGCGTCGCTGAAGGCCGCAGTCCAGGCAACGGTGCCGGGCCGGGTTCACCTGCCAATGGACCAGTGGCCCGTACAAGAGAAGTGGCTCGCCAACGAAAACTCCCCCGCCGAAACACCGCAGGAACCCGGCGGCCCGGGCTCCGGCGACACCGGCCCCACGGGGAACGTGAATCAGTGATGCAAGTATGGGAACACGCAACGCGAAGGGGCGGGAATTCCTGCCCCTTCACATTGCCGCAACAGCCCGGCCGCCCCTACTTCCCCTCCTTGATCCAATCCGACACACGCTCGGCGATCATGATCGTGGTGCCGTTGGTGTTGGCCCGGATTACGTCGGGCATCACCGAAGCGTCGATGACCCGCAGGTTCTCCAGCCCGTGCACCCGGCAGTACTGGTCCACCACCGCCATGTGGTCGGAAGACGGGCCCATCTTGCAGGTGCCGGTGATGTGATGCTGGGTGTAGGCATTGCGGAGGATCCAGTTGTCGAGTGCATCGTCGGACGCGAAGTCGGCCTCGGTGGGATTCAGCATCTCGGCGATGTGGGACGACATGGATGGGTGGTCGGCGATGCGGACGGCGGTTCGCAGGGCCTCGCGCATACGCTCGCGGTCGTAGGGGGCGGAAAACAACTGGTAGTCCAACCGGGGCTGCACATGGGGGTCGGCGGTGGCGAGGGTAATCTCGCCGGCGGAAGTGGCGTTCTGCAAGCCCACGCTCAGGCCCCAGTGGAACTCGTCGCCCTCGTAGCTGACGCTGGCGGGCCGGTGCTCGCTGGTCATCAGCGTCGGCGTTATCTGGAAGTCGGCGCGGGTGGGCGATCCTGGAGCGCTGAAGCGCAGGCCAACCTGGATAGTGGGCGTCTCCACGTCGGCCGGGTCTCCGTAGCCCCGGAACACCATGTAGGCCGCCGGGTGGTCGCAGAAGTTCTTCCCCACCCCCGGCAGGTCGTGCACCGAGGCGATGCCGTGGGCCGTCAGCTCGGCAGCCGGCCCCACGCCGGAGAGCAGCAGCGCCTGGCAGGAGCCGATGGTGCCGCTGCTCAGGATAATCTGCTCGCCCTCCACCGTGAAAACCTCGCCGCCGCTCTCGGCCTGAACCCCCACCGCCCGCTTGCCGTCGAACAGAATGCGGTGGACGGTGACGTTGCCGCGCACGGTGATGTTCAGCCGGTGGCGGGCCTGCGAGAGGTAGGTCAGCGAGGTGCTCATGCGCACGCCGTCGATGTTGTTCAGCGGGCGGACGCCGATGCCGTTGGAGTCGGGGGAATTCTGGTCAGGGTCTTCCGGGAATCCGACGCCTACGCAGGCATCGTAGAATGCAGTGGACACGGGTATCCACTCCTCGCGCTTGAAGCGGCGAATTGGCAGTGGCCCCTCGTTGCCGTGGAAGTCGTCGCCGGGATGGTCCCGGTCGTTTTCCATCTTGCGGAAGTAGGGCAGGCAGTTGGTGAAGCGCCACTCGTCGTTGCCCCAACTGGCCCAGTTGTCGTAATCCTCGGGAACGCCCCGGAAGATTACCTGGCCGTTGATGGCGCTGGAACCGCCGGTTGCCTTGCCTCGAGGGATAATCATCGGCTCGGTCTGGGTCGAGTTGGCGATGCCGCGCAGGTCCCAGCTATGGGGGCCGTAGGCGGAACGCCACACGTTGTACCCTCGCTTCAGGTCGTCGGGCAGATGTTCGAATTCCGGGTAGTCCGGCCCGGCCTCCAGCAGCAGCACCGTCTTGTCCGGGTCTTCGGAAAGCCGGGTGGCCACCACGCAGCCGGCCGACCCGCCTCCCACCACGATATAGTCATACTTCATAGCCAAAACCTCCAAGCTCAGCAGGATATACAATCAGCCGCCTTCGGCATGGCGGCAATCGGGTTCCATTATAAACTATGTCGCCACACACGGGCGTCTGATTACATAACGCGCATATCTGTTGACAAACGGTTTGCATCTGCCTAACTTAGAGCAACCGACCCCCAATCTGAACGGTCCCTGCCTACTGTCAGGACTCCCGGAATATGGCCGGCGCCCTAGGGTGAGGATATGGGTACTATTTCAGAACAGACCGGAACGGAGAGCGCAGACATAGCTCAATCTGAAGCCAACGGCGCAGAGTACCAGGGTCCCATTATCAAGGTGGAGTCCGTCTGGAAGGTCTTCGGCAGGAACGCCGACCGGGCGCTTGATCCAGGGAACCTCAACAAAAGCAAGGCCGAATTGCAGTCTGAACTGGGCGCTGTCGTCGGTCTGCACGACGTCTCTTTCGAGGTGCAGAGGGGTGAGACATTCGTTATCATGGGATTGTCGGGAAGCGGCAAGTCAACCATGGTGCGGTGCCTGATTCGCCTGATTGAACCCACCGCCGGCACCATCGTCATTGAAGGGCGCGATGTTACGGCAATGTCCGACAGGGAACTGATGGAGCTCCGCCGCGGAAAGATTGCAATGGTGTTTCAGCACTACGGGTTGATGCCCCATCGCAGTGTGCTGGAGAACGCCGCATGGGGACTCGAAGTGCAGGGCGTCCCGGAGCCCGAGCGCCACGCCCGCACCCGCGATGTCCTGAATATGGTGGGCTTGGGAGGTTGGGAGGCGTCGTATCCTCGCCAGCTTTCCGGCGGAATGCAGCAGCGTGTCGGACTGGCCCGCGCCCTCGTGGTGAACACCGAGATACTGCTGATGGACGAGCCCTTCAGCGGCCTGGATCCCCTGATACGCCGGCAGATGCAGGATGAGCTGTTGCGGCTTCAGGAAGAGCTGCAAAAGACCATCCTATTCATCACCCATGACCTCAACGAGGCCCTCAAGCTGGGTGACCGCATCGCCATCTTGCAGGATGGTCGCGTGGTCCAGATTGGCTCCCCGGAAGACATTGTGCTGCGCCCCGAAGACCAATACGTTGGTGATTTCACCCAGGACGTCCGGCTGGAAAGCGTTCTGACCGCGAGCAAAGTAATGGTACCGCCCAAGGCCACGGTCATGGGGCATCAGGGCCCCCGCGCCGCGCTGCACACCATCGGCGAGAGCGACGGCGACGCCGCTTGGATCGTGGATCGCCGCCAGGGCTACATCGGCCTGCTCACCATCGCCAAGGCCAATCAGGCGCTGCGGGCGGGAATCAACCGGCTGGACCTGGGCTTGGGCTACGTTGACCAAGGATACGAGGCGGTGAGACCGGACACTACTTTTGATGTGCTGATTCCCCTCGCCATGGCCAGCGATTACCCAATTCCGGTCACCGATGAAGACAACAAACTCGTGGGCGAGGTACACCGCAGCGCTCTGGCCGAGGCCCTGGCCGAAACCTCCACCGCCGACCAGGACTTCGAGGCCAACGCCGCCGCCAACGCGGCCGAGTAGGATGCCAAAATAATTTGTGTTCCCGGTCGGGCGCTGGAGTCTAGCAAAATCAAAGGCTGCACTGATGGAGGCACAAGTGGCACTCATAGTCGGTGACGAAACTGAACCTCAAGGCTTGGAGCCGTCTCCGCCGGACACTGGCGCGGGGATCCCGTCGAAAAGAATCACACCGAGAGAATTACCGCCCTTTGTGCGATGGCTGATTGGAGTTGCTTTTGTCGTCGTTATACTGGTTGTATGTCTGGTAGCTTGGGGGCCACACATGGAATTCCCTAGTGAAGTGCCAGTAGCCCAGGACGATGAAACATCCGAAGCCGAGCAGATAAATACCATCATATCGAGGAGAGTGAAAAACGGGACGAACTGGTTGGTGCAAAACTGGGGCGGAATGTTCAATGGCATCGACTATATCATAACCTTTTGTATGGTGTGGCTGGAGGACGGTCTTAAATGGATACCCTGGCCAGTCCTTTTCGTTGTAGTAAGTGGTCTTGCCTTAGCCATGGCCGGATGGCGTCTGGCTTTGTTGGTGCTGGCGAGTTTCGTTTTCATCGGTTTGATGAATCGCTGGGAAAGTGCTGTTGAAACTATTGCCATCGTTTTATTCTCGGTGATTGTGTCAATGGCTATTTCGTTGCCTTTAGGAGTGATGGGTGCCCGCTCGAATAGACTCGACAGTATAATGCGGCCTATATTGGACGGGATGCAGACGATGCCTAGCTACGTCTATCTGGTGCCGGGAATCCTGTTCTTCGGGCTGGGCTACACCCCGGCGGTGATTGCCACCGTCATCTACGCAGTACCGCCGGCCATCCGGCTGACCAACCTAGGCATCCGTCAGGTTTCGCCGGAGACGGTGGAGGCCGCCCGCTCATTCGGGGCATCGCCGACCCAGATTCTCGCTAAAGTGCAGGTGCCGATGGCCTTGCCCACCATCATGGCCGGCATCAATCAGACTACCATGCTGGCCCTGTCGATGGTCGTCATCGCTTCGCTGGTGGGCGCCAGCGGGCTGGGCGAAGACGTGTTCCGCGCGCTGCAACGGCAGGACCCGGGCAACAGCGTCATTGCCGGCCTGTCTATCGTGCTAATCGCCATCGTGATTGACCGGCTGACTCAGGCGGCGGCCCGCAGCCGGCAGCGGGCCCTCCAGGAAGGGCCCTAGGGAGCGGATGCGTCAAGAAGCGGAAACGCTGGACGGCAGCGAGCCGACGGTCAAAAGAGAGTCCATCTGGAGCGTATCGGAGCAGTGGAAAACGCTTTATTTCCCTCTTTTCACTGCCTTAACTTTAACGGGGGCGGGATACGTGGTTTGGCACGGAACCACCCATCGCCCCCAAGGGGACATTCACGACGCAATTGTAGCCATCATCCTGCGTCTGGCGCCCACGATAATCGTGTCGGCGGGCGCCAGCGTTGTAGTAACGGAGTTAGCGAGGTACGCCGCCATGCTATCAGACATCCTGCGGGAAAAGACAGACAAATGGATTGCCAAGAGACACGCTGCGACGCGAAAGGAAAGCTTGGCCGAGTTCCAAAACCTGTTTCGGGAATGGAACGACAGGAGACTGGAGGCAGAAGCCAAGGGCGAGACTTTCACTGAACCGCCGCCATTTCTCGACTAAAGGATGGAATGACATCCCATGCTGTCAGACATCCTGCGGGAAAAGACGGACAAATGGATTGCCAAGAAACACGCGGCGACGCGAGAGGAAGGCCGGAAGGAAGGCTTGGCCGAGTTCCAAAACCTGTTGCGGGAATGGAACGGCAGACGCCTGGAGGCAGAAGCCAAGGGTGTGCCTTTCACCGAACCGCCGCCATCCCTCGACTAAAGGCAAATCCTCGCTCCCAGAGCCTTTTCATTCTCGGATAAAGTCCCCTCTCCCTCTGGGAGAGGGTTAGGGTGAGGGCGTCCCCGGGCAGGAAACCGTTCCTGTTGCAACGCATTTCCCCCTCACCCCGGTCCTCTCCCTCCAGGGAAAGGGGGAATGAAAAGGCCCTGTCCTCGCTCCCCGGCCGTTTGACAGTCCGGGTTACCGCTGATATAAATTGACAGGTTACATTTCTCGTTTGGCGAAGCCACTTTCCCCGGTCAACACACGGTTGGACTCTTCCAATAATCAGGGCCCGTTACAGGGCGGAGGGTATAGTCTTGCTGACAAGGAGCAGATTCGTTTCTCTGGCAATGTTGCTGGCTATCGTGGCCATGATTGCCGCCGTAGCCTGCGGTTCGACGGACCCTGTCGAGGTTACGCGCGTCGTCGAACAGACGAGGGAAGTCCCGGTCGAAGTTACCAAGGAAGTCCAAGTCGAAGTTACCAAGATAGTCGACAGAGAAGTCACGGTCGTCGAGACGGAAACGGTCGAAGTTACCAAAATTGTTGAGGTGATGGTCGAACCCCCGGAAGGCCCGAAAGACACCATCGTCTTCTCCGACCTCAACTGGAACAGTGCGTTGACTCAGAATCGCATTGCCCAGTACATCGTCGAACATGGCTACGGCTACCCCACTGAGACTGTTCTCGGTTTCACGTTGGGTAATTTTCAAGGACTACGGAAGGGAGACATCGACGTTACCTTGGAAATTTGGCTTCCCAATCAGGATGAGGCTTGGGCAGAGGCTTTGTCCGCAAAAGAGGTTGTGTCCGTCGGTGCCAGTCTAGGGAGAGATTGGCAGAGTACCTTTGTCATTCCAGCGTACCTGCAAGAGGAGTACCCTGAGTTGGACCATGTCGATGACCTGAAGGATCCCCAATACCAGGAACTGTTTGAGACAAACGAGAGCCGCGGGAAGGCTCGCTTGGTGGCCTGCCCCCCTGGGTGGTCGTGCGAAGCAGTTAACCTCGCACAGATTGCAGGGCATGGCCTAGAAGAATACCTCCATGTAATTCATCCTGGATCCCAAGAAGCTATGTTCGCCGAAGTTTATGGGGCGTACGAGCGAAAGGAGCCGTGGTTGGGATATATGTGGGGTACCGCTGACCCGAGCGTGTTGCTGGACTTGGTACCTTTGGAACAACCAGAATACAATGACCTCTGCTGGTTAACTGATAAGTCTTGCAAGTTTGAAGATGCTACTATCCTGATAGCGGTGCATCCAAGCTTGCCGCCGCGCGCCCCTGAAATCGTGGAGTTCTTGCATACTTGGGATTACGACATTCCAACATACACGACCACCTTGGAATGGATTATCGAAAATGAGACCACACACGCGAAAGGCGCAATCTGGTGGTTGAAGGGTAACCAGGACGTCTGGTCGCAGTGGGTGACCGACGAAGCCGCCGCGAAGGTTCAGGCCGCCTTGGACGCTGGCTTGGACGCCGAAGGCTGGCCTGACGAGTAACCCATACCCCGGGTGAACCAGTCATAGCCGTAGGCGGCCTCGATACCCTCGGGGCCGTCTTTTTCATTGCAAAATCTCTGCGCGCTCCACGCTCTTTGCGATAAAATAGGAGCAGGAATAATGATGCCTCAACCATCCCCACAGCAAGCGGCGCGGCTGACGCGCTACCACGGGCAGAGCGTCCGGCTGCTGCGCGACGCCATGAACGAGGCGCGGCAGAGCCGCTGGCTGCGCTGCGAAGAACTGATGTGGGGCAGCATTACCCTGGCAATCAAGGGTGTGGCCCTCAGCCGCGGCGACGAGGTGGACGACCGGCAGGCGGCGGAGCAGTATGCCCAAAGCCTGGGGCGCGAGCGGAACGACCGCCGCATCCGCGATGCCTTCACCCGCCTCAGCGCCTTCGCCGACGCCGCCGACCGGATGCGCGAATCGCGTGGCGGAACGCAGCAGTTGATTTCCATTCTTGAAGACGTAACGTCGGCGGTTGAGCGGTTGTGGGACTTTTTGTCCGAGCCTGCTGTACCGGAATCGGAGACGTCGCCCCCGGAAGCGCCCGCGAAGCAGCCGAACAATCGCCGCAACCGGCGGCGCCGCAATCGGGGAACCAATGGGACGCACTACGACCCGGATGACGACGGCCTGGATGACGGCAATGAGTGAGCCAGAAGATGCGGCGCGAACGGTCGCCATTCACACCCACGGTTGCAAGCTGAACCAGGCCGACAGCCAGACGCTGGCCCGCCGCTTCAGCGAGGCCGGCTATCGCGTGGTTGGGCCATCGGATGCCGCCGATGTGGTGGTTCTGAACACCTGTACCGTTACCGCCACCGCCGACGCCAAGGCGCGGCAGTACCTCCGCGCCGCCCGCCGCCGAAATCCCGGCGCCGTTGTCGTCGCCACTGGCTGCTACGCCCAGCGCGCGCCCGGCGACCTGGAGGGGCTGCCCGGGGTGTCGCTGGTCATCGGCAACACCGGCAAGCCGTCGCTGGTGGAATCGGCCCATGCCGCGCTGGTGGCTCAACCCCCATCATCTCCCCCGGCACAAAACCCGTCATTCCCGCGAAAGCGGGAATCCAGACGGCCCACCGGGGAACGCCCTCAATACCCCCACTCTAACCCTCCCTCTCAGGAGGAGGGGATTGTTGTGGAGGGCGAGGAAACTGCCGGAGCTCCCCTAAAGGCCGTGGGCCGGACCCGGGCGATGGTGAAGATTCAGGAGGGATGCGATCAGGTTTGCGCCTATTGCATTGTCCCCAGGGTGCGAGGACGGGAGTGCAGCATCGCGCCGGAGGCAATCGTGGCCGAGATTGGCCGCCACGTCTCTGAGGGCTGCCGTGAGGTGGCGCTTACCGGCACCCAATTGGGCGCCTACGGCTTCGACCTTCCCGGCGCTGATCTGCCGCGACTGCTGGAGCGCATCCTGGCCGAGACTTCCGTGGAGCGGCTGCGGGTGTCGTCGTTGCAGGCGCACGAAATCACGGCGCGCCTGCTGGAACTCTGGCAGGATAGGCGGTTGATGCCCCACTTCCACATTCCGCTCCAGAGCGGATGCGACTCGACGCTGCGGGCCATGCGCCGCCGCTACGGCACGGCGAGGTTCGCCGCCTCGGTGGACCTGGTGCGGGGGATGTATCCCGACGCGGCCGTTACCACCGACGTCATCGTTGGCTTCCCCGGCGAGACCACCGCGGACTTCGACTCCAGCCTGAAATTCGCCGCGGCCATGCGGTTCTCAGACATACACGCCTTCCCATACTCGCCCAGGCCGGGAACATCGGCAGCCCATTTTAAGGGCGAGGTTGCAGAGCCGGAGAAGCGGGAGCGAATGGGGGGAATGCTGGCGCTGTCGGCGGAATCCCGTCAAGGGTTCCGGGAAGGTCAATTGGGAGCCGTGCGTCCGGTCCTGTGGGAGCGGACCGCAACGGGCGCCGTCTGGTCCGGTCTCACCGACAATTATCTGCGAGTCCGAACCGCCAGCGTACAATCCCTGTCCAATCGGATTACCAATGCTCGCCTGACCCATCTGGAAGGCGACTGGGTCCTGGCCGAAGTCACACCCACGGCAGGGTCCGCGAAAGGCCCCGCCTCTGCATGATCCCCTCTCGCTCCGGGAGAGAGTTCGGGTGATGTCGCTCCCCGGCCCATGCCGGGAATCAATGCCAAAAAGCAGCCGCCCCGTCCAGCCTGGAACGGGGCGGCTTGTGGTTTCCGGGCTGTTCACCCGCTGGCTGGCCCATGCTACAGCCCGCCATTTCGGAGGTAGCCCATTCCGCCGCGGCGCTCCAGGTATCCGGAGCGGACTTCGTGGCCGTGGGAGAACACCAGCAGCCAGCCCTCACGCTCGGCTCGGAACAGCAGGTCCTTTTTCTGCTCCAGGGTCACTTCCGGCGAATTGTCGAAGGCGGAAATGGCCACCAGGTTCAGATGGTGCGGCGTCGGAACGATGTCGCCCAAGAAGACAACCCGCTCGCCGCCGTGGTTGAACATGACCATCTGATGCCCCTTGGCGTGGCCGTCGGTAACTATCACGTTGAGGCCGGGCATAATCTCACTGTCGCCGTCCAGGAGTTCCAGTTGGCCCCGCTCGTCGATGGGCAGGAAGTTGTTGGCGCGGTGAGAGTTGTTAGCCCGCTCGTTGGGGTGGCAGGCCTCACTCCAGCATCGCTCCTGGACATAATACCTGGCCTTGGAAAACGTGGGCACCAAATTGCCGGCGCGGTCCAGCCGGGTGCAGCCCCCCGAATGGTCGAAATGCAGATGGGTAAGGATTACCGCATTGATGTCCTTGGGAGCCAGACCGACTGCCTTGAGTCCGCGCAGCAACCGGCTGGGGACAAGCCCCAGGTTCTCCTTGTCGGTGTCCATGTCCTTGGAGCCTACGCCCGTGTCGATGAGCACGTTCTGGCCGCCTGCGTGGAGCAGCAGGCAGTTAAGCCCTAATGTCATCCTGTTCTTGCGGTCAGTAACGACGCTGTTTTCCCATGCTACTTTTGGCACTGGGCCAAACATGGATCCGCCGTCGATTTTCATGGCTCCGTCGCTGATGATTTTCACGTTTGTTGACATCTTCAAACCACCCCTAAACCCTAATCCACCGGGAATGTCTTAGGTTCTTCTTGCCAAACGCGCAAAGGCCATTAGGGGCAGTTGTCGGGGGATGTCAACGGCATGGAAAAGTGTTGCAGAAGCGGATGAAAGGGAAGAATACTGCAAAATGAGAAATGGACAACATCCCTGCGTACTGCCTGGCCTGGCGTTAAATTGTGGAAGCCCGGGGTTCCCCGGCCTGTCAAACTTACATCCGCAACCTCCCTTCCTCTAAATAATATGCACGAAATCTGCCCTGTAGCCGCAAGCGGCAGGGCCTTCCGGGAAGATAGGCAAAGGACGATCCCCGCCGCCCCGTCCCGGGATTGTCAAGCAAGCTGATTACAAGCAAGCTGATTAGGAGTTAAAAGCCTTATTCAGTTATTGCCAAGTCCATTTTGGTTGATATATTAAAAACGTCTTAAACTTAGGACATAACTCGTGGATTGTCAACAGTTAGAATTCGACGGCTGCGGAAGGGCCATACCCCTGAGGGGTCGAGCCGCTCTTTCGGTGCTATACTACCGCCAACTTGGCATCGGCAAACGTAAACAGAGCGGGCGGGCGGCGGCATATTTCATCCAACTTCGCATTCAACACTTCGGATTCAACCCGCCTTTCAACTTCAATCCGCATCCAACAACCCGCATCCAACCCGCATCCAACCCGGAGGAACAGGCAATGACACAGACAAGCGCAGTTCGGCAGGGACATGAACAGGAAGAGCTTTCGCTGATGGCCCACCTGATGCGAAGGGCCGGGTTCGGCGCCACCTGCGATGAGTTGGAGGAATGCCTGGCTCAGGGTTACGAGAGCGCCGTGGAGCGACTGCTTCGCCCTGAGGACGCGCCGGCATGGGACGACGCCCTCTTTCGCCGCTACCATGTGGACCAGAACAGCCTGATGCTCATCGAAAGCTCCCAGTCCTATTGGCTGTACCGCATGATTAACTCGAAGCGCCCGCTGGAAGAGAAAATCGCCCTCTTCTGGCACGGCCTCTTCGCCACTGCCTACGGCAAGCTGAACCACGCCAAGGCGGTCGTCAACCAGACCAACACCTTCCGTCGCCACGGACTCGGAACTTTCCGCAATCTGCTGTCTGAACTGTCCCGCGACCCGGCCATGATTTTCTGGCTGGATAATAAGGACAACCACAAGGACGCGCCCAACGAGAACTACGGACGCGAGTTGCTGGAACTGTTCTCCATGGGTATCGGCACCTACACCGAGTCCGACGTCAAGGCCGCCGCCCGCGCCTTCACTGGCTGGACCATCGCCAATCAGGACTACATGAGCGTTCGCGCCTCCCGCGACTCCATCTGGCCTCATGGCCGCCTCGACTGGCAGTTCGTGTACCGGCCCGAAGACCACGACGACGGCCCCAAGACCTTCCTGAACCAGACGGGACGCTTCAACGGCGAGGACGTGCTGGACATCATCTGCGGTCATCCCGCCAGCAGTTGGTTCCTGGCTGGAAAACTCTACGCCTTCTTCGTTTCAGATCAGCCGGATGAGGCGGCCACGCAGGTTATCGCCGAAGACCTGCGCCGCACCGGGGGCGACATCCGCTCGGCCATGCGTACAATCTTCCTTTCCGATTTCTTCCGCTCCGAAGAGGCCCGGCACTCAAAAATCAAGAGTCCGGCGGAAGTTGTCGCTGGTGTGGCCCGGATTGCCGGGGCCTTCGGCGCGCCCCACTGGAGCATAGTCAACCTGGCCCTGGACACCAACTTCATGGGGCAGGAGATACTGAATCCGCCCACGGTGGAGGGCTGGCATACCGGCGTCGAGTGGGTGGACACCGGCACCCTGATGGAGCGGGTCAACTCCGCCGCGCTGCTCATCGGCGACTCGTCGCAGCCCGGCGTACAGAGCATCATCCGCCGCCTGCGGGAGGCCCAGCCGGTCTACGGCCCCGGTGAACTGGTGGACGCCTGCCTGACCCTTGCCGGGGCGGTGGAAGTGTCTGAGGCAACCCACCGGGAACTGTTTGCCTTCGCTGCCTCACAGGGTGACCTGAAATTCGAGCCGCAATACGAGGCAGCCTGCTCCGAGCAGCGGGTGGCCGAGATCTTGCAGCTCATCGTGTCTACACGGGAGTACCAGATGGCGTAAATTTGTGGAAAGCCAACGAATCAACCGCCTGTATAGAGGATAATTTGCTGACATGGTTACCACCGCAACCATCTGTTACAGCCACACAGTCGGCTCGCTTTCCAACCAGGGGCGGGGGTTCCAGAACCCCGTGGATGTGGCCCTGGACTCTCAGGGCGTAATGTACGTGCTCAACCGGGCCGGGCCCGAGATACCCATTCGTCTGCCCTACAAGCGCGTTTCCATGTGTACTGTGGATGAGGAATTCCTGGGAGAGTTCGGCGCCGGCGGCACTGCTTACGGCGAGTTCTGGTGGCCCAGTTCTCTGGCCTTCGATAGCCGTGACCGGCTGTACGTGGCCGACGAGGCGCTGAATCGCATCACCGTCTTTTCCACCACCGGCGAGACGCTGGGCGCGTGGGGCGAAACGGGCGCGGCTCAAGGACAGCTCGCCAGCCCTTCGTACATCGCCTGCGACTCTGACGATAACCTGCTTATTGCCGACAGCGGCAATCACCGGATACAGAAGTTCACCACCGATGGCCGGTTTCTTCAAAGCTGGGGCGGCTACGGGGATGGCGATGGCCGTTTCAACACGCCGTGGGGAATAGCGCTGAACGGCGAAGGCTGCGCCTATGTGTCTGACTGGGGCAACGACCGGATACAGAAGTTCACATCCGGCGGAGAATTCATGGAGCAGTTGCCTCGCCCCGGAACGGCGCAGCGGGAGGGCGACGCCATCAGCCACCCGGCGGGGCTGTGCCTTGACGCTGAGGGGATAATCTATGTAGCCGATTGGGGCAACGAGCGGGTGCGAGTGCTGTCGCCGCAAGGTGAATTGTTGGCCACGTTGCGGGGCGAGTCGGAAACTCCCTCTTGGGCCGACGAATACTTTCAGGCCAACCCCAAAGAAGGCTCGCTGAGGCTGGAAGCAGACTTGTCCCCCATACTGCAGCCGCCAGGCGGCTCCGATCTGATAAGCGATCGCGAGGAATCAGCCAACGTGGAAAAGCTGTTCTGGGGACCGACCGCGGTCAAGATCGATGGGCACGGCAATCTGCTGGTGGTTGACAGTTGCCGCCACCGCGTCCAAGTCTATCGCTGGTACAGCCAGACGGGGTAGGAATGGCTCAAGACAATCAGGCATCGTTCATCCCGGGAACCGGGCCAAAGCAACGGGAGGGCATCTACTACGGATGGTACATCGTGGTGACCGCCATGTTCATCGCGGCGGTGACCACCGGGGCCCGCAACGGCTTCGGGGTTTTCGTAGTCCCGATGAGCGAAGCCTTCGAGTGGAACCGCACCACCATTTCCGTTGCCGCCGGCATCGGCTGGCTGGTGAACGGAATCACTCAGCCTTTTCTTGGGCACCTTTTCGACAAGTTCGACTCACGTAAAGTCATTCTCATCAGCCTGCTGATTGCCGGTTTGGCTACCGCCGGGTTGAGCCTGACCTTCCACTACCTGTTCCTGGTCTTCCTGTTCAGCTTCGTGCTGTCCACTGCCATGAGCGGGGCGTCCATCGGCACCCTGGGGCCGCTGCTGGCCCGCTGGTTCATGAAGCGGCGGACATTCGTGCTTGGACTCGTGGCGTCCGGGACGTCCCTGGGTGGCCTGATACTCATTCCCTTCAGCGCATACCTGGTGGATATATTCAACTGGAGAGTGTCATGGATCGCCCTGGGCTGCATCGTAACTATTGTGGCGCTGCCCATGGGCTTCATGTTCCTTCGCAACGACCCAGCCCAGATGGGCCTGTTGCCTGACGGAGACCCTGAGACGCCGACGGACGGCACTGCCGCCCCTCCGGCTCGGCGGCGCGGTACGTTCGAGGTTGACCAGTGGCGGAAGTCTTTCCGCTCGCCGCCCATCTGGAACCTCTCCGCAGCCTACACCGTTTGCGGCGTGACGGTAGGCATCATATCCGTGCACTTTGTGCCATACGCCCAGGAACAGATAGGAATTTCTCTCAAGATGGCGGGTCTGATTTTTGGCATCCTAACGGGCCTGAACGTGATGGGCGCCATCGGTGGCGGGTGGCTCGCCGATCGCTTCGGACGCAAGAACGTGCTGGGGACAGTCTACGCTGTGCGAGGCGTCGCCTATCTGGTATTGATTGGCGGTCTGTTATCGGTAGAGGCGATATTTATGGGAGGAAGCGAACTTGGCTACGGCGGCGTCAGCACGGCGGGAGACCCTCTTGGACCGTTCCGTGTGGACGGGTTCACCATTCCTTTCATAGGGTCGCCGGGAGTGGCGAGCCTATGGTTCTTCGCCATTCTCGCGGGCTTTTCCTGGATTGCCAGCGTTCCAATCACGACGTCGCTGACCGCTGACGTATACGGGTTGCGGGCACTCGCCACTATCTCAGGAATTTCATTCCTCTGCCATCAGGTCGGCGCCTTCTTCAGCATTATATTTGCGGGAGTGCTTTACGACTGGACCGGCTCCTACCTCCTTCCCTTCGCCCTCGCGGGGTCGTTGCTGATTCCCGCGTCCATAGCTGCATATACCATCAACGAGAAAAAATACTCGGTGCGCTACCAGGCAGCCCCGGCGGCAGGCGCGGCGGCGGGAGACTAGGCGGGTCTACTCTAATCCCGACATACAGGGTCAGTCGAATGCCAGTGAATGCTGACAAACCGAGTCTCTGGAAGAGGGATATTGCGCTGTCGGTGGATATGTTCAACACCTGGTTTGTTGAATTCGCACCGGCAGCGTATCAGGCCACCAGAGCGGAGACAAGTGAACGGGTTGAGTCGGCATTGAGGCGAACCGCCAACTTAACTGAAATTTCGCCTGATGTCCTCATAGAAGAACCGTCGATTCTTGCGATTCTTCGCATGGCAACTGCTCCCCCAATAGCCAGAGACAGGTTGATTGGCTTGGCTAATGTCTCGTCTAGCCTTGTAAAAAACATGGAAATTGACAATAGGCTCTCTCCGCGAATGAATGCCGGGGAGCTACAACTTTATCTCCAGCAGATATGTCGTATTATCCAACAATTGGTAGATAAAGACATATTTCACTGGCTTAATAGCAATCAAGAGCCGGACCAATTGGATCTGTATAGAGCAGCAACCATAGTGGCAGACCGACTTTGTGGCGCAATCTCCGATCCGATTATTCGGAACGCTCAAGAACAAAGGCAGCTGGCCGCTATTGAAAGCTGGTTGAATGAACAAGGTTACTCAAGGATTCCCAGCGGCCAATCTTCGGTTTTCGTCAAAATGAATCCAGGCACATATACATTCCGGCTGAATGTTGCAGTACAATCAGGCAATCGAACGGTGAATATCCCGGTTGATACGGTTGTAATGCCTCTGACTGCCAAACCCGGCGACCTGCCGGTGTTAATTGAAGCCAAATCGGCAGGCGATTTTACCAATACCAATAAACGCCGGAAAGAGGAGGCTACAAAGGTCAACCAACTGCGACAAACATATGGAAAAAGCGTGGCGTTCGTCCTATTCCTTTGCGGCTACTTTGACAGCGGGTACCTAGTCTATGAGGCCGCAGAAGGAATTGACTGGGTTTGGGAACATCGGGTGGAAGACTTAGGAAAATTTGGAATATGAAAGAATTGACTCAATCAAACATAGAGAAAACTCGGATGCACTATCAAGCTCAGATAGATTCCCGGAGAACTGCGGAATACCGAAACAAGCTGGGCCAGTACGCTACGCCTCCCGAACTGGCGGAGGATATATTGCGTTGCTCAAACGCATTATTGCCCCCCCATGAGCTGGTTCAGTTTATGGACCCTGCCTTTGGCACAGGGGCTTTCTACTCGGCATTAGAGAGGATAATTCCCGACCAGAGAATCGTGGGCGGAGTTGGTTACGAGATAGAACCCTGCTTTGGAGAAATAGTCAGCAAACTGTGGCCGAATACCCAACTAGAACTGCGCCTAAAGGATTTCACGCTAGTTGACCCACCCAATGACGCCAGACTCAAGCCAAACCTGATAGTCTGCAACCCCCCTTACGTTCGCCATCACCATATTGCCCGCGAACAAAAGACGCTCTTGCAACGGCGAGTGAAAGAAAAGACGGGAATCGCAATAAGCGGTCTTGCGGGGCTGTATTGTTATTTTTTGTGCCTTTCTCACGAATGGATGGCCGATGATGGGCTGGCCGCTTGGCTAATTCCAAGCGAGTTTATGGATGTTAATTATGGCCGGGCAATAAAAGAGTATTTGCTGAATAACGTTAGCTTACAACGAATTCATCACTTTAAACCCCACGACGTGCAATTCGAGGATGCCTTGGTGACTTCTACGGTGGTCTGGTTTAAGAACCACCGCCCTTCGCCTGCTCAAGAAGTAGAGCTTTCTTCTGGAGGGATGCCTTCTCAACCAGCCTGGCGCAAGAACATTCTGATCAGCTCATTAGACAGTTCGGATAAGT
The DNA here is from genome assembly GCA_965261945.1 of Dehalococcoidia bacterium. Taxonomy (GTDB): domain Bacteria; phylum Chloroflexota; class Dehalococcoidia; order Lucifugimonadales; family UBA3495; genus VXOI01. The sequence goes on from CBDHEF010000001.1 coordinate 398,262, forward strand.
GGTCCAAAATCTTCTCTTGTGCAGGCGATATTCCAGCTCGGAAGGCTGACGGCGGAACAATGGCCGATTGGTTCGACATCAAACGAGGTATAGCCACTGGGGCTAATCGCTTTTTTGTGCTTACCACTGAGCAAGTATCTGAAAATCGAATCCCACCGGAATTTTTGACGCCTATTTTACCGGGCCCGCGACACCTGCCGGTTAATGAAATTCATGCTGACGACGTTGGCAACCCTGTGCTGAATCGTGAATTATTTTTGCTGGATTGCGATGTTCCCGAAACTCAGGTTTCATTACACTCTCTCGCTCTTGCCGGATATTTGGCAAAAGGTCGGAAGCAAGGCATACACGAGCGGTATCTCTCGCGGACCCGTTCTCCTTGGTATCGACAGGAACAGCGGCCACCGGCGCCATTTCTGTGTACATATATGGGCAGGATTCGTTCAGATTCATCAGGCCCGTTCAGGTTTATTCGCAACCACTCCCAAGCAACGGCTCCGAACCTGTATCTGATGCTTTATCCGAAGCCCAGCCTAGCAAAGCTAATCAAAGACGAACCGGATACGGCGGATAAACTGTGGGAGGCATTGAATTCAATCCCATCTAAGGTGGTGACAGAGTGCGGCCGCGTATACGGCGGCGGACTATACAAAATAGAACCGAAGGAGTTGGGCCGAGTTCCATTGGAATTCCTGTTGCCGGTTCTGGCCGAAAATTTGCGAGAATAGATGACGGCAAGCAGTTGCGGCTACTGGAAGAGCGAAAGAAAAGTTATTCAGTTGTTTCTTTTGAATGACCGAGGAAAAGCCAGAGAAATTATAGGGCGGGTTTATAAACCCGCCCTTTCGTTTTGCCGGTAATGCGCCAAAACCCATCCCTACCCCCGCCCGCGCCGCGCCCACGAGTCCCGCAACGCCACCGTCCGGTTGAATGCCAGTGTGTCCGGCTTGGAATCAAGGTCCACGCAGTAGTAGCCTTGCCGCAGGAACTGGAAGCGGTCGCCCGGCTGGGCCTCGGCCAGCGACGGCTCCACCTTCGCGGTGATGACCCTGAGCGAATCGGGGTTGAGGTTGTCGGTGAACTCCCCGCCTTCCTCAGGCAGGTCGCTGGGATCTTCCTTCATAAACAGGTGGTCGTAGATTCTGACCTCAGCATCCAGGCAGTGCTCGACCGACACCCAGTGGGAGGTGCCGCGCACCCGCCGCCCATCGGCAGAGGTGCCGCCCCGGGTTTCCGGGTCGTAGGTGCAGCGTATTTCCACAATCTCGCCGGTCGATTCATCCTTCACCACGCCGGTACAGGTGACGTAGTAGGCGTCTTTAAGCCTGACCTCCCGGCCCGGCGAGAGGCGGTAGAAGCCTCGCGGCGGGTCTTCGGAGAAGTCCGCTCGCTCGATGTACAACGTCCGCGACAAGGGCAGCAGGCGATGGCCGGCGTTGGCGTCCTCCGGGTTGTTCTCTGATTCGATGTATTCGACCTGACCCTCCGGGTAGTTCTCGATGACCAGCTTCACCGGGTCAAGCACCGCCATCACCCGGGGCGCGCGGCGGTTCAGGTCTTCCCGGATGCAGTTTTCCAGCAGCGCGATGTCCGTCCAGGTGTCGCGCTTGGCGACGCCGATGCGCTCGCAGAAGTCGCGGATGGCCTCGGGGGTGTAGCCCCGCCGCCGCAGACCGGAAAGCGTGGGCATACGCGGATCGTTCCATCCGTTGACGTAGCCGCCCTCCACCAACTGGATCAAACGCCGCTTGCTCAGAACTGTGTACGTGAGATTCAGACGGGCGAATTCGATCTGCTGCGGGTGATAGATGTCCAACTCGTCCAGGCACCAGTCGTACAGGGCACGGTGTCCCTCGAATTCCAACGTGCAGATGGAATGAGTCACTCCCTCGATGGAGTCCGACTGCCCGTGGGCGAAGTCGTACATTGGGTAGATGGCCCAATCGTCGCCGGTGCGGTGGTGGGACGCTTTCAGGATGCGGTACAGTACCGGGTCGCGCAGGTTCAGGTTGGGCGAGGCCATGTCTAACTTGGCCCGCAGCACCCGGCTGCCCTCGTCGAAATCGCCGGCCCGCATACGCTGGAACAGGTCCAGGTTCTCGCCGATGGTACGCCCGCGGTAGGGGCTTTCGCGCCCCGGCTCGGTCAGGGTGCCCCGGTACTCCCTGATTCCGTCGAATGTGAGGTCGTCAACGTAGGCCCTGCCTTTGCGGATCAGATCAACGGCCATCTCGTAAAGCTGCTGGAAGTAGTCCGAGGCATAGAGCAGGTTTTCGCCCCAGTCCCAGCCCAGCCAGCGCACGTCTTCAAGAATGGAGTTGACGTACTCCACTTCCTCGCGCGTCGGGTTGGTGTCGTCGAAGCGCATATTGCAGTGTCCGCCGTTCTCCGCTGCCAGGCCGAAGTTCAGGCAGGCGGATTTGGCGTGTCCGATATGCAGGTAACCGTTGGGTTCCGGCGGAAAACGGGTGATGACGTGCCCGCCGAACTTGCCGGTGCGGTTGTCCTCGGCAACGATGGCGCGTATGAAGTCGGAGCCCGTCGAAGTGTCATTGTGTGCCGTTTGCGTCATTCTCGGTCTACTCCAACTCAATCCGCAGGGGCGCACGGCTGTGCGCCCCTGCGGCCTTATATTCAGGCTAGTGCCAACTACCGTTCAGAATGCCGAAATCAGCCAACTGCGCTCAATTTTTGAGCCGCCAGCCGAAGGCGCGACAGGATGCGCGCACGGCCCATTACTTCCATGGTTTCGAACAGCGGCGGCGACACGTTCCGCCCTGTGGCGGCGGTACGCACCAGGCCGAAGAACTGGCGTCTGGAGAGATCCAGCCGTTGTCCTGTATCGCCCAGCAGGGATTCCAGCTTCTCGTGGCCGAAGTCATCATCGGCAGTGTTGGCCTTCAGGTCGTCCAGGGCGGCTTGGAGAGCGTGCAAAGTACCATCCGAGTCCATACCCTTCTGCACCAGAATCGCCCCGTCATATTCCGGCGCCAACTCACCGAAGAAGTAGGCTGTCATGTCGTCGGAATCGTCCAGCCGCTTCAGCCGTTCCTGCACCAGCGGGGCGATGCGGCACAGGTATGCTTCCTCATTGGCGTCCAGAGACCGGGGAATGTTCTCCTCCATCCGCCGGGCCAACTCGCCGGTGGGCAGGTCGCGGATGTAGACGCCGTTCATCCACATCAGCTTGTCCTGGTCGAAGATGGCCGCCGACTTGGTGATGCGGTCCAGCGTGAAGTTGTCTATCACAGTCTGGAGCGGCACGACTTCCGTGCTGCCGTCCAGCGACCAGCCCAGCAGCGCCATGAAGTTGAGCAGGGCCTCGGGCAGGTAGCCCTCGTCGCGGTACTCCCCGATGGCGGTTGCGCCGTGCCGCTTGGAGAGCTTGGCCCGGTCGGCTCCGGTAATCATGGGTAGATGGGCGAATTCGGGAGGTTGATAGCCGAAGGCTTGGTAAAGCTGCAAGTGGCGTGGCGTGCTGGGAAGCCACTCCTCGGCCCGCATCACGTGGCTGATTTCCATAAGGTGGTCGTCGGCCACAACCGCCAGGTGATAGGTGGGGAAGCCGTCGGACTTCAGGATTATGAAGTCCTCCTGCAATTCGTTGCGCCACTCCACGTCGCCGCGAATCAGGTCGTGGACCTGCGTGACGCCGGACTCCGGCATGGCGAAGCGGACGACGCGGGAGCCGTCATCCACCGGCTGACCGGCCGCGGCCCCGGCCAAGCCCTGGCGCCGGCAGTTGCATCCGCTGCCTGCCCCGGACTCGCGGTTGGCCCGCCGCAGCCTTTCCAGCGCCTCGCGGCTGCAAAAGCAGTAGTAGGCATTGCCCTGATCGAGAAGCTGCTCCGACAGGAGATGATAAATCTCCAAGCGGTTAGACTGCTCATAGGGAGCATGAGGCCCCTCAACTTCGGGTCCCTCGTCCCAGTCAATGTTGAGCCAGCGCAAACCGTCCAGGATGGCCTCAATGGCGCCGTCCACGAACCGCGTCTGGTCGGTGTCCTCGATGCGAACAATGAACTTCCCGCCGTGGTGGCGGGCGAAGAGCCAATTGAACAAAGCGGTGCGGATGTTGCCGATGTGGGGCTGCCCCGTAGGGCTGGGGGCGTATCTGACGCGAACCTCGGCGACCAAATCTGATACTCCCTGAACATAGGAACTACTGTTATTGTAGCACGATTACGGGCGCTGATTACGGGCGCTGTTTGAACGGAAAACGGCGGGCCGCCCGCAAAGAACGCACTTTGAGTGACAGCCCCTCTGGAAGGGCGCCTGACGATTTCAGTCCCGCCGCCGTGGTATGCTATGCCAAACTCAAGTTCCGGAGGAATGTCCCGCCATGACCGCCAGCCCCAACGTCAGAATCGAGCGCGACTCCATGGGCCAGATGGAAGTTCCCGCCGACGCTCTCTACGGAGCCTCCACCATGCGCGCCGTGCTGAACTTCCCCATCAGCAACTTGCGCTTCCCTCGCATCTTCATCCGCGCCCTGGGCCTTATCAAGCAGTCCGCCGCCCGCAGCAACATGGCGCTGGGTCTGCTGGACGAGCGCACCGGCAACGCTGTCGTCGCCGCGGCCCAGGAAGTCATTGACGGACAGCTCGACCGTCACTTCGTGCTGGACATTTTCCAGACCGGCTCCGGCACATCCACTAACACCAACGCCAACGAGGTCATCGCCAACCGGGCCAGCCAACTCCTGGGCGGCGACCTCGGCTCGCGGCTGGTCCACCCCAACGACCACGTCAACATGGGCCAGTCTTCCAACGACGTCATACCTACGTCCATCCACCTGGCCGCCCTGCTGGCCATCAAGGAGGACCTGATTCCCGGACTTGAAACGCTGGCGACCGAACTGGAGCGCAAGTCCGAGGAATTCTGGCCCATCATCAAGACCGGCCGCACGCACCTCCAGGACGCCACCCCGGTGCGGCTGGGGCAGGAGTTTCTGGGCTACGCCGGACAGGCCCGCTATAGCGTACAGCGGATGCAGCGGACGCAGGTGGCGCTGGCCGAGGTGGCCTTGGGGGGCACCGCCGTCGGCACCGGCGTCAACACGCACCCGGAGTTTTCCGCCCGCACCTGTGCCTTCGTGTCCGAAGCGGCGGGGGTGGAAATCCGCGAAACGGGCAACCACTTTCAGGCTCAGTCCTCTCTGGATGCCCTTGTCGAGGCCAGCGGGGAGCTGAAGACCGTTGCCATCAGCCTGCACAAAATAGCCAACGACATCCGTTTTATCGCCTCCGGCCCCCGCGCCGGCCTGGGCGAAATCATGTTGCCGGAAGTGCAGCCGGGCAGCTCGATCATGCCGGGCAAGATCAACCCGGTGATTGCCGAGTCGGTGGTGCAGGTTGTGGCCCAGGTGGTGGGCAACGATGCCGCCGTCACCCTGGCAGGCCAGGGAGGCTACTTCGAGCTGAATACCATGATGCCCGTGGCGGCCCACAATGTTCTGGAGTCCATCGCCCTGCTGTCGGCCTCCGCCAACAATTTCGCCGACCAGTGCGTTAGGGGCATTGAGGCCACCACCGTCGGCCCGGACATGGTGGAGAAGGGCCTGATGCTTGGCACAGCCCTGGCCCCGGCCATTGGCTACGACGCGGCCGCCGCCATCGCCAAGGAGGCCAACGCCACCGGCGCCACCATCCGCCAGATGGCCAAGGAAAAGACCGAGCTGTCCGACGCCGAACTGGATACCCTGCTCAACCCCGAGGGCATGACCGAGCCGGGGGTCAACGTGGGTGGCGGCGGGGGCTAGAAGCGCTCGCCCGCTCGTGGCAAGATTTGCAGACCAAGCACGGGGCTACCAAATCGGTAGCCCCTGATTGTTCCGGGGTGAGGTTCCGGGGTGAGTTGGCGGACCGGACATTTAGCCGCCAGCCGTCGCGCTATGCCTCATCCCACAGCGGCAGTTTCTGCTCAATGGCGGAGTTGAGGCAGTTGGCGCAGCGTTGGTCTTGCGCGTGCCCGCCGGCCGGGTAGAGGTTTTCGCCCCGCAGTCCACAGAGAAAGTCCGGCATGATTTCCTCGATGCCAACCTGCAACAGGTAGTGCACTTTCCCCGTCTTTGCTCCAAAGGCCCACCACCAGGGCGTTTGCCCGGCTGCCATTTCGCTGAGGTAAGCCTTGAAGTCGTCCTCCCAGCCGTCGCCGGGCAGTTCCACCAGCCAGCGCCCCGTCGCAGACTCCTGGTCGCGTTCCGCCTTAAGACTGCCCCTGCGGATGTACTCGCGAATATCCCGCTGCGACACATTCAGGCGGCGCGAGGCTTCCTGAATTGTAACCTTCTCCATAACCATCTCCGAAGAAAAGTGAACGCAGAAAGCGCAAAATTAAGCTAGACGACGATTGCCGGGTCCTCTAGGGTGTCGGCCAGTGAGCCGCCCGGCGGCACCATGGGATAGACGTTGGTAGCCTGGTCAACCACGAACTCGATGAGAAACGGACCGTCATGGGCTTTGGCCTTCCGCAGCGCGGGCAGCACATCCTCCTGCTCCGACACTCTCACCGCGCCCAAGCCGTAGGCCTCGGCCAGTTTCATGTAGTCGGGCCCCGGCACCGGCACAGCTTTCAGGTGATTGTCAAAATACATCTCCTGCCACTGCCGCACCATACCCAGATGCCCGTTGTTGATGAGGGCATATTTAACGGGCAGCTTCTCCTCGGCAGCGGTGACCAGCTCCTGGAGGGTCATCTGGAAACCGCCGTCGCCCGCGATGCTCCACACCGTGGCCTCGGGGCGGGCAGCCTGCATCCCCAGGGCGGCCGGAACCTCGAACCCCATCGCTCCCTGTCCGCCCGACGAAACGAAAGTGTTGGCCACATTGAACGACAGGAACTGGGCGGCCCACATCTGGTGCTGCCCGACGCCGGTGACCACCATGGCTCCCGGGTCCTCTTGCAATAGGTCGTTCAGGCCCGACATTACGTGCTGGGTTTGCAGCTTGTCCGACTGCGGGATGGCCAGCGAGGGGTGCTCCCTGCGCATCCGGTTGATGTGTTCTATCCAGTTGGAGCGCGGCGTGTGGGAAACCAGGGGAGTCAGGGCCCTGAGCACCGCCTTGGCGTCGCCGGGGAGGGCCACCTCCACGGGTACGTTGCGCCCTATCTGGGTGGGTTCGATGTCTACATGGATGATGCGGGCATGGGGAGCGAAGGTTGACGCCCGCCCGGTAACGCGGTCGTCGAATCTCATGCCGACGCCTAAGATCAGGTCGGCCTCGTCCACTGCTATGTTGGCCCAGTACATCCCGTGCATCCCCAGCATCCCCAGGTTCAATGGGTGGCCGCTGGGGAAGCTGCTCAAGCCCAGCAGCGTGGTGATGACCGGGATGCCGGTGGTCTCGGCCAGGCCCTGCAACTGTGCTGCCGCTCCCGAGGCCAAGACGCCGTGGCCGCTGATGATGACCGGACGCTGGGCCTCGTTGATCAGGCGGGCGGCGGCCTGCAAATTTCCTTTCGTCTCTTCGCTCAGGTCAGGGAACCGCAACGGAGTGACCTCCGGGAATTCCGCATCAGCCATTTCCAGTTGAACGTCTCGGGGAATGTCAATGAGCACCGGGCCGGGCCGTCCCTCCTGTGCGATGGCGAAGGCTTCGCGGATGGTCGGGGCCAGGTCATTAGCCGACATGACCATGAAGCTCTTCTTGGTGCAGGTGGCGGTGATGGAGCAGATGTCGCACTCCTGGAAGGCCTCGGAACCGAGGGCGGTTCGAGCCACCTGGCCGGTGATGGCGACCATCGGGACCGAGTCGGCCTTTGCCCCCATGATGCCGGTTACCAGGTTGGTTGCGCCGGGGCCGGAGGTGGCGACACAAACGCCCACCTTGCCGCTGACCCGCGAGTAGGCGTCGGCGGCGTGGGCCGCAGCCTGCTCGTGGCGCACCAGGATGTGCCGCAACTGCGGATAGGCCCAGAGCGCATCGTAGAAGGGGAGGATGGCGCCTCCCGGATGTCCGAAGAGGATTTCGACGCCCTCCCGGATGAGACTCTGGCAGATGATTTCCGCGCCTTTCAATTTACCTTTGGCTTCCAATGCAGCGCCTCCACGTTATCTGACATTCCCTGCCAGAGAAGGGTGCGAGGAGAGCCGCCGACCGGCAATAAAAAAGGCCCGCCCCCAACATAGGGACGGGACTTCAACTATTCCCGCGGTACCACCCTACTTGTCCCGATACTATCAGGACCTCTCTTGCAGGCACAATCATGCCTCGTCGTTGCTAACGGACGACGAACCCCGGCCTTGCTTACTCGACCCTGTGCCTTCCAGGACTTTCAGCCGACGGCTCCGGAGGGATTTTCGTTCAGGTTCGATGCGCTTGCTTCCACCATACCAAGCTCGCTATGCCCGAAAACCTGACCTACTCGTCTCCATCACAGCCTTTAGCAAAAGCTATCACAGCGGACCCGGCCTGTCAACCCTGTCAACCCTGTCAACAGTCTGAATTTCGGCGCCCCCTTGTCTGCGAATCCGGGCGACGCTCTCTGGGCGTATGCTACTATTGGCGAGAAGAATTGGCTATACGAGCGATATGAACCGCGACAGAGATACATTCCAGCCACTCGCAGACCTGCAACCTGAACCCGGCAACAGCGGCGATAGCCCGGAAGACGCTTTCCCGCATCATTCCGCCTACCAGCCCCCGTTCAGCCCGCCGCCGCCGACGGCCCCTTCCGAATTCCTGACCGCCCAGTGGATGCCCTCTGCGCCTGCATCTGCTGACGTTTACCGTCCGGCGTTTGCGGCGCCTCCTCCCTCCGCGCCCGGCGAATTTCTGTCTGCTCAGTGGCTGGAGAGCGCGGCCTCGGACCCAGAATGTCCCCAGCCGGAAACGGACGTGTTCGCCGACGCATTGCCGGAGACAGTCCAGAACGCCGGCGATTTGGAGCGATTGGCGTCAGATGCCCCGCAATTCGATGGCTCATTGCCCCTCGCGGAAGAGAAGCCGTGGGATGTATACGAAGATTCGTCTGTACGGATTCGTGGCGTACCCTTGGCTCGCGGCGAGGAAATAGTCCATGTGTTTTTGCCCAATGAAGGTTTGTCCGCATCCGTTCCGGCATCCGGCCAGGCGATGATACTCACAAGCAGCCGCTTGATAGCCTTCAGGGGGGTTGATGGATTCCGGGATACGCATTTTGCCCTGACATCTGAAATCTCGCAATGCTCCGTCCGCACGGGCCAGCGCAATTGGGGCGCCATAATGCAGGGCCTGATGATTATGGTCGGGGGGGCATTCCTTTACCTGGTCGTGGGTTACTGGCTGGCTGGCCGGGTCAGCGGCCCCAACGTCCCGGTGCTGAACATCGACGTCGCGCCGCTGATTGCCCTGCTTATTGTACTGGCGGGACTGCTGGTATTGATGCAGAACTACTTCACCCGGCCTGCCGGGGCGGTGATATTCCACGGCGAGGGTGTGGAGATAGCATTTCCATTCCGCAGTTCGCTGGATTTGAGCCAGGTGTACGAATTCGTGAACAAGGCCCACGCCTCACGGAGGCGAGCGGATTCGGAAATGCCTTGAAAGCTCCCTCTCGCCCCCGGCTGCAGGCTGGAGTATGGGCGTCTCCCGAGGAATTCAACGAGGAATTCAGCCCGGGAAATCAGCCCAGCGGCAGACCCGGCTCCACGTCCAGTTCCAGCGGCCACTGTTCGCCGCGCCGGTATTGATAGTAGGCGCAGGCTGCCACCATCGCCCCGTTGTCGGTGCAGAGTATTGGAGGTGGGATGATTACCGGAAGGGGAGAACGCCGCAGAATCTCCTCGCGGAGCCTCGCGTTGGCGATGACTCCGCCGCCCAGCGCCAGCCCTTTGACGCCATACTTGCGGGCCATGTCCACCAGCTTGGCCGAAATCACGTCCACCACCGACTCCTGGAAGGCGGACGCCAATTCGCGGACGACAGCCTCGGTCGAGGCGCCCAACGGCGTCGCTTCCGAATCGGCCAGATACACTCCGCGGTCCTGCGCCATGTGAAGCAGGGCCGTTTTCAGGCCGCTGAAGCTGAAGTCATGGGTGTCGCGCATCCAGGCGCGAGGCAGGGACACCTCCCCCGACGCCCCTTCGGCCACCCGCTGGATTTCCGGCCCACCCGGAAATCCCAGCCCCAGGATGCGGGCAGCCTTGTCGAAAGCCTCGCCTGCGGCGTCGTCGCGGGTGCGGCCCACCAGCCGGTAATCGCCGTGCCCCTCCATCAGCAGCAGGTCGGTGTGGCCTCCCGACGCCACGAGGCAGGCCAGGGGAAAGCCGGGGTCCTCCGCCGGGTTGGCGGGAGTCAGCCAGGAAGCATAGACATGGGCCTCCAGGTGATTGACGCCGATGAGGGGCTTTCCGAGAGTGAAGGCGATGGCCTTGGCGGCGTTCAGCCCGGTTATCAGCGACCCGGCCAGCCCCGGCCCGTAGGTGGCTGCCACCACGTCTATTTCCTCCAGCCCCATACCGCAGGACGCCACGGCCTGCTCCAGCACGGGCGTCAGGTCGCGCACATGCTGCCGCGAGGCCACCTCCGGCACCACCCCGCCGTACCGGGAATGCAACTCCGCCTGCGACGAGATGATGTTGGAGCGCAACACCCGCCCGTCCTCTACAACACCGGCCGCGGTCTCGTCGCAGGAAGTCTCGATGCCCAGGATCTTTAAACCCATGTCCAGTGCCGCCTGTGGGTAGGATTATGCACCCTTCATAACTATGCACCCTTCATACAAGTATGACTTGTTGTCCTTAGCTAATCCACTGGTGAGAATTGCCCTGGAATACGGGTTTTTTAGTTCTTCCTCTTCCTTGAGGGAGAGAGCTGGGGTGAGGGCGAAATCCTGAAATGACACAATGTTCGCTCACCAGCAAGTACGCCCCCACCCTAACCCTTCAGGAGGGAGAGGGAACAATTGTGAGACTCTTGCCCTGAAATTGAGCCAACTTTACACCCCCTGCGGGCCAATGCTATCATCCGGTTGGTTAGATAATTCCAAGTTCGTCAGACTGGTACGGAATATCGGAGGGAACGCAATAAAATGGAAGCCGGAGACTCATGGAGATGGGGCGTACTTGCCATATTCCTGATACTTTCGGCCTTCTTCTCGGCCTCTGAAACGGCGTTCATCGCCCTGCCGCGGGCGCGACTGCTTCACTTGGTCAAGACCCGACGGGCGGGCGCAGGCCGGGTTTCCCGTCTCATTCAGCACCCTGAACGCTTCCTTGCCACAGTGCTCCTCAGCAATAACCTCGTGAACACCGCCGCCGCCGTCCTCGCCACGATACTCGTCGTAGAAATTATCGGCGACCCGCTGGTGTCGGCTCTCGTGTCCACCATAGGCATCACCATACTCCTGCTCCTGTTCTGTGAAACATTACCCAAGACCATCGCGTGGCGCCGCTCGGAGGGAGTTGCGTTCTTCGCGTCCCGCCCCCTGTTCTTAGTGGGAGTGGCGCTTTCGCCGGCCGTTTCCCTGCTTCAGTGGTTCACCACCATGTCCAGCCGAGCCCTGGGAATTACCGGTTCTTCCCACATGGTAGGTGAGGAAGAGATACGCACCCTCATCGCCGCAGGAGCCCAGACAGGGACCGTCGAGGCCGACGAGGCCGACCTGCTGGAAAACGTGTTCCGGTTCGGTGACTGGCAGATGCGCGAAGTCGCAACCCCGCGCACGGAAATCGTCTGGCTGGAAAAGGGAGCGACGCTGACCGAGTTCCTCAATGTCTACCGGGAATACAGCCACACGCGCTTCCCGGTCTACGAGGGGAGCAAGGAAAATGTGGTGGGAATACTTTCGGTCAAGGACGTTCTTACCAGGTTGAGTTCCGATCGGATAGAGCCGGGCGACGACGTTACCACCCTTCTGCGCGAGGCCTATATCGTTCCTGAGACCAAGAGCGTCAGCGACACCTTCGCCGAAATGCGCAAGGCCAGGCACACCGTGGCGCTGACCTTCGACGAGTTCGGCGGCATCGCCGGACTGGCGACGACCAAGCAGCTTCTGGAGGTCATCGTAGGGCAGGTGGGCGACGAGGGCCAGGCCCCGGAAGAGGTGTTCACGCACCTGGGAGGAGACAGCTACCTGGTTGACGCCGCAGTAGGCATCTCGGAGATTAACGACGAGCTGGGTCTGGAGATACCGGAGGGAGATTACCAGACCCTTGCCGGCTTCATGCTTCACCAACTGGGCCGCATCCCCGAATCCGGCGACTCGGTGAAGTATGGTGACATGACCATTACGGTCAAGGTGATGGACGGGGTGCGGATAGACGAGGTGCAATTGATGCGGGTTCCGGTGGGAGCCGCCAAGGAGAGCCGGTGAGATTCTACCTGCTCCGGCACGGCGAAACCGAATGGAACAAGCTGGGCAAGTTCCAGGGGTTGACCGATGTGTCCCTCAATGAACGAGGCTTCTCTCAGGCCAGGGATTCCGCCCGTGCAGCACTCGGCTGGGAGCACTCCGTCATCTATGCCAGTTCGCTGACCCGTACCGTGCAGGTCGCCGAGGAAATACGCAATCTCTCCGGCGCACCCGTGGTAACCGACCCCGATCTGCGCGAATTGAGTTTGGGCGATCTGGAGGGCGTTACCGGGGCCGAGATGCGGGCCGGGTGGCCGGAAATTTACAGCGCCTGGCGCGAAAACCCTGCCGGTGTGACCATGCCCAACGGCGAAACGCTGGCCCAGTTGCAGGAGCGGGCATGGCAGTCCATCCTGGAAATTGAGCGGGTTCACCATGACGCGCCGGGGGTGGTGGTGGCGTCCCACAACTTTACCATCCGCACCATCATCTGCGCCGTCCTCGACATCCCGCTGTACAACTTTCACCGGATGTCGCTGGGCCTCGGCTCTCTCTGCACCCTAGAGAGCGACGGGAATGGCCGCCGTTTGATTACCTACAACTGCAACAGCCACCTGTCGCCCGAGAACCGGTAGCCGCGCCGCCATGGCCGCGCCGTCCGGCTTGGAGTGGCAGGTCGCCGCATCCCTGCATCGCGCCGGGTTCCCGCCCGGTAACGTGACGCTGGTGGTGGCGGCCTCCGGCGGCCCCGACTCCACTGCCCTGCTCCGCAGCCTTCACCGTCTTAGAGACGAGGGCCTGCGCGACGAATGCCGTCTTACGCTCCATGTAGCCCACCTCAACCATGATTTTCGCGGCGTGGAGGCCGACCACGACGCCGCCTTCGTCCAACGCCTGGCCGACGGCCTCGGCCTGCCGTGCAGCATCGACAAGCAGGACCCCATCGCTTACCAGAGGGAACGGGGCATTTCATCCTTCGAGCAGGCCGCTCGCGAAATGCGCTATTCGTTCCTGTCTGCCGTGGCCTCATCTGCCGGTGCGGTCGCCATAGCGTTGGGACACACCGCCGACGATCAGGCCGAGACGGTGCTGCTCCACCTGCTTCGCGGTTCCGGGCTGCACGGATTGCGCGGCATGGATGAAGTATCCCAATGGCCCTGGCCAGAGCCGAATCCGGGCCCGCTGCTGTTCCGCCCCCTGCTCGGAGTCGGAAAGGCAGACACCGCCGCCTATTGCCGCGCCCTCGGCCAGACCTACCGGGAGGACTCCGGCAACTATATGTGGCGCTTCACCCGCAACAAGGTGCGTCTCGACCTGATGCCCAAGCTGGCGCGCGACTATAACCCCCGAGTCCGCGAGGCGCTGGCCCGTCTCTCTCGCGCCGCCTCCGAAGACCTTGACTTCATCGAAGGGGAGTTGGCCCGCCACTGGCCCGGCATCGCCCAGGAAAGGGAGGGCGCGGTGAGTTTCCCCATTTCAGCCCTCATCGCCCTCCATCCGGCGCTGCAACGCCACGCGCTGCGCCGCGCCTACGCCGCCATCGCGGGAGACACCCGCAGCTTGAGCGAGAGCCACCTTGATGCCATGCTGTCGCTGCTGCGGCGCCAGCGCGGTGGCCTTTCACTGGATTTGCCCCGCGGCGTCCGAGCGCGGCGAGAAGGCGATAAGATAGAGGTAACCTGCAACTCCGAACCGCCGAAGTTCCCCAGGCTTGGCGGCGAATATGAAATCGGCCTCCCCGGCTACCCCGGTGAGCAAAGATGCCACGAAATCGGCGGCTGGAGGCTGACCTTGCAGGTCGTTTCGCCCGGCCAGCCCAATCCCCTTCCCGGCTCGCATCCGCCGCATTTGACCGCCCGCCTGAACCCCGGTGTGCTGGGAACCGCCGCCACGGTACGAACACGCCGCCCCGGGGATCGCTTCCAGCCCTCGGGCATGACTGGAACCAAGAAGCTGCAAGACTTGTTTACCGACGCCAAGATCCCCCGCGACCAGCGCGACGGCATCCCGCTGCTGATCTGCCAGCGCGGCATCGCATGGGTCGTCGGCCATCGGGTAGCTGCCTGGGCTGTAGCTGATGATGAAGCGCCTGCGCTGTGCGTGAGTCTTTTGCCGCCGGACGCTGCGGCACAGGCCGGCACGGACTGACCGCTGTGCCGGAAATGGCTGGAGCTATTGAGCTCCCGTAATTGATTCATGTAGGCCATGCGTGTTGCCCATGTAGGCCATGCGTGTTGCCATTGATTGATGGCGCGGCTTCCAATCACGCCGGGAGGCGCGCCGTCCTCGCGTCATTTCAGGGTTTTGCGGAATGCCATTCTGCTGCGCCCCGGTTGCCACGATTGCGGCGGATTGGTAGCATTGCGGCAATTCGCCAGCGGGAGGGCCGTTATGGACTTGGGACTGACCGGCAGAGTAGCCGTCATCGGGGGCGGCAGCAAGGGACTGGGGCGCGCCTGCGCGGATTCGCTGGCCCAGGAGGGAGCGAAGCTGGCGATATGCAGCCGCAACGCCGAGGAGCTGGAGCAGGCCGCCGCCGAGATTCGCGCCGCCACCGGCGCTGAGGTTCTGGCGGTTCCCGCCGACCTCTCCCGTTTGGAAGACATCCAGCGGCTGGTCCAGGCCGCCGTAGACCACTACGGGCGGCTGGACATCGCGGTTGCCAACTCCGGCGGCCCACCGGCGGGACGCGCTACGGATACCTCTGAGGAGACTTGGAGCCAGTCAATAGATATGGCCCTGTCTTTCTTTATTCGCATGGGCCGCGAGTGCGCGCCCCACATGAGGGAACAGAAGTGGGGCCGAATCGTCAACATTCTGGCATCTACCGTCTACCAGCCAATAGACAATCTCGTGACCTCCGGCGTTACCAGGATGGGGGCGGTGGCCTACGCCAAGAGCCTGGCCGACGAGGTGGGGCGCGACAACGTATTGGTGAACAACGTCGCCCCCGGATTCCTTATGACGGAGCGGATGCGCCACATCTTCGAGACCCGTTCCAGCGAGACCGGTCAACCCCTCGATTCGGTGCTGGAAGCGGGAGCTTCCCGTATCCCGGTGGGCCGTTTCGGCCGCCCTGAAGAACTGGGCGACTTCGTGGCCTACCTCTGCTCCGACAAGAACACCTACGTGACCGGCGCGACCATCCTGGTGGACGGCGGCGTGGTGCGGTCGGTGATGTAGTCGGGCGCCCTCACCCCAGCCCTCTTCCAGCCGGAGAGGGAGAGACGTTGCAGGGGCAGGGATTATCCCGCCCCTGGTTTGTATCCGGTCCGCTCCGGGCTGACGGCTACCTGAGGTTCTGGTCGAACCAGGACATTGCCTTGGCCCAAGCGTCCTGGGCCGCCTCGGGGCGGTAGCTGCCGCGCGCCTCGCAGTGGAAGCCGTGGCCCGCGCCGGCGTACTGGTGGAACTCGTGGGCTTTGCCCAAGCGGGTCATCTCCGCATCTATCTCGTTCACTAAGTCCGGTGTCGGGTTGGCGTCCTCCTCCCCGAAGAGCCCCAGCACCGGGCAGTTGATGTTGGCCGTCTGCTCCAGCGGCGTCTGGCCGTCGCCCAGGGCCACACCGATGTTGCCGCCGTAGAAAACCACCGAAGCAGACAGGTCCGAGATGTTGCAGGCTGCCAGATAGGCCACGCGCCCGCCGAAGCAGAAACCGACGATGCCTATCTTGCCGTTCACGAAGGACTGCCCTTTCAGGTAATTCACCGCCGCGGTGGTGTCGGCCAAAATGCCAGCGTCGTTGCACTGCTGCATCCGGCTGATGGCTGTCGGGAATTCCTCGTGAAGCCCGGCAATCATGCGGCCCTGCCGGTGGAACATGGCCGGGGCCAGTCCCACGTATCCCTGGGAGGGGAGCCGGTCGGTAACTGCCTGGATGTGGGAGTTGACGCCCCAGATCTCCTGAATCACCACGACGGCGGGGTGGCTGTCGTCGCCCTCCGGTTGGGTCAGATACCCTTCCATTGTGCTGCCATCGCCAACATTGATGTCAACCCAGCTTGCCGGCATTGCTGTTCTCCTGTTTGTGATGTTGGGTAACCGCTTGAATACTAGCACGAAGCGGGGGCGCATATCCGGCGCCCCCGCATTTGAGACCTGTCTCGAAATTGACTTTATCCCGCAAGCACGGGTGGGCGGCGCCCCTGGGATGGTGACACGCCTTCGTAGGCCGCTGCTACCTGGAACAGCAACTCCTCGCGGAACCCGGCGGCGATGAATTGCAGCCCGATGGGCAGACCCGCGCCGTTCAGCCCGCATGGCACGGTTATCGCAGGATGTCCAGTGGCGTTGAGTGGGCTGGTGTTGCGCGAAACCAGGCCGGAGCCGGGGCCGCGCACCCGGTGTGTCGCCCCGTTGTGCTCGATGTAGGGGTCCTCTATGCGCGGGGCGCACAAGGGAGTGGTTGGCGTGACAATGAAGTCCACGTTCTGCAACACACGGGCGTATTCCTCCTGTATCAGCCGCTGCGCCTTCATTGCCTTGGAGTAGTGGTGGCCGAGGACGAACTGCCCGCCCAGTGTTCGATACAGTACGTCCGGCCCGTAGTCGTCGCGGCTGGCCCGCAGAAACGGCTCGTGGGTTACGATGGCGTCGGACATGGCGGCCATCCGCACCGCGCCGATGTATTTCATGGCGGGCAAGTCCACCGGAACCATCTCGGCGCCCAGCTCTTCCAGGGCGGCCACGGCCCGGCGGGTTGCATCCTCCACGTCCGGCTCCAGGTCCTCGAAGTAGTAGTTGGAAGGCACGCCCATGCGCAGGCCCCGGACGCCTCGGCCCAGCCCTGCGGAGTAGTCGGGCACCGGCACCGGCGCCGTGCTGGGGTCCAGTGGGTCATGCCCGGCGATGGCCTGGAGCAGGATGGCGCTGTCGGCCACCGAGCGAGTCATCGGGCCGATGTGGTCGCCGTTGAAGCTGGTTACCAGCAGTCCGCGCTGGCTGACCCGTCCGAAGGTCTGCTTCAGCCCAACCACGCCGCAGAACGAGCCGGGCAGCCGCACTGAGCCGCCCAGGTCGGTTCCCAACGATGCAAACGTCACCTCGGCGGCCACGTTGGCCCCGCCACCGCCGCTGGAGCCGCCGGGGATGTGCTCAGCGCCCCACGGGTTGCGCACCGGGCCGAAGTGGGGGTTGTTGGAGGTGGCCCCGGCGGCGAATTCCTCCATGTTCTCCTTACCCAGGATCACCGCTCCGGCGGCCCGGCAGCGTTTTGCCACTTCCGCGTCCTCGTCCGGCACATAGTCCGCCAGCGCCTTGGTGCCCAGCGTAGTCAGGATGCCGGCGGTGGCCAGGTTGTCCTTCAGCCCGATGGGGATGCCCTGCAACGGCCCCTTGTATTCGCCGCGGGCGATGGCCGCTTCTTCTTCCCGCGCCTGGGCCATGGCTTGGTCGCCCAACAGGGTGATGAAGGTGTTGAGGGTCGGCTGCATCTCCCCGGCCCGTGCCAGCGCTGCCTCGGTCAGCTCGACGGGCGACACCTCCCCGGCGCGAATCCTGGGCGCGAGTTCGGCTATCGTTGAAGACAGAAGTTCGTTGCCAGCCATGTTACTCGCCCCCTTCTTTCCGCGCCTGCGATTCATCGGCGGCTGGCATTCTCAGCAGCCGTCCCGACATGGCATCGGAAAGGTCCAGGTCGTCCAGAATCGCCAATTGTTCCATGTAGTAGTCAACTTCCGGTCGAACCAGCGCCAGTTCCTCTGCCGAAAGCTCGAACCCATTGAAATCGCGGATGATTGCCTGCAAGGTCTCGTCGGAAACACTCATGCGGCGCTCCTTCCTGTCCGTCTCAGGTTGGCCTGTGGATGTCGGGAGAATTGTTCACAGCCCCACCTGCGGGGCGAGTGTAGGACAAGGGCAAGGCAAACGCAATCCGCGGGCTGGGATTGCTTTCACAACGCGGTCAGCCGCCATCTTGCCGGAAAGCGCCTGCTAAATTAAGAATATCTTTGCGGACATTAAGACAATCGTACTCTTACCATGTATTATTGAGAGTGCCCACCCTGTATTATTGAGACAAGGTTGTGGCGACAATGCGGCTTTCAATGCCGTGAGTTGAGAAACAGCGGTCCGGCAATTGAAGGCCGTCGCCCGACGGAGGCAGATTTGCGGAACCTGGCCAACTTTCTGGTCCACTTCTTTGGGCGATCCGAAAGCACGGAGAGTCCACGGCTCTCAGTGTCCCATGACCGTTGCCTGTACTGCGAGGAGCCAATCAACGATTCGCACTCCTACATTACGGCGCGAGTCTGCCCCTTCTGCCGGTTCCACTACACCATCACTGCCCGCGAGCGCATAGATTTGCTGGCCGACAGCGGCACTTTCAAGGAGACCCACAAGTACCTGAGTTCCGTGGCGCCGCTGTCCTTCGCCCAACGCGGACGCTACGGTCAACTGCTGGCCCAGGACCAAAACCGCACCGGCCTGACTGAGGCGGCGGTTACCGGGATGTGCAAGATTGACGACGAAGACACCATGATCATCGTCCTCGATTTTTCCTTCATGGGCGGCACCATGGGAAGCGTCGTCGGAGAAAAAGTGGCGACCGCCCTCGAAACCGCTGCCAAGGGCGGCATTCCGGTCATCGCCGTGGTCTCCGGCGGCGGTGTGCGAGTGCAGGAGGGTGTGCTGTCCCTGATGCAGATGGCCAAGACGGTGACGGCAGCCAACAAGCTGCGGGACGAGGGACCTCCCTTTATCGTGGTGCTGGCCAATCCCTCCACCGGGCAGGCTTACGCCAGTTTCGCCAACCTGGCCGACGTGATTCTGGCCGAGCCCAAGTCACTGATCGGCCTGTCGCCGTTGCGTACGCTGCGGGAAACCTCCACGATACCCCTTCCGCTGGACGCTCACACCGCCGAGGCCCACGTGGGCCACGGGCTGCTGGACAACGTGATAGACCGGGAGGCCCTGCGGGCGCGGGTTTCAGCGCTGCTCCGCATATTGCAGTGTCAGAAGCAGGACAAGAACCGGGATGACAAGGCCCGGAGTTCAGACCTGCTCAAGGCGGCAGATGAAGAGTGCGGCCAAGTGGACCCGTGGGACGCTCTGTCCGCCGTGCGCCACTCCGAACGCCCGGCTGCCGCAACCTACTTCCGGCAGATGCTCGACCCGTTCATCGAACTGCGGGGCGACCGGCTCAACAGCGATGACCGTTCGGTGGTGGCCGGTGTCGGCTACCTGTGCGGGCAGCCGGTGGCGGTCATCGGGCAGCAGCGGAGGCCTTTGGCGGAGGGGGAGCGTTACCATGTCTACCCCGACGGGCTTCGCAAGGCGCTGCGGGTGATCAACCTGGCTTCTCGCTTCAAGCTGCCCCTGATAACCCTGGTGGATACCCAGGGCGCTGACCCGGGACTGGAGGCCGAGGAGCAGGGCATCGGTAACGCCATCGCCCGTACGCTGTCGGCCATGCTGGACGTGCCGACGCCCATAGTTTCGGTGGTCATTGGCGAGGGAGGCAGCGAAGGGGCTCTGGCTTTGGGGTTGGCCGACCGCATTCTGATGCAACAGTATGCCGTCTACTCCCCCATATCCATGAATCACAACCTGGCCGGCGCCTTCCACGAGCCATTGCTGGACCGCGAGGCTGCCGACGCAATGATGCTCACAGCCCAGGACTGCGTGGACCTGGGCATTGCCGACCGGGTCATCCCGGAGCCGGAGGGCGGCTCTCACATGGATCCCCGGTCCGCGTGTATTGCCTTGCAAGGCAGCATCCTCCGGGAACTGGGAAACCTCAACAAGTTGTCGCAGGGCAAGTTGCTGAAGCGGCGCTACCTCAAGTTCCGGCGCATGGGAGAGGGCAGCGAATACTCACAGGAGGCCATGACTCGGGAAGTGGAGTTGCTGATGAGCATATCCGCCGGCGAGCGTCCGCCAACCCGGGCCTCCAGAAAAAAGCAAACGGAGCCGGAACCCCACGAAGCCTACGTCGCCACCGAAGACTAGGGGCAGGTTTGAAACCTGCCCCCGGCCATTGCCCGAACGGAATTCGGAATTAGTAGCCGCACTCTATCAAGCGGGCATCTAAGAGCGCACTAATGGAGTATTGAGCCACTACTATAGTGACAGCAGCTCTTAAGCCATGTCGGTCCACCAGATCCACTGCCCAGTCACTACCGTTTTCCCACCCACACTCGAGAGTTTCCTGAGCTATCTGGAATTTATCCGCCGTTGCCGGTGGCACCGAGGGCAACGTCGGTGCCGACGGTGCCACCGGCGCCGTCGGTTCCGGCGCCCGCGTTGCTGGCGGTTCGTATTCGTAGTCTTGATGTATGATTGCCCGGTAAGTGACAAACTCCCCGCTGGTTTCTACCTTCTCGGCGTCGGCGTCATGGGAACTTTCGTCTTCTATAGCGTCCTCGATGTCGTCCCGCCCGCTCGCGGCGCTGTTTTCGTTTCGGAAGACATAGACCCCTGATACCGTGGATTCAAAGACATCCCCGCCCTCGACGGCGTCTACGAGTCCTTCACACCGGCTGAGGCCCGAAACCGGGAAGAAAGAGCCTCTCTCACAGCCTGCGTCGCCGTACATCACCAGCGCATCGCCCGCTTTGTCCAAAGCCCGCTTCAGACCGCTATCGTCATCCACAAACCCACCCCTGTCCAGGGCTTTCAGAAACTCTTGCACAAATCCTCGGGAGTACACAATGAGTCCCCGGTCTTCCAGCAGGGCTATCTCATTATCCCCCCATGTCTCGAAGTCGCGGTATTCGCCATCTTTCAAGCCCGGGCCGTCCTCATCATCTTCCAGCGTTCCCCGGATGCCTTCAAAGTCAAAGTTGCCTGAGATGATAACGCCGTCTCCGCTTCCTTCTCCGAACCCCTGCATCATCGCGTAGGTTACTTCCTCAAGGGCAATGGCCTCCCCCATCCAAGAAGGCATATTATCCGCGAAAATATCCCCCCATTCCTGCTTCCATTCATCCGCGTCTTCCAGGTCGATATTGCGGCCACTCGGCATATTGAACACTTGGGATATCAGCATTTGCTGGGGAATGCCGCCCGGGAATTCCGTCTCCAGAATCGCGGCCACGTTCTGCACTACCACGAATGGAGCGTCTTCCAGGATATAGTCCTGCGGATTCCCGCTTTCTCCCCCACTGCCCCCGCCCCCGCCGCCAATCATGCCGGTGGCGAAGACCAACGCAACGACAGCGATGATTGCGACGATGACGCCGCCACCGATGCCGAGAACCAGCTTGTTCGATAGGAGTCCTCGCCTCTGCGAACCTCCGCCGGATGTGGGCTGCGGTGCGGATTCAGGTGGAGGAGAGTCGGGGGGGGGGGGGGGTAGATTGCGTTGTCATATTGCGAAACCTCCGTTGACTTTCGAGTACCCGTTGGCGGGTATGCGTCGCCGCATAACAGACAACGGGGGGCAATTTACGCCGATTGCCCCCCGGTCAAGTCACCTTTTTGTTTACGGGAAAGCAACGCTTTCCGTAGGTTTGACGCTAAAGCGTTACGTGGCTTCCCGCCCGAACTCCCGCAGGCTGCGGCGCAGTTCTGCGGCGATGTCCGAGTATTCTTCCCGAACCTCTTCGTCGGCCAGCACCGTGGGCATCGTGTTGTTACGGTACGAGGAGCGCAGGGCCATGCTGCCCAGGTAAGGGGCGTCGACCTCGGCGGCGAGAGCGCGGCCCCCGCCCTGTCCGAATACGTCGCCGGTATAGTTTTCCACCACTCCAACTACGTCCAGATTCAGCTTGCGGATCATGTTGATGCAGCGCTTGGCGTCCAGCACTGCCAGGTCCTGTGGCGTGCTCACCACCACGAAGCCGTCCATTGGCAGGCTCTGCATCACCGTCAGCGGCGAATCGGAGGTGCCGGGCGGCAGGTCCACCACAAGATAGTCCAGTTCGTCCCAGTCGGTGTTCTGGAGAAACTGGTTGATGGCGTTGTGAATCATCGGGCCGCGCCAGATAATGGCCTCCTCTTCGTTTTCCTGGAAGAAGGCCATGGAGACGACCTTTACCCCCCACTGCTCGGCGGGGATGATATTGCCGTCAACATAATCGGGCTTGCTGGTGGCTGCCAGGACGTTGGCCACGTTGGGGCAGTCGATGTCAACGTCCAAGATGCCGACGCGGGCGCCTTCCTTGGCCAGCGTGACCGCGAGGTTGACGGCGCAGGTGGTCTTGCCGACGCCACCCTTGCCGCTGTATACGCCAATTTTGGTCTTGATCTTGCCCAGCCGGTCGCCAATCTGTCGCTTCTGCTGCCAACTGCGCTTGATCTGTTCCAAGCGCGCGGTCTGAGCATTTTGTTGGGGCGTTGACATAAAAATCCTCGCCGTGTTGCAGGTTGCCGCAACGGCCGTTGAATCGAATCAAGACCGGGGGCAGGGGCGTTTATTTGACCCCCAAACGCCCTCACCCCCATCCTTTCCCTGATGGAGAGGGAATTTTATTTCCGGTATTCCCGCTGTCCATGGGAGAACAGCATTGCACCGGAAACTCTTCAAGGGGCTAGATGCCCAGTTGGTTTCGGGCTTCCTCGCTGATCAGGTCCGGCGACCACGGGGGATCGAAGACCATCTCGATCTGCACTTCCTCCACGCCGTCGAGTTCCTGAATGGCCCACTCGGCCTGCTGTCCGATGTACGGCCCCATGCCGCAGCCGGGAAAGGTCAGCGTCATCTGCACGTATACGTCCGAGTCGTTGACCTGGACGTCGTAAATCAGGCCCAAGTCCACCACGTTCACCGGGATCTCCGGGTCGTACACCGTCCGAAGCGCCTCCAGCACATTGTCTCTGTTCACCAATGCTTCAGCCATGATGGCCTCCTAATACGTCGCTGGTTCTGCTTGAATTATACCAAGAAATCCGCCGGAGAGTTCGACGCCCGCAGCCTGTCATTGATCGGGAAGGCAAATGCCGTAGGTCGAGGATGATATATGGTTGGATGAAAGGCGCCAAGCTGTTGCGGTCCGCGCCCGCCAGGGGATGTATGGACGCGATGTTTGGACGCTACGAGATAAGGCTGGCAACCGAGCCGACGCGGAGGGAATGCCGGAGATATGCGCGCCGTGGCGCTGAATACGGCCATATCCTTCGAGAAGGATCCTCCGTCGCTGGGGCGTCGTGCGGGCTGTGTATACCTCCCTCTTCCGATGTGCCTGGCGGGTACACCGCCGTGGCCCGGATAACGTTGCGCAATCCGGCCAGCTTATCCGCCACGAGTGGATTGGGTTCGTCCCCGTCGATGTCAATGGGGGAATCGGGCACAAAAACGGAGAGTGGCATAACGGGCGTAGCTTTTAAGGAATATGGCAGATGGCCCTTGCGCCCTCGCCCGCCCTCGCCCGCCCTCGCAGCGTTCCGTATCCGTGAGCCAGCTTGCAGGCACCCCGGAATGGGATTCTGGCCTGCACAGCGTCAGCGCGTTGCTGAAACGCTTGATTCTTTCCGCTGGAGCCGGGGTAGGGAAGCGCTGCTGTGCGTCCCTACCCCGGCTTCTCCGAATTCCGTATCTGCGTCAATTAGGTCGCCTTACGGAATCAGCAGCACCTTGCCGGTGGTGGCGCGGCCCTCCAACTGGCGATGGGCTTCGGGAGCTTCGGACAACGGCAGCTCATTGCCGATGTGAAGTTTCAGGCTTCCGTCAGCGACCCAGCCCAGCACGTCTCCGGCGCGCTGTTCCAGTTCGGTGCGGTCAACGGTGTAGTCGCCGAGGCCGGGGCGGGTCAGGTAGAGGGACCCGGCGGCAAACATTCGGGGATCGATGGGGTCGGGGTTGCCGCTGGCCGCGCCGTATAGCGCCATCACGCCTCGCCGTCCCAAGCACGCGACGCTCTGGTGAAAGGTGGTTTTGCCCACGCCGTCGTACACCACCCGCACACCCTCGCCGCCGGTGGCTTCCTTAACCACCTCGGCGAAGTCCTGCTCGGTGTAGTTGATTGCGTGGTCTGCGCCCGCCTTCCGCGACAGCTCGGCCTTCTCTTCGGTGGAGACGGTGGTGAAGACATAGCCGCCCAGATTCTTGATCATCTGGGTCAGAATCAACCCCATACCGCCCGCCCCGGCGTGGACTATAACCCGGTCGCCCGGCTGCACGGCATAGGTGGAATGGCAGAGGTAGTGTGCCGTCATGCCTTGCAGCATGGCCGCCGCTCCGGCCTTGGCATCCAGACCCGCGGGCCGCTTGATGAGCCGCCACGCCGGGACCAGCGCCTGCTCGGCGTAAGAGCCGTTCACGCTGCAATAGACCACCTCGTCGCCCACTGCAACCTCGCTGACGCCGTTGCCGACGGCGGCAACTACGCCGGCGCCTTCCACGCCGATGGTGCGGGGCAACGGCGGGCCCGGGTTGATCCCGGCGCGGCTGTAAACGTCGGTATAGTTGACCCCCGCCGCCTGGATTTGCACGACTGCTTCGCCTGCTCCGGGCGACGGGTCGGCGACATCCTGATACTTCATCGCATCCGGGCCGCCGAACTCGTTAATCTGCACCGCCTTCATTTTCCTGCCTCCTGTCGGATTGATCTGCCTATTTAAGGGGACGCTCCACCAATGGCTGTCCCGTCCCTGGGCAGTTCCAATGCGCCCAATTCACGCAAGTATACACCCGTGGCTGGGCCGGAGATTTCGATGGCCTGGAATTCCGCCGGGCCAGGCCAAATTGCCAACAATTACCGAAACTGATACCATGATATGGCGCTTTTCTTAAACTGTGATTTTGCCCGTAATTCAAGCGTCGGCCGCATTACTCCGTGTTGTCTGCGGGGGGGAATGTCCCTCCCGAAGGGCATCCAATTGGATAAAATGAGGTGCGCGGCGCAAATGTAATACGCAGCGAGGAACCGATGGCAGAGAGCTTCCTGGATTTTGTGAAGAGCCTCCCGGAGCAGGGAAACGTCCGTACCGTTAGCATAGACGAGCTCGATTCGGAGGCCGACAAGTACGGCCGCGTCACCAGTACCGGCGGGCGCAGTTTCTATTCCAACGTCCGCAACCGCAGCGCCGGCGTAGCCGTGGTGTTCGGGAGCGAGCGTGTCGCCACCAAAAACTTCAATCCCGTCCAGCAGCGCATCAGTGAAAACAGGGAGCATACGCTGGAGGAAGTCCGCAAGTACCTTCTGCGCGCCCCTCTCATCCGGGTGCAGCGGACTATCGGCGACAATTCGGAATTCAACCCCAAGTGCAACCTGTTCTTGTCGGTCCAGCGGGCCGACAACGTGCGTCAGGCGTGCGTCTGGAGCCATACGCTCCGCGATTACGACCCTTCCTCCCCCGGCCCCGATCTCTACGAAATCTGCATTCCCGAGTGGCCCGAAAACGAGCGCCAGGTGCTGGTCTTCCCCGAGGAGAACCTCACCGTGATCCTGGGCATCGACTACGTGGGCGAAGTGAAGATGGGCTTCCTCCGCATGGCCATGTGGGACGCCAAGAAAGAGGGGCTGCTGAGCCTGCACGCCGGATCCAAGGTGGTTACTGCCCAACAGCCGGACGGTGACTCCAAGCGATACGGGATGCTGTTCTTCGGCCTTTCCGGTACCGGAAAGACGACCCATGCCTGCCACGGCCACGACATGGATGCTCCCGGCGAAGTCATGGACATCCTGCAAGACGACATCGTGTCCCTCGGCAGGGATGGCCGCGCCCTGGGTTCCGAGCGAGGCTTCTACCTCAAGACCGAGGGAATGAACCCGGAGACCCAGGCCCTGATTTACGGTGCGCTCCGGTCTCCCGATGCCCTCTTTGAGAATGTCATGCTCACCCACGACGGCGAAATAGACTATACTGACCTATCGCTGGGTGGAAACGGCCGCGCCGTTATCCCCCGCACCAGCTTTGGCGAATATGTCGGAAGCGACATCAACCTGCCGTCGCTGGACCAACTCGACGGAATGGTGGTCGCGTTCATCACGCGCCGCATGACCGTGTTGCCGCTGGTGTCGCGGCTCAACCCGGAGCAGGCCGCCGCTGCCTTCATGCTGGGCGAGAGCGTGGAGACCTCGGCAGGCGACCCGCGCAGGGCCGGAGAGTCGGTGCGTGTCGTCGGCACCAATCCCTTCCTAATCGGTTCCGAGGCCGAGGAGGGCAACTGGTTCTACGACTTCGTCAAGAACAACGAAAACAAGGTACAGTGCTACCTGCTTAACACCGGCGGCGTCGGCGAGATTCTGGAGCGCGACGACCAGGGCCGCGCCACGGTCAAGCAGCCGGTTTCCCGCGTTCCCATCCCCGAGATGTCGGCCATCATTCGCGGCGTCCTGCGCAACACCGTTCAGTGGGGTGAAGACCCGCTGTTCGGCGCCGAGATTCCGGTCTCGGTGGACGGGCTGGACATCGACAAGTATGACCTCTCCAACTTCTACACCGGGGAGCAGGTCCAGGATTACGCAACCAGATTAAAGGAAGAACGCCGGGCGCATCTTGCCAGCTTTCCCGGTCTGAACCCCAAGATCCTGGAAGCCTGCAACTAACCAGTCAAACTATCCACCCGTTTGGCGGAGGTAAACCCGTGACCACCCAACTTACCCCGAAAGTCTCCGAGGCCCTCAGTCGGTTCGAATCGGACAGCAGCAGAAAGGTAAAGAAGGGCGCCCGGGACGGCAGCCAGGAGTTGCGGAAGTTCTTGAGGTGGAGCGGAGATCGGGAGGTCAGCAGGTTCACCCCCCACGACATGGAGCAGTACGCCAAGGAGGTCGGGCAGAGCGGCGCCGATGCCGCCCAGCAGCGTCTCCTACCGGTCAAGGCCTTCGTTGAATACTGGAAGGACCAGGGGTGGACCGACAAGAAGCTCGCCACCCACCTGCGTCCGCCCCGCAGCAAGGGCAGGGGCACCGCTCGCGCCGCGGTAAGGCCCGCCGCCGCCAAACCCCCCGAAGAAGAACCCACCTTCCTGTCGCAGGAAGGCTACGACCGATTGGTGCAGCAGGTGGAAGATCTCAAGGCCGAAAGAGTGGGGGTCACCCAGGAAATCAGGAGGGCGATGGCCGACAAGGATTTCCGGGAGAACGCCCCCCTGGACGCCGCCAAAGAACGGCAGGGCCGCATCGAAACGCAGATTCGGGAACTGGAAGCCAGTATCGCCAATGCCCGGATACTGCTGGTCAGCGCCGACGCTGCCGAGATTACACGCTCCGCCGTCGGTACCCGCATGACGGTGAGGGACAAGGACTCCGGCGAGGTGATGGACTATACCCTGGTGGACGCGCGCGAGGCCGACATTGCCCTGCGGCGCATTTCCATCCAGTCACCTGTCGGTCAAGCCCTCCTGGACCTGGGCTCCGGCGACGAGGTTTCCGTTCCGACTCCAAAGGGAACATTGACCTATGTCGTGGAGAACATAACCGCCGCCTAGCGGCGCTGCTTCGGCAACACCAGTAGGGGCGCACGACTGTGCGCCCCTACGTCATTTTTCAGGCCCTTTTCCCCAGATAGCCGGTGCCCTGCGGTTAGCCGTCGAGCTTGACGACCTCGCCGATAATGTCGTTGGGGTCGGGCAGTTGTCCGGGGACATAGGTCTCGCGGAACCGTATTACTCCGTCCTTGTCCACGATGACAATGGCCCGGTTGCCCGCGCCGCGCTCCTCGTTCCACAGGTCGTAGGACTTGGTGGCCTCGCCCTTGGGGTGGAAGTCTGACAATTCCGGGTAGGGGAGCCCGCCCATAGCGGTGCTCCAGGCCTTGTGAGCGTGAACCGTATCGCAACTGATGCCCAGGACCTGGGCATTATTCTCCTCGAACCGGCCGTGAGCCTGCCGGAAGAGGGTGGCCTGGCTGGTTCAACCAGAGGTGAAATCAAAGACGTGGAAGGACAGCACAACCGTCTTTTCGCCGTGATACTGGCTCAGGGTAATCTCTCCATGCTCGGGAGAGGGCAACTTGAAGTCCGGGGCAACGTCGCCAACTTCTGCAGGCATAACCACACTCCTTTGGATTCCGGCGGGCGGTACATCCCGCCGTTGCTATCCGATTATAACCCACAATCCGCCCTGCAACCCACACCGGGGGTCTTGAAAGTCCAACAGCCTGAGGCGCCGTTGCCATCCGGGGTGAGTTCCGCCTTCAGGCTGGCGGCGATGCTATACTGCCCGTGATGAAGGAAAAGGCGACAATCGGCGGCAGGTATTAGGGGGGGCGGACGTGGAAGTGGTGTTTGACCGGGGCGTATATGTTCCAGATCTCGACTTGTGGCTGGATTCCACCCGCAAACGCGATACCAGCGTGATTTCCCATGCCCACTCGGACCACACCGCCCGCCACCTTCGGCCCGTCGTTACCCCCAATACCCTCTTGTTGCTTCGGGACTACCTGAAAAACGCCGACCCCATCGTGCTGCCCTATGGAGAGCCGCTGGACACTCCATCGCACAGCATCACCCTGTACCCGGCGGGCCACTGCCTGGGGTCGGCGCAGGCGCTGGTCGTGTCGAAAGCCACCGGGCGCCGACTGCTGTACACCGGAGACATCAAGACACGCTCCAGCCCCACCAACGAGCCGCTGGAGCCGGTGCAGGCGGATACCCTGGTCATCGAGTCCACCTACGGTCACCCCGATTACGTGTTTCCGCCCCAGGAGCAGACGCTTGCCACTGCGTCGCAGGTCGTCCGTGCCTGGCTGTCCCGCGGCGAGCGCCCTGTGGCGCTGGGCTGGCGGCTGGGCAAGGCGCAGGAGTTGCTGCATCATCTGCTGTCCGACGGCTTCGAGGTTGTGGTGGAGCCGAGGATATATGAGGCTGTGGAGGCCTATCGCGAGGCGGGGACCGAGTTTCCGGGCCGGGTATCTGCCTTTGACGGACACTGGCCCGACGGCACGGTGGCGTTATTTCCCCCGGGTCGCAGCTCTCAGTCTTTGAAAGGATACCGGTACCAGCGCACAATTGAGATGACCGGCTGGGCCGTTTCCGAGACCCGCCACCACTGGCGCAGGCCCGCCGACGCCAGCCTGCCTTTCAGCGACCACGCCGACTACAACGACCTGCTGGCATACGTGGAAACGGTGAAACCGGAACGGGTCTATACGGTGTACGGCTTCCCTGACCTGGCCGCCAAGTTGCGGATAATGGGCTACCCGGCGGTGCATCTGGACGGGAAGGGCGGCGCAAGCGAGGGGTTTCAGATGCGGATGGTGTAGACCATCTCGACGGGAGGATCTATCGTGGTTGTATCAATACGTCCCCGCCGTCCCATACTTGGACCGTCAGGGTACTGTTTTCGAGCAGGCCATACCGAATGATACTCGGAATGTACAGTATCCGGTAGCTCTGTTGAAATGATATGGGGCGCACAATCGTGCGCCCCTGCGTTGCCATGGCGTATGTCTTGTTGCCTAGTCCGGCGTTGAACCCAAAGCCGGTATGTTGGCGGACTCGTCAGAGGCCAGTTGGCGGTTGACGGCGCTGAGGTAGGCTTTGGCGCTGGCGACTACGATGTCGGTGTCGGCGCCGCGCCCGGTGTAGGTTTTGCCGTCCTTCTCGATGCGGATGGTTACCGTGCCGAGAGAGTCTCGGCCCTCGGTTGCGGCCTGCACGTTGAAATCCACCAGCCTGTTCACGACGCCGATGGCGCGGTCGACGGCGTTGCAGATGGCGTTGACCGGGCCGTTGCCGGTGGCGGCGTCGGTGGTGGGGATGCCCTCGGGGTCAATCAGCCGCACGGTGGCGGTGGCGATGCCGTGGTCGCCGCCGCTGAACTGGACCTGGTCCAGGGTGTAGCTGATCGGCTCGTTGGCTTCCCGGGATTCCTCGTCCATCAGGATTTCCAGGTCGCGGTCGGTGACCTCCCGTTTGCGGTCGGCCAGCACCTTGAAGGACTCGAACACGCGGGAGACTTCGTCGCGGTTCAGGCTGTAACCCAGGTCCTCCAGGCGGGCCTGTAGTCCGGCGCGGCCGCTGAGCTTGCCGAGCACCAAGCTATTGCCCGGTACGCCCACGCGCTCCGGCTGCATCACCTCGTAGGTGGAGCGGTCCTTCAGAACTCCGTCCTGGTGGATGCCCGAGGCATGGCGGAAGGCGTTCTCGCCCACCACCGCCTTGTTGGCCTGCACCTGCATTCCGGAGATGCGGCTGACCATCCGGCTGGACGGGTAGATCTGGGTGGTGTCGATGCCGATGTCCATGCTGAAGTGGTCCTTGCGGGTGTCCAGGGCCATGATGATCTCTTCCAGCGAGGCGTTGCCGGCCCGTTCGCCGATGCCGTTGATGCAGCCTTCGACCTGCCGGGCGCCGGTCTCAATGGCGGTCAGGCTGTTGGCCACGGCCAAGCCCAGGTCGTTGTGGCAGTGAACGCTGAGCACCACGTTCTCAATGCCCGGCACGTTGCTCTGGATGTCCTTGAGCAGCTGGGCGAAGCCTCTGGCCGAAGGTATTGCGTAGCCCACGGTGTCGGCGATGTTGATGGTGGTCGCCCCGGCCCGGATTACCTCGGTCAGCATCTGGTACAGGTACTCCGGGTTGGTGCGCGTGGCGTCCATGGGCGAGAACTCGACGTCGGGACAGTACCCCTTGGCCCGCTCCACCATGGTTACGGCCATCTCCATGACCTCTTCCCGGTTCTTGCGGAGCTGGTGCATCTGGTGAATCTCCGAAGAAGAGAGGAACACGTGGACGCGGGGCCGCTCGGAGTGTTCCACGGCGCGCCAAGCCAGGTCAACGTCGTTGGGATGGGCCCGCGCCAAGGAGGCGATGATGGGGCCCTTGACCTCTTTGGCGATGTTGGACACCGCCTCAAAGTCTCCGGGGGAGCTGGCGGCGAAGCCGGCCTCGATGATGTCGACGTTCATCCGCTGCAACTGACGGGCGATTTCCATCTTCTCGGCCCCGGTCATGCCGATGCCCGCCGACTGCTCGCCGTCGCGCAGGGTGGTGTCCAGGAGTAGTACTCTTTCGTTAGCCATTTCTCTTTCCTGCCTCATTCTGTTTGATGGTCTGGGAATGCGCCCTCACCCTAACCCTCTCCCGGGGGAGAAGGGATCGGACGGGACTCGGCAGGGCCACGTAGTCCGCCACACCCAGCCCGGCCAGGACCAGCGTGCGACGGCGAACTACACTCAACGTCTCCTGCTGCATCGGATTTTGCTCCTTGAAGAGAGAATGGAGAGGCGAAGGGTGAGAGAAAGGTTCCCGCTCGTTCGCCACTCTCTTCACTATTTACTCTACTTCGGGTCCATCCAGGGCATCATGGCCCGCAGTTCCTTGCCGATGCCTTCGATGGGAGCGTTCCGCGCCGCCTCGCGCATGGGGTTGAAGCGGGGTCGGCCCTCGTCGTTCTCAGCGATCCACTCGCGGGCGAAGGTGCCGTCCTGGATCTCCTTCAGCACTGCCCGCATATTCTCGCGCACATGCTCGTCGATGATGCGGTCGCGGCGGCTGAGGGAGCCGTACTCGGCAGTGTCGCTGACCGAGAAGTGCATATAGTTGTGGCCGCCCTGGTACATCAGGTCGACGATCATCTTCAGCTCGTGCAGGCACTCGAAGTAGGCGATCTCCTGCGGGTATCCGGCCTCGACCAGAGTCTCGAAGGCGGCGTTGACCAGGGCGGTCACTCCGCCGCAGAGGATGCTCTGCTCGCCGAACAGGTCGCTCTCGGTCTCGTCCTTGATGGTGGTTTCCAGCACACCCGCCCCGGTGCAGCCGACGCCCTTGGCATAGGCCAGTCCGATCTGCTTGGCGTTGCCGGTGGCGTCCTGATGCACTGCCAGCAGGCTCGGCACGCCGACGCCCTCGACGAACAGCTCGCGCATCCGGTGGCCGGGGGCCTTGGGAGCGACCATCATCACGTCCATGTTGTCGGGCAGCACAATCTCCTTGTAGTGGATGCTGAAGCCGTGGGCCACCATGAAGGCGCTGCCCGGCTTGAGGTTGGGCTCGATTTGCTCCCGGTAGATGCGGCCCTGGACATGGTCGGGAATGACCATCATCACCACGTCGGCCTCGGCCGCTACCGTGGGCACGTCTGCGACGCGCAGGCCCGCCGCCTCGGCGACGGCGATAGAGGAGCTGCCGGGATACAAGCCCACCACCACGTTCTGGCCGTTGTCCTTCAGGTTCAGGGCGTGGGCGTGGCCCTGGCTCCCGTAGCCGATGATGCCGATTGTCTTGTTTTCAAGGATTCCCAGATCGGCGTCCTGGTCATAGTAGACGTTTACCATTGCTGATTGTTCCGTCCTTACTGTAAGTTGAGGCTGCCGGTTCGGATTGCGTTGCTAAATTCCACTGTCCATTTGCAGGGCGCCATTGCCGCTGATGGGTACGCCCAGGTTTTCGGCGTCCATGCCGCTGTCCTGTCCGCGCACCATGGCCACCAGGCCGGTGCGCACCATCTCGGTGATGCCGAAGGGACGCAGCAGGTCCTCCAGCGCATTGACCTTCTGTTGCCCGCCGGTGATCTCTATGACCACAGAGGTGGGGCTGACATCCACAATGCTGGCGTCGAACAGCTCTGCGAACTGCATGATTTCGACCCGGCTGGAGGGTGTGGTTGTCACCTTGATCAGCGCCAGTTCGCGGGCCACGACCTGATGGGTAGAAATGTAGGACACCTGGATAACATCTATGAGCTTGTCGAGCTGCCGGGTCACCTGCTGCACCGTGGGGAGGTCGCCGTTGACCACGAAGGTCATGCGGGAAAGGCCCGGCTTCTCGCTGCGGCCAACGGCCAGGCTGGCGATGTTGAAAGCGCGGCGGCGGAACATACTGGAGACGCGGGTAAGCACGCCCGGCTTGTCTTCCACCAAGGCGATGATGGTGTGCTGTTCTAACTGGGCGGACTGGACCATCCTAGTAAGGCCCCCCTCTGGCCGGCTGCACTTCAATCATCTCGTGCACCGATTCGCCGGCGGGGATCCAAGGATAGACCTGCTCGTCGGCTTTGACTACGAAGTCAATGATCACCGGGCCTGAAACCTCCATGGCGTGGCGCACGGCGTCGTCCACTTCTTCCTTGCGGGTGACCCGCATCCCGTCGATGCCGTAGGCCGCCGCCAGCTTGACGAAGTCGGGGTTGCCGGAATACTCAACCGCAAAGTATTCCTTGTCGTAGAAAACGTCCTGCATCTGCTTCACCATCCCCAGGCTCTGGTTGTTGAGGATAGCGAACTTGACGTCCACGTTGTTCTCGACGGCGGTGGCCAGGTCGCACATGGTCATCTGGAAACCGCCGTCGCCGGCCACTGACCACACCGTCTTGTCGGGGCGGCCCATGCGCGCGCCCAAAGCCGCCGGTACCTCGTAGCCCATCGAACCCAGCCCGCCGGAGGTGATGAGGGTGTTGGGTTCCTTGAACGTGCAATGCTGCGCCGCCCACATCTGGTGCTGGCCCACGCCGGTGACCACGATGCAGTCGCCGCCGGACACCTCGGAAAGCCGGTTCAGCACGTACTGGGGCAGCAGTTCCTCCGATTCCCGGATGTAGAGCGAGGGATGCTCGGCCTTGAGCTGGTCCAGGCGGCGGTGCCAGTCGATATGCACATTGGGTTGCACCAGGGGAATCAACTGCTTCAACACCATCTTGAGGTCACCGACCACTGGGACGGTGGCCTTGACGTTCTTGTCCAGCTCCGAGGCGTCCACATCTATGTGGATCACCTGAGCGTTGGGGGCGAAGTCCCGCAGCCGCCCGGTAACGCGGTCGTCGAAGCGCATCCCCAGGGCGATGAGGAGGTCGGCCTGGTCGATGGCCAGGTTGTTGTAGGCCATGCCGTGCATTCCCGGCATCCCCATGTTCAGCACATGGCCGGTGGGGATGGAGGTTATGCCCAGCAGCGTGGTTATGACCGGAACCTGAGCTTTCTCTGCCAGATCAATCAGTTCGTGGTAGGCTTGGGAAATAAGTACGCCATGCCCGGCCATGATGACCGGCCGCTTGGCTTGGTTGATGAGCTGGGCGGCGCGGGCCACATCCTTCATGGGGGCCTCGCCGGGTGGATGATAACCCGGCAGGTTGGGCTTGTCGGGCCAGATGAACTCCGTCCGCAGGTCCTGAAGCACATCCTTCGGGATGTCCACCAGCACCGGGCCGGGTCGGCCAGTGCGGGCGATGTGGAAGGCTTCCTTGATGGCCGGCGCCACGTCCTCCACTTCCATGACCAGGAAGTTGTGCTTGGTGATGGGGAGGGTGATGCCGGTTACGTCGGTCTCCTGGAAAGCGTCGCGTCCGATGGCGCCGCGCGGCACCTGGCCGGTGATGGCGACCATCGGCACCGAATCCATCTGGGCGGTGGCGATGCCGGTGACCAGGTTGGTGGCGCCGGGGCCGCTGGTGGCGGAGCATACGCCCACCCGTCCGGTGGCGCGGGCGTATCCGTCGGCGGCCATCGAGGCTGCCTGCTCGTGGCGGACCAGCACATGCCGCAACTGCGGATACCTGGCCATCGCCCCGTACAGCGGCAGCACCGCTCCTCCGGGCAGGCCGAAAACAATTTCCACCCCCTCCTTGAGGAGGCTCTCGCAGACAATCTCAGCGCCGCTAAGTTTCATACATCCTGCCCGAGGGTTAGTTGGCTGAATATGGGTGGCTGTCGGGGATTGGGCAATAAAAAAACCCATCCCACTGAAGGGACGGGTAAAAGCCCGCGGTACCACCCTTCTTCCCCGACGCTTGCCGGTCTTGGCCACTATGAGCCACTACGATTCTTAAACCGGCTTGCCGAGGCCGCTTG
The DNA here is from genome assembly GCA_965261945.1 of Dehalococcoidia bacterium. GTDB lineage: Bacteria > Chloroflexota > Dehalococcoidia > Lucifugimonadales > UBA3495 > VXOI01. The sequence continues at coordinate 433,147 of CBDHEF010000001.1, forward strand.
AAGACTTAATAACGGAGTCACCCGCCGCGCCCTGCTTCCCCGGCGCATCCGGGGCCATCAGGCGGGCCGCTCCCGGGCGAGTTCACGGCTCTTCTGCCACCGGCTCGCACCAACCGCCGGCTCTCTGGTGCAGGACACCGCTATTACTCCCGCTCATCGCGGATTTGGTAGTTGAGATGGTATCAGCCGCTCTGTCCACTGTCAACGGCTGTCGCCACGATTCCGGCAGCCCCTTTCAGGAAAGAAACAGTGTCCTCACTACTCAGAAACCTCGCGCCACATCGCACAGCCGGTTACGCCGAGGGTCAGCGGCAGCAGCGTACCCACGACCGCCCAGATGACCCACGCCTGGTGGTTGCCGTCCGGTCTTTCCGAGCCGTTGTAAACAAAAGAAAACCAAAAGAAAACCAGAAAACCAGTAGTGCAGATACAGAATCATCAGGCCCGCTGTCAGGTAGAAGGCCACATTGCCCCCCCCCCGCACATTGACCTCCAGAGTGCCGGCGACTGACGGCCCCTGCCGGCGTATGCTCACCCTCCCTCCGCTTCCGGTCGTAGTAATTGAATATCAACCCCAGGGCAAGGCCGACAAGCATGAACACGTCCAGCGCCTACCAGATGTTCGACAAATCGAATGAATCGACGAAGAACGTGTTGATGATGAACCACACCGCCACCACTGGGGCAATACCGGCCAAGTATGCCCCAACCAGTTTCTTAATCGCTTCCATAATACCCCCGCTGATACCCCCGCTGATGATACCCCCGCTGATGTTCCTTCTCCGGCTTGGCGTTACTTGGCGTTACACTGTTGCCTGAGGCGACAGCCAACTATAGGAGCGGCGATTCGGTCGCCCCAGCCGTACATTGCGCCATTTCCTTATGCTAAAATACTTTTCCCGGACGCCCGGCTTTTTGTTGAATCTTATCCCACGCGCTTTCGAGCGAATGGATTTGTCCCGTGGCTGAGCGCATTCTTGTCGCCGTCGCCTGGCCCTACGCCAATGGCCTGCTGCACTTGGGCCATGTGGCAGGCTGCTATCTTTCCGCCGACATATTCGCCCGGTATCACCGGCTCAAGGGCAATCGTGTGCTGATGGTGTCGGGCAGCGACACCCACGGCACCCCAATCACCATCCGCGCCGACCAGGAAGGGACCACGCCTGCGGAGGTCGTGGAACGGTATCACGCCCTGTTCTTGGAATCGTGGGAGAAGCTGGGCATATCCTTCGACCTGTTTACCCACACCAACACCGCCAATCACGAGGCGTTGACCCACGACGTTTTCAAGACCCTGCACGATAAGGGCTACATCTACACCGATACCACGCTCCTGGCCTACTGCGCCAAGTGTGTTCGATTCCTGCCGGACCGCTACGTGGAAGGGACCTGCCCTCACTGCGCCAACACCCGGGCCCGAGGCGACCAGTGCGACGCCTGCGGCCGCACCCTGGACCCCCGCGACCTGGTGGAGCCGCGTTGCGCCCTGAGCGGCGACACGCCGGAATTCCGCGAATCGGAGCACTTCTTCCTGCGGCTGTCGGCCTTTCAGGAGCCGTTGCTGGAGTGGGTTTCCCGGCAGTCCCACTGGCGCCCCAACGTGCTGAACTTCACCCGCCGTTTCCTGGAGGATGGCCTGCACGACCGCGCCATCTCCCGCGACCTCGACTGGGGCGTGTCCATTCCGCTGGAAGGTTACGAGTCTAAGAAGATATACGTCTGGTTCGAGGCGGTCATCGGCTACCTGTCGGCGGCGGTGGAGTGGGCGCAGATTCACGGTGAGCCGGAAAGTTGGCAGGACTTCTGGAAAGACCCGGAGAGCCGCTCCTACTACTTTATCGGCAAGGACAACATACCCTTCCACAGCATCATCTGGCCGGCCATGATCATGGCCTACGACAAAGGTCTGAACCTGCCCTACGACGTGCCAGCCAACGAGTTCCTGAGCCTGGAGAACCAGAAGTTCTCCACCAGCCAGAACTGGGCCGTCTGGGTTCCCGACTACCTGGAGCGATACGACCCTGACCCGCTGCGCTACCTCCTTTCGGTCAATATGCCGGAATCGGGCGACTCTGATTTCTCATGGGGCGAGTTCGTGCGCCGCAACAACGAGGAACTGGTAGCCACTTACGGTAATCTGGTCAACCGGGTGCTGACCTTCGCCTACCGCAATTTTGACGGGCGCATTCCCACACCCGGTCCGCTGGACGATGCCGACCGCGCCCTGCTGGACTCGGCCCGGGTCGCCATGGACGATGTGAGCGCCAGTCTGGGCGCCTGCCATTTCAAGGCGGCCATCTCCCGTATCTTTGCCTTGGCCCAGGAATCCAACCGATACCTGGATGCCAAGGCCCCCTGGCGCAGCATCAAGGAAGACCGCGAGGCGGCGGCTACCAGCCTGTGGGTGACCATCGCAGTCATCAACTGCCTGAAGACCCTGCTCCACCCGTTCATGCCCTTCAGTTCCCAGCGACTCCACGAATTCCTGGGCCAGGACGGAAGGGTTGAGGACGGCGGGTGGGACTTTGATTCCGCTCTCGGCGAGGTGGCGGCAGGCAGGGAACTGCGGCGTCCGGCCCCGTTGTACACCAAGCTGGACCCCGAGGTGGTGGACCAGGAAGTAGCCCGGCTGGGCGGGGCGACCGGTTAAGGATTCCTGCTCCCCGATGCTTTACGGACTGGACGAACGCACTGCGGCCATCTATGCCCCGATTGAGGCCGAGCTTGTCATGGTGGAGAACAAGCTCAGGGGCCTTGCCCCAGACGAAGTGGGCCACCTGCGGCCTTTGCTGGACTATGTGGCCGGGACCGGCGGCAAGCGGGTTCGTCCTGCCATCACGCTGCTGGCCTCCCACCCCTACCCCCACGACGCGGACAAGCTGGTGCTGATGGCCGGGGCGGTGGAGTTGCTGCATCTCGCCACGCTCATACACGACGACACGGTGGACGACTCACCCACCCGGCGGGGCCGGGCCACGGTGGGCAACGTGTGGGGCCACCACGTTGCGGTGCTCTTCGGCGACTATGTGTTCGCAACCTCGGCAACCTTCGTCTGCGACACCGACAATATCCGCATCATGCGCCGCTTCTCCGAGACCATCATGGACCTGGCCAGCGGCGAGCTGATCGAGTACTTCGGAGCCTTCGATCCGGCGCAGGCCCGCGAACTCTACAACGACCGCATCTACCGGAAAACCGCCTCCCTGTTCTGCACCGCAGGAGAGTCGGGGGCCGTGCTCGGCGGGGCGCCGGAGAACGAGGTGCAGGCCATGCGTCGCTACGGGTACAACATAGGCATGGCCTACCAGATGGGCGACGACCTGCTGGACTTCGAGGGCGATGAGACAGACCTGGGGAAGCCAGTGGGCTCCGACCTGCTACACGGCGTGCTGACCCTGCCCACCATCATGCTCCAGGAGCGCTACCCGCAGGACAACCCGGTATCCGCCCTGTTCCAGGACCGGGACAACGCTGAAAAACTGCAAAGGGTGGTGGACATGATTCGCAACGCAGGCATCATCCGCGACTGCGAAGATGTGGTGCGTGACTACTGCGACCGCGCCTGCGCCGAACTGAAAGCGCTGCCCAAGGGCGAAGCCCGCCGCTCCCTCCACGACCTCGCCGAATACGTCCGCAACCGCCGACGGTAGCGCTGCATTGTCCCGCTTCACGGCGTATGATACCGTCAATTTCAGTGATTTACTTAAAGGAATCACATTGTGGACAGCGTAACCGTCAAAAACTTCCGTTGCTTCCGGGAGGAGCAGACGGCCCGGATGGCGCCGCTGACGCTCCTTGTCGGGGAGAACAGCACAGGCAAAACGTCTTTCTTGGCTCTGCTGCGGGCGCTTTGGGATGTGGCATTCAGAGAAGTTGCCCCTGATTTCCGGGAAGCCCTTTATGACTTGGGCAGTTTCCGGGAGATGGCATATAATCGAGGCAGCAGGGGACGTAGAATTGATTCGTTTGAGGCTGGATTTGAAGATCAACCCCGAAATAGAGGCCCGGTGCGATTTAAGGCAACCTTCAAAGAGCGTCAAGGTGTCCCATTTCCCGTATCACGCAGCATTGCCGGAAGAGACCTCTGGCTTGAAACGGAGCTTTTAGAGGGCGAAAATGTCGTTCTAAAGTTCGGTACTCAAAAGAAGGAATGGAATCATCAGTTTGATGTTCCATTCGCTCGTGTACGGGAAGATACTCAATTGGTTGGGCTTTCTACCTTGCTTAGAATGCCAAGATACGCTGCCGATGATGAGCCTTCGACGTCAGACAATGAGGCAATAGGAGTGCTGGATAAGCTGCGGCGAATTGTGCCTAGGAATTATTTGGCTAGGCGCCAAAGGTATCCTTACGTGGGGGCTCCTGTTCGCTCTCATCCTAAGCGAACTTACGATCCCACGCGTCCTTACCGAGACCCAGAAGGGGGGTACATACCTACATACTTGGCGAATATGTCACGCCAAGACACCGCAAAGTGGGAAACTCTTAAAGGGCGACTCGAAGAATTTGGTAAGCAATCCGGTTTGTTCGACGAGATTCACATCGATTCGTTGGGCAAAGCTACCGGATCACCTTTCCAGGTGCATATCAGGAAGTACGGGAAAAAATCAAAAGGCCAGACCAGAAATCTGATTGACGTCGGATATGGCGTAAGTCAGGCGTTGCCGCTCATTACGGAACTGCTTGACCCAGATCCGCCGTCCCTTTTCCTATTACAGCAGCCCGAGGTTCACCTTCACCCCAGCGCCCAGGCCGCCCTTGGAACGCTGTTTTGCTCCATAGCCAGCAGAGAACGGCAGTTGGTCGTGGAAACGCACAGTGACTACATTCTCGACCGCGTTCTCTTGGATATTCGGGACAAAAAAACAGAGCTGGCGCCGGAAGATGTGTCGATTCTGTATTTTGAACCGAATGACTTGGATGTAACCATCCACTCTTTAAGGCTGGACGACCGCGGAACCATTGTAGACCCGCCGGACAGTTACCGCAGGTTCTTCATGGACGAGCTCCGACGTTCCGTTGGTTTGTAAATGTGCGCCGTAGTTGACGCCAACGTCAGAGACCAAGTGTTCGGAGACGCCCAAGCTGAAGCGGGCAACTTTTTCCTCGATTGGTTGCTTAAACCTAACGGAGGAACGTTGGCCTTGGGCGGTAAACTCAGAGACGAGTTGTCTGATGGCGGCAGAAACCGCAATTTTCTGAGGGTGTATAACCAATTAAGGCTGGGCGGGCGCGTAAAGGACATTCCCGACGAACAAGTTGACGCTGAAACCGCGAATCTTGAAGCCCGGCGAATCTGCCGCTCCAACGATGCCCACGTCTTAGCGCTGGCCCGAGTAAGCGGAGCCCGGCTGCTGTATACCAACGACCAGTCCCTGCAAGACGACTTTAACAACCCGCAGATTGTCAGTGAACCCAGAGGCAGAGTCTACACCACGTTGCCAATCGGCGGCCGCCCCTACGCCGCTCAGCGAGACGCAGGCATATTGACCGGCATCCACCGGCAGTTGTTGGCGCGCACCGACCACTGCGTCCGTTGACACCGCGGCCCCGCCCTTGACTCAATCCGCCGCGCTTGGCTACACTGCCAGCTATCCAGACAAACAGTAAGCAGGCCCTTTGTATGTGCGGCGTTAGCGGTATCCTTCACAAGACCTCCTCCACCGGCGGCGGGCTCGCGCCCGTGGGCGACCAGCTCATCCGTATGCTGGAGCCGCTGACGCACAGAGGCAGGGACTCCAGCGGTGTCACCATCGTCGGCGAGCAGCCGGAGGGCGGCCTAATAGTTCGCATTTGGAACGACGGCGCCCGCGAGACCGGGGGCGTATTGGCCCTCGTAGAGGACACCATTTCTTGTGAAGGAGGGGTCCTCATTTCCAGCCGCTGCACTGGGCAGTTCATTCGGCTGGTGATAGGTTATGAAGGCGAGATGCGTGACCTGACAGCCGCCCTGCTGGATACGCCGGGCGTGGCCCTGCACAGCATCGGCCACACCTCTGAGGTCATCAAGGATGTCGGCACCCCCGTCGCCATGGACCAACGCCACGGCATCAGGGCGATTCGTGGCACTCACGGCATCGGTCACGTGCGCATGGCCACCGAGAGCCGGGTGGATGTCAATCACGCCCATCCCTTCTGGGCCTACCCCTTCCCCGACGTATCGGTGGTGCACAACGGACAGTTGACCAACTACCACAAGCTGCGCCGGAGCTACGAAGACCAGGGTCATCACTTCCAGACCGGCAACGACTCGGAACTCATCGCCGTCTACCTGGCCGACAAGCTGGCCCAGGGGGATGGACTGGAGGACGCCCTGCGCGCCTCGCTGGACGACCTGGACGGCACGTTCACCTACCTGGTGGCAACCCGCGAGGGGCTGGGCTACGCCAAGGACCAGTGGTCGGCCAAGCCGCTGGTCACCATGGAAACGGAAGACGTTATCGCCATTGCGTCCGAGGAAATTGCCCTGCGCGGTGTCTTCGATCAGGAGATTGACCGAATGGAGCCTCAGAAAAGCGAGGTTATGACCTGGTTACTTTAGACGCCGGAACACTGGACACCAGGGCGCTCAACACCCGACTCAAGGGGCTGGCGAGTCCGGGCAGTGAGATAACCGTCCTGAACCCCAATGCCCGCCACAATCTGGCGGTGGGCATCTTCGAGAGTTGCTCCATCCGCTTCAAGGGCAGCGTCGGCTACTACGCCGCCAGCCTGCTGGACGGGCCGGAGGTGCTGATCGAGGGCAACGCCGGCTGGGCCGTCGGCGACAACCTGATGAGCGGGAAGATTACCGTCACCCGGGACGCCGGGGCCTCAGCCGGATCCACCATGCGTGGCGGCGAGCTGTTCATCGGAGGCAATGCCGGAGCGAGGGCCGGCATCTCCATGAAGGGCGGCGCCATGGTCATCGGAGGCAACGCCGGTTTCCTGACCGGCTTCATGATGCAGAAGGGCCGCATCATCATCTGCGGCGACGCCGGCGAGGCCTTGGGCGACTCCATGTACGAGGGTACGATTTACGTTGCAGGGAGCATCGCCTCCCTGGGTGCGGACGCCAGGGTGGAGGAGTTGAGCGAAGACGAGCTTATCGACGTCCTGTCCACCTTGGAAGCCAAGGGAATCACGGACAAACGCAGCTTCACTAAAGTAGTTTCGGCCAAGCGGCTCTATCACTACGACTCTCTGGAGCGGCTGGAGAAATCCGCGCTCTAAACGGATGGGACACTTCCGGGTCGTCATCTCTGTCAACTGGTCAGAAAGCACGGGCTTACGGCGAGGAGCGCGAATACTATGGTGATGGGAAGCAGCCAGATTTGGTCTCCCTGGATTATCGACGATATCCATGCCAAAGCTGATCTGGGCCGATACCGCATACGTGGCTTTTCCTCCTTCCAGAAGGTCACACACTTCGATGACCTCACCTTCCTTTCGACCGGTCTCACCCGCTTCCCGCTGGAGGGCTACAAGGAGCGGTGCAACACCCGCACCGTCATCGGCGGCCGCCATGCCGAAAACCCGCTGATTCTGGAAACGCCGATATACATCAGCGGCATGAGCTACGGCGCCCTGTCGGCCAATGCCAAAGTGGCGCTGGGCAGGGCCGCAGCCATGGTCGGCTCGGCCAGTTGCACCGGCGACGGCGGAATGCTGCCCGGCGAACGGGCCGCCGCCGAGAAGCTGATTTACCAGGTCTTGCCCAGCCGCTACGGATTCAACCCCCATCATCTGGTGCAGGCGCAGGCCATCGAAATTGTGGTCGGTCAGGGCGCCAAGCCCGGCACCGGCGGTATGCTGATGGGCGTCAAAGTGCAGGACGATGTGGCCGAGATGCGAGACCTGCCCCCGGGCATCGACCAGCGCAGTCCGGCCCGGCATCCCGACTGGCTCGGCCCCGACGACCTGGCGGTGAAAATCGAGCAGTTGCGGGAGGCTACCGACTGGCGCATTCCGGTTCATGTTAAGCTGGGCGCCTGCCGGGTGGACGACGACGTGAAGCTGGCGGCCAAGGCCGGAGCCGATGCCATCGTCATAGACAGCATGATGGCAGGAACCGGCGCATCGGCCGAGGTGCTGCTGGAGCACAGCGGCATCCCCACGGTGCCTGCCATCGTCATGGCGCGGGAGGCTCTGCGGGAACTGGGGCTGTACGGCAAGGTCAGCCTCATCGCCTCCGGCGGGATTCGCAGCGGAGCCGACGCCGCCAAGGCGCTGGCCCTGGGCGCCGACGCGGTAGCCATCGGCTTGGGCGCGCTGATTGCCCTCAACTGCAACAGGGAAATCCCGGAAAGCAACTTCGTGGAAGAAGTCGGCGTTCCCGCCGGCTACTGCCGCTTCTGCCACACCGGCAAGTGCCCCGTCGGAATCGCCACCCAAGACCCGGAACTGACGCGGCGGCTCGACCCCGACGAGGGCGCGGAACGGGTAGCCAACTTCATCAACTCCATGACCATGGAAATGACGCTGCTCACCCGCTCCTTGGGCAAGGGCAACGTCCACAGCTTGGAGCCGGAAGACCTGGCCGCCCTGACTATCGAGGCGTCTGCGATGGCGCGCGTGCCGTTGGTCGGAACAAAAAAGGTTTTTGGCGAGTAGACGGCTCGCTGCTCTTGATGTGATGCAGTATTTCGACTTCAATCCGGAGCTTGACCGGTACAGGGGTGCGCTTCTGGGCTTGGCCGCCGGGGACGCCCTCGGCGCGACCGTGGAGTTCATGCAGCCCGGGACGTTCGAGCCTTTGACCGACATTGTGGGAGGCGGCCCCCACGGGCTGGTGCCCGGAGAGTGGACCGATGATACCTCGATGGCCCTGTGCCTCGCCGAAAGCCTCATCGAGTGTCGCGGCTTTGACGCCGAGGACCAGTTGCAGAGATACGTGCGCTGGTGGAAGTACGGACACCTTGCCAGTAACGGGTACTGCTTCGATATTGGCATCACCACCAGGGCCGCTCTTGAAGGGTTTCAAATAACGGGCCATCCCTCGGGTCCGACTTCTCCCGACAGCGCAGGCAACGGCTCCATCATGCGACTGGCTCCCGTCCCCATGTTTTTCGCCAACAGCATGGAAAACGCCGTGGAATACGCCGGTCAGAGTTCGGCCACCACCCACGCCGCCGAAGAGTCAATCAGCGCCTGCCGCTACATGACCGCAGTGCTGGTCCGGGCGTTGCAGGGAGCCGAAAAGGAAGAAGTGCTGGCCCCTGCCCTGACCGGAGAGTTGTCCGATGGAATGAAGAGGGTGGCCTTCGGGTCATTCAGGATATTCAACCCCCCGCAAATCAGGGGCAGCGGCTACGTTGTTGAGTCGCTGGAGGCCGCTCTGTGGGCCTTCCACAACAGCGATAATTTCGCCGCCGGCGCCCTCTTGGCCGTGAATCTGGGCGATGATTCCGATACCACGGGCGCGGTCTACGGCCAAATCGCCGGCGCTTTCTATGGCGAGAGCGAAATCCCAAGCCACTGGTTAGACATTCTGGCACATAGAAGAATGATAATTGACTTCGCAGACCGGCTCTATGATCTCAGGCCCTTATCAAATTAGGAATCCGATAGAATTGTATTTTGTGGATAACAGGGCGGGCGGGTGTACTTCCATCGCTTGGAATTGGAAGACTTTGTCCGCCCTAACCATCGAAGTCTCCGCCATGGCCCGCGTCCCGCTGGCGGGGACGAACAAGGTCTTCGGTGGTAGAGGAAACGCAGCCGTGAAACGGATACTGGATGTTCGTTCTCTATCGCTTGAGGCAGGCCGATTCACGGAGATGGAGTCATCTCGCCCGGAACCGGCGCTTTTTGGCGTAACGGATGGAAAGGCTATCGGAACTTATGTTGAGCATAGATTCCGTGACTATCTGAATGAGAGATACATTTATGAGAAGGGGAGTTCAACAAGCGGGATTGATTTCCCAAGTCTCAACGTGGATGTGAAAGTGACGCGTATCACGCAGCCGCAATCTTCTTGCCCGTTCAAGTCGGCGCGTCAGAAGATTTACGGCTTGGGCTACTCTCTTCTGGTATTTGTGTATGAAAAAACCGACGATTTGGAAACACAAACAGTAAGGATCGACTTCTTGCACGCTGTTTTTGTTGACGAAAGCAGGACGGCCGATTACCAGACCACTACCGGCATACTGAATATCATTAACAACGATGGCAACGCTGATGACCTGATGGCGTTTATGCGGGAGCGTTCTCTTCCGGTAGACGATATTCAAGCGTTGCAGATAGCTCGGGAGTTATTGGAGAATCCCCCGGGGGTAGGGTATTTGACAATTTCCAATGCCCTGCAATGGAGGCTTCAATATCAAAGGGTACTGAATCAGGCTGGACACGTGGAAGGAATCCAAAAAATACGATAGAGCGATGGCAGTCAAAAGCAGACGCATACAAGAATTCGGCGATTTCCAAACACCTCCTCGACTTGCCCGCGAGGTGTGCTTGATGCTTGCCAGGCGGGGATTGGCGCCCAGTTCGGTTCTTGAGCCTACCTGCGGCGAGGGCAACTTTCTGGAGGCCGCTCTTCAGGTTTTCCCGGAAATCCAAAAAGCCGCCGGAATGGACATCAATCCCGAACATATTGATCGTGCGCGAGCGGCGGCGCAGGCCGTGACGGCCAACTGTGCGGTGGAGATCCGGCTGGAAAATTTCTTCGACGCCGACTGGAGCCGTGTGATTGATTCCCTGCCCGAACCTCTGCTGGTCATAGGCAACCCTCCCTGGGTCACCAACGCTGCCCTCGGATTTTTGGATAGTTCCAATTCCCCTGAAAAAATTAACTTCCAAAATCATCGCGGAATTGACGCAATCACCGGAAAAAGCAACTTCGACATATCGGAATGGATGCTTCTCAGAGCGTTGGATTGGATTGCCAACAAACAGGCTACCATAGCGATGCTGTGCAAGACCTCTGTGGCGAGGAAGGTTTTACGTCACGCTTGGAAAACCGGGAAGCGTATAGCGCAGGCCGATATTTACCGTATTGACGCTGCGGCTCACTTCGGTGTCGCGGTGGATGCTTGTCTTTTAGTAGTCAACTCTTCTTCAACAACGGAAAGCGTGGATTGCCGAGTTTATGATAGTCTTTCCGAACACGCTGCGCCAACTGTTATGAAGTATGACAACGGGCGGCTGTTGGCTAACGTGGCGGCATATCAGTCTTGGAGCCACCTTGAAGGAAGCGGCAGGCAGACCTGGCGGTCCGGAATCAAGCATGACTGCTCCAAAGTCATGGAATTGCAGGAATTAAATGGCGAATACCGAAACGGGCTAGGGGAAAGCGCAAGCCTGGAAACTGACTATCTCTATCCAATGCTCAAAAGTTCCGACATCGCCAAAGTTTCTGAACCGCGCTCGTCCCGCCTAATGCTGGTGCCTCAGCGGTTTGTGGGAGAAGATACCAGTCTGATTAAACGAAACGCCCCGAAAACTTGGGAGTATCTCGAAAATCACTCTGAATTGCTTCAGCGCCGGGCCAGTTCCATCTATCGGAATCGCCCAAAGTTCTCCATATTCGGAGTTGGCGAATACTCATTTTCGCCATGGAAAGTTGCGATTTCGGGTTTCTACAAGACTATGAATTTCAAGGTAATCAGCCCATCGTCCAGCAAACCCGTCGTGCTTGACGACACGTGCTATTTTATGCCCTGTCAAACACAGGAAGAAGCCGTATCCATAGCAGATATGCTGAACTCCGAAATTGCGCAAGAATTCTTTTCCGCCTTTGTGTTTTGGGACTCCAAACGGCCAATCACGACAGAATTTTTGCAGCGGCTTGACCTACTGGCCTTGGCCCGGGAATTGAAAGTCGAAGCGCCAATGATGGCCTACCAACCGGCGATGCGGATTACGGGCGATATGCCTCTGGACTCTTGGCAGGCTGGCGTATAATTACTCAAACACCCGCACAAGGAGTAGGCGGCATGACCAGCAGGGAAGAAATCGCCCAGCGGATGCAGGATGACGGCATCCGGTTTCTCCTGACCCAGTTCGTTGACCTCAACGGCTCACCGAAGGCCAAGATGGTGCCGGTGGAGCACTTCGACGACGTGCTGGACGAAGGCGCCGGATTCGGCGGGGCCGCCCTGATCGGTATGGGCCAGGGGCCGCACTCCCACGACATGATGGCCCGCATCGACCTGGATTCCTACACCCCCGTGCCGTGGGACGACGGCCTCGCCCGCTTCGCCAGCGACCTGTTCGTGGACGGCGAGCCGCATCCCTACTGCCCCCGCCAGCACTTCAAGGCCCTGCTGAGCGACGCTCGCGCCGAAGGGTTCGTCTTCAACGTCGGCATTGAGCCTGAGCATTTTCTGGTAACCAGAAACGAGGACGGCTCCATCCAGGTCTGGGACCCCAACAATATGGACAGTCTTCGCAAGCCCTGCTACGACTTCAAAGGCATTGCCAACGTCATGGGCTACCTGCGCGACATGATGACAGCGATGCGAGAGATCGGCTGGGACGCCTACCAGTCCGACCACGAGGACGCCAACGGGCAATACGAAATCAACTTCCACTATTCCGACGCGCTGACCACCGCCGACCGCTACACCTTCTTCAAGATGATGACCAGCCAGTACGCCCAGAGGCACGGGGCCATCGCCACCCACATGGCCAAGCCCTTCACCGACCGCACCGGCAGCGGCGGCCACATCCACTACCACCTGGCCGACTCCGAGACCGGCGAGAACCTGTTCCTCGACGAAGACGACCGGCGGGGCCTCGGGCTGTCGGAAATGGCCTACCACTTTATCGGCGGCATATTCGCCCATGCCCCGGCCCTGTGCTGCGTCATGTCGCCAACGGTCAACTGCTACAAGCGGCTTCAGGTGGGGCCGGCCCTGATGGGATCGTCCTCCGGCTTCCTGTGGACGCCCGCCTTCGTGTCGTATGGCGACAATAACCGGACGCAGATGATACGCACCGCCGGGCCGGGTCACCTGGAAGACCGCACCATGTCCGCCGCCTGCAACCCGTACCTGGCCTTCGGAGCCTACCTGTCCGCCGGGCTGGACGGCATCCGCCGCCAACTCGACCCCGGTGAACCCAACCTGGGCAACCTCTACGACTTGGGCTTGGAGGAAATCCGCCGTCGGGGAGTGCGAATGCTGCCCCAGTCCCTCGCGGAATCCCTGGCCGAATTGCAGGCCGATGCCGTGGTGCGCGATTCGCTGGGCGTAATCTGCGACGAGTTCGTTGCGCAGAAGGAAGCGGAGTGGCGCGAGTACCACCGGCAGGTAACGCCGTGGGAAATAGAGCGGTATCTTACACTGTTTTAGGCGGAATCAGGCCGGAAGCAAGAAAGATATGGAGCCTGCTATGAAAGTCCCCAGAGAGTATGAACTATGTGATCCGACGGTACAGGCCCTTCGTTCGCTGGGTGGCGCCGGCTCAATACAGGACATTGCCCAAGCGGTTATCAATCAAATGCGATTGCCGGAGGAACTGGTCTGGCAGACGCATGGCAACACCTGTCAAACCGAGCTTGAATACAGACTTGCATGGGCCCGGACTGTCCTTAAGTCTTGCGGCTTTGTTGACAATCCGAAGCGGGGTTTCTGGGCCTTGACAGCGGAAGGGCGGAGCCAAAGCAGGATAGATTCCGAAGAAATCAGGAGGGTGTATCTGGACCAGCGGCCTGTGCCCCCGAGCTTGGCGTTTGCTCCCCCAACCGAATCGCTTCAGTCAGAGTTGGACGAGGATGAATTTTGGGATCATTTGACTACGGAGGAGTTTTTCTCAGGGTATGCTGAAGAGGACGCTCTGTATGACACTGTCTAGGGGAGCACAGAGGTACTTGCTTGGTGATGTTGTAACTTTGTTGGATCCTCTAGCAGGCGGGAGATTGCCTCGACCGGCTTTAATTCTGGCGGATACTGGGGACGACGACATTGTTGTTGCCCGTATCACCACACATCAGCCCAGAGATTCTTTTGATGTTCCTGTTAGTGACTTGTCTCAGGCAAGTCTGAGCCGTCCGTCCGTAGTGAGGCCGCATAAGTTGGCTACAATAAATCGGAGTAGAGTAAACCGTAAAATAGGTACTCTATCTACCGGAGACTTTGGAAAGGTAAGAATTTCCTTTGGCCGCTTGGGTATTGTTGAATAGCTTCTTATGTCCTTCCTCCTGAAATGCCCCAACTGCGGGGAGCGCAGCGTCAACGAGTTCCGCTTCGGCGGGGAGGTCCTTTCGCGGCCTGCGCCCGGCGCGGCGGAGGGCGAATGGAGCAGCTACTTCTACTTCCGCCGCAATGCCGCCGGTGTGCAGCGGGAGTGGTGGAACCATCGCTATGGCTGCCGCCGTTGGTTCTACGCCCTGCGGAATACGACCAGCAACGAAATCCGGATTACCTTCTGGCCTGGAGAGCAGCCACCCGCTACTCTCACCTGAAATGATTCTTCCTGATATAGTCCAAGAGGCAGTGCGACGCCCATGAGCAGGAAATCCCGTCTTGAACCGCAGCCCGGCGAGGTCGTTGAGCGCTCCGCGCCCGTTGAGTTCGAGTTCGACGGCAGGCGGGTACAGGGCTTCCGGGGCGATACGATAGCCTCGGCTCTGTTTGCCGACGGAACGCGGGTATTCAGCCGCAGCTTCAAGTACCACCGGCCCCGCGGGCTGCTGTGCTGCGCGGGCAACTGCCCCAACTGCCTCGTGACCGTTGGCGATGAACCCAACGTCCGCGCCTGTGCCCGCCCCGTGGAGCCAGGCATGCAAGTCCGTAGCCAGAACGCTTGGCCTGCGCTGGGGTTCGACCTGCTTTCGCTTCTGGACCGCCTGCACTGGCTGATGCCCGTTGGCTTCTACTACAAGGCTCTGCACCGCCCCAAGCCGCTGTGGCTGCTGGGGAGGCAGCTCATCCGGCGCGTCGGTGGTCTGGGAAGCATAGACATCGACGCCACCCACGAGGCGGAATTCAGCAGCCGCAACCTCCACGCCGACGTTGCCGTGGTCGGCGGCGGCCCCGCTGGCATCGCCGCAGCCCTGGCCGCGGCCGCGGCAGGGGCCAGCGTCACGCTGATTGACGATCAGCCCACCCTGGGTGGACATCTGCGATACTGCCGTCAGCCTGTCGACGTTCCCGGCGGCGAAATCAGGCCCGGAACGGAAGCAGCCCGGGAACTGGCGGAGCGAGTGCGCCAAGCGCCCACTATCGAAACGCTCAGCAACGCCACGGTGTTCGGCCTCTACCAGGACAACCTGCTGGCCGTGCTTACCACCGACGGGTTGGTGCGGCTCCGCGCCAACCGGGTGGCGCTGGCTACCGGGGCGCAGGAATCTCCGCTTTTCTTCGAAAACAACGACCTGCCCGGAATCATGCTCTCCACTGCGGCCCGGCGTCTCGTGTCGCTTTTCGGCGTCCGCCCGGGGCGGCAGGCGGTGGTGGCAACCGAGACCGCAGAGGGCTACGAGGCCGCGCTGGAACTGCTGGACGCCGGCGTCAGGGTCGCTGCGGTGGTGGACGCCTCCGAATCGGCGGCAGGCGAGGCGGCCGAGGCCGTGCGGGCGCGCGGCGTCACCGTCCTGTCCGGGCATCGCGTCGTCAAGGCCGTCGGGCGTGGTCGTGTCAAGGCTGCTCTGGTCGCCCCCGCAGGGAACCCAAACCCCTCCGCTATTCGCAGAATTCGTTGCGATCTGCTTTGTATGTCGGGCCAGTTCCAGCCGGTGGACGGGCTGCTGCATCAGATGGGGGCTTCCCAACCGGGGGCGGCTCTGGTGGGCGGGGCCAACGGCGCGACAGGACTGTACGAAATAACCCGCCAGGGCCGGGAGGCCGGACTCATGGCCGCCGGCGACGCTCCAGGCCAGGTCGACGGCGCCCTGTTGGAGTCGCGGTTGGAGTCGCAGTCGGAGTCGCGCCCGGCGGCGCCGCTACCCGTCGTGCCTGCCGGGAAGAACGCGCGAACCTACGTGTGTTTCTGCGAGGATGTATCGGCCCACGACATCGAGCAGGCAATCGGCGAGGGCTTTGCCGACGTCCAGACGCTGAAACGCTACACCACGGTCACCATGGGACCCTGCCAGGGCAAGATGTGCGGGCGGGCCCTGGCAGGCATCTGCGCCTCTCATGCCGGGAGTGAAAGCGGGTCGGCTACGGGAGACACCTATACGACGTCGCGCCCGCCGTATCAGCCCGTGTCGTTGGAGGTCCTGGCCGGACGCGAGCGGATGCCGCTCAAACGGACTCCGATGGACCGGGTCCACCGGCAGTTGGGGGCCGCGATGGTGGAGTCCGGCCCGTGGCTGCGGCCCCACAACTACGGCTCCCCCGCCGACGAATGCGCCGCCGTAAGGGAGCGCGTCGGGATTATAGACGTCGGCACCCTGGGCAAGCTGGAGGTCGTGGGCCGCGACGCCCCGCAGTTGCTCGACCGCCTATATACCCACAGCTTTTCCGATTTGCCCGTGGGGCGCATACGCTACGGCCTGATGACCTCCGACAACGGCGTCATCATGGACGATGGCACTGTTACCCGGCTGGCTGAAGAACGCTACTTCGTCACTACCACCTCGGGCAACGCCGATGTTATCGAAGAGTGGTTCAACTGGTGGAACGCCGGGGCGGACAACTGCGCTCATGTGGTCAATGTTACGGCAGCATACGGAGCGGTCAACGTCGCCGGCCCCAGGGCCCGGGAAACCCTGTCCAAGCTCACCGGCATTGACCTGTCAAGACGCGCCTTCCGGTATATGCGCTCTGCTCAAGGCGAGGTGGCCGGAGTCCGGTGCCTGCTGCTGCGCATTGGATTCGTGGGAGAGGCGGGATGGGAGGTCCACTTTCCCGCCGAGTACGGCGAATATATGTGGCGCGCCATCATCGAGGCGGGGAGCGAATTCGGCATTTCTCCCTTCGGCCTCGAGGCGCAGCGCATCCTGCGGCTGGAGAAAGGTCACATCATAGTCGGGCAGGACACTGACGCCGTATCCACGCCCCTGGACGTTGGCTCCGACTGGGCCGTCCGCTTCGACAAAGAAGATTTCATCGGCCGAGGCGGACTGGCCATCGCTGCCGAACACGGCCCGCAGCAGCGCCTGGTGGGATTCGTAATGCCCGGCCTGGCCGCGCCGGAGGATGGCGCCCCGGTGGTGAAAAGAGGGCGACCCGTCGGCCGGGTGACCAGCGCCCGCGTCAGCCCGACAATGAGCCGGGGTTTCGGCCTGGCGTGGGTGCCGCCGGAGTTGGCCCAGGAGGGAGCATCCATCGAAGTTCTGATTGGCGACCGCCGCGAGTCAGCCCGCGTAACCCTTCGGCCCTTCTACGACCCGGAAGGCCACCGGCTGCGGAGCTGACGCCATGACCCTAACCGCACCGGAACGCCGCACCGCCATGTATCATGCCCAGTTGGCCATGGGAGCGCTCATGGCCGACGCCGACGGCTGGCAGCTTCCAGTCCACTATGGCGACGTTTCGGAAGAAGCCCGCCGACTTCGCGAATCGGTCGGAGTTGCCGACGTAAGCCCCTTCGGAAAGGTCAAGGTGGTGGGAGCGGATGCGGCGCAGGCAGTCGCAATTTTACTGCCCCAGACCTCGGAGCGGGCCGTCGGCTCCGTAATCGAGGCCGACTCGCCCCTGGAGCGCGGCGGAAAGCTGCTGGCGGCGTGGCTGGCTCCCGGCGAGTTCCTGCTCCTGAGTCCCGCTGGGGTAGCTCCGTTGGCTGTGGACGCGATGCAAGTCGGCGATTCGGTTTGCGCCCACGCGGTTGACGTAACATCAGGACTCTGCGGAGTGTCCATAGTTGGCCCGGCTGCACAGGGGCTGCTCAGTCGCATCACCGAGGTGGACGCATCGCCCCGCACTCTGCCCGACCTCACCTGCCTCCAGTCCCGCTTCGCCGATATCCAGGGACTGCTGCTGCGCCGCGACGTAATCGGCATCCCCATGTACCATCTCTATGCCGGTCGCGAATTCGGAGAATACCTCTGGGAAGTCCTCATCGAAGCCGCTGGGGAGGCCGGAGGAGGCCCTGTGGGAACCGAAGTTCTGTTGGGACTGAGAGACTGGCGCTAGACGCTGAGGAATGTAGTGTTTCAATTATTCCGCAAGGACCGGATGTGGCAGGTCAGGCCCCTCAAGGACCGCTACCGGGTGGTCATCATTGGGGGGGGTGTGCATGGGCTCTCCACCGCCTACTACCTGACGAAACTGGGGGTGAAAGACATTGCGGTTCTGGACAAGGGTTACCTGGGCGGCGGCGCCAGCGCCCGCACCACGGCCATCATTCGCTCCAACTACCTCACAGTCGAGGGCATCCCCTTCTTTGACCAAAGCGTGAAACTGTACGAGGGGCTGGCCAAGGAACTGAACTTCAATATGCTGTTCAACCAGATGGGGCGGCTGGACCTGGGGCACACCGACGCCGCCCTGTACGCGCTGCGGATGCGTACCGGGTTCAACCGCATCTTGGGGGTGGACAGCCGGATGATTGGCCCCGCCGAAATAAAGCAGTTGGTCCCGTCCATGAGCCTGCGGGAGGGGCTGACTTACCCCATCCTCGGCGCGCTGTACCACCCCCCCTGTGGCGTGATTCGGCACGACGCCGTCGTCTGGGGATTCGGACGGGCCGCCGACCGCGGCGGCGCCGAGCTGCACCCGTTCACCGAGGTCACCGCCATCGACCGCGCCAACGGCCGCGTCGTCGGCGTCGACACCAACCGGGGCTTTGTGGGCGCCGAGGTGGTGCTGAACGCCACCGCCGGCTGGAGCAGCGAGGTGGCCCGCTTGGCCGAGGTGGAATTGCCCATCACCACGCACCCGTTGCAGGCGATGGTGACCGAGCCACTAAAACCCTTCTTAAACAAGACTATCTCGTCGGCCAACCTTCACGCCTACGTCTACCAGACCGACCGGGGCGAGGTGGTAATCGGCGGCGGAGTTGACCCTTATCCGTCCTACAGTATGCGCTCGGCGCTCTTGCCCATGGAGCAACTGGCCGGGCATACGCTGGAGATGTTCCCTTGCCTGTCCAAGGTGAAGGTGCTGCGCCAGTGGGCCGGGCTGTGCGACATGACCCCCGACTACGCTCCCATCATGGGCGCCGTGGACGGGCTGGACGGGTTCATAATCTCGTGCGGTTGGGGCAGTTGGGGCTTCAAGGCCGCGCCCGCCGCCGGCAAGAACATCGCCAGCCTGATTGCCACCGGGGAAACTCCCGACCTTATAAAGCCCTTCGCCCTGTCCCGGTTCCACAAGGGCAGGCTCATCAACGAGCGAGCCGCCGCCCCCGCCGCCGCAATCCACTGAACTCCCCTACCTCTGGGAGATTATGTTCTTGCCCAGCAAAATCCCCTCTCCCGGAGAGAGAGGGTTAGGGTGAGGGCGTACCCTGACGATTAAGACAAGGAGGCTCCGCCATGAGCGAGGAAATCATATACGCCGACGCCGCAACCCTGGCCCGCCGTATTCGCGACCGGGAACTGTCTCCGGTGGAGGTAGTGCAGGCGCATCTGGACCGCATCGAGTCAGTCAACCCCAGGCTGAACGCCCTAATCGCCTTTCCCGGCGGCGTGATGGAACAGGCGCGGGAGGCCGAGGCCGCCGCCATGCGCGGCGAGTTCCGGGGGCCGCTGCACGGGGTTCCCTTCACCGTCAAGGATTGCGTGGATACCGAGGGCGTAGTCACAACTCGCGGCTCCAAGCTGTTCGAGAACCATGTGCCCGGCGCCGACGCCACGGTAGTTAAGAGGCTCAAGGATGCCGGGGGCATATTCATCGCCAAGTCCAATATGCCCGAGTTCGCCCTGTGGTGGGAGACCGACAACCTGGTCTACGGGCGCACGGAGAACCCGTGGATGATCGGGCGGACGCCGGGCGGCTCCAGTGGCGGAGAGGCCGCCGCCGTCGCCTCCGGGATGTCGCCGTTGGGCATTGGCAGCGACGTGGGCGGCTCCATCCGAGAGCCTGCCAACTACTGTGGCATCGTTGGACTAAAAGCCACCCACGGACGCATTCCCCTCACGGGCCACTGGCCCGATACGTTGCTGCGGTTCATGCACGTCGGCCCTATCGTCCGCAGCGTGGGCGATGCTGCCCTGGCCCTCAGCATCATGGCCGGGCCGGATGGAGCCGATCATTACACCCTTCCCGTGCCGCTGGCGGATGTATCCGATTTGTCCTTGACCGCTGGTCTGCGGGTGGCCTGGTGCCCGGAAGGACCCTTCGCGCCTGTGGAGCGGGAGGTCCAGGATACCGCTGCCGCTGCCGCCGCTGCGCTGGGTGAGTTGGGCTGCGCCGTGGAGCAGGTTGGTCTTGATGGATGGCAGAATTGGCCGGGGCAACAGATTTCGGCCCGGATCTTCGCGGCTGAGGGCAACAAGTTTCTGGACCCGATAATCGAGGGCCGACAGGATATGCTGGCGTTGTCGATGCAGCGCCGCCTGAACATTCCGGGGCCGAGTTACGACGAGTACCTGGAGGCGATGGAGCAGGTGGAACAGTTGCGGGCCGCGCTCATAAAGCTATTCAACGATTTCGACGTATTGCTCCTTCCCACCGGCCCGGTGGTGGCGCATCCCCACGACACCCGGCGCCACGAGATCGGCGGCGAAACCGCACCCGCCCGCCATGCGCTGAC
The DNA here is from genome assembly GCA_965261945.1 of Dehalococcoidia bacterium. GTDB lineage: Bacteria > Chloroflexota > Dehalococcoidia > Lucifugimonadales > UBA3495 > VXOI01. The sequence continues at coordinate 453,712 of CBDHEF010000001.1, forward strand.
ATGCACTGTTCCCTTCGATCTTACCGGCTCCCCCGCCCTGTCGGTGCCCTTCGGCCTGAGCGGCGAAGGACTGCCCATTGGCGTTCAGCTAGTGGGGCGCCACTTCGAGGAGGCCACCATACTCCGGGTCGGCGCAGCCCTTGAGGAACTGCACAGGCCCCGGCGTGGCCGACCTACCCTGTAAGCCCGCACCGCGTATAACGCAGAGTGTTTTCGGGTTAAATGTGGTAAACTTCGCCGAACCGAAGAGCGTATTTTACGAAAAGCAGTGGAGGAAAAGGTATGCCTGAATACGACCTCGTAATCCGCGGCGGCACCGTAGTTGACGGCACCGGCATTCCCCGCATCCGCGCCGACCTTGCTATCAAAGACGGCCGCGTGGCTATGATCAGCGGTCGCATCAGCGGCGGAGGAGCAAAAGAACTGGACGCCAGCGGCTGCATCGTCGCCCCCGGCGCCATTGACCTGCACACTCACTACGACGCGCAGCTGAACTGGGACCCCTACGCTTCCTTGTCCGGGCAGTTCGGCGTCACCTCGCTGACCGTCGGGCAGTGTGGCTTCGGCTTCGCGCCGACTCGGCCGGAAGACCGCGACCTGAATATGCGGATGATGAACCGCATTGAGGCAATTCCCCTTGAGTCCATGCGGCAGGGGATGCGCTGGGACTGGGAGACCTTCCCGGAATACATGGACAGCCTCGACAAGCAGGGCCTCGGCGTCAACGTCGGCTGTCTGGTTCCCTTCTCGCCCCTGCGGGGCTACGTGCTGGGCATGATTCCCGCACGCGAGCGCACCTCGGTCACCGAGGCCGAGCTCAACCAGATGAAGCAGATTCTCTATGATTCGATGAAGGCAGGCGCCTTCGGCATCTCCGCCGACAAGAACCTGGAAGACCGCCCGGAGGATGGAAGCTGGCTTCCCAGCCACGTTGCCTCCAGGGAAGAATTCCTGGCCCTGTCCCAGGTGTTGGGGCAGTTCGGCGTGGGACACATCGGCTGGACCATAGGCATCTCCGACGACCGGGCGGCGCAGCGCGATATGCTGGCTGAGATGGTGCGGATGAGCGGACGCCCCCTCCACGTCATCCTCGGCGACGAGGAAGGCTACCAATGGCTCAAGGAAGTCCGGGAAGAGGGCCTGCCGGTCATCGCCCAGGAAACGGCGGTTCCGGTCATAGCTGAGTTCAAGCTCTCGGAGTACAACCTGTTCGACTATATGCCCAACTGGGTACAGCCCCTGGTCGGTAGCAAAGAAGAGCGCATCGCCAAGCTGTCTGAGGACGGCGTTCGGGTCGGCATGAAGCAGGACGTTCTCGACCGTCCACACCCCCGCACCGACTGGGCGCAGGTGCAGGTCGTCGAAGTGGCCCAGGAGCGCAACCTGAAGTACGAGGGCCTGAGCATCGCCGACATCGCCGAGGCTGAGGGCAAGGAACCCCTGGATGCTTTCCTCGACATCGCGCTGGACGAAGACCTGGAGACCGAATTCGCCCATCCGGCCGGCGGCCGCGGCGACAACGACCACGAATACATCTCCAGCCCCTTCTCCCACATCTCGGTGTCGGACGGCGGCGCCCACACCCGGTTCCTGGTCAACAGCATCTGGCCCGTCTACTTCCTGGGCCATTGGATCCGGGAAAAGGAACTGATGTCGCTGGAGCAGGCTCACCAGAAGATGAGCGCCCTACCCGCCTGGTTCTCCGACATGAAGAACCGGGGCACCCTGCGCATTGGCGACTACGCCGACGTCATGATCTACAACATGGACGAACTGGGCCTGCTCTACGATAAGCCCCAGTTCGCCAACGACTTCCCAGGAGGGGAGAAGCGTCTGGTGCAGATGCCCACCGGCATCCGCTACATCCTGGTCAACGGCACGGTGACATTCCAGGAGAACGAATGCACCGGCGCGCTGCCCGGCACTCTGCTGCGCAGCTACGACCAAATCGGCTAACCGCCGTCCCAATTCTTCGGCAAGCCAAAGCCCCGCCACTTTCGGCGGGGCCTTTTATTTTAATGTGCTGACATAAGACGTAATTTGGAAATGAATGAATGTATTTCGTAACATCAATGGTGGAATGCCGCCGAAGTTTGACACAGGTTTTCGGCGAGTCTAAACTGCGGTCAACCCAATTTCCCTGAAGCTGAAATCTTACTATTCAACTACGGAGGTAACTGGTATGCCAGAGTTTGACGTTGTAATCCGCGGCGGCACCGTCGTGGACGGCACCGGCATCCCCCGCTTCCGCGCCGACTTGGGCATCAAGGATGGCCGTGTGGCGATGGTCAGTGGGCGCATCAATGCCGGCGGCGCCAAGGAGCTTGACGCCAGCGGCTGCATCGTGGCGCCCGGCGCCGTTGACCTGCACACGCACTATGATGCGCAGCTCAACTGGGATCCCTACGCCTCTCTTTCCGGCTGGTTCGGTGTGACATCGTTGACCGTCGGCCAATGCGGCTTCGGATTCGCTCCCACGCGCCCGGACGACCGCGACCTCAATATGCGGATGATGAACCGCATCGAGGCCATCCCTCTGGAGTCCATGCGCCAGGGAATGCGCTGGGACTGGGAGACTTTCCCTGAATATATGGACAGCCTTGACAAGCAGGGTCTGGGCGTCAACGTCGGCTGTCTGGTGCCCTTCTCGCCCCTGCGCGGCTACGTGCTGGGGATGATCCCGGCCCGCGAGCGGACCTCGGTCACCGAGGCCGAGCTCAACCAGATGAAGCAGATTCTCTACGATTCCATGAAGGCCGGCGCCTTCGGCATATCGGCAGACAAGAACCTGGAAGACCGGCCGGAGGACGGCAGTTGGCTGCCCAGCCACGTCGCCTCCAAGGAAGAGTTCCTGGCCCTGTCTCAGGTGATGTCCCAATTCGGCGTCGGGCATCTGGGCTGGACCATCGGCATCTCCGACGACCGCGCAGGACAGCGCGATCTGCTGGCCGAGATGGTGCGGATGAGCGGACGGCCCCTCCACGTCGTCCTGGGGGACGATGAAGGTTACGACTGGCTGGAAGAAGTGCGCGCCGAGGGATTGCCCGTGGTGGCCCAACTGGGCTCGGTGCCCACTATCTCCGAGTTCAAGCTCTCGGAGTACAACCTGTTCGACTATATGCCTCACTGGGTGCAGCCGCTGGTCGGCAGCAAGGAAGAGCGCATCGCCAAGCTGTCCGAGGACGGTGTCCGAATCGGCATGAAGCAGGACGTAATCGACCGTCCCCATCCCAGGACCGACTGGGCCAGGCTGCAAGTCGTTGAGGTGGCTCACGAACGCAACCTGAAGTACGAAGGGCTGAACATCGCGGAAATCGCAGAGGCCGAAGGAAAGGAGCCGCTGGACGCCTTCTTGGACATCGCCCTCGACGAGGACCTGGAGACCGAATTCGCCCACCCTTCCAACAACCGGGGCGACGAAGTTACCGGCGAAAGGCTGAAGAACCCCTACGTTCACATCTCGGTGTCGGACGGCGGGGCGCACACCCGGTTCCTGGTCAATAGCGTGTGGCCGGTCTATTTCCTGGGCCACTGGGTCCGCGACCGGGAGCTGATGTCCCTGGAGCAGGCGCACAACAAGATGAGCGCCCTGCCCGCGTGGTTCTCCGACATGAAGAACCGGGGCACCCTGCGCATTGGCGACTGGGCCGACGTCATGGTCTACAACATGGACGAGCTGGGGCTAATGTACGACAAGCCCAAGTTCGAGACCGACTTCCCCGGCGGCGAGAAGCGGCTGGTGCAGAAACCCACCGGCATCCGCTACATCCTGGTCAACGGCACACTCACCTTCCAGGAGAACGAGTGCACCAACGCCCTGCCCGGCAAGCTGCTGCGCAGCTACGACCAGATCGGGTAAACGACGGGCGGGATTTCGTACAACGCATAAGGGGTGACCGTTAGGCCGCCCCTTTTTACTTGGCTTTTTGTGGCGCCGTACTTTGCCGTAAATAGGGAGTCAGCAATTTAGATGCGCCGTCCAACGTGATCCCGACGACTTCCCCGTCAGCATCATAGTCCGCGGTCAGTCCTTCGCCGACCTCGCCGCCCATCGCAGGCGGGGCGTCCGTTCCACAGTGAAAGCGTGTCGGTTTCTGGATCATAATAGACGGTCAATTTCAATGACTCTACTCTGGATTCCTGCATGGCCTTCCCCTCCTTCGCATAGCGCCCCTGTCGATGTGCCGGTTCAGCAGCCTGCCATCTTCGGAGAGTATTACCAGAACCCGCCTGTCGATTTCGTCTATAAACCCATAAAGAAGCCTACGGTGTTCACCGTGATAAAGCCTTTGATGCGTCGGCAGAGTTTGTTTTGAACCGCCGCCGGGTCTTCCGGGAAGGGTTGGCAGCAGGCCAGCAGCGCCCGCTCGAACTTCCCCTGGGCCACTCGGCGCTGCTGCGCCCCGGGGTGGGTGAAGTCCTTCGCCAGGCTCCACATTCGCCAAGCTCCACAGTTGATGGACCTCCCCGGCCCACCGGGCCAGCTTCTGGTCCTTGGGATAGAGGGCCAACAGGTCGTGAATGTCCCGCACAGGTGAACCCAGCAGCGCTGCCTGGGGCCGTCGTAGTGGTGGCAGGCGGCGTAGAAGTCGCTGACCAACACCCCGGCGCAGGAAGTAACGCTGGGTGGGGGCGCTGAAAGTCCAGACGTAACCATTGGCTCCGTCCTGGCGCCAACCGGTCTCGTCGGCGTGGACCACCGGGCTGGCGCGGATACGGTTTCGTATTTCCGTCGCCGCCGGTTGGCCCCTGCGGGCCACCTGGTGAACAGCTCCGGCGACCGCGCCCAGGCTTAGCCTCAACTGATGAACGGTGCGCAGATACCACTGGATGGTGCGGAAGGGCAGGCGGCCCTCTTCCCGCAGGGCGGCGATCAAGCTGAGCAGATTGACGCCCAACCGCTGCTTGCCCCAGGGCCACGCCCGCCAGGTCCGCCGCGGGCGCCCGGCGTTGCTCACATATCGGGCAGACCCGGGCGATATGGATATGCCCGGCGACTTGCGCCGGAGCCACCGGCAGGTCAATGACTTCCCGGGTCCGCTGCACCCAACCGCCAGCCAATCCCGCGCCACACTCCGGACAGGACTCCAGGACGTGCTCCACCCGGTGGGCGGGCGTCATGCGCTGGCGGGCAAAGCCGTAAGGCCGGGGCTTCCCGGGCCCTTTCTCCGGCCCTTTCTCCGGGCCCTTTCTCCGGGCCCTTTCTCCCGGGAGGGCCGTTGGCCCGATTTAGGCTTGACGCCGGGCATTCCCCGCGGACCGCCAGGCTTGGCCTTTCCTTCCAGGGTCTCAATCCGCCGCCGCAACTGGGCGATGGTGTTCTGTTGTTGGGAAATGACCGGCAACAAGACTTCCCGAGGGGAGGCGTTCAGGTCAAGGCTCGTTTCCATGCTATAGGTTTACCATAACCGCAAACTTGTTGGCCTTTGCTCTTTCGGCAACTTTCCGCCAATTCACCTCATCAACTCCTGAGCGGTTCCGTTTGCTTGTAGGGTATAAGGCGCCTTACGATGAAATACTGAAGCTGAAATGGGTTTTCCTCAAACAGCCATACGCTACAAGCAAACGGAACCCCGCGACGTCCAACTCGCCCCGCCTGCGGGCGCTTCCAACTCGTTCCATCCGGTCGCGTCCTCCGCGCAACGACACGCAGGAAAGGGTGTGATCGGAGGCGCTGGGTGACGTCTCATAAAGGATGTCAAGATATTGGGGCACTGGGGTGTCAAAGTTCAGGGAAAGTGTCCGGTTAAGCGTTCAGCGTAAATGTCACCCGATTGGGCTGCGATGTTATCAGGTGACGACGTTGAGGAAACCACCCGGGATTGTCGAGTTGGGGGAACTTCGGCATCCAGGTACTTCTTGATACTGCCCCTGTGGATTCCCAATTTCTGTCCGCTTGCCTGAAACGACGTCCCCTTGCGACGGGCTTTCTGAATCACCTCCCACCTCTCCTTCTGAAGGAACATCGGCTTGCGCACAGAGATCGCTGCAGGTTTGCCGGCTGTGGCCACACCGTCAATGATCATACTTGTGCCATTCTCGTCCTCTGCCCGTGAGTGCAGTGGTCGAGAGTTTCCAGACAGCGTTCGCCCAAGCCGTCGACACCGGAGGGCGGGACTGGAACACTTGCAGAACGCCCCGTGGCCGTTTCGGAGAAGTACGAGGTTGGGCGGCGCCTCCTGGGCAGCAATGATGCGCCTTTCATGCCGCACCATGGTTGGCAGTTTACGGGACAGCGCTGTGCCTCGGTTGCTAACCTGTGGAGAAGACAGTTTCCGCATTGGAAAGTCCGCAACCCAGTGGACTTATGTAGTCCCGACGAGCTACCCGGACCCGCGTCGCCGCAGAACAGCGAATCCACAACAACCGGAGGAGCCATGACCACCATTGCATTCGCCTCCTGGAAAGAAGGCACCGGCAAGACGACCCTGGCATTCAATACAGCTGAACGCGCGAATGCAGACGGCGTCCGCACCTTGTTGTGCGACTTCGACCCTCAGGCCACCGCTCTCAGACAACACCAGCTACGGCAGAACCACAGCCCGGATAGGACCCGAGTCACCACAGTTAAGGCGTCAATGTCCGACGAAGGCATCGCTGCATTGAAGGGAGTCCAGGGGAAGGACAGCTACGATCTGATCATCTGCGACTTGCCGGGCGCGGACTCCTTCAGCATGGACCAGGCTCTCAACGCTATGGACCTGATACTGATCCCAATCAAGACCTGCAATACGCCATAGCCGCAACGGGAAAGAGTCTCTCGACTATTGTCGCGGAATCACTGGAAGACCGGATGAACAAGCAAGGCTACCGTCGTCCCGGCACCTGACCGCCGAAACATTGGTATGTTTGAAACGGCTGGCTTTGGGGGCCAGCCGTTTTTGGTCACACTCCACCGGGCAGCTTCTACTAAACGCCGCGAATCCCTGTGTCCCTGGCTCTGCATACCCAAAACTATACGAACCTGCAGACCTATAAGACTATAAGGTCACAAGCATATAGCGTTATATAATTACAGGCCTACAAATCCGCACCCTTGCAAAACAACAACGCCATCACCCGCACGAGGTGACGCAACGGCACACGTTTATTTGCTATCTGATCCGGCGGTAGGATAGCCATACGCCCACGAAATCTGTGTCCTACCTGGAGCGGCGAACTTCAACTCCACCCGGCTCCTGGATAAAGTGGACCTGGTCCTGACACCGATCACCGTCGGACTTACAGGTGGCAGACAAATTCGTCTGCCACCTGGAACATGAGCCAGTCCGAACTTTCTTGGCAGGTTGTGAAGGAAGAGGGATGGGCCAGCCAGAGCAAACTGATGGCAGTCCTCAATCAGGAGGGCGGTATCGCAGCTTGCCGGTACCGCCCTCCTGTTTTGTGGCGCCAGGAGCGGAGGAGATCTTGAATCAGGGGTGTCGGTTGGTATCAACGACGATTAGTTTTGCCGTTCCCGTTGCCTCACCGGAACAAGGTACGGACGGAATCGTAGACTGACTACGCACTGTGGTCTACATCGCCCTTAGCTCCGGGCCTTCCGCCCACCAACTCTGTTATAAAGGGACGAATGTGAGCATAGCCTGAACCCAGCCCGCGATAGCATCACGCCGCCATGCCAGCACCGCATGCTGGCCGACGACTCTCCTGATCCGCTTCAATGGGGCCACCGCCTTTCGGCGATGGAAAGATCACCGACGAGCGCCGGAATGGACGTCAGAGTACCATGCTTCAATGGGGCCACCGCCTTTCGGCGATGGAGATCGGGTACAGCACGAAGGCCGCAACCAGTAGGATGATGCTTCAATGGGGCCACCGCCTTTCGGCGATGGAGATCCACGACCACGAGGACGAGTATGGAGATGCCTGCCATCCTTCAATGGGGCCACCGCCTTTCGGCGATGGAGATGTGGATTTGGGTGACTACGATAGCAACGCCAATCAGGTCCTTCAATGGGGCCACCGCCTTTCGGCGATGGAGATGCGCCGCCACTGGGATACTGTCCGCCCGGATGTATGGACCCTTCAATGGGGCCACCGCCTTTCGGCGATGGAGATTAGCGTGATCCGCGCAGTGGCTATCGGGCAGGCCCGTCCTTCAATGGGGCCACCGCCTTTCGGCGATGGAGATCTGGCCGCCGCCCGCGAAGAGGGGCTGGCCTACTGCCACCTTCAATGGGGCCACCGCCTTTCGGCGATGGAGATTGGTAGTTATTGCCTCACTCTCCTATCCCCTGTAATCCCTTCAATGGGGCCACCGCCTTTCGGCGATGGAGATCCATGCTGTGCAGAGGAATCCGCTCATCCTTGTCCCCCTTCAATGGGGCCACCGCCTTTCGGCGATGGAGATGTTAGTGGCGAAAGGTGGAGGGTATTTTTCGTAATCCTTCAATGGGGCCACCGCCTTTCGGCGATGGAGATAGCTATTTGCGAATCTCTTCCGTCGTATCTTAATGTAAAAGTGCGGATTTGCACAAGAAACGATTAGTAATCCAGATGGCTGCCCAAGGTGGCTAGACTCCGTTCCCCTGTGCTCTAGCTGGGAAGCTGCGAGCGGTCCAGCTTGGCCGCTTCACCATCCCACCTCTCGCAGGACGCCGTGTGCCTGCGCCTCATCATACTATCACCGCCGCCCGGCGGGGCAAATCCCGCGCCTTTCCCAGGGTGGTAAGGCTCTTGGTGCCCCTGCCCTCCGAGGGACCCAGGTCGACAATCAGGGCCCGGTCCTCCTTCAGATTGAGAACTTCCGTGAGGGCCTCTTCCAGCAGCACCCTTTCCTTGGGAGAGAGGTCGCAGATGAACACGGAGTATTGGGCCGGGTCGCCAAACCCGTTCATCTTCCTGTAGGTGCGGGCCAGCCGCTTGGAATCCGAGACGTCGTAGCACACGAGAAAGCGGTTGCGCATGGTTACCTCGTCCTGAATACCGGATAGGCCGGCAGCTCGCCGAGCAGGTGCCGGGACAGCAGGCGAGCCTGCATTTCCAGAACACGGCGATAGCTGACCGGGTAGCCGAACAGGGGATGAGTGACCAGGGTGTCCATCCGGCGCTCATAGGCCTCGATAACTCTGCGGCGGCCGTTCTGGGTGAGAGCCGTTGCGCCTCCCCGGGTGATGAAGTGCTCCGGTCCCAGTTCCCCGTTGTTGATGAGAGTCAGGCAGACGGAATCGGCAATCAGGGGACGGAACTCTTCAATCAAGTCCAGGGCCAGGGCCGGCCTGCCGTACCTGGGCTGGTGATAGAAGCCCAGGTACGGGTCGAAGCCCACCGTGAGCGCCGTGATGGTCGCCTGTTTGGTCAGCATGGCGTAGAGGAAGGAGAGGACGGCGTTCACCGGGTCCCTGGGGGGACGCCGGTTTCTGCCCCGGAAGTCGAATTCCAGGGATTCGTTCTTGATCATGCCGCGAAACTCCGAGAAATAGGTGCGGGCGGTGGCTCCCTCGATGCCCAGCAGGGTCTCCAGGGACGGGGCCGTGAGGGCCCGGTCCGCCAGGCGGTTGAGTTCCGGCAGAATGGACGGCGGCAGTTTCCGGTGATTGCGGCGCAGCATGGTGCGTGAGTTCTTTATCTTGCCGAACACCACCCCTGCTCCAGTCCCACGACAAGGTGAGCGACGCCGAGGCCAAGGCCCGGGCCGACTTCGACATCCGCTGGAAGGTTGCGCTGGGCATTGAGGTGGAGGACAGGCTCTTTGCCAAGAGCACACTGCAGGTGTTCCGCGCCCAGCTGATACTGCGCGACAGGGTGCGGGAGGTGTTCGAGTCCAGCCTGCGGCTGGCCCGGGAGTCGGGCTACCTGAAAAGGCGCAGCATGAAGGTGGCTCTGGACACGACCAACATCCTGGGCCGGGGCGCGGTTAGGGACACCTGCAATCTGTTGGCCGACGGGATCGTCAAGCTGATTCGGGCGCTGGCGCAGGTTGAGGGAGTCAGCGTCGGGAAATGGGCCAAAGCGCAGGGATATGGGCGGTACCTTGCCTCCAGCATCAAGGGAGAAGCGGCCATCGACTGGTCGGACAAGCGGGCGCGCACGGCCCTGCTGTCCGGTATTGTGGCCGACGCCGACCGGCTGCTGGAGTTGTCGCGGCAGGCGCAGGGGGAGTTGGCGGAGGACAGCGCCGGGCGTCAGCAGATAGTGGCGGCGGCGGAGTTGCTGGGGCAGTTGCTACTCCAGGACGTGGAGCGCACTGATGACGAAGTGAGCCTCAGGGACGGGGTGAGCCGGGACCGGATGATGTCGGCGCAGGACCCGGAGATGCGCCACGGACGCAAGAGCAGCAGCAGACGCTTCGACGGACACAAGGCGGCGATTGTGGTGGACACCGACACCCAGCTGATCACCGCCGTGGAGGCACTGCCCGGCAACGCTCCGGACAACCTGGGGCGCTGGAACTGGTGTAGGCGACGCTGAGCCTGCCGAAGTACCACGCCGGTGTGCCGGTGGAGGAGGCCATGGGCGACGCCGATACCAGGCAGGCCTTCGCCGATGCGGAACGCACCCTGATTGCCCGGGCGCCGGGCCGCCCCGACCGGAAACACTTTCCGAAAGAGGACTTCCATATCGACCTGGCGGCGGGTTCCTGCACCTGTCCGGCGGGGAATGTTACCCGGAGAATCCGGCCCTCTGGTACTCGCACCGCAGCAACAGGCCGGACGCACCAACTGAAGGCGTTCCAGTTCGATGGAGCGGTCTGCGGGGTGTGCCCGCTGCGAAACCCAGTGCGTGGCCGCGGCGCCGGGCACAGGACGGACGGTGCACCTGCACCCGCAGGAGGCTTTATTGCAGCAGGCCCGGGCCCTGCAGCAGAGCGAGGCCTTTGGCGAGTACCGGCAGCGCCGGGTGGTGGTGGAGCGCCGGCTGGCGCGGCTGGTCCAGCTGGGAATCCGCCAGTCCCGCTGCTTCGGGCGCGCCAAGACGAAATTCCAGCTGTACCTGGCGGCCACGGTGGCCAACCTGAACCTGGTGGCCGCCAAGGCCGGCCTGCCCGCCAACACCGGCTGCGGTTCCAGCGTCGGCCGCGCCCTCCGTGCCGGGACCATCCGTTCCGCCCTTGAGATCGTCCCTGCGCGGCTCGCCCAAATCTTGATCCTGGCCTTGCTTACGGCGGCTTCACTACCGAAATACATCTCCCGGAATAAGGCTTTCCGGCCAGATTTCCAGGCCCCCTCAGCCCGCAGCCGGCACCGGAGGCCCTCTCCTCGGTGGTCCGACCGGAGTGTCCGGGCGGTCTCTCCCCGTCCGTCGCCGGCACTGTCTCGGCCAGCCGGTCGGATGCGACCCGAAAGGCCTACTCGGGGCAGTAGCGTCAGTTCGTGGCCTGGGCCGGCGATGTCTGCGTCCCCTGGCTGCCGGCTGCACCGGTAGAAGTCGCCGAATACCTCACGGCCCTGCTGGGGAAGGGGCGCGGGTCTTGCCACGGTGCGGCAGGCGGGGTCCGTTCTGTCCACCGGGTTACGTTCGTCGGTCAGAAGACCGGTTGTCCGAACCGCAAATATTGTCTTCGGTCGCCAAGGGTTGGCAGGCAGGCCGCGACGACAGGTACTTGGAGACCCAGATCAACATCCTGACAGGCTTCGGCGTCCGGGATGATCTCATCTACCAGGAGGCAGGCTGGACTTTACGCTAAAACTAGAAAAAGCAATGGATGCCATCGCTCTGGCGCGGCGCCACTTCTGGTCGGCGCCGGAGGGTCTTTCACTGTCTGTAGCTGACCCAGGTATTCAGGAACTCCCGGTCGCTCTATATCATCCGCTTGCAGATTCCCTCGCTTATGCCGCTTGAAAAGCGTAAAGTCCAGGCAGGGAGCGGCTGCTCCACGAAGCGCCCCGGCAGGCAGTAGCCGAAGACCAGGACCGACCTGGCGACACCATCGTCGTCGCCCTGTACACCGACGGCAGGGGAAGCCGCGACAATTCAGGCACGGACGGCTCCCAATAGCCCCGGCGCACTGTAGACCGGCGGGCAAACCTGATACCCGGAAACTCCCAGCCACCCCAAACCAGAAACCTGTAGAGTCCTCCACCTGCTCCACTTGAAATGCGCCCGGTCCAGGCAAGCTATTCTTGACTTCCACAAGCCCTTGCCAAACCCCGGCCCGATACCCCACACTCACCTCCACACAGCATCGGACAACGCCATGCTCATCATGCACGCCGCCCAAGTAAAAGGAAACCTCGTCCTCTGGAGCGAGGACTCCGAACCACGCCTGACGTCGCCCGACCGGCAGCTGGATGGGAAACACTCCTACAGCGCCCAAGCCCAGGTCATAGCCGAAGCAATCGGCCTCGAAACGGTCGACACCAGCTTCGCCAGCGCGACCGCCTGGCTGCCCAGCCGGGGCGATGCCCCCGTGCCCTCCAGCCCCATGGCCGGCCCAATGCCCGGGTCGCGGGCCAAGCCGCGCATCAGGCCATGGACCGTGACAACGCTCTGCCTGACACCGGAGCAAGCCGTCCAGCTGCTACAGACGTGGTACGGGCGACAGGTCGTGAAACCCGGCGTCGCCATCGGGACCGATCTGTCCTACTGGACCCACGCTCTGCAACTGGCGGTCTCCCTGACGGCCCGTCAGCAGTTCCTGCCCAGCTTGTCCGAACGGGGCGGACAGACCATGGCGACTTGGATTCCGGTGTTCATCGGCGAGGATGCCCACCGGCTGACCGAGCTGGCCGGACTGATGCCGGCGTCGGCCAGGGCGCTCACCGGCGCAGGGGCCACCGAACCACCGGCCACACCGGCCCAGGCGGTCCTCAGGGAGTTCATAACAACCCAGATCGACCACCTGGCCCGCGCCGGAACGGATACCGAACACCGGGCGCAACCGCAGTTCGACTCTGCCCACGACGCCTGGCTGTCCGCCCTGTGCCATACCAACCCGGAGGTCCGGAGCAACCCGGCACAGCTCCAGCAACTCCGCCGCCAGGTCGCCGAATGGCAAAGGCCCCTCGCCATCGCGGCCAACTCTCCATACCGCCTCTGCCTCAGGCTGGAGGAGCCGCCCGAACCCAGCCCAAGCGACGAGGCGCCGGCCATCCGGCAGGATGACTGGTACCTGCGCTACCTGCTCCAGCCCCACGACGACCAGAGCCTACTGCTCCCCGCCGAGGCCGTGTGGAAAAATCGGGTCAATGGACCCCACCCGGACTTCAACCCCGCCGAGTTCCTGTTGAATTCCCTGGCCCAGGCCGGCTCAGTGTGCCCACCCATCACCGACAGCCTGAAGCGCAGGCAACCTGCCGGATACCGGTTGAACACCGAGGAGGCCTACGGGTTCCTGGAAAGCCAGGCCGTTGCGCTGCAACAGGCTGGGTTCGGTGTGCTCCTGCCCGCCTGGTGGACCCGTCAGGGCGCCAAGACCAGGCCCGGCATCCGCGCCAGGACCAAGACCCCTACCATGCAGGGCGGCTCCGGCATGACCATGACCTCCCTGATCGACCTCGACGTCGAGATGGCCCTGGGCGACGAGACCATATCCGCGCAGGAACTGGAGCAGCTCGCCGAGCTGAAGGTGCCGCTGGTGCGGTTCCGTGGCCAGTGGGTGGAAATCAACGCCGACGAAATCCGGGCGGCCGCTGATTTCTGGCGCAACAGGGAGCAGGTCAGTCTGCGGGAGGTCGTGCAGATCGGGCTGGGCGCCGACCAGCGGGCCGAGGACGACAATGTCTCCCTCGCGGCCGACGACTGGCTCCGTGATCTCCTGGAACGCCTACAGCAGAAGGGCCGGATTGAGCAGATGGACGCCCCCAAGGACTTCGCCGGCCAGCTCCGTCCCTACCAGCAGCTGGGCTACTCGTGGCTGGCCTTCCTCAGGGACTGGGGATTGGGAGGATGCCTGGCCGATGACATGGGCCTGGGCAAGACCGTACAGGCCCTGGCCGCCCTGCAGCTGGACCGACAGGAGGGCAACGACCGGCCCAACCTGCTGGTATGCCCGACATCCGTGATCAACAACTGGGAGCGGGAGGCTGCCAGGTTCACACCGGACCTGCCTGTGCTGCTGCACCACGGCTCGAACCGCCAGGGCGGGGCTGCCTTCCGTAACCAGGCTGACGGCCACCATCTGGTCATCACCAGCTACGGTACCATGCACCGGGACCGGGGCCTGCTCGGCACCGTACCCTGGCGGGCGGTCATCCTGGATGAGGCCCAGAACATCAAGAACCCGGCGTCCCAGCAGGCCCGGGCCGCCCAGGGCCTCCCGGCCGACTACCGGATCGCCCTCACCGGCACGCCGGTGGAGAACCACGTCGGCGACCTCTGGTCCATCATGCAGTTCCTGAACCCAGGCCTCCTGGGTTCCCAGGCCGAGTTCAAGCGCAACTACTTCCAGCCCATTCAGACCGACCGGGACGGAGCGGCGGCGGCTCGGCTCCAGAAAGCCACCGGGCCCTTCATCCTGCGCCGACTCAAGACCGACCGGTCCATCATCGATGACCTGCCCGACAAGAACGAGACCAAGCAGTACTGCAGCCTGACCAGGGAGCAGGCAACACTCTACCAAGCCGTGCTGCGCGAGGCGGAGACCCGGCTGGAATCCGCCGAGGGCATGAAACGCCGGGGGTCGATCCTGGACACCCTGACCAAGCTCAAGCAGGCCTGCAACCACCCCCGCCAACTGCTGGGCGACAACTCCGCCATAGCGGGCCGTTCAGGGAAGCTGGCCCGCCTGCAGGAAATCCTCGATGAGGTATTGCCCGCCGGCGACCGGGTGCTGGTGTTCAGCCAGTTCGCCGAGATGGGAGCCATCCTGCAACAGCACGTGCAGGAGACCCACGGCCTCGAAACGTCCTTCCTGCACGGCGGCGTCACCCGGAAACAGCGGGACCTGATGGTACAACGCTTCCAGGACGACCCCGACGGCCCGCAGGTGTTCGTCCTGTCCCTCAAGGCCGGGGGATTCGGCCTCAACCTGCCCCGGGCCAACCACGTGATCCACTACGACCGTTGGTGGAACCCAGCCGTGGAGAACCAGGCCACCGACCGGGCCTTCCGCATTGGCCAGACCAGGGACGTCCACGTCCACAAGCTGATCTGCGCCGGCACACTGGAGGACCGCATCGACTTAATGATCGAAATCAAGCAGGAAACCGTTGACCAGGTGGTGGGAACCACCTCGGTACGGTGGCTTACCGAGCTCTCCAACGCCGAACTCCGGGACGTGCTTGCCCTCAGCGCGAGCCCGGTGGACTGAAGAAGACAGCCCAAGCTCTTTTTAATAGCGGGAAGGACGATGAGTTACTACGACTACGTGTACACCAAGCCAATCGAAGTCAGAGGCGGCATCCGGGCCGGGTCGAAACGCGGCGCCTTCGGCTCCAACTGGTGGGCCAAGCGGTGGCTCCAGACCCTGGAGGAGTTCCAGATCGGTAGCCGCCTTGATCGCGGCCGATCCTACGCCCGCAGGGGACAGGTCATGTCCGTCGACATTCAGCCCGGCGGCGTCACGGCCAAGGTGCAGGGCTCCCGCAAGCGTCCCTACAACGTGAGCATCGAGGTCCGGACCATCAGCCCACCGGACTGGGAGCGCCTCCAGGCGGCCATGGCGGAACAGCCCATCATCGCCGCCAGCCTGCTGTCGGGCCGTATGCCGGACAACATCGAGGACACCTTCCGGGTCGCCGGCCTGTCCATGTTCCCTGAAAGGCGGGGCGACCTGGAGACGGATTGCTCGTGTCCCGACTGGTCCAACCCCTGCAAGCACGTCGCCGCCGTGTATCTCCTGCTGGGCGAGGAGTTTGATCGGGACCCCTTCCTGATCTTTCGGATGCGGGGCATGGACCGGGAGGACCTGCTGGGCCCGGAGTTCCGCCGCTCCGCCCACACCCTGGAGGGACCCACGCTGCCCGCCGAGCCCCTGCCGCCGGAACCCGGGGAGTTCTGGCCCAACCCGCTGACGGCGTTGCGGGAAAAGGACCATGCGGGCCCGGCCGTCATACCCGACCTGGCTGCCGCCCTGCCCCAGCAGCTGGGCCGGTTCCCCCTCTGGCAGGGCAACCGGGAATTCGTCCCGGCAATGCAGGACATCTACCGCGCCGCTTCGCAACGGGCCGTTGAGATCCACATGGGGCCGGCGGAACCGCCTGACAACCCAGCACCGGAGAGGAGGCGGAGTAGGCAAGGGACATAACCGCGGTTCCCGTCCGCCAGCACTTCAGTGACTGGTTTGAGGTGGCGGTCCCGGCCTGACGATACGGCACCCGGTGCGACGTCTCTCGAAGGAGCGGCGCGCCCGTTCGTTGAGTAGCTGTGGCTGGAGGATGCCCAAAGGCGCAACGATCAAGCCATACGCTCCCGTGCTAAGCGTCGGACCGCCCTTCGTACGCCCGGAACGCCCCTTCTTGAACCGTCGTTTGAATGCTAATAATCCGGCGGCTCCGGGGCAACAGGCCGCCAGATCTAGTTGTCGTTGATCAGGGGTGCACCCCTTTGCTCTCCTTCCAGCTCTCGGCCTGGCGTAGCATCTCCGAGGCGTTGGTGCGGGTCGCGCCGCTATCGGAGCCCAGCATCTGACTGAGTTCCGTCACTCTGTCCTCGCCGTCCAGAACCTCCACCGATGTCGCGGTCCTATCATGCGAGGCAAGTTTCGTAACCTTAGCGTGGTGGTCTGCGTAGCACGCTATTTGCGGTAGGTGAGTTACGCATAGCACCAGGTGGCTCTTGGATAGACCCCATAGTTTCTGCCCCAGGACACTCCCGACTCGACCACCTACACCCGCATCGACCTCGTCGAACACGAGTATTGGGATCTGGTCAGCCGTGGATAGGATGGTCTTTATGGCGAGCATCAGCCTGGAGGCTTCTCCCCCCGAGGCGATCCTGGCCAGGGGCCGCGGCGGTTCGCCCGGGTTCAGTGAGATCAGGAATTCCACGGAGTCTATACCGGTCTCGTTGAACGCGAGGCGCCTGATAGACTCCCCACCCAAAGAAGGTGTTGAGTACGGGGCCGGATCCGCGGTCCCAACCGGCACACCGTCCTCAGAGTCTGTTTGACGGATATCCACAAGCACCTGGGCATACCCGAAGGCCAGCCCGGCGACCTCTTCCTCTATCGCATCAGCCAGGCCCCTTGCTGCGTGTTGACGGGCTTCGGAGAGCTGACCCGCAAGCCTGCCGACCCGCCTTCGAAGGTCCATCTCTCGGGCCTTCAATCCCTCCGCACGTTCTTCCCTGTGAAGTAGCTTTTCCAGCTCCTGCGAGGCCCTCTCGCCAAAGGCCAGGATTTCTTCGATGGTGCTGCCGTACTTCCTTTTGAGACGGTTGATCAAGTCCAAACGCTCCTCAAGCTCATAAAGACGGTCCGGGCTGTATTCGATGCCGTCACGATAGCTTCGGAGCGCACGCGCCAACTCGTCCACCTGGTGCATCAAGGCGTCCACCGACTCAAGGTTCTGTCTCAATGAGGGGTCCAATTGCTCCAATTGGGAAAGGTCCTTGGACACCTGCCCAATAAGGTCCATTGCCGATTCGCGCCGGTCGAAGCCATCGTATAACGCTCTGTAGGCGTGGTCGGACAGTGTGATAATTCGTTCCGCGTTGGCGACCCGGTCCCTCTCCTGGGTCAGGTCATCATATTCAGTCGGACGTAGATTTGCTGTGCTGATCTCTCCTACCTGATACCTCAGATAATCCACCCGTTGAGCAACCTCTGCTTCATCCTCCCGCAGCCGGTTCAGCTCTTGGCGCATCTCAGTTAGCTGGCGGGCCCCCTCTGCAACGTCGGTGCGAAGCTGCCATAGCCCACCATACTTGTCCAGGATATCCAGGTGCTCACGTACGCGGAGAAGGGATAAGTGCTGATTCTGGCCATGGATGTCCACCAGGTGTTGGGCCAGTGTGCTCAACAGTCTGAGAGGCACGATTCGCCCGTTCACACGGCAGGTGTTGCGCCCATCCAGGTTGACCTCCCGAGCGAGAATTACCTCCTCTTCGCCAACGTCAATTTCGTACTCATTCAGAGCAACCTTGATTTTTTGAGAGATGTCGCCGCCAAGCAGGAAGACGCCCTCCACTCTGGACTGGCGTGCACCGGAACGTACCATGCCAACATCGGCGCGTCCCCCAATTAGAAAGCCCAGCGCATCCACGATGATCGACTTGCCGGCCCCCGTTTCCCCGGTCAGCACACTAAAGCCGGGCGCCAACTCAATGTCGAGCTGTTCTATGGTGGCGAAGTTTGTGACACTAAGGAGTCTGAGCATGACTATGTCCAAAACTACACTCCTCCGAGCAGCGCCCTTTGGTCTAACCAAATTGACGGTCACCTTTGGCGCTCATGCAAATGCAGCATCCAGATGTGACGAGGGACAGATCCCCGTTTCCACGCCTGTTGCCTCACCAGATGATGTTACCGACATTCTAGCCGCTGATTCCTGTTACGACCAAAGCTGATTCGCTTCTGTAACGCTGTTCCACTGCACGCTCATCGGAATAAGCGTAGGCCAGTCTCATGGCCATGACTCCGCGCCAGCCCTTCACCCTGCGCTACAGGGTCCGCAGCTGGGCGTCGCTGCACCGCCCGGATGGGCTGACCGAAGCCGTGCCAGCAGATCCTTGGCTTTGATGTTGGCGTTGGTCTCGGGGTCATTCTGAGGCCACAACAACAGGTCGCACCACACATCATGGGTTCGGCGATCCTTGCTGCTTTTTGGCCTACTGCGACCCAGTTGACGTCGGTCTGCCGCACCCAGAACTACCCTGGTGCGGGGATTTTCCCACAACGCAATCAAGACACCAGTTGATGTTGAACACCTTGCCCGCCTGCCCGAAACCCCCTGCCTTGAGCTGTCGTTGTAATATTAGTGCTACAGTCGCAGATTAGAAAGTCGCCGTTTGTAGCGGCAACGTCGGGCTCGGGCTTAGTGGCGGCGTCTCCACCACGACCAGTACAGGATGAAATCAGGCGGTTGGTTCTCTGTCCATATAAGGCGGGTCAGCAACCGGCGCACCTCCGGCGCTGTCATGGGAATCAGCTGTTCGTCCGGGCCGTAGCAGCCCCCCCTTCCCCTTGTTCCATCGCCTGATGCTTGATCACGGACAGATACGCGTGGGCCAGCATCGCCAGGGTGATGTGCCGGTGCCAGCCGTCCCACCTCCGCACCTCGTACTGGTCCAGCCCCACCTGTCCCTTGGCCTCCTCGAAGCATTCCTCTATGGCCCACCGGGTCCCGGCCACCCTCGCCAGTTCCCCCAGGGACGTTCCCGCCGGGCCGTAACAGACGTAGCAGGCCAGTTCCCCGGGGTTGGCCAGACTGCGCCGGGCCAACAGCCAATAGCCCTTGCCAGGCTCCCTCAGGGGACGTATATCCACCGCGGCCCAGTCGTATACCCGTGGTCCCTTGGCTCCGTCCCCGGCGCTGCATCTCACCCAGGCGCATTCCTCAACCCCGGACGCCAGCCGGTCAGCCCTCACCTGACGCGGCCCCCTGTCAGTCAAAGCCCACAGCTTCTCGCTGCGCTTGATGGCCAGCACGTGGGGAACGCCCTCTCGCTCCAGCCACAGCCGCAGGTTGCGGTCGTTGCCGTACACCTCATCCCCGGCCACCCAGGCGAAGGGGATTCCCGACTCCAGCGCCCGCTCCAGCATCAGCTGCGCCAGTCGGGGCTTGGTCCGAAAGCCGACATTCGCAGGCACTCCGGCCTCCCGCCGGCGCTCCCGGTCCTCCGCCCACACTTGGGGCAGGTACAATTCCCGGTCCAGCAGAGTCCTGCCATTGACACTGGCATAGGCCAGAAATACTCCTGCCTGACAGTTCTCGATCCGGCCTGCCGTGCCGCTGTACTGCTGCTGCACCCCAACCGACTTGTCCCCTTTCTTGAGGAATCCGGTCTCGTCCACCGCCAGAACTGCGCCAGCGTCGGCCAGATGCTCGGCCACGTAGGATTCAAGTTATCGCGAACCAGGTCCGCGTCTCACCGGGAGTTGTACAGCAGGCGCTGCACCCCATCGGGAGTGGCGTCGCCCGCCTGCTCCGCCAGTTGCCAGCCGTTCTTCCGCTCCACGAGGCTCAGCAATCCTCGCAGGTAGTCCAGAACCCGTCGGCGCGGCTCGGGACGCCGGAACCTCCCCGCGATGCACTCATGTACCCGGTCGATGCCCTCGGCCCACCGGGCCACCTCCGCCACCTCATCCCTGTGCCCTGCCACAGCCTCACCTCACCACCCGTTGATTGCCCCAATTCCAGCCGTTTTCAATCTGCGACTGTAGTATTAGCCCAGCCCCATGCACCACACCGGAGAGAACCAACCCGGATGTACGCTCTCACCATCTCCCAGCCATGGACCTCCCTTATCGCCCACGGCCTGAAGACCACCATCACCCGGCCCGGCCCGGCCCCGGCCGCGCCAAGGGCGAGGTCATAGCCATCCACGCCGCCGCCGACCCGGCCCCGCTCCCGGACGCAATCCGCGACCTCCTCCCAGACCCGGAACGCTTCGACCACCCGCCCTCCGGTGCGGTGCTGGCAATCGCAACTCTCAAAGATTCGGTCCCCACCGACCGCAGATGGCCGGGCTCCCTGGAACAGATGCTGGACGATTTCACGTTCGGCCGCCACTCCTGGCGCCTGACCGACGTCCAGCCCCTCACCGTCCCGCTCCCCTGCACCGGCCACGCCGGCCTCTGGACGCTGCCCCGCCACCTCTACATGGCGATAATGACCCTTCTCGGTCCCACCGCGACCCTCGACCCGCACGAACCACAGAAACTCTGACTCATCCCCACCACACGGAACTGAAAATGAACGATGAAAGGCAGGACATAACCAGCATAGACCAGATGGACGGCTGGCCCGCAACACCCGGCGCCCACCGGTTCAAGCGCGCCGCCCAGTTCTTCTCCGAGCTCGATGTCCACATCCTCGACGAACCGAGGCCCGAAACCGGCGACCCCGGCCTCGCCCACGACACGGAGATGGTCGAGCTCACCTACTCCGCCATGCTCTTTGACTCGACCGAGGTCATGCAGAACCTGCCCCCGGACATCCAGGAGGGCATGGACCACCTCACAGGCGTCCTCGAGTCCCTGGACACGAACCTCACCTTCGCCGGCTGCATATTCGACACCGACGACGAGGTCCCGGGCATGGTCTACCCATGCGCCATTGCCATCCTGTCCCGCGACCCCGACTGGATGGGGGTCTCAACCCTCCTGCCACTCCTGAAGGACAAGCGCATCATCCTCTGGGAGTCCCCAGACCACCCGGGCCAGCTGGGCCCATTCCTGGCCCTCGCAGGCCCAACCACCACCAATCCCCGTCCAGTCCTCCCACCGCCGCCGGGCCGGCCGCACTATTCGCAACCGTGGCGCGCCTGGCACGCCGCCGCCTCCTGCGAGTGGCGCCCGACCTCCACCAACAGTGCCCTCATGCAGAGCATCCAGAACATACTGCCCTGACCTCCCCCACTCCATCCATCCAACACGAGGAGCGCCACAACCCCACCGTGAAAACGAAAATTGACATCACAGTCCTGTCCCTAGGCGCCGGTATCCAGTCCTCGGCCATGGCGCTGCTCATAGACCGCAGCCTCCTCCCAGGCATACCCATCCCGGACTACGGCCTGTTTGCCGATACCTTTGCCGAGCCCCAACACGTCTACGACACCGTCGAATGGCTCCGCACCCTCCTCTCCTTCCCGATCCACACCTGTAGCTTCGGTGACCTCGGGAAGAACACCTGGAAGGCGATCACGGCCATGCCCGTACCCGAGCGCGGCCACAGCCAGGCCGGTTACATCGACCTCCCCGTCTTCTCCGAATCAGGAATGGGACGCCGCCAATGTACCAGTCACTATAAAGTTAAACCCATCAAGAGGGAGATACGCTGCCTCGCCGGTTCCGCCCCACCCGCACTCACCGCCACCCAGTACCTGGGCATATCCACCAACGAAACCAGGCGGGCCAAACCCTCCAAGGACCGCTGGATCACCAACCGCTTGCCGCTCATCGAACACGGCTGGAGCCGCCAGCAGCTCTCCAACTGGCTCGACGCCGAATACCCGGGCCACCCCGTCTCCCGCTCGGCATATCTTTTTGTCCGTTCCATTCCCAAGCCGATTGGAATGAACTGAAAACCCGCTATCCCGCGCTCTACGCCGACGCCCTGGCCATGGACCGTCAGATGGCCGAACACCCCCGCGGCCCCTGGCGACTCCGCGCCGGAGGCCTCGACCGCTTCGACCAGAAGACCGAACTCCAGCCCCCTCCTCTTCACTACCTAACCCGCAATCCCAGGCCAACCCCGAACCCCCATAATCCCGACAACACCCACACAGCAAGCCGGAGAGGCAGACATGCCAAGACGAGACGACATCTCCCTCATCGAATCCCTCCTCTACAACATGACCTCCGTCTGGCCCCTCCGCTCCGGCACCCTCCGCATACACCTTCCCGCCCACGACCCGCTGGGAGACCCGGCCCCCATCCACGTCACCCGTACCGGCGACGACGCACTCACCGTCGACGGCGGCGGCGCCGTCGCAGGTATGCTCTTCTCATCAGACACCGACGCCCCCGCCACCCCCCAGAGAGAACTCCTCGACCGCCTAGCCGCCTGCGGCGCCGCAATCAATTTCGACGACGGCGCCATCGAGATCCACACCGACCAGCCCGGCCTCGGACTCGCCATCCTGAACATGCTGGCCCTCAGCATCACCATGCTCACCGCGTCCCCGCACCTGCCCCAGAGTCCAAAACAAGATGCAGACCAACACGGAGAATGACCATCATGTTGCATCAGACCACCTACATCATCACAGCCGAAACCACCCCCTTCCCCGCACAGCCAAGCCAGCACCAGCTCGATCTCGCCGCCGCCCAGGCGCGGCAGATCGCCCTCCAGGTCGTCGCCAATATGCCAGACGATCACCCCGCCTATCCCGAGACCCTGTCCCTCGGCGGCCGCTCCTACCGCTTCATCCAGGGCAACCTGAATACCAATCACGAGGTCTTCGCCGGCAAGCCCCCAGCCCACTGGCCACAGATGTCCATCCAGTTCTGGAGCCAGAACATCGGCGCCGCCAAGACCGAGCCCGTCCCCGACGAAGTCCTCCATAACTGCTGGAACCACACCGACAGCCTGATCACCCTGGCCCTGGAGCACCACGACACCCACCGGCTCCGCCCCTACCCCCAGATGATCATCACCCCCGCCGACGACTGTCAGCACCACATGGGCTACCCCGACACGGACGTCTTCGACGACCCGGCCCCCGGGGGCACCGTCGCCCTCTACCTGAAAGGCGACCCCGCAACCTCCCATCACCGGGCCATACAAGCACTCCGGGACATCGACGCCGCCTTCTTCCGCCGCGACTACCTCCAGACCCTGGCCTCCTTCCCCGGCCACATAGTCATGGAGATGGACTGGAATCTGCAGCAACACACAAAAGCACAAACCCTTCCAGGAGTCACCCAGTTGCCCTCCCGAAAAAACATATCAAACCCGGACCGCCCCCTGAGCTACCCCGAGTTCCTCGAATGGAAACGCCAGTCCCTCACCGACAAGGGCGAACCCCTGCCCTTCCTCACGGAACAGCCACGCCCCTGGACCCACGGCGCCTGCGCCCACTGCGGGCAACCCCTGCCGAAAACGGCCCCCGCCTGCGCCACCTGCAACAACCGCCTCTGCACCGGCTGCAACCGCACCCACACCTCCACGTCCCGCTTCGTCACAGACCGGTTCCGCTGCCCGGTCCAACGGTTCATTACCAATTGAGAACACCCCCACGGAGGACCCGGCAATGCCCACCCGCGCCGACACATTCAGGGACACCGCCCGGCAGGCCCTCCACAACCGGTCCCAGGACGTTCTGAAAGCCTGGCTGCGGGACCTGCCGCACACCCACCGGCTCCACCATCTCCTTCGAGATCCCGAATGTCCCTGCCCGCAGCTTCGAGGACGCCGCCAACTACCACCCATTGCCCATCTCCCTGAACGGCGAACAGCTCCCCCGGCACAAATTTCTCAACACCTCCCACGCCGTCCGCAACTGGCGCGGCCTCCGCATCGCCGTCGGCCACGGCCACCGCTCCCGGCTGAACTTCCACGGCGTCGTCGCCACCTCCCAGGAACTGCCCGTGGTCCATGCCCTCACCTCGCTGCTCAGCACCGACATCGACGTCGGCGACTGCCCCGAGCTCCAGCTCACTCTCCCCGCCCGCAAGAACATCGTCCAGACCCCCTTCTTCGAAGAGATCAAGGACGCCTGCCTCCAGTTCATATACGAGGCCATCCGCGACGCACCCCAGCCCATAGACGTGCCTCACTCCGTCCAGCAGGACGCGCCTCAGGTTCGGGGTCGTCCTCCCGGACGCACAGCCCCTGCTCAAGGCCTGGACCCCAGAGACCGGCAACTCCATGGACGACAACCATATCCGCGACCGGAGCCAGGTCACCCCGGCCTCGATCCTCATCGACGCCGAGCTCCCGCCCGCGGACCAGCAAGCCCTCTCCCGCGCCGCCGGACGCGCCGGCATCGCCGACCAGCTCATGCAGGCTGACCCCAATCTCCGGGGCTATCCCTGGTACGACTCGCTCACCCGCGTATCCGACATCACCATCACCATCTCCGCCGACGGCCGGAACCACAACCTCCAGCGCCGCCGGGACGCCAAGGAGCCCTTCGCCGCCCCCCGGCCGGACCGGCTCACCATCGAGCTGCACACCCTCAACACATCAACCAAGCCGCCCCGCATCTCCCTCCCCGCCGACGTGGTGTTCTTCAACGAGGACGAGGACCACATGGACCACAACCTCCCCCTGGTCACCAAGAGCAGCACCATCGCCCCCGCCGACCTGTCCGATCTCCTCTACGACGCCTTCTTCGACCCCTCCGACGACCCCGAGGCCAACAGCCACGACACCCAGTCCCAGGACCACCGCGACGCCAACTACGCCATCGCAGTCGGCCTCCTGCACTCCCCCGAGGAGTCCCTGCGCTCCGCCATCGAGGACGCCGTCCACCGCCACGTCGCCTACCGCCTCCCACACTCCTTCAACGCCGAGATCTCCATCGCGCGACACCCCCTCCACCACACACGCACCGTGTCCGTCCTCCTCAGCCCGGCCCCCGACCGGCACGACACCACGAAAGACACCGCGGACTGACCGGCAACCCCGTTTCCAATGCCGGTTCGACACCCACCCACCACCCAGGAGAGAAACGAGTGAACTTCATGATGCAGGCCACCGACAGACAGGTCTCCATAGTCGAAAACATCATCGGCAAACGCCTGACACCCATCTCCATCAGCGGGTCCGGCTCCGTGGCCAACCACGACCACGGCCCCGCGGTACTGTCCCAACTCCGTGAGGACATCTCCCACACCACCGGCGTCACCGCCGATTCCATGACCAGATGGCAGGATCTCGACCGACAGGCCCAGAACGAGATAGCCCTGATCACAGCCGACTCCGCCCCGTGGGCCATGTACAAGCGCATTCACGACTCCGCCGCCGAGGACCTCTCCCCCGAGACCTACCAGAAGATCCTCGGCCCCCGCGGCCAGTGCCCCCCACCCCGGCCCGGAATCACCGGAACACCAATCAGAAGGAAACACAATAACCACAAACAGAGAAACCCCGGCCTACCCCCAGGAGGACCTGGACGAGCTGCTCAAGCTCAGCCACGAGAACTCTTACCGCACCTACAGCATCTGCTCCAGGTTCGCCTCCGACATACGGGACGCCGTCGCCGCCCGCCGCGACCACACGGGCGTCGCCTTCCAGTGGCACAGCCACCTCGGACCCAGCGCCGAGGGCGCATCCTTCGGAAACGGCTGGGACGACTACCTCGGAGACCTCCGCCAGAAGGCCCAGAACGCCGTAGACCGGGCCGAAGCCGCCGACGGTCACGACCGCTACGAGCTGTTCCCCATCGCCAGACTCCACATCAACCTCTACCACGCCGCCGCCGCTCACCGCCTCGCCATCGAGCCCTGATTCCACAGGCAACCCAACCCGAATTGCGGCGGCTGCGGGAACAACTCCGCCGGGAAGCGCCGGAATAGCCAACAAACCGGGCCAACTCTCTTTTGTCCGGTTCGTGATTTACCTGTGTGAACTCCGTAACCAATTTTTCGGATATGCAATAATACTGTCTGCGACCAGATGGCTATTGGGAGGGTGAGATGGCTTCTTTTTGGGAAACGATACTGGTGGAAGGCGAGGATATGCACGTCTATGCCAGCGTCCCCAGCGGCAGGGGTGGCGGGCCATTCCCGGCGGTGATTGTCAGCCAGCACGGGGGCGGCGTGGACCAGTTCATCCGTGACATGGCCGACAACCTGGCCGCTGCCGGTTTCGCCGCCGTTGCGCCTAACCTGTTCCACCGCTTTACCGAGGAGCAACTGGACAACCGCACGGGACGCATCCAGCACCTGAGTGACCCGGAAATCGTCACCGACATAAACGCCACGGTGGACTGGCTCCGGGCGCATCCGGCCATCCAGGGCGACAACATCGGCATCACCGGCTTCTGCATGGGCGGTCGCGTAGCCTGGCTGGGAGCGGCCACCAACCGCCACATCAAGGCCTGCATACCCTACTACGGCGGCAACCTTTTCGTGCCCTGGGGCGCCGGCGAAAATACGCCATTCCAGTTGGCAGCGGGCATAAGTTGCCCCGTGCTGTTCCACTTCGGCGAAATCGACGAGAACCCGTCGCCGGCAGACCAGGAAAGGCTGGACGCAGAGTTGTCGCGGCTGGGAGTGGCGCACGAGTTCCACACCTACCCCGGCGCCGACCACGCCTTTATGGACTATACCGGGCTGCGCCACCAACAGGAAGCGTCAGAAGCATCCTGGCCCCGAACCGTGGAATTCTTCACGGCGCATCTTATGGGGTAGTCCTTCGGTTCCCTTCCTTGAGCAGTAAACTGACGAATGCAATGCAATAGGAGCGACTGTGAAATACGACTATGTCATCCTGGGCGCCGGATCCGCCGGATGTACGCTGGCCAGCCGCCTGTCGGAAGACCCGACCAAGAGTGTGCTGCTGCTGGAAGCGGGGCCGGACTACCCGGAATTCGAGATATATCCCGACGACCTGAAGTTCGGTTACGACCAGACGGCCTCGGCCATCGACGCGCCGCACAACTGGTCCTTCCAGGGCAATACCACGGCGTTGCAGACCGAGCCGATGCCAGTGCCCCGCGGGCGGGTGGTCGGCGGCTCCAGCGCCATCAACGGCCAGGTGCTGTTGCGCGGCGTGCCCGAGGACTATGACGCCTGGGCCGCACTGGGCAACGACCAATGGGGGTTCACCAGCGTTTTGCCCTACCTGCGTAGGCTGGAAAGCGACATGGACTTCGGCGCCGACGACTTCCACAACTCCGAAGGTTTCATCCCGGTGCGCCGTTTCGCGAAGGAGACCTGGCTGCCAGCGCAGCAGGCATTTTACAACGCCGCCCGCACCGCCGGGTTCCCCGACGATCCCGACATGAATCACCCCGAGTCGGGCGGCGTCGGCCCCATCCCCATGAACAACCCCAACGGTGTGCGGATGAGCACCTCTCTGACCTTCCTCAGCGCCGCCCGGCACCGCCTAAACCTGACGGTCAAGGCCAACGTAACCGTGCATCGAGTGCTGTTCGAGGGCAACAAAGCCGTCGGCGCAGAGGTGGAGAGCGGCGACGAGAGGTTTACCGTCGAAGGCGATCAGATTATTCTCAGCTCCGGGGCAATCGCGTCGCCGCAGATTCTGATGCTGTCGGGCGTGGGGCCTGCCGGAATCCTGAACGGCCTGGGCATCCCGGTAGTCCTCGAAGCGCCCGGCGTGGGGCAGAACCTGCGCGACCATCCCAACATCCGCGTTCCCATCGAGGTCAAGGAAGACTTCCCCTTGGACCCGAAGGACCCGCGCACCCAGGTGGCGTTGCGCTACACCGCCACCGGCTCCGACCTGCGCAACGACATCCAGATTATCGCATCGTCCTTCTCATCGCCCATCTCCGGCGACCCACTGGAGGCCGAGGGCATCCGCTTCACCGCCATTCTGGAGTTGGCCTACGGCAAGGGCCACATGAGGATTACCTCAACCGACCCCAACGTCCAGCCCGAGCTCAACTACAACTACTTCGCAGACGACTCCCGCGACCTGGCCCGGATGCGCGAGGCAGTGCGGCTGTGCGTGTCGTTCCTGGACCACCCGGACTACGCCGACATCGTCAAGGGGCTGATAGAGCCGACCCCGGCCGACCTTGAGTCGGACGATGCCCTGGACAACTGGCTGATGCGCACCGTGTCAACCTCGCAGCACATCTCCGGCACCTGCAAGATGGGCACGGACAACGACCCGCTGGCGGTGGTGGACCAGCAATGCCGCGTCAAGGGGCTGGAAAACCTGCGGGTCATCGACGCCTCCGTGATGCCCGACTGCATCCGCGCCAACACCAACTGCACCACCATAATGATTGCCGAGCGGATGGCGGACATCATCAAAGGTGAGTAACAGCCGTTTCCCCCTCCTTTCCACAGGGGATTAGTCAAGTCCCCTCTCCCGCAGGGAGAGGGTTAGGGTGAGGGCAGCTCCCTCACCTCAAACCCGGCCCTGTTGTTTAGCCCCCTCCTTTGTTAAAGTGGAAAGGAGGGGGTTTTCATATCGCACATCCCCCGGTCCCTTGAGGAGGTGGCATCAATGAGCGCAACGACATCCACCCTGCCCCGAAAGCTGCCACCGGGACCGCGCGGGCTGCCGGTGTTCGGCTCCCTGCTGGAAATGCGACACGACACGCACCTGGCCATTGACCGACTGGTAAGGCGATACGGCGACATTTGCCTGCTTCGTTTCGGCAGTGTGCCGACCGTCGTAATCAGCGAACCGGGCCTGTTGCACGAGGCTTTCGGCAAGACGGAACTGGCCGACCGCTGGGTCAGCGAAATCATGAACATACTCAGCGGGCAGAAAGACCTGGTGCTGGCCCCCTACGGCGACCACTGGCGGCGGATGCAGCGCTTTGCCAACCGGGAGCTTCTCAGTGCGCGGAACATCGACACCGTCCGCGAGCGCTACATCGAGCTGGTGGTCAATGGGCTGGTGGCGCAGATGGCAGAGACGGGGGACGCCGGCGAACTGGTTTACCCTAAAACATTGACCGCCCGAAGCAACTCCAACCTGATGTTTCGGGCGCTGTTCGGGCGCGACGAGGACGAATCGGCAGAGTTCGTAGAGCAGCGGGAGCGGCTGCTGAACTACATCAGTTGGCTGTTTGCCAGCGCCACCGCTACCAATTTGGTGGACTACATTCCATGGCTGCGGTTCCTGCCCGGCAACAGCGCCAAAGAAGCCGGCAGGCAGGCCGAAATCAGCTCGGAAGTGATTACCGCCCTCACTGAGGCGGCACGAAATCGTCCCGGGGTAGACTTGTCGGCGCCCACCTGCCTGGTGGAGGTGATGCTGGCCAAGGAGGACACCGGCGAGATAAGCAGCGCGATGACCAAGGACCTGTGCGCCGATATGCTCATCGCCGGCACCGACACCTCGGCGCAGACGGTCAACTGGTTCCTGCTTCTCATGGCCAACCGGCCCGAGATCCAAGCCAAAGTGCACGAGGAACTGGATCGGGTAATCGGGCGCGACGCCCTCCCCACGGTGGACGACCGGACGCGCCTGCCCTACCTATTCGCCTGCCTGGCCGAGTCCATGCGCTACCGCACCATCGGCCCCTTGGGATTGCCGCACAAGGCATCGGAAGACACCGAAATCGGCGGCTACCGGATTCCGGCGGGAACGCAGGTCTTGGGCAACATCTACTCCATCCATCACGACCCGCGCTACTGGGACTCACCCGACGAGTTCATCCCGGAGCGGTTCCTGCCCCAGGCGGACGGCTCGATGTCGCCGGCGCTGACCAGCCCGGCCTACATCCCCTTCGGCACCGGCCACCGCCGCTGCCCCGGCCGCCGCTTCGCCGAAACCACCGTCTGGCTGCATATCACGCGGATGCTGCACCACCTCCGCTTTGAGACGCCAGAAGGCACGCCGCTGACGGAGGATGAAGTCTTCGGCCTGGCAATCTCGCCCAAGCCCTACTCGTTGAAAGCCACGCGGCGATGGTAGGGGATGGGCTGGAACTCCTCGCCGCAATTTTGCGCCAGGGCGGCTTTACGCCTTTGTTCAATCTAGGGCAAAAGGCAACACCCCTTAACTTTGCATTCTCTGGCATCCTTGCGGCCAGTGCCGCGGGCGACACGCAGGGCCTCATCCTTGGTATCGAACGGGCCGTGCCATTTGCCGTCCCGCTCCAGCTTGGGGCGAGGAACCTCGCAAGGGCCGTCGTCCCGGTGGACTATCGCCCGGTTGGTGGGCTTGTCCTCATTGACGTAGTAGGATGAACTCCCCCTAGGCTGAACTTCGGAACTTCGCTCTGACCAGCGCGTAAGGCGTCTCAAAACCATTCCGAGCCTCCGTTAAATTGGATCTCTGATGTCGTCTACACTCAATTGCCAAGACAGTAACATCAGCGTTAGTTAGAACGATTCTGTCTCTGGTATTCAATAATGCTGGAGTGGGATGGCGGTGAAAAACTCACCATCCAGATGCGCCCCGATGGACACTCACTCGAACCATCAGAACACCTCATCAACACGCCAACCGCGTTTTCCCACCCACCGCTTTGGAGCAGGACTAGGCCAAGCTGGTCGCTTAGTATCTCCATCTTCATATTCTCAGCGCAACTAGCGTCGTAATAGCACGCGAACGTTACGTCTACGTGCTTGTCAATCAGCAGGCAAGTAATGCCAAATGTCTCGAAGGCGTTATCTGACATATAGACAAGACCCGGTTCGTTTGGATTTAAACCAGGCTGTTCGTGAGTAATCAAAGTAAACTCTGCTTTAGGGAACGGTTCCTCGTAATACTCGGTCCGTGTCAGAATACCCTTGCCAAGAACTTTCTCTCGATTCCGCCCGACTATCTGAAAAACCTCTCCAGTGGAGCAAACCTGCTCGAACCACTCAAGAGAATTCCACCGCTCGACTGCTATCTGCCAATTCGGCTTTGGCTCCGTCTTTGGCAGAAGCTCTGAGTAGTCAAACAGCGGCTCCCAAGGAATGGAGGTTGGAGTGGGGGAAGGCAACGCCGTGGAAGTGGGCATGGGAGCGCGAGTGGGGCGCCGCATTACAGTGGGCGTCGGGTCAGGTCGTCGTGTGCGCCCCGTCATCCTTGCTACTGGAGTTGCCGTTGCGGTCGAAGCAACCGATATCTGCCTGCCTAGCTCCGACTTTATCAAGTTAATAGGTATGGCAAAAGCAATCCCCGACACCGCCCTGCCGCCGCTGGTGCTGTCCACCCTGGACGTCACGACGCCGGTGGCTTGTCCGAACATATTCAGCAGCGGCCCGCCGCTGTTGCCCGGGTTCAGCGATGCGTCGGTCTGCAAGCGGTCGTTCCGCTTGGCCGAAATGATTCCGACGCTAACGGTCGGTTCCTGTCCCAACGAACTACCCAGGGGGAAACCGATGGCGATAACCGTCTCCCCCACGCGGATTTTGCCGGAGTCGCCGATAGCAATGGGAGTAAAAGACCGGTTGGCGTCTATTTCGATATAGGCCAAATCAAGGCTTGGATGTCGCGTTGGTGACCACCAACCCGCTTTCGTTGACTATGAAGCCCGTCCCCGAACCGGAACCCGCGATTATCTGGACCACGCTGGGCAGTGCGTTCTCCACCACGTCGGCCACGGACAGGCCAGAAGACAGCGGCTCGTCGAAAGCGTTTTCAACAGCCGACCGCGGCACCGGGGTTCCAACGGCAGGCGGTGCGGCAGGCGGCGGCGGCGGCTGATTATCCGCCGGAGTTGTCGCTGTCGGCACAGGCCTAGGCAGCATCGGCGTATCAGCCCCGCCGCAAGCGAGAGCCGCCAGTATTGGCAGCATCACTGCCAACGCCGTGAGTATGACGCTGATTTTCACCGCGATTCGCCTGCCTGTGGCCGGAATCAGTGGATTTGCGCCATTATACGACAAGGCTATGCTGGGCGGCGTTGGCAGGTCGGCGTTCCCTACCCCAACTGTTCCAGGGCCCTCCGGCCGAGCATCATCTTGACCGGGCTGATGGGGCGGAAGGTGCGGGACATCCGCACGTCGCCGGCGAGGCTGAGCAGGGTGTAGGCGTCGTAGGGTTCCATGCCCTTCTCCCGGACCAGGAACTCCACCATGCTGCGGACGGCGCCCTTCATGGCCGGGCCCAGCTCCTCGCCGTAGTACAGCACCACGAAGTAGTCGGGGGTCATGGCCTGCGGGCTTTCGATGCCCATGCCCTTCTCGACAGTGACGCGGATGTGACTGTCGGCGGCGCACTCCGCACCGGTGCCGCCCACCGCGCCGTCGCCCACCACAGCGTGGCAGTCGCCCATGGCCAGCAGGCCGCCCTCTACGAACACCGGCAGCCATAGCGTGCTGCCCTCGACCAGCTCCTTGATGTCGATGTCGCCGCCGTAGGGGCCGCTGTCGCTGGCGGTCTGCTGCGGGTAGGTGGGCGTGGTTGCCACCAGTCCCATGGACGGGTTCAGCGGCAGCCGGACGCCGCTGGGCAGCACCACGTGGCCGTCCTCGATGGTCATAATCGTTGGGTAGGCGCGGTCGAACTCCTGCTCCAGGAAGCCGCGCCCCGGCGAGACCATGTGGGCCGCGCCCTCGCTGGATCGAGGCGTAACGCTGATGAAGTCCACCCGCAGGGCGTCGCCCGGCTCGGCGCCGTTGACGTAGATGGGGCCAATAGCCGGGCCCTTGAGCTGCTTCTCATCCAGCGACTTGGGGTCGCGGATACCCTCGAAGGCGTCCCAAGTTTCCACCATCAGATCCTCGCCGGAATCAATGGTGATGGCTGGCGGGTTGGCCGGATCAAGGACATAAATCTTATGGTCGCGGGTCAGCCGTTTCATAGCGGCCTCCTTTCAAACATATCAGCGACAAGCCGTTGTTTAGCTGTAGCTACGAAGTTTTCGTCATTGTCGAATCCAATGTAGTATCTATCAAGAGTTTTTGCCGCCACCAAAGTTGAGCCGCTTCCACAGAATGGATCTAGGACAACTTGTCCTTCCAAAGTGGTTAGCTCAATCAACGCTTTCATTAATTTCACAGGTTTCTGTGCGGTGTGTCGGCCTCCTTCACCCGATGCAAAACCGGAGTACAAGACGTTATCCGGGCTGTGTTCGTAGGAAATGAAGGCTTTTTCGTTAAATGCCCCAACACCATGCGCCACAACATTGTCCGCGATAGTCGTTCCAATCGTGTAAGGCTTTACAAGCCAAAGAACCGGCTCAAATCTTGGCCGCAAATTTCCGACTCGCCAACCGTCCCACTGGCGACTGTTTTCTATATCACCGCGTTTGTCATATACTACACTAAGACGTTGAGCTCGATGCGGTGCCGTTTCTCTCAGCCAAGCTAATGAATCTTTGAATGTAAATCCTGCATCCTCAAATGCGATGATACAACGATGCGAAAACCTCCGTCCGGCAAAAATGACGGCGGAACCGCCCGGTTTGAGAACGCGCAGCCACTCACCGGCAAAGGACTCGCACCAGCGTTGATACTCGGAAGGGATTTGCCTGTCAGCCTCAGACCAACCGTTAAGCGGCTTGCCTCTGCGCTTGAAGACGGCTCCTGCCTTGATTTGGGCTGGACTAGTGCCAAGAAAAGCGGAATTTGTGTTGTTGTGGAGAACATCCCATTTATCGGTGCCTATACCGTATGGTATGTCGCTCAAAATAAGATGCACACTTTCGCTGGGAAGTTTTTTTACCGCAGTTATTCCGTCTGCTAAGGAAATTGTGTTCAATAAATTTTGATCACTCATCTGATTCCGCTTCCAAAAGTTCGCCATGCACTACGTTTGCGACCTGCGTAACTCTAGCCTCTATTCGCGCCGAACGCATCAAGGCTTCAAGGGCTTCTTGATGCGACAAAGCAAGCAATCTGTCACGTTCTGATTGAAGGTATCTCAAGGACTCCTGTTTAAGTGTCTCAAGGGTTTCGATAGATGCCGTCTTCTCATCGGTCCAGAGATTGGCATCCTTACCTAGCGACTTCACAAGGGATTGGTTAATGCCAGTCCAGTAATCTACTGCGTTTTTACTGGGATGCAGTGTTGGGACGGTTTTGAGAATTTCGTGAAACGCCACCTCAGCCTGTTCAGAGCCTTGTCGTGAAGTAAGAGCTGTTAGCACAGACAAATGGGAGTAGCTGATGATACATACATTCCGGGCAATCGCCTGATAGTAAATTTGGCTCTGGCGTGTTGGAAATTGATATATCGGACAGACCAGAACCGCGTAATTCAAGCTGCCTCGCCAACCATCTAAAGCCTGTATCTTGAAATCTTTTTGGTTCTTGGCGGTACGGCTGAGTCGAAAAGCCTTTGCATCTGCAACTAATGAAAAATCGTCTCCTCGCGCTTGAACATCCGCCGAGTCAGCTCGCGCGTCAATAACAATACTTTTGAGTCCTATTGCAGATAAGGCTTCACTTACTACTGAATCAGTGTACTTCGAGTACAACTTTTCCTGAGTAGAGTCATGTCCGTACTGTTCCGGCACGGCTCCGCAGAAGCGCAGGTGGTCAGTAAGAGCTTCCGTGGTCTCTAGTCTTATTTCCACGCGAAGTTCTTCCGCAATCTTGTCAGAATTTTTATCAAAAGGGCCAGTGAGTGTTTCCAAGTATGTAACCCAGCGACTCCGGCGTTGAGCGGAGTTTGATTGAATAGACATAATAAGCATTCTGTCCGGGTAATCTATGGTGTCCTATGTTACTACCTATACAGGAACACTGTACAGCACCAAATGTCAGCATTCTTGACATCTAAGCGAGTATCCGGAGCTACCCCGCCAGCAACTCCAGCCGGTAGCTGACTCCCGCATCCGGGTCCAGCTCCACCACGCAGACCGCGCCCTGCTCCGGGGCGCCGATGGGGCCGTAGGGGCAGCCGGAGTAGACGGCCGTGGCGCTTCCGCGGGACACGTCAACATGACGGTCCCAGTGGCCCAGCGCCAGGTAGTGGCAGCCGGACGCCGCCACATCATCGGGGTAGATGGGTGAAGAACGCTGGTCACGGTCATTCTCGAAGTGGAAATGGCCGTGCGCCATGGCCACCAGCCACCGCCCCTCCGCAGGCTCCGGCATCCCGCGGAGAGGCCGGAAGTCCGGCGTATGCGACAACATCGCCCGGCCCCAAAGCTCCAGCCCCAACTCAGGGAAAGCCAGCGTCTCCCCCTCCGGCTCGCTGAACACGCTCAGGTTGGGCGGAGCAGCCTCGAACGGTGCCCGGCGGTACACCGAAGTCTTATGGGCCAGGTCGTGATTGCCGGGCAACACAATGACCGGCGTGTCCAAACAGGCCATCTGCGCCACGAACCGCGCCACAACGTCGTCGGAAACCCGCTCGTTGTCGAATACGTCGCCCGCCAGCAGCAGCGCATCGCCGCCCAGCCGCTCCACTGCGTCCACCACCGACGACAGCACCTCCTCCGCCCGGGGATGCCCGGTTGGGTCACCAAGGTGAGTGTCGGAGGTGTGGATAAGGCGGAGTTTCTTCATGCGGCTTGGCTGCTCCTGATGCTGTAAGTCCCGGCGCGGGTTCTACTCAGCGGCTCCGATAACTCCCCGCGCTCTCAGGTCGGCAATCTGCTCGGCGGTAAAGCCCTGTTCGGCGAGGACCTCGTCGTTATGTTGCCCCAGCAGGGGCGGCGGGCGGCGGATGGCGGCGGGCGAGTCGGTGAGCTTCAGCGGCGAGTTGGGCGTCTTCAGGTTGGGGACGTTGGGATGCTCCATCTCGGCGATCATGTTGCGGGCCAGCACCTGCGGGTTGGTGACCACCTCCGAGACGCGGTTGATCGGCCCGCAGGGGACGCCCGCGCCGTTGATCAGCTCGACCCAATGCCCGGCGCTCTTGTGCTTGAACACTTCCATCAGGATGCTCACGCACTCCTCCCTGTGGGCCACCCGCTCGGTGTTGGTGACGAAGCGCGGGTCTTCCAGAAGGTCCTCGCGCCCGATGCCCCGGCACATCCGTTCCCACAGACCCTGGTTGGCGCAGCCGAGGATGAAGTAGCCGTCGGAGGATGCGAAACTCTGGTACGGCACCAGGCTGGGGTGGCCGGATCCCATGCGTTGCGGGTCTTCGCCGGTGCCCAGGTAGCGGGTGGCGTGGTAGCTGAGAGCCGCCACCTGTCCATCCAGCAGCGACGCCTCCACCCACTGCCCCTTGCCGGTCTGGTCGCGCTGGCGCAGAGCAGTCACTACGGTGCCGTAGGCCATCATCCCGGCGAACAGGTCAACCAGCGAGAAGCCCACCCGCAGCGGCAGCCCGTCGGGTTCGCCGGTCAGGTGCATCAGCCCGCTGTATGCCTGGATAATCAGGTCATACCCTGGCATATCGGCCATCGGCCCGGTGCGCCCATAGCCGGATATGGAGCAGTAGACGATGCGCGGGTTGATGGCGCTGATGTCATCGTAGCCCAGGCCCATGCGCTCCAGGGCGCCGGCGCGAAAGCTCTCGATCATCACGTCGGCCTCAGCGGCCATCCGGCGCACCAGTTCCACGCCCTCCGGCTCCTTGAGGTTTATGGTGACGCTGCGCTTGTTGCGGTTGAAGGTGACGAACTGGGTGCTCTCACTGTTCCAGAAGGGCGTCCAGTTGCGCGTCTCATCGCCCTGCGACGGCTCCTCTATCTTCACCACGTCGGCGCCCATGTCGCCCAACAGCATGGTGCAGAAAGGGCCGGCCAGAGTCCGCGTTAAGTCCACAACTTTGATGTCTTCCAGCGCAGCGGCCATGCGTCAATCTCCGAAATCAGCAACTTGGGATACCCTGGACAATCTGCCGATTATAGCACGGAGGACGACCCACCCCGGCGATTGACCGAAGGCACGGCCAGCATTCCGGTGTTCCCTTTCCCGGAGGGATAGGGAACAACTAAAAGACCCTGCCAGGCTATCGGGTGCAATTGACCCACATGGCAAGCAATGTTAGGTTGGAGCATCGTATTACAGGAGCAAACAGGCGATGAGCGGCAGCGAGACTCCGGGGGTTGTGGCGCTGGGCGGCATCAATATGGATTTGGTCACCTACTCGGCGCGGTTCCCGGAAGCGGGGGAAACGGTGGCCGGCGAGCGGTTCCTGACCTACGCCGGCGGCAAGGGCGCCAACCAGGCGGTCGCGGCGGCCCGCATGGGAGCGCGCACCGCCATGGTCGGCCGCGTCGGCGACGACATCTTCGGTCCTCAACTGCTGGGCGGACTTCGCGCCGTGGGCATTGACGTGTCCCGAATTGCGGTATGGCCCGGAGAGACCTCCGGCATCGCCGTTATCAGCATCGACGGCTCGGGGCAGAACCGCATCGTGCAGGTGCTGGGCGCCAACTCCACCTGCGGTGCGGAGCAGGCCAACGCCGTCATTGCGGCCCTCGAAAACGCAGACACCTTGATGCTGCAACTGGAAGTCCCGATGGACGTATCGCTGGCCGCAGCGCAATCGGCGCGGGCCGCGGGCAAGACGGTGATCCTGGACCCGGGGCCAGTGCGTCCCGTCCCTGCCGAGTTGCTGCAACTCAGCAGCGTCATCACTCCCAACGAGACCGAGGCCGAAGCGCTGGTAGGCTTCGCCGTTGACGGCCCCGACTCGGCGGCGCGGGCGGCGGATGACCTCCTGGCCCGCGGCGTGGGCGTGGCGGTGATCAAGCTGGGAGCGCTGGGGGCCTATTTCGCCACGCCGGAAATGTCGGGGTTCCAGCCCGCTTTCCCGGTCGCGGCGGTGGACACAGTGGCGGCGGGCGACGCCTTCAACGGGGCGCTCGCCGTCTGCCTCGCCGAAGGCATGGCTTTGCCCGGTGCGGTGCGGGTCGCCTGCGCCGCCGGATCCCTGGCCGTCACCACCACCGGCGCCCAGGACTCCATGCCCACCCGCGAGGCGGTGGAACATCTGCTGGCGGCATCTTGACCCCGCGCTAACCGGCGCGGCCCCTGCCCCGCCAATACCACGCCAACGGAATTCCGGCGCTCACCGCCACCCAGCACAACGCCAGCAGGACGCAGATCCACCAATAGAGAGAAATTCGGATTTCCAAAGCGATGCCAAGACCGGCCAGCGCGGTCAGCAACGCCATCAGCACGGCGGTCGCCCATCCGAATGCGCGACCCCCCCGGACTTTCAACCCGACAGTCAGGGCCAGGCCGGAACAGGCCAGTCCCAACACCAGCAGCGTGACGATGGCTGTCGCCTTCCAATACCCATCGGAGTCGGGCGTTAGCCACAGCCCGGACAGCAGCAGAAGCAACGCTGCCATCGCCAGGGCCAGCACGGCAGGACGCAGCCCCCGCCCTGCTCCGGCGCGGGGCATCGCAGTGGCGGGCAGCGAGGTCAGGAAGTATCCGCCCGTCAGCAGGGCGGTCAGCAGCAACCGGCCCCGCGTATTGGTATACTCCAACGTGCCAAGCATCACGCCAACGACCGTCAGCACGGCCAACAGCGATACGAACAGCCCTACGATGTGAGTTTGGGGCCGGCCGGCCCATTCGATAAGTTTCATCCTTGCGCCACGGCGTCGGCTGATGCGAAGAAGCCGAGCATGGCGAACATTATAGCCGCGACCCCACCGGATAGCCGCGACCCCACCGGGGTTCCGGTGAGTGGCGAGAGTTGCATTGACCACATCCCAGGACAAATTCTGCGCCTCCTGCGCCACGCCATTGGAACAGCGGGAAGTCTTCGGCACGGAGCGGCCCGCTTGCCCCCATTGCGGACGGGTGGTGTTCTACGACCCGAAGGTCGCCGCCGTCTGCGTCATCGCCCGCGAAGGCCGGGTGCTCATGATTCGCCGCGCCACCGACCTCGGCTATGGCCTGTGGAGTCTGCCCGGCGGCTTCGTAGACCGGGGAGAGGTCGTGGAATCGGCCGCTGCCCGCGAGGCCCGGGAGGAAACGGGACTGGAAGTAACCGTAACCGGACTGCTCGGCCTCTTCTCCCTCCCCGGCGACCCGGTAATCGTCGTCGCCTTCACCGCCCGCGAGACCGGAGGCGCCCTCGCGCCTGGCCCCGAAGCGCTGGAAACCGCCTTCTACCCGCCCGACGCGCTCCCGGAACTCGCCTTCACCCGCGACACAGAAATCCTGTCACTCTGGCAGAGCAAGTCCCCTCCCCCTCATGGGGAGGGTTAGGGTGGGGGGGCGAAACCACTTGCTGTCAAAGCTAACCAAGTCAGCCATCGACCTGATATTCCCCATCCACTGCTCCGGCTGCGGGCGCGAGGGCGGCATCATCTGCGGGCAGTGCGCTGACGGTCTGGAGCGGCTGACACTTCCATACTGCCGCATCTGCGCCGCGCCGGGAGTTGGCGGCGTGTGCCGCTGGTGCCTCCAGTTCCCTCGCGGGTTCGACTCGCTGCGCTCACCCTTCCGGTTCGAGGGGACGGTGCGTGAAGCAGTCCACGCCCTCAAGTACCGGGGTGTGCGGGTCGCCGCCGGTGCGCTTGCAGGGCTGATGGCCGACTACCTGCAACGCAACCCGGTCTCGGCGGATGTGCTGATTCCCGCGCCGCTGCACCCGCGCCGGCTACGCAGCCGGGGCTACAATCAGTCGGCGCTGCTGGCCCTCGAACTTGGCAGGAGTTTGGGCCGGCCGGTACGCGGAGACCTGCTCATCCGCGTCGCAAACGCCCGCCCGCAGGTGGAAGCCCGAACGCAGGAGGA
Organism: Dehalococcoidia bacterium; assembly: GCA_965261945.1. Classification (GTDB taxonomy): domain Bacteria; phylum Chloroflexota; class Dehalococcoidia; order Lucifugimonadales; family UBA3495; genus VXOI01. Next base: position 493,391 of record CBDHEF010000001.1, read on the forward strand.
GCGGCGCAACAACGTCGCCAACAATTTCGCCTGCGATGCCGACGCCAGCGGCCTGACCGCGCTGCTGATCGACGACGTGGCCACCACCGGCAGCACCCTGTCGGAGTGCGCCCAAGCCCTGAAGAACGCCGGAGCCGCCAAAGTCTACGCCCTGACCCTGGCGCGGGATGGCTAGGCGTATGAAGGCGATCAGGGTCATTCACGATCAGGGTCATTCAAGTGTTCCCTCTCCCTCCGGGGGAGGGTTCGTGGGCGACAGTAGTCCGGTTCCGGAATTTCACCTCCACTCCCATGTGAGAGAGAACAGTTGCATGACTCTATGACGGCGAGTAGCCGCGATTGACAATAGAGGGCGTGTCTGCTGAAATTGGGCAATCACCGTACAGAATGACTGATATGGAGGAGAGCGTTATGGCAGGCAAGACTCTGATCTACGTCGGCGCCGAGGCTGACGGTTTGTATCGCAAGGAAGCCGGAGACTCCCGCTGGGAAAAGCTGGCCAAGGGTATGCCGCCCTCCCCGCAGGTGCGGGCCATCGCGGTGCATCCCAACGACGCCAACACCATCTTCGTCGGCACCCAGCGCGGCGTCTACCGCTCGCAGGACTGCGGCGACAGCTTCGAGCGCATGAACATGACCGAGGGCCGCATTGTCTGGTCAATCAAGTTTCACCCCCACGACCTCAACATCATGTTCCTGGGAACAGAGGGCGCCGAGATCTTCAAGAGCGCCGACGGCGGCGAAAACTGGGACTACCTGTCCACCGTCGCCAACCCAGACGCGGTGCAGATGGCCTTCGCCACCCGCATCCTGGGCATCGGCATCGAGAGCGGCGACACCAACCAGATGTACGCGGCCCTGGAAGTCGGCGGCGCTGCCCACAGCTCCGACGGCGGCAAGACCTGGACCATCGTCAACAGCGTATTCGAAGGCGACGTTGACCTCTTGGACCTGCACGGCGTAACCGTGGGCGTCAACGAGTCCGTCTTCATCTCCAACCGCACCGGCGTCTGGCGCACCCGCGACCGGGGCAATACCTGGGACGATCTCCAGTTCGAGAACTTTTCCAACATCCGCTACTCCCGCGGCGTCGAGGTCGCGCCCAACGACCCCAGCACCCTCTACGCCTGCATCGGCCTGAACTTCGGCAGCGAAGAGGGCGGCATTCTGCGCTCCACCGACGCCGGGGACAACTGGAGCCGGTTCGACCAGGGCATCCAGCCCATCAGCACCACCTTCGGCATCGCCGTCAACGACCGCGCCCCGGAGCAGGTCTACTTCTGCACCCGCAAGGGCCAGGTCTTCGGCACCCACGACGGCGGCGCCACCTGGCAGGGCCACGACCTCCCGGAGATGGCCGCCAACGTCAAGGCCATCGCCTGCACGTCGGTCTAGCCACCACAGAATCCCCTCTCCCAGCGGGATAGGGTTATGGTGAGGGCGCGTATCCATGACCTCCTCAACCAACCCCGACATAGTGGCCGCAGCAAAGGCGCTGCGGCCACAAATAGTTGCGGCGCGGAATGAAATCGAGGAATTCCGGCGGCTGCCCACTGCCATCATTGACCAGATGGACCGGGCCGGGCTGTTCCGTATGTTTGTACCCAAGTCCTTGGGCGGACCTGAAACCGACCCGCTGACCGCCTTCCGTACCGTGGAGCAACTGTCCATAGCCGACGGCTCGGTGGGATGGTGTTGCCTCATCGCCGGCTCCATCTCCCTGTACACGGGCTGGCTGGACGCCACGACGGCCAGCGAGATAGTGGGAAGCCCGCCCACACTCCGGGCATCCGGCTCCTTCCGACCCGAGGGAACGGCCCGGATCTCCGATGGCGGCTATTTGGTCAACGGCCGCTGGGACTTTGCCAGTGGCTGCCTTCATGCCAACTGGCTGTTTTTCAACTGCGTGGTGACTGACGAGAACGGGCCGCGTTACAACAGCGGCGGCCTGCCCGAACTGCGGATGATGTCTCTCCCAATCGAGGCAGCCACCATCCACGACAACTGGTCGGTTATCGGTCTCCACGGCACCGGCAGCAACGACGTGTCGGTGGAGGGGCTGCTCGTTCCTGCGGAACGCACCTTCGCGCTGGCGTCCGACTCCGTTGATGCCGCCCCGCTTTACAACGCCCGCGCCGCGCTGGCTACCGCCTTTACGCTGCTGGCGGCCAACGCATTGGGAATGGCCCGGGGAGCGATGGATGCCTTCCTGGACTTGGCTGGCGCGTCGGCCACCACCATGAACCCGGCCCTGCTCCGCGACCGGGGGCCGGTGCAGTTGGCAGCAGGCCGGGCCGAGGCCATCATCAGCGGGGCGAGGGCCTACGTGCTCCACGCTGTGGGCGAGATGTGGGACGCGGTCCAGTACGGGAAGCCAGACCTGGGCGAGGAAATACTTCAAAGCAGGCTGGCGGTCACCCACGGAGTCCACGAGGCTGCCAGGGCCATTGATATGCTCTACCACGCCTCAGGCACCAACGCGGTGCGCCGAGGCAACCTGCTGGAGCGCTACTTCCGCGACATCAACGCCGCCATGATGCACGCCGCGGGCCTACCCGCCAACTTCGAGCAGGGCGGCCGAGTGGCAATGGGACTGCCGCCGGGTGCGCCGGGCTGGTAGCTTATCAGCCGCGGGCCAGGGTTTTACGGCCGCCACTGAATCGCCGCCGTTCAGGAGATAGTCAATGAAGTCTGATACCGTAGAATTCTGGGACGAAACCTGGGCCACAATGGAGCACACTTTCGCCGATCATGACGCGCTGCTGGAAGAGCACGGCAGGGAGCCGAAGCCGGGACGCGCTCTTGACTTGGGATGCGGGTCAGGCGGAAACGCCGTATGGCTGGCCGAGCGCGGCTGGCAGGTGACCGCGGTTGACTTCTCTGCCGTTGCCATTGAGAAAGCGAAGCTGCTGGCCGCTGACCGACTGGTTGAAGTGGAATTCATAGTGTCAGACGTCACTGCGTACCGTCCGCATGGGCTGTACGACCTGATTACCACTTTCTACATACAGCTTTGGCCTGAGCAACGGGCGCAGATGCTCTTCGCCGCCGTTGAAGCCCTGGCTCCGGGCGGCAGACTCCTTTTCGTAAGCCATGACCAATCTTCGCCGCCCTCCGGGTGGAGCCAAGAGGACTTGGAATCCCTAACGACTCCTGACCAAGTGGTTGCCGAATTACATGGTCTGAGGATAGAGCGGGCGGAGGTTGTGGAAGGGTTCGGCGCCCACGCAGGGAATATGTCGCCCTCAGAGTTATTGGAAGATCACAACAGCCACGAGCGCGACCAACATCCCCACGAAGAGGCCAACCACGACGGCGGGTTCCACGGAGCGACCACGGTAGTGATGGGGGCGAAGGACAAGACAGTCGCATCCCCCTGAAAGGATCGCGCGACAGGCAGGCATCCCACGCTATTCCTGCTGCGGCGAGCCGGCTGGCGGCGGCACACGAAAGATGACCCCTCCGTCCGGTGCGTGCGAGTGCGAAATGAAGGCGTCGGTCAATCGCCGGATTTCCGCCATGGTCTCGGCGTGCTGGGCGTCGGCGCGCTCCCGCGCTTCTCTGAATTGGCCTTCGGCCCACTCCCGCAACTCCCTGTAGCGATCTTCGGTGCGTTCCCGCGCTTCCGCGTGTTGGGCCTCGGTGCGTTCCCGCAACTCCCTGTACCGATCGTCAGATCGTTCCCGTCCGGCCTTGACTTCGCCTTCCAAATGGCCAAGACGCAGATAGACCGGACCAACCAGGCCCAGAACCGTAACTAAGGCAACCGACACCGAGGCAAAAGCGGCTATCGTAGGGGCATCCATCGTTTCTTCCCCTGTTCGGGTGTTCCTTTGCCTACATTCATTATAACCGCCCCCCTACGGTCGCACCCACGTCTCCGACCAGGCCAGGCAGGCGGTGCTGCTCTGCTTTTCGCCGCGCATTTCCAGCGCCACATCGCCTTCCGCGTCCTCGCCGTTGACTGTGATGCGGCCGGAGCGGCACGGGATGAAGCAACTGTATACCCCGTGAGGACGGCCCGGCGCGCTGCCCGCCGGCACCGTCAGCATGAACGGCTCCATGAAGTCGTGCCACGTCAGAGTGATCTGGTCGTCGTCGCTTTCGATGGTCTCCCTCCAGAAGGTGAAGGTGTCGCCCTTCTTGCTGAACTCGGCCTCTATGACCTGGAGCGTCTGGTCGGCGAACTCCGGGAACAGGAGGCTTTCAATCTCCTCCTGCAACCAGCGGGCCAGGGCGATGTTGTCGGCGTAGACGCGGACGCCGTCGACCAGGCCGCTCTTCAGGAACAGGACGTGTCCCGCGCCGCCGGGAGAGTACAGAACCCGCCAATGGCTGGACCGGGTGGTCTGCTCTTCGCCCTCCACCAAGCGGATGAAGGAGTTTTCGCCGGTTAGCCGGATGCTGTTGGTATCAACGGGATTTGCCGAAGTCATGTGCGCCCTCCTCTGAATTCGCGGTTCGGTTGTCGCCTGCGTTTCCTGTGCTTTTCCCCGGAGAAAAAACCGGAGAAAAACCCCCTGGTGTAAAATTTCCGCCGCAATCGGGCTTTGGAGATGTATATCGAAACGGCCAACGCGATTCCCATGTAAACTCCGATAAGGGAAAATCCGGGCCATGACCGGTCGGTATAGACCAGAAACAACGCCATACCGGTAAACAGCAGCCCCAGGATAAAACCTGCGGCCATTCCCATGTAGCCCTGTCTGGCTCTTTCCTTCAGGAGCTCGATTTCCGTCTCGCCGTCGTTTTCAAGTCTCTGGGTCGCCCGCTCCATGATTCTGTCGCAGGCTCCCGGGACAAGTTCCTCGTATCTCAGAATAGCTTTTTGCGTCGGCACCGGGCCCAACAGAATGTCGGCGACCGCAAAGGCGCGACGGCGGAGCATCGGGTCTGCCACCAATTTCCGCGACTCTTCGGCCTCGAAGACGCCGATCGAGTCGCGGATGTACCAGTCGACTATCCGGTCCCTCCATTCCTTGTCTTCCCGGGCTTCGTCCTCGGAGTCCCGCCTGGCTCGCGACTTGCGCAGCTCCAATAGTGTGCCCCAGTCGAAAGCGCGCACCATCCCCTCCAGAAAGGCCAGGAAAGGGGTGGTGCGATTTTGATATATGCCGTACATTCGCTCGGTTCCTGGACAACGAATTCTTGCCTGGCTATGTACCTGCGCCTATTTTACCCAGGCACATACAGCAGGCAACGCCGCCCGCCCAGTGGCGGACGGCGCTGCCGTATGCTCCCAGGTTCTTTTCTGGCTTACTCGTCTTTGGACGGGAACCAGTCCTGCTTCCAGGGGAAGTCCCCTTCGGCCGAATCAAAGGCCGGGAGTCCCTGCTCGAGTCGTTCGCGGTAGGGGCTGGTGATGGGCTCGCGGTAGGGGTAGATACCGCCCTCATAGACCTCGGGGCCCTTCTTGAAGTGCCTGGCTTCTTCCAGCGTTTCGATGAACGGAGCGTTAATGTCGTAAAGCTGGTCCACGGTCTTGGGCCGGGGGCCGGCCTTGGAGACGTGGCCGTAAAGCTCGCGCCCGATGATGCGCTCAGCGGTCCAGACGCAGTCGATGAGCTTGTCAATGTCCACGCCGGTCTCGATGCCCATGTCCTCCATCATGTGGAGCAGGTCTTCGGTGGGGGCCATGCCGGTGGCGCGCCCGTTGCCGCAGTAGGGGCAGCCGCCGAACCCGCCGATGGTGCCGTCCAACTCCAGCGTGTCGTCGGAGCCGAGGGTGCGCATGGCGGCGTAGGCCGACGCGATGGCCATGTTGCGCCCGTTGTGCAGGTGCAGGCGGAAGTGGTCAATCTCCGGCCAGCGCTCCTTGACCCGGTAGAGGCTCTCCTCGACCTTGGCCGGGGTGCAGTGGCTCATCGGGTCTCCCATGGAGACGCTGCGGACGTTGATGCCCACCTCGTCCCACATATTGTGTTCCTTTTCCAGCAACGTCATCAGGCTGTCCACCGGGAACTCGCCCAGGAAGTTGGACCCCCAACTTGCGTTGCAGCCGATGCCTGCTTCCTTGATGTTCAGTTCCTGGGCCTGGGCCACAATCTGCGGCCAGCGCTCCATTTCATCCATCTGAGTGCGGTTGGTGTTGCGGCGCGTAAACACGTCGCACATGTGGCAGGAAAGACGCGGATAGCCGTCGCGCTCAATGGTCAGGGGCGGCGAGTAAGCGCGGGCGCGCTCGACGCCGCGCGAGTTCAGCGCCAGCGCGGTGTAGGTGACACCGGGCTTGGGGGTGAACCGGGTGACAATCTCGTCTATGCGCTCCATCTGGGGTGTCCACTTGGGGCTGACGAAAGAGCCGACGACGATGTTCTTCAGACCTGACTCGGAAAGCTGGTCGAGGAGTTCGATCTTGTCGTCAACGGCAATGTTGGCGTCCTCGATCTGCATCCCCTCGCGCATACCCTCTTCTTTGTAAGTGACCTTCGGGTAGCTGGGCATTTTGGGGCCTCCTTTGGGCGGTTGATTACCATGCCGGATTGGGGCGATTGTAGGGTTGGCGCAGCCCGCCTGTCAATCGCGGCGCCACCCACACAGCCACTGCTATACTGTCGGCATCCCAATCCAGCGGAGGAAGGGACCATGACCACCACAAGCAGCAAACTGTTGACCGCCGATGACCTTTTGTCGCTGCCGCGCGGATACGGCAAACGGTATGAGCTCATCCGGGGAGTTTTGGTCGAAAAGATGGGAACAGGACATCCTCACTCCATCGTCCTGGTATGGTTTACCTACCTGTTAGCCGACTACGTGGCAAAGGCCAGCCATGGAATTCTGTGCGTCGGCGAGCCAGGCTATCACCTAGATGTTGACCCGGACACCGTGCGCTGTCCGGATTTGGCATGGTTCGCCCCCCGGACGCATCCCCCAGACACGCGCGGCTGCCCGAATCTCGCCCCCCGACCTCGCCGTCGAGGTAAAGTCGCCCAGCAACTCCAACCCTGAAATGGCGGCCAAGGCAAGGATGTGGCTCAGCTACGGCTCGCAGGAGGTGTGGGTGGCCGACCCGGAGCGTGTAACCGTGACCATCTACCGCTACCGCCTCAACGCCGAACCGCAGACCCTGGGTGAAGACGATGAGCATAGCGGCGGCGACCTGCTCCCCCGATTCGCCACCCCCGTATGGCGCCTGTTCCGTGTATGGCGCCTGTTCCGTCCGCAGCGCTGACCGCCCGGGTACCTTCGCGCTTACCCCCGCCGCGCTTTACCCCCGCCGGTAGTCTGGCTCCCGCCCTTCACGGATGGCGGCCAGCGCCTCCCCGTGATCGGGCGACTCCATCGCGATGGCCTGGCGGCGCAGGTACTCCTCGAAGAACTGGCCGTGGGGATAGTCCTGGCAGGCCGACAGCATCAGCTTGGTCTGCCGCGCGCCTTCGGAGCAGATGGACAGGAAATGCTGCGTCAGGGCCTCAACCTCGTAGTCGAAGCTGTCGGCTTCGACCACATAGTCCACCAGCCCGATGCGCAGGGCCTCTTTGCCGTCCACGTTCTCGCCCGACAGCGCCATGCGCTTGGCGCGGCCCAGGCCGATGTGGCGCGGCAGGCGGTAGGTCCCCAGGCCGGGGATGAACCCCTCTTTTGCGGCAGGCAGGCCCAGTTGGCAGTCGGACGTTGCGATGCGAATATCGCAGGCCAGCGGCAGTTGCAGCCCGCCGCCCAGCGCGTAGCCCTGCATCGCGCAAAGCACCAGCTTGTCCGACAGCTCCAGAAGCCGCAGCGCCCGGTCCCAGTGATAGAAGTAGGCGTGGGGCGTCTCGCCGGCGGCAAGCTCCTTCAGGTCAATACCGGCGCAAAAGGCCCGCCCAGCCCCGCGGATGATGACCGCTCGCGCCGTCGGGTCGTCGTGAATCACCTGCGCCGCCTCGCGCAACTCCAGCGTCCCGTGGTAGTTGACGGCGTTCAGCGCCTGAGGCCGGTTCAGTGTGAGCCGGATAAGGTCGCCGTCGCTCTCATAGAGCATAGTTTCGAGATTCATGGGTTTCTTTCCGCCGGACCTGGCGCAGTTTTGTATGCACGGGGGACTCCCCCCTGATCTTCCCCCAGGGGAGAAGGAATTACAGCCGCCGGTTGTCTACGACGCGGGCGGCCTTGCCCTCGCTGCGGGGCAGTTGCCGGGGCGCAACTACCTCGACGCGGCAGCCGACTCCCAGGCTGCTCTGCAACGACTCGGCCAACGACTCGGCCAACGACTGCCCGGCAGCGGATATGCCGATGCCAACGCGATGCAATTCCTCCGACGCTTCCACCCGGACAGTCAACTCGTCCATGCGCGAATCACCCCGCTCCAAGAGAAGCTCGTAGTGCGGCTCCAGCCCCTCCGTCCGAAGTAGCACGGTCTCAATTTGCGAGGGAAAGACGTTGACGCCGCGAATAATAAGCATATCGTCGGTACGGCCCAGGGGTTTGCTCATCCGGGCCGTGGTGCGCCCGCAGCCGCACTGCCCTCGCTCAAGACAGGTCAGGTCGCCGGTACGGTAGCGCAGCAGAGGCAACGCCTCCTTGGTAACGCAGGTCAGCGTCAACTCGCCGGTATCCCCATCAGCAAGAGGCTCGCCGGTGTTCGCATTGATGACTTCCGGGATAAAGTGATCTTCGGCCAGATGCAGGCCCTCTTTCGCGGGGCATTCCATCGCCACCGCCGGCCCCATCACCTCGGACAGGCCGTAGATGTCGAGGGCCGTGATGCCCAGCCGCGCCTCGATCTCCACCCGCATCTCTTCCGACCACGGCTCCGCGCCGAAGACGCCCAGCCGCAGCCGTCCCAAGTCGGCGCCCATTTCCGCCGCCTGCTCGGCGATAAGCAGCGAGTACGATGGAGTGCAGCAAAGAACAGTTGCGCCGAAGTCCTGCGCAAGCTCCACCTGCCGCCGTGTGTTGCCCGCCGACACCGGCACCACCGTCGCTCCCATACGCTCGCCGCCGTAATGCAGCCCCAGCCCGCCGGTGAACAGCCCATAGCCATAGGCGACGTGAATGACGTCATTCCGGTCAGCCCCCGCAATGCTCAGGGCACGAGCCGCCAGATCGGCCCAAACGGCGATGTCATTGGCGGTGTAGCCCACCACCGTCATCTTGCCGGTCGTCCCGCTGGAAGCGTGAACCCGCACCACCTCGCTCATGGGAACTGCGAACAGCCCGTAGGGATAGTTGTCGCGCAGGTCCTGCTTGACGGTGAAGGGCAGCCGGGCCAGGTCGTCCGGCGATCGTATGTCCTCCGGCGCGATGCCCGCCGTGCCCAGCTTCTCGCGGTAGAAGGGGACGCGCCCGGCGACGCGCTCCACGCAGGCGCGCAGGCGCTCCGTCTGCAAAGCGGCCATCTTATCCCGCGAAATAAGCTCCACCGGGTCCCGAAGCGGACTGTCCAACGCTATACCCCCCTCGCAACCTGTCCAGTATACTTCACTGCGTAAGGAGAGATTTCCTGGAGGCTCCGATGACGACCACAATGACCGGACTCCCGCCAATGCGCCGGTTCACCCCGCAGGAGTGCGAGGCCCTGGTTTCCGCCGGCATCATCGCCGACGGCGAGCAGTCAGCCGTGCTGTCCGGCGTCCGCCTCTTCACGGGGGACGAATGCCGGGACATGGTAAAAGCCGGCGTATTGAACAGACGCGACCGACTCGAACTAATTGAAGGAAAGATAGTTGTTATGGCTCCCATAGGCGAACATCACCATGCGGGTGTCGATTGGCTGAATATGTTGCTGGTTACGGCTTTACTTGGCCGGGCGATGGTTCGAGTAGGCGGGTCAATCTTTCTGAACGACCTCAGCGCCCCCCAACCTGACATTGCAGTGGTCAGGCTGCACCCCATAACCGACCTAGTCCGTATCGACTCGACCGAGGTTTACTTCCTCATCGAGGTCGCCGACAGTTCGCTCAGCTACGATAGCGGCCCCAAGCTGGCCCGTTACGCCGCCGCAAGCATCCCAGAAGTCTGGGTCGCCAACCTGCGAATCTGGGAAGTTACCGTCTACGCCGACCCGTCCGGCTCGGAATACGCCACCGTCACCGCCTACCGCCCCGGCGACAGCATCAGCCCCCGCGCCTTCCCCGACATCGCGCTGGCCGTCGACGAATTCATGCCCCCGGCCACCCACGGCCGCGACGCGGCGACATCCGTTTGACCGCGTCCGGCCCGAACCATAGAATTACCGGCGACTCCCATTCCACCCTCGGAGAGCAGCCTTGCCCGTATCCTCCGCCAACTCCAAGATCATCTACGGCGCCCTCAAGGACGCCGGGGTCAGCATCGTTTCCGCTCTGCCCGAGACCTGGCTGGTCCACCTGGTCGGCATGGCCGACGACGACCCCGAGGTCACGCTGGTGCGGCTGAACAAGGAAGAAGAAGGCGTGGGCATTTCCGCCGGGGCGCACCTGGCCGGGCGGAAATCGGCCATGCTGATGCAGAACCACGGGCTGCTGACTTCCATCAACGGCATCGTGTCGCTGGCGCAGCTCTACCGCATACCGCTGCTGATGCTCATCAGCTACCGCGGCGAGATGGGTGAGCGCGACCCCTGGCAGACCGAAGGCGGGCTGGTCACCGAGCGGGTGCTGGACGCTCTGGGCATCATGTACCGCAAGATGTCGGACCCGGCGCTGGTGGCGCGGGACATCCGGCAGGCCCAGACCCTGGCGGAAAGCTCGCTGCGCCCGGTGGCGCTGCTGCTCACCCGCGAACTGATGTGGGAGGACTGACGATGCTGCGGGAAGACGCGCTGCGGGCCATTTACCCCAAGCTGAAAGACCAGGTCGTAGTCACCATCATGGGCGCCGTGGCCGTCGAGCTGTACAACCTGGGCCACCAACCCAACTTCTTCTACCTCGAGCACGGCATGGGCCTGGCGTCCTCGATGGGCCTCGGCCTCGCCCTGTCGCTGCCCGACCGGCAGGTCACGGTGCTGGACGGCGACGCCTCCCTGCTGATGAACCTGGGAACCCTGAGCACCCTGGCCCGCTACCGTCCGCCCAACCTGACCCACCTGATATTCGACAACGAGAGCTTGCTCTCGGTAGGCGGCTTCCCCTCGGCCACCGGCACTGGCACAGACCTTGCCGGAGTAGCCCGCGAAGCAGGCGTGGAGCACGTCGCCAAGGCCGACACTGTGGAGGCGCTGGAGGAAGCCTACGCCGCCGCCACCGGCCGCCCCGGCCTCTCGGTAATCCACTCCAAGGTCGAAGCGGTAGGTCCGCCATCCTTCGCCATGGACATCGGCCTGCTGGAAAACCGCTTCGAGTTCGCCCGGCATTTGCGGGGCGGTTAGTAGCCAATCCAAGATATTATTGTTTGAAAGTTACATAGGTTACATCGCGGCGGCAAACAATTCGTCAGGCAGTTGGTCCACCGCCGCAACAATGCTCCCAGTATCGGACGGGGGCTCAGTTAAAGTCTTATTAACCCGTTCATTCAAGAAAGCGTACAGCTCGGTCAAGGGGCGGTTATTCCTGATTTGAATGAAGCAGACTTGGCGGTTCTCCGCAGTCTGCCGAGCGTTGGAGCGGGGGCCAATCTGGTCAAATATGACTATCCCGCCAGGGCCGACACGTTCTATTTTGTCCTCTATAACTTCCTGGTTGCCCCGCTCAATCAGTCCCATCTCAACTCGAATACGTCCGCGGCGACTGGCAATTTCCACGTCCATCTCACGGGAAACTTCAGCATCTCGCTGCATATTGCGCCAGAAATCTATGCCTTCTTCCAATCCCAAGATCGTAAGTCCGGCGCGTAGAAAAGCCCCTTCCAGCGTTTTTCCAGCGGATGACTTTCGGGAACCGCGAATAGTCAAAGTCGCTGCTCCGGCCCAAATCATCAGCATTGCATCGTCGAAAGACAAGCCGGGAGAGTTATCTGTGACGTCTTTAACGTGCTGGGCTACTTCCTCCAGATAATTGAATCGTTCCTCCCGGCGTACTCCCAAGTTCTGCGCGGTTTTGTTGGTCAAGCCCAGCATCCACCAAGCCAAATCGTTACTACTCTGTTCCAGCTCCTTGCGGACTGCGGCCATCCACTGGTCATATCCAGCGCCGTTGGGCAGGCGGCTCTTGATTGCGATTAACTGACGGTAGGCGTCAAGTAATTGGTTGCGTGTCTGGCCTTCAGTGTACAGGCGGTAGTTGTACCCCTGGAACAACGCTGCGACAATCTGCCGCACTCCCGAAACGGACCTCAGGTCATACAGATCAGGCGTCATGGCCTGCACTCCAGAAGTATTGCAGATCATCGAAGTCCACGGGTTGAGACAGGGGCATTTGCCGCAGTTCCCGTTCCATTACCTCGAAATAATCCGGCTGTTTTTCGATGAGTATGAAGCGGCGGCCCATAGCAGTGGCGACCCGGCCCACGGTGCCGGTGCCAGCGAAGGGATCCAAAACGCAGTCTCCCTCAAAGGAGTAGTACCGCAACACTCGGCTGACCAGTTCGTCGGGAAACACGGCCGGATGAAGTGCGTGGTTAGACGGAGTGATGTCCCAGACGTTGGTCTTGTCGTACTCTCCCAGTATGCGAGACCGCTCCACCGCCTGCGGGTCGGGATGACTGCGAAGGTTCCAGTCAATCAGGCGGTCGGTCTTTTTACGATAAACCAGCACATACTCTGTAACTGTAACCGGCTTGTACTGTAACGGCTGGCGGTCTGCGGCGAAGCGGCGGCCTCGTCCCAAATGCCACCCGGCGCCTTCAGGCTTGCGCCAGATAATATCATCTATAAACTCTAAACCGATGCGGTTAAGGACCGAATGGAGGTCAAAGGGAATGGGAAGCCGCTTGCTGGCCGTGCTTCGGGAAGTGCGCCGCACTAGCACCGGGGATACGTTAACGATTAAGAAGCGGCCTTCGGCAAGGACGTCGTGGCAAGCCTCGAAAACTTTGCCAAGGTAGTCAAGATAGGACGGATAATCAACGTACTCTGCGCATTCGGGCTTGGCGTTAAAGTAGGGTGGCGAAGTAAACACCAGTTGGGCGCTGCTGGGCGGGAATTCTGCAAGCACGTCCCTGCAATCACCCAAAATGACCTTATTGGGGATGGGCGGAAAAGAGATCCGGGATTTTCTAGCGTTCCGGCTTGGCTGTTGGCTCTGGCGGATGGAATTCAGCCGCTCATCAACCATCGTAGGGGCAGGGGCGCGGAGTATTTCGCCAGTGCGATCAATCTGAATTTCGCCTATGGACTGAACGGGGTTATCGGCTGGAACCAAAGCAACGCGCCAACGCCCCAATCGGTCATCCCATTCCGGGAGCCCCAACGATACAGAAGCAGAAAGCGGGCCGGGAAGACATTCCTGAAGCCAGCGCCGGGCCAAGCGGCGCGCATCGCCGGTGAGCAGCGGGGTAGCGGTCATATCCCTCGAAACTGGACTCCAAGTTTTGTGGGCCGTTGCGTTGGCGCATATTGTAGGCAATTCGCCACACACTAACAATGCGCCTCTGTCATGTCCATCGACAAAACGGACGATCGTTATACCGGAACCTGTCCATGCCGAGCAGGAAGAACGCCCTCACCCTATCCCCTTCACAAGGAGAGAGGGGCCTGCTCCTCCTTACAGCGCCGCCGCCGCCACGCGCTCCAGCGCTTCCACTGTTTCCCGCTCCCCGCGCGTCGTTAGCATGTGCACAATATGGTCCGCCCCCGCGTCGAAGAAGCGGCGGTTCTGCTCCCGGTCCGGCGGCGCGTCCCACATGGTGATGTTCAGCGCCGACGGGTCGCGTCCGTTGACCCGGTACAGCTCCTCGATGTGCCGTCGAGCCTCGGGCAGCTTGTCCGGGTCGCTGTATTCCGACGTGTTGCGGGCGCGGGGCAGCCAGCCGTCTCCGTAATCGGCCACTCGTTGCGCCGCCCGCCGCAGTTCCCCGCCGACCATCACCGGCGGATGCGGTTGCTGCACCGGCTTGGGGTTGCAGATGATGGGCGGGAAGTCCACCCACTTGCCGTGAAACTCCGACACCGGCTCTGTCCACAGCTCCTTCATGGCGTATACGTACTCCCGCGTCTGCGCCCAGCGGCGAGGGAAGTCCGCGCCCAGCGCTTCCGCCTCGCCCTGCAACCATCCGGCCCCGATGCCGAAGATGAATCGCCCGCCTGAAACTAAGTCCAGAGTAGCCACCTCCTTGGCCAGGCGGATGGGGTTGCGCTCCGGCACCAGGCAGATGCCCGTCCCCAGCTTGACCGACGTGGTGGCCGAAGCCGCTGCGGCCAGATACACCAGCGGATCGATGATCTGGTTGATGCGTCCGTCCGAGTAGGCGCTGGGCGCGCCCGCTGCGGCCCCTGAAGCCCCCACGCTGAAATCCGCAGGAACCACCCCATGCTCCGGCGCCCACAGCGACCCGAATCCCAGCTCCTCCACCTTCCGCGCCAGCCCAACAATGTCAAAGTCGTGCTGCGTCATCAGCAAGCAAATGCCAACCTCTACCATCATATCCCCCTGTGTCTAGTATGGTGTCTGTAACCACTTATCTCATTGCCGCAGGGGCGCACAGCCTTGCGCCCCTGCATTCGCAACATCGGACGCATCCCCAAACGCCCGCCACTTAATCCCCTCTTCCCGAATCCTCCGCTCAATCACCGCCCATGCCGCTGGCGATTCGTCCATGCCAACAAACCGCCGGCCCAAACGCGCGGCCTCCAGCAGCGTACTGCCACTGCCGGCGTAGCAGTCCAGCACCGTGTCGCCCGGCTCCGATGAGGTCAGGATGATTCGCTCCAGCATGGCCACGTTCTTCTGCGTCGGATAGCTGGGACGCTGCGGGTCCTTGTAGACCCATACGTCCTGCGGCAGCTTGCCTGCCGAATCGCCGGCATAGATTATCTTGCGCGGGTTGCCGGTGCTGCTCCAGGCTATCAGGCCGGCGGCGTCCAGTTCGTCCAGCTTGTCCGGCGGGTAGCGCCAGTGACGTCCCGCAGGCGGCGGCTTTCCTCGCCACAGCCTGCCGGTTGGGCCGTTTCGCGTCGTGCCGGGGGCATGAAGCGGCGTGGTGGCGTAGCGGCGGCCTTCATCGTCCACCAGCGGATAGCGGGATTCAGCGTCGTCATGGGTCAGCGGCTCTTCCTGTGGATGCCACTTGATGCGTTGCGGCGACACGGAATAGAAGAGAATCGTGTCCTTGATGTTGCCGTAGGAGTAGCGGTTGAAGTTCTTGGGGTTGCACTTGATGCGCGTGATGCTGTTGCGGAAGTTGTGGGGACCGAAAACCTCGTCCAGCAGCAGGCGAACATGATGCTCCATCTTCACGTCTATATGAACGTATATGGAGCTGTCACCGGCCATAACCGAATGGATAGCCTTAAGCCGCAGCCATAGCTGCTCCAGGTAGTCGTCTGTTTCCCAAGTATCGGAGTATGCCAGTTCTCCCGAGGCGCTGATGGAGTTGGCCCGTTCAGCGTCCATCAGGAATTCGTTGTTGGTGGCGAAGGGCGGGTCAATGTACACCAGGTCAACCTGTATGCCCAATTCGGCGAGCAGATTCAGCCCTTCCAGATTGTCCCCGGCGTGAAAGAGGTGTTCCATTCAGTCGGCCCCCGGCGGCGAAAAGGTAGCAGCGTAAATGTCGTTAGACTGTATCGTATTCCATCTGGATATTTCACGCGCCAAGTGTCGGCAAAATGGCCCGTTTCGCTTTACCGGCTTACAAGCATAAGAAAACGCCCCCCTTTTGCAGTGGAAAAGGAGGGCGGCAGGTTCCAAAGCGGCGCGATGGTTACGGGAAGAGCTGCTCGCCGGTTTCAGCGTCCATCACGCTGATGGCGGCCATGGGGCACTGCTCGGCCGCTTCGATGATTATCTCCTCGGTGTCTCCGTCAACATCCGCCGGGATGGCTTGGCGGTCATCGTTGAGCGTGAGCGCCTTGGTGGCGATCGAAATGCACATCTGGTTGCCGACGCACAGATTATGGTCGACCGATACGCTGATTTTTCTGGCCATGTCCTCCCCCAGCATTGCGGGATGTAGCTGTAGGCAGCCCCGCGGGAAGTCGCTGCCACCCTGCCGGCCGACCCGGACAAGGTGGCCGCATTCTATCAGCGGCCCAATTACCCGGTCAACCGGAGGAACCCTTCCTGTGCAGTTGACGACACCCTCAGCCACTATCCACTCCCCCTTGAGGGGGAGGGTTAGGGTGGTGGTGAAATTCTCGCCGCACAATACTGCCTCACGCCAAAAGACACTCCCCAAAAACCGTGTACAATGGCCCAAACCACCCGAGGGAGCAACCCCATGAAATACGATCACGTAGTAGTCGGCGGCGGCACCGCCGGTTGCATCGTGGCAGCCCGGCTGTCGGAAGACCCGGAGCGCTCGGTGCTGCTGCTGGAAGCCGGCCCCGACTTTCCCGACTTCACCCAACTCCCCGATATGCTCAAGTTCGGCTGGGGCACGGTGAACCTCGAGGCCCGCGCCGCCGGTTCGCCCTACAACTGGTCCTTCACCGGCACCGCCACGCCCGAACAGGGGCCGATGCCCGTCCCGCGCGGCAAGACCCTGGGCGGCTCCAGCGCCATCAACGGCCAGACCTTCATCCGCGGCGCGCCCGAAGACTACGATACGTGGGAGTCCTGGGGCAACGAGGGCTGGTCGTACATTAACTGTCTGCCCTACTTCCGCAAACTGGAGAACGACGCCGACTTTCACGACGACTTCCACGGCACCAACGGGCCGGTCCCCGTCCGCCATCACCCCCGAGAGACCTGGCCGCCGTCGCAGGAGGCATTCTTCCAGGCTGCCACCGACGCCGGTTACCCCTTCCATCCCGACGTGAACCACCCGGAGGCCACCGGCATCAGCCTGCGTGCAGAGAACAACATCGACGGTGTGCGGATGAGCATGGCTCTGGCCTACATCGACTCGGTGCGCCACCGGCTGAACCTGACCATCCGCGCCAACGTCCAGACGAACCGCGTAGTGATCGAAGGCGGGCGCGCCGTCGGCGTAGAGGTTGAGAGCGGAGGCGAGACCTTCATCGTCGAGGGCGGCGAGGTCATCCTGTGCGCCGGAGCAGTGGCCTCGCCGCAACTGCTGATGCTGTCGGGCCTCGGTCCCGCCGACCAGCTTGAGGCGCAGGGCATTCCCGTAGTGGTGGAACTGCCCGGCGTGGGGCAGAATATGCGCGACCACCCCAACGTGTCAGTGCGTTACCTTGTCAAGGAAGGCGTTCCCCAAGACCCCAACGGCATGAGGGCCTTGCGGCTGCGTTTTACTGCCTCCGGTTCGCAGACGCCCAACGACATGATACTTTCTCCGGCGTCCCTGAACACCGTGGTTCGGGACGACAACCCGGCCCATTCCGTAAACTGCGGACTGTACCTCGCGGCAGGCAAGGGCGAGCTGCGGCTCGTGTCCGCCGACCCGCACACCCCGCCCAGCATGGACTACCGCTACCTGGAAGAGGACTGGGACCGCGAAAGGCTGCGGGAGAGCGTCCACCTCTGCGTATCGCTGCTGCAACATAGCGCCTACGACAACGTCATTGAGGAGATTACCGCCCCCACGCCCGCAGACCTGGAGACCGACGAGGCGCTGGACGGCTGGCTGCGCCGCAACATCAGCACCTCCTACCACATTTCCGGCACTTGTAAAATGGGGCCGCCGGATGACCCCATGGCCGTAGTTGACCGGCAACTCCGTGTCCGCGGCGTCTCCAACCTGCGCATCGCCGACGCCTCGATCATGCCCGATGTGGTCCGCGCCAACACCAACGTAACCACGATGATGATAGCCGAGCGAGCAGCCGACTTCATCAAGGCGGGTAGCTAAGCCACCCCTATCCAAATTCCAGTAGACGCGGTCCGAGGGCTTCGAAAGAATTTCGTGAATGGCCAACATAGAAGGTATCAGAATTCGAAATTACCGGGTTCTGCGAGATATAAGCCTTGGCAGGCTATGGAATACTCCGCGTGTTACAGCATTGACTCCAATGACTGCAGTTATCGGGAAAAATGGCGTGGGCAAGAGTTCGCTATTCGACGCATTCGGTTTTCTTGGTGACTGCCTGAGACTTTGCGTAGAGGAGGCCTGCGACCAGCGAGAGCGCGGAGGATTCGACCGTATTCGCTCGCAAGGAGAAGATGCCCCTATCGAGTTCGAGGTCTACTACCGTGAACAACCCAATGCGCGGCCAATAACCTACGAATTGGCGATTGAAAAAGACAAAACAGGGCGCCCATATGCGTCTCGGGAACGTCTCCGCCAGCGACGAAAGGGTCAGACTCATGGGAGGCCATTTTCTTTCTTGATGCTGAACAGTGGGCGTGGAGTTGTGTGGAAAGGCGAAGCACAAGGGAGTCTGGTGAATGAAGGTGATGAAGCGCAGTTCGACCTGAGTGCGCTAATCGACCAGATACGGAGAAGCCCAGCAGATGAAGAAAGCGCAGACACAGAGGTAGTTGAACTTCAGGACAGACGCAGGCTTGGCATAGCAACTTTGGGCGCATTGAAACAGCATCCCAGAATTGCCGCCTTCCGTGAGTTTATTGAAGGCTGGTATTTGAGCTACTTTACTCCCGACGCCGCTCGTAGCCTACCACTAGCCGGCCCCCAAAGACGCTTGAATGTCCACGGAGACAATCTAGGTAACGTCGTACAATTTATGGAACGGGAACATCCGGCTCGGTTTGAGCGCATATTAGCCAAAATAGCCGACAGGATTCCTGGTATTGATCGGATAGGTACGGAACGGAGCCCTGATGGCCGGTTGCTGCTTCGATTCAATGACCGCGGCTTTGTAGACCCATTTTTCGCTCAGCAAATGTCCGACGGAACTTTGAAGGTCTTTGCATATCTTCTGATGCTAGAAGATCCTAATCCGTTGCCCTTCATCTGTATCGAAGAGCCGGAAAACGGCCTCTATCACAAGCTGCTGGAGGTCTTGGCCTCCGAATTTCGAGCTCACGCCACGGGGAGAAGGAACGCTCCCCAGATTTTCGTCACAACGCACCAGCCTTACTTCGTGGACGCCCTTACCCCCGAAGAAACGTGGGTTCTGGAAAAGCAAGGGGACGGCTTCGCCACCATACGCCGCGCCAGCAGTGACAAAATTGTCAATGCTATGGTTGAAGAGGGGTTGCCCCTTGGCAGCCTTTGGTACAGCGACTATCTGGACCGGAGGCAGTCAAATGCATTTTGAGGTTTTGGTAGAGGACCAATCTGGAAGCACTTCGTTGAAATTTGTTTTGGAGAAGATTCTTGGTCAAAACGGCGCGGATCACTCGTGGACAATGCACCACTATAAGGGAATTGGCCACCTACCGAAAGACTTGTATGTAGTGCCAAACTCGGGCCACTGGTTTCTTCTAAATCACTTGCCAAGTGTCTTGCGGGCATACGGGAAAAGTCTGGACCATTCCTCATCGGTTATCGTGGTAATGGATTTGGATGACAAGGATTGCATCAAATTCAAGCAAGATCTGCTCAATGTGCTAAATGCCTGCAATCCGCGTCCCAAGACACTGTTCAGGATTGCCATAGAAGAAATCGAAGCATGGCTCTTGGGAGATTTCGCCGCCGTAAAGTCGGCCTATCCCAATGTGAAAAATGCAGTTTTGAACGGTTACGTCCAAGACAGCATCTGTGGCACATGGGAAGTCCTGGCTGACGCCGTGCACTCTGGAGGGTCGAGACTGCTTAAGAAGTCGGGCTATCAGATCGACGGGAAGGCCAAAAGCGATTGGGCAGAGGACATAGCCCCCCACATGGACATAGATGCTAACAAGTCGAAGAGCTTCCAAGTCTTTCGTGATGGGGTAAGAAACTTAGCAGGCATCAAAATCTAAGTCAGTTACCCATCGAACCCGTACAGACGGGCGCAGTTGTCCCACAGGAACTTGCGCCTGGTATCGTCCGACAGCGGCATCTCCAAGAAGCGGTCCACCGACTGCGGGTACTTGGAGTCGGCGTGGGGGTAGTCGGTGGAGAAGACAACATTGTCCTCCAGCCCGAATCGAGGCACGATCTCCGCCGGCTCCTCGTCGCATTCCACCGACAGGTAGCACTGGCGGCGGAAATAGTTGCTCGGTTCCATCTTCAAGTCGGGGTGGTCGTAGGACGCCGACATTTCGTAATGCTCGTCCAGCCGCCACAGCAACCACGGCGCCCACGAGCAGTTGCCCTCGAGGAAGGCCACGGTCAGTTCGGGGAACCGCTCCAGGACGCCGCCGCCCACTATGTCCACCACCGCCAGCATCATGCCCATCGGGTGAGTGCAGGTGTGGTACAGCATGTGGGTGTCGAAGTTGTCGCCCGGCTGTGGCAGGTTGACTCGTCCGCCCTCGTGGAAGCTGAGCGGCACACCCAGCCGCTGTATCTCGTCCCAAAGCGGGTCGTAATACGAATCGTGCCAGTTGCGCCCGGCCACCGGGTTGGGCCGCACGAACACCGTCTTGAACCCCAGTTCGTCGACAGCCCGGCGCGCCTCTGCCACGGCCCCGTCGATGTCCTGGGGAGGGATCATCGCCGCGCCGAACAAACGCCCCGCGCCGCCGCCGCAGAAGTCGGCCAGCCAGTCGTTGTAGGCTCGCGAGATGGCGGTGGCCAGCGCCGGATCGAGATCGCTGTCCCCCAGGGTGAACAGGCCGCGACTGGGGAAAAGCACGGCGACATCGATGCCCTCGTTGTCCATCGCCGTCAACTGCGAGGCGCTGTCCCAGCCACGCTGCTCCGACTCGGCGTAGACGTCCTGCTGGCTGGTCATCAGGGGCGCGATGGCGTTGGAATAGCTGCGTCCGGGCAGCGGAAAGACATTCTCGCCCACCTGTACGCCCAGGTCGCGCGGATGGCGGCTCGTGCCCTGCGGCGCCCTGTCCCGGAACGCTGGATCAATGTAGCGCTCCCACAAATCCGCAGGTTCCACGATGTGCATATCCGAGTCCATGACCCTGAAACCGTTCTTCGCCATCGAGCGCGCCTCCTGCCGCCGGGGTGATTGCTGGTAATACGATGATAGCAGATGCGGGCGAGAGCAAGCGTTTATCCTGCCCGGCCACTGTGATAACCTGGATTTAGACACTATCTCAAGTCGCGACATAGCACTCAACCCGTCAATCCCGCGAAGACTGGAATCCACGAAGACTGGAATCTTCGGGCTTTGGTCAGCGATGCCGGAATATCCATAACAGGAGGGCCAGTTGACTTTGAGATGGTTCCTAAGAATACAGGCCCCGGGAGCGAATCGCTCCCGGGGCCTGATCGCTTTCGGTCAGTGCCCCGTCTACCCCTCGCCCACGTCCACGATGACGTTGCCGATGGCGCCGCCCTCCACGGCCCGGTGGGCCTGCGCCACCTGCTCCAGCGGGAAGTGCGGGCCGACCAGATGGGTCAGTGCGCCCGCCTCCAGCCACGCAGTGATGTCGGCGATGGCGGCTTCCTTGGCTGGTTCCGGCATATCGTAGACCAGCACGTTGCGAACCACCGTATTGCTCCGCCGGAATTGCAGCGGCGCCGGCGGCTGCTGTCCCGTACCGGCGGCGTAGATTGCCACCACCCCGGACGACTTCAGCACCTCGCGGGTAACCGGGAAGTTGGCCGCGAAGTCCACCTCAACAATGTGGTCAACGCCCCCTCCCCCGGTGATGTCCATGATTCGGGCCGTGACATCCTCGGTGCGATAGTTGATGGTGTGGTCAGCGCCCGCTGCCCTGGCGATTCCCGCCTTGTGGTCGGAACTGATGGTGCTGATGACCGTGGCCCCGGTCAGCTTGGCTTCCTGTACTGCGTAGTGGCCCACGGCCCCGGCGCCTCCGGGCACCAGCACGACTTTGCCGTCCAGCGGCCCGTCGGCGAACAGGCAGCGATGAGCCGTCATGGCCGGAACCCCCAGGCAGGCCCCCTGCGCGAAACTGACGGAATCGGGCATAGCCACCACATGGCCCGACGGTTGCACCGTATACTCCGCCGCCGACCCGAAGGGCCGCCCGAACTGCGACTCGAAGAGCCACACCCGCTCACCCACCCGCGACTCCGGCACACCGGGGCCAACGCGGTCAATAACGCCCGCGCCGTCTTGGTGCGGAATGACGCGGGGAAAGCCAATGCGGGCAGTCAGACCGGCGCGCCGCTTCCAGTCCGAGGGATTAACGCCCGACGATACGACCCGAATCCGCACCTCGCCCGGCCTTGGCTCCGGGTCGGGCATCTCCCCCACCTGCATTATCTCGGCGGGGCCATTCTGTTCGTACCAGGCTGCTTTCATGTTTGACTCCGTGCTAAACATAGGGGCGCACAGCAGTGCGCCACTGCACGTATCCTGAATAGAATCGTACCGGGCGAGGCTAGTTGGCTCGCGCGGCGTAGTCGGCCTTGGCGCGGTCTATGGCGGCAGCGCGCCCCGACTTGAGCGTATCCCGGCGCTCGTAGGCCCACTGGTTGGACCCGGCTGTGCTGGCCGTGGTGCCCTGGAAGGCGGGCATGACGTAGCGTGCCATCAGCTCGTAGCTGTGCATCACATGCTCGCGCTTGGCCCAGTCGATGGCCTGCACCATGAAGCCGCCGAAGCCGCCGCTGCGCTCCTCCAGCCGCTTGATCCCTTCGATGCAATCGTCAGGGGTGCCGATGATCCAGGATCCCCTTTCGTCCATCACTTCGATAATGTCTTCCAGCGGCCCGTCGACAATGGCGTCGCGGCCCATGGTGTGCTCGAAGTATTCCCGCTGGTAGCGTCCGGCGCCGACGCGGGCCTGCTTCATTGCTTCCTTTTTGGTTTCGGCCAGATGCACCGGCAGCACCAGCCGCCAGTCGTCGCGGTTCATCGTTTGGCCGTGCTCTGCCGCCGATGTTTCGGCGATGTCCCACAGGCTGCGCAGGTCGGATTCGGGGGCGCCCGGGTCGCGCGGCACAGTGATGGTCAGCACCGCTGCGCCGTACTTGCCGGCCAATGCCACGCCTGACGGCGACTGCACCGAGGCAACCGCAATGGGCATACGTGGCTTGGTGTAGGGGCGCAGTTGCAACATCGCCTCACGAAGCGTGAACCAGTCGCTTTCGTAGGTGATCGGCTCGGTCTCGGTCATCAGTCGCAGCACCATGCCGAAGCCCTCATCCATCCGCAGCCGTTGCACACTGGGATCGATGCCCATCATATAGGCGTCGCCGGGCAGCGCCCCCGGCCCGACGCCCAGCATCACCCGCCCGTGGGTCATGTGGTCAAGCTGCACCATGCGGTTGGCGACGTTGAAGGGATGGTGATAGGGGATGCTGATGACGCCGGTGCCCAGCTTGATATGCTTGGTGCGGTCGGCGGCCACGCCAATGAAAATCTCCGGCGAGGAGATGGTCTCCCAGCCCGCGCTGTGATGCTCGCCAATCCAGGCCTCGTCAAAGCCCAGGGAATCGAGCCACTGTACCAACTCCAGGTCCCGGTCCAAGGCCAGGGTAGGATTCTCACCCACCCGGTGGAAGGGACCCATGAAAATTCCGAATTTCATACGTTCAGGCAAAGCCATGCTATTACACTCCTAAACTAACACTTACCGCGATGCCGTAATTATAGCCCCCATGCCCGTTCGATGCCAACGAATGCCTGCCAGCGCCCAAGACGATTGCAAAGTTGCGGAGGGACGATTGCAAAGTTGCGGAGGTAAGTATACAAAGACAGGGAAGTGAGATATGGGAGTGTGCGGATATGGAGGCGGCGGAATCTCTGTTCGGATGTTTGGAGCAGGCGCCGGATCCCAGGAGGGCCAGATGGGTCAGACATCCCTTTCAGGCCATCCTCCGGCTGACCCTGCTGGGCTTGGCTTGTGGTCAGACCAACATGGCCCACATCGCCCTCTTCGCCAGGATGCACTGGCCAGAACTGAAGGAGCCTTTGGGCTTTGTGCGGGACCATCCGCCCCACGCCACCACCATCTCCCGCGCCCTGGCCGGAGTCTCCTGTGAGCAGTTGCAGGGCGCCCTGACGGGGTGGGTGGCCCGGGTGGTGGCGGACCAGGATGTGAACGCCTCGGTGGACGGCAAGTGGGCCAGGCAGTCCGAGGACGGCAACGGCAATCCCCTGGTGATGGTGAACGTGCTGGCCCACGACCTGAAGCTGTGCCTGGCCCAGTGGCCGGCATCGGAGAAACGGCGCGAACCCGGGGTGTTGCGGGAACAACTGGGGCCACTGTTCGAGCGCTATCCCGGTCTGAAACTGCTGACCATGAACGCTCTCTATGCGGAGCGGGACTTGTGCCAGGCCATCGTGAGCCACGGACGGGACTACCTGGTGCGCATCAAGGGGAACCAACGCCCTGCGCCCGGCAGGATGGTTTCCCATCCGGATGTCCATGCCCCTGCGAGCCAGGACCTGCGCCTTCCGCCCGACCCAGACCATCGCCCGCCTCCGCGGCCAAATCTCCTGACTTTGCAATCGTCCCGCCGCCACTCCAGCAACGCTTGACGCCCCTTCGCCTGCGTCTCTACAATCGCTTTGGCCATATTGACCGGGATGCGATGATATTTTGCCTGTGAATTCACCCCATGAGGGCGCCCTTCTGCCTCCGTACCGCGTTCTGGACCTGAGCGGCCCGGAGGCGGTGTTCTGCGGCAAACTGCTGGCCGACTACGGGGCCGACGTGGTGCGGGTGGAGCCGCCCGGCGGGGACTCATCCCGTGCCCGGGCGCCATTTGTTGGGGACGAAGAGGGGCCGGAACGCAGCCTATACTTTCTCTTCTACAACACCAACAAACGTGCCATAACCCTCGATTTGGAATCAGAGCGGGGACGGGAGTTATTCCGGCGTTTGGCGGCTCAGGCAGACGTGATTGTGGAGAGCTTTCCTGTCGGATTCATGGAGTCGCTGGGGTTGGGATACGATGCTTTGCGCCTGATCAATCCCGGTATCGTGATGGCGTCGGTTACGCCCTTCGGCCAGACCGGGCCGTGGAAGGACTACAAGTCTTCCGACCTGATTGCCCTCGCCGCCAGCGGGTTCATGCAAATAACCGGCGAACCCGACGGGCCACCGATGCGGCAAGGCAACGACCAATCGCACTTTCCGGGAGCGCAATTCGCCGCCGCGTCCATCCTGGCGGCCCTGTATCACCGCGACTTCGGCAATGGCGAGGGACAGCACATCGACGTGTCGTTGCAGGAAGCGCTGATCACCTACTACACCGACGCGCATCCCGCCCTCGCCTGGGAGCTGCTCGGCCAGAACGTCACCCGCGTCGGGGCCACTTCGACGCTGGTTATTCCGCTGGGCGCCTACCCCAGCGCCGACGGCTGGATTTCCGCCGGAATCATCACCCCCCGCGAGTGGGATACGCTGGCCGAGTGGATTTACGAGGTCACCAGCAACGAAGAAGTGCTGAACGACGCCTATCGCGGCGGCAATCAGGACCGGGCGCCCTACAACGACATAATCACCGCGCTGGTCATAGACTTTACTACCCGTTTCACCAGCGAGTACCTGTTCCATGAGGGCCAACGCCGAAACTTGGTGTTCATCCCGGTCAACACAGTCTCCGACCTGCTGGCCGACCCCCAGCTCGAGGCCAGCAACTTCTGGTTCGGCCTCGACCATCCGGAGACCGGAACGCTCCAGTATCCGCTGGGCGTGTTTGACAGCGAGGAGGTCTCACCGGCCGCCAACCCGGCCCCCCGGCTGGGGCAGGACAACAACGCCATCTACGCCGGCGAGCTGGGCCTGTCAGCAGAAATTTTGGAATCGCTGCGCCACGACGGAGTAATCTAAAGACTATCCTAAAACTCCCTCTCCCCCTGGGAGAGGGCTGGGGTGAGGGCGTCCCCAGAGGGCGAGAAGGCCGTTTCTCTAGGCGGAAATTTAATGAAAGAAAAAGCGTTGGCAGGCATCCGGGTGCTGGAATTGGGGCCTTACGTGGCCCTGCCCCTGACCGGGCGCATCCTGGCATCCCTAGGCGCCGAGGTCATCAAAGTCGAGACCAACAAGGTTCTGGACGAGATGGCCTTCATCCCCGCCTGGTCGAGAGGAGCGGGTCAGCCCGACTTCCAGCGGGCCAAGAAACGTGTGTCCATTGACGTGCGCACTCCCGGCGGCCTTGAGGTGTTCCGGGAACTGGTCAAGGTCAGCGACGTGTTCATGACCAACTTCCGGCGCAACATCCTCGACCGATGGGGCATAGACTTCCCGGCGGTCAGGGAACTACGCCCTGACATCATCCTGATGTGGCAGACCGGGCTGGGCGGCATCGGGCCGTACTACACCTACAAGTCTTACGGGATCCTGGTGCAGCACATGGGCGGGGTGTCGCTGATGACCGGCGACGAGGGAGAGCCGCCCTCGGCCATTAACACCTCCTATTCCGACTACCACACCGGAGTGTTCCAGCCGTCGGCCATCATCGGCGCGTTGATGCGGCGGCGGATGACCGGGCTGCCCGCAACCATGGAGTCGTCGATTTTCAAGTCCGGCGCGGTTACCGCCGGGCCTGCCATCCTTGACTTCCAGGTCAGCGGGCGGATGCCGCAGCGCATAGCCAACCGCAGTACCGAAAGCGCCCCCCAAGGCGTTTATCAATGCCAGGGTGATGACCGTTGGTGCGCCATCGCGGTGCAGAACGAAGAGCAGTGGACCGGGTTCTGCCGCGTCCTGGGCAACCCCGGCTGGTGCGATGAGCCTGACTTCACCACCGTCGGGAGCAGGCTGGCCAACCAGGACAGGCTGGATGCGCTTATCGGCGAGTGGACGGCGCAGCAGAAAGCGGATGACGTGATGGAGCGGATGCAAGCCCAGGGCGTCCCGGCCAGCATTGTTTCGCAGGGCGACGACCTGTACGCCAGCGAACATTTGAAGGCGCGTGATTTCTACCGCCCCTCTCCCTACTACGTGGCCGAACGGGGTACCCCGGCCTGGGAATGGGAGAAGCGCGACAGTCTGGCGTGGACTACGCCGGCGAGGCTCTCGGAAACGCCGATGGAGTTCGGGCATTACAGCAATGTTGGCGAGGACAACGACTATGTGTTCCGTGAAGTGCTGGGTATGCCTGAGTCCGAGATTGAATCGCTCATGGAAAGCGGGGCCCTTTACTGAACGGTGAATCGCCAGGGGACGCCCTCACCCTAACCCTCTCCCAGAGGGAGAGGGAACTTTCTTTCCGGGATATTTGAAATGGTTGATTACAGCGGCTATCAGGACTTGCTGATCGAGAAAAACGACGGCATCGCCCTTCTGACGATGAACCGCCCGGAGGTGTTCAACGCCACCGGGTTCGCGCTGCACAACGAACTCTCGCGGGTGTGGCTGGACCTGGGGCAGGACCCGGAGGTGCGGGTTGCAGTCATCACCGGCGCGGGCAACGCCTTCTCCGCAGGCGGCGATTTCGACATGATCGAGCAGTCCATCGGCAACGCCGAGGTCATCGCCGGCACCATGCAGGAAGCTCGCGACATCGTTCACAACATGATCAACCTGGACAAGCCGGTCATCTCGGCCATCAATGGCGTCGCCGTAGGCGCAGGGCTTGCGGTGGCGCTGCTGGCCGACATCTCGATAGCGTCGGAGCGGGCGCGTTTCACCGACGGCCACGTGCGCCTGGGCGTCGCCGCGGGCGGCCACGCCGCGGTCATCTGGCCGTTGCTCATCGGCATGGCCAAGGCCAAGTATTACCTGTTGACCTGCGAGTTTATGGACGGCGCGGAGGCGGAACGGCTGGGGCTGGTCAGCCTGGTGGTGCCTCACGACGAACTGATGGAGCGGGCGATGGGGGTGGCCCGCAAGCTGGCCTCCGGCTCCCAGCCCGCCCTGCGCTACACCAAGCGTTCGCTGAATCAGTGGCTCCGCATGGCGGAGCACACCGCCTTCGACTACTCGCTGGCCCTCGAAATGCTCAACTTCTTCGGCCCCGACGTCCGCGAGGGGCTGGATTCCGTCCGCCAGAAGCGCGACCCGGACTTCCCGTCGGCGCGTTAGGGCCGCGTCATCACAACCGCCAGCGCCACCACTGCCAGCGCCAGCAGCAGGTTGACGCGCGCCGCCCACTGAACAAACAGCCGCGCCGGGCCGGTGGGCAGCGGCGCGCCGGACGACCGGGCCGCTTCCAGCCGGTCCATCATCCGCGGCCCCAGCCAGAAGTCGTGGGCCAGACTGAGCAGTATCACGATGATGAACAGCCCGGTTTTCATCTGGAGATACTGGACAAAGTGGCTGTCTCCGCCGAAGAATGTTTCTGGCCGGATGCCCCATTGCGTCCAGGCCAGGTAGCCCCCGGTGACCGCCAGCACGACCATCGAGGCCCAGGCCACCGGCACGAACTTCTTGGCCGCGTCGCGCAGCACAGCGAACCCCACCCCGGTGTCTCTGCGGGCCAGCGGCGCCATCACCATGGACAGGAACAGCATCCCGCCCAGCCAGGTTATGGCGGATATGACGTGGATGTAGACGATGGCTTGGTACATCTTCTGTTGCCTTTGCCTCCGGCTTTCACCCTCACCCTAAACCCTCTCCCTCAAGGGAGAGGGGATTTGCGGGGGCTTCGTCCATTGAGGGGGATTTTCAGGAAAGCCAGGGTATGTCTTCGGGCAGGTAGTGGGTAGCGCGGAAAACTCGGTTGACCAGTTGGTTTTCCATGTCCACGTGGAAATGGGGGTTGATGAATTCCCAGACCACTTCGCCCTCGGTCGTTACTTGGAACATCCGCCCGAACTGCCCCTCAGTGATGAGGGTGTTGCCGTTGGACAGGCGGCGCGCTCCCGAAATGTATGCGCTGAAGAAATTGTACGCCGGGTTGTCGCGGTATTCCCAGACAATTTCGTTGGTTGCCGGATTGACTTCAATCACCCTGGAAAATGGCAGGCCAGTATCGCGACGGTGCGATCCGTTGTCGAAAATCAGCACGTTGCCGTTGGGCAGCATATTCGGGTCGTGCTGCTGGGCCAGAGTTTCGTAGCCCAGCTCCCATACTATGTCGCCGCTGGCCTTGTCCACCATGCCAACGGTGGAGATGTTGCGGAAGCTGAACAGCACCCGGTCGCCAGGCACCGGCGAGAGGGTATTGCCGTGGCTCCACTCGTCGCGCAGGTCGTTATGGGTGACAATGTGCTTATCCACGTCGAGATGCTCGGCGGCGCGCCATTCCCACACTCTGTTGCCGTTTGCGTCCACTTCGACAAGCACGTCGGCCCACATCCCTTCCGGCGCTGAACCCGGGATGCCGCCCTGCACCTTCGATGCCAGGGACGGAGCCATCGGCTCGACTGCCATGTACAGCGCACCGCCCGATTCCGTCCGGCGGGCGTCGTGGTGGTGGTCGGGGTCGCGGTGCTCCCAGACCACGTTGCCGCCGGGATCGACTTCGAGCATCACGCCGCCCTTGAACCGCTTCCACGACGGGAAACGCTCCCAGGTCTCGTCCCTGACCTTGCCGCCGTAGAACAGGTTTCCGTTGGGCAGCAGGTAGCCGTACAGCCCCGGCGGGTGGGGCATCGCCCACTGGTGGGCCACATTGCCTTCCATGTCTACCAGGTACACATCACCGGGGCTGGCCATGGGCGTGTACAGCACATAGCCGGGGCAGGCCCTGTCCGGGTCGAAGGCGGTCAGGCCAGTGCGGGCCATCCGGCGGCGCGTCTGCTGGTCAACGGTGGTCATCTGTTCACCTCTCAGGCTGTTGACTTGGGTAGCGCCCCCTTGCAATCAACCGTCTCCCCGGAGGGAGCAGCGACCTACTGCGCCACGTAGCCGCCGTCGACGGCCATGTTATGACCCGTGACGAAGCTGGCGGCGCCGGACGAAAGCCAGACCACGGCCTCGGCGATTTCCTGCGGTTCGCCCAGCCGGCCGATGGGGTGGCGGGAGACGACCGTCTCCTCCATCGTCTCGTACTGGTCGAACAGGGGCCGCACCAGCGGCGTGTTGATGTAGCCGGGACATACCGAGTTCACCCGGATGCCGTCGGCGGCGTATTCCAGGGCCGCGGCCTTGGTCAGCCCCACGACTCCGTGCTTGGCCGCCATGTAGGCCACCGAGCCGGGGGTGGCGATCAACCCCATGATCGAAGCGGTGTTGACGATGGCTCCGCTGCCCTGCTTGAGCATCTGCGGGATTTCGGCCTTCATCGAGAGCCAGACGCCCTTGAGGTTGATTCTGATTACCCGGTCGAAGTCTTCCTCTTCGTAGTCGGCGGAGCGTCGCCGCTCCCGCCCGCCCGAGATGCCGGCGTTGTTGAAGGCGCAGTCCAGGCTGCCAAAGGCCTCCACAGCCCGGTCAACCATCAGTTGCGTTCCGGCAGCGTCCGATACGTCGGCGTGGACCAGGATGGCCTGGCCGCCGGCCTCCACGATCATCTGCACCGTCTCCTCGCCTCCCTCCATGTTCATGTCCGCCACCACAACGCGAGCGCCTTCGCGGGAATAGACCAGCGAAGTCGCCCTTCCGATTCCGGAGCCGCCACCAGTTACCAGCGCCGTCTTGCCCTCAAGTTGTCCCGCCATGCTTTCTTCTCCATCGGTGATAGTGTTGCAGATTATAACCGCCTTACCGTGCCGCGGGCAGGGTCTTTTAAGGGTCTTTTAATTGTAGTAAAGGCTGCGGGGAGTGTTGGATAATTGGGATTAGAGTATTGGGAGTGGGGAGGACGGTTGTGTGGGAAGAGAGTGTTGGGGATTGGGGACCCGGACTGCCGGATGCCCTGAATGAGGTAGAGGATCCAATGAGGTAGAGGATCCCAGGAAGCCCAAAGGGGTACGCCATCCCTTGCCGGCGATTCTGGCCTTGGCGGTGTGCGCCATGCTCAGTGGCTCCAGGAGCCTTTACGCCATCGCCCAATGGGGCCGGACACCCCGAGTTTGCCCAGACGCTGGGGTTCAGCCGGCAGCGGACTCCATGCGCAGCCACCTTGCGTCACGTATTCCGGCGCATGGACGCGGAAGCCTTCGAGCCGGACTTGGGCCGCTGGGCCCGGGAGCGCCTGGGAGAGGGGGAGGCCACCATTGCCATAGACGGCAAAGCCCTGCGGGGTATCCACGGCGGTGAATTGCCCGGGGTGAGGGTGGTGGCGGCTTATGCGGGAGAGAGCGGCCTGGTACTGGGGCAAAAGGGGGGGCAGGGGGGATCGCAAGGAGAGCGAACCGGGGATGGCCTCGGGCTTGCTGGATCAACTGGAGTTGAAAAGGAAGGTGGTCACTGGGGATGCTCTGTACGCCCAGCGGGAGTTGAGCCGCAGCATCCTGAAGCGGGGCGGGGATTACTTATGGGGACTGAAGGACAACCAGCCCGGGGTGAAGGAGGCGGTGAGCTTGCTCTTTGAGCAGCCGTCTTGGGGTGAAAGATTTGCCTATGCGCACCAGGAGGGCCGGCACGGAGACCGGTGGGAAAGGAGGCGGTTGTGGCCGTCGACGGCTCTGAACGGTTACCTGGATTGGCCTGGCCTGGAGCAGGTCTGTTGCGTGGAACGGACCGGGTGGCACAAGGGCAGGGAGACGGTGGAGTGGGCCTGCGCCATCACCAGCCTGCCGCCGGAGTGTGCGGATGCTGCCCGGCTGCTGGAGATATGGCGGGGACACTGGGGAATTGAAAACCGGCTGCACTGGGTGCGGGACATGGTCTTTGGCGAGGAGCAAAGCCAGGTGCGGCCAGGTGCGAACGGAGCCGGCGCCGCAACTGCTGGCGGCGCTGCGGAACCTGGTGATCGGGATGTTGCGGCTGGGAGGGGTGAAAAACATAGCGGCGGCGCGGCGCCACTACGGCTGGAAACCCTGGTGGAAACCCTGGTGGAAACCCTGGGAGACGCTGACTCTCATCGGCCTCTCCAACCACAATTAAAAGGCCCTAAACCAAAGCCAAGGTGGGATGTACATTTTGCGGACAGCCATTCGCAGTCAGGGTTCGCGCCTCGACCGTAGGGGCGGGTTTCAAACCCGCCCCTACCAGATGGACCGCCCGTGCGCCGGCGAGTCCACCTGCAATGAAACGCTACCTGGCATAAATGCGCATTTCACCTTGGATTTGGTTTAGTCCGGTTAACAGGGCAAACGCATTCTCTGGATAAAGGAGTAGAGTGGTACGATTAAAGCAGGAGACAGGAAAGCACAGGGTGGGGTGAAGCATGGGTAGTAGTGGGTGCGGCAGCTTGATGGAGCATTTTGCCATTTGGAGGATTCCAGAAGGGATCAGGGGAAACGGCATTAACTATTGGACATTATTGCGATGACCATCTGCGCGGTCGTTGGGGGCGCTGAGGGTTGGGACGATGTGGAGTTGTTCGTCCAATGCAAGTACGAATGGTGTCCTGAGATTTCTGGATCTGCCCCACGGGGTTCCCTGCTCTGACACCTTTGCGCGGGTGTTCAGCGGCATTGACCCGGAACAGTTCCGAAACTGCATCATGGACTGGGTAAACAGCGTCAGCCAGCTGACTCAGGGCCAGGTGATTGCCCTGGACGGCAAGACCTTACGGCGGTCCCACGACCGCCCTTCGGGAAAGGCGGCCATTCACATGGTCAGCGCCCGGGCATCGGAGAACTCCCTGGTGTCGGGTCAGGTCAAAGTGGATGAGAAAACCAATGAGATCACGGCCATAGCGGAGTTGCTCAATCTGTTGGATGTGTCGGGCTGCATCGTGACAATTGACGCCGACAATTGACGCCATGGGCTGCCAGAAGAAGATAGCCCAGCAGATTGTGAGCCAGGAAGCCGATTATATTCTGGCAGTGAAGGAAAATCAGGGAAAGTTGCCGGAGGATGTGGCCGACCTGTTTTCCTGCGGACAGAGGACCGGGTTTGCTGATATACAGCGCGATTTCTGCCAGACCGTGAGCAGCGGGCGCGGACGCGCTGAAACCCGGCGCTGTTGGACCATTGACGATCCGGAGCAGTTATCCTACCTGGATACCCGAGGCGATTGGCCTGGGTTGCGGAGCATCGGGATGGTCGCGGCGCGACGATGTCAAGACGATGTCAAGGGGAACAGGTGCCGGAGGAAACCCGCTACTACATCTCCAGTCCTGAGTCGGATGCCCATCGATTCTTGCGGGCAACTCGAAGCCATTGGGGTATCGAGAACCGGGTGCGCTGGATACTGGACGTGTCCTTCCGGGAAGACGAAAGCCGGGTAAGAACCGGAAACGCCCCGGAAAACCTCGCGATAGTCCGGCACATGGCCCTCAACCTGCTGCGCCAAGACCGAACCTCCAAAACCTCCATCAAAGCCAAACGCAAATTGGCAGGCTGGGACAACGACTACCTGCTGTCCATCCTCTCCAATCAGAATGCGGTAGCCCTGCCTGGAGTCGCTCTTGCGCCAGCGCGAGAGACTTGATAGAATATGTTAGGCGTATTGCGCTCTTCGTCGATTCTCGTCCGCGAGATTCTCGCGAGGGTGGGTTGCCCTGAAGTTTACCGGTCCGGTTGATTCGCGGGTGAGTGGGGAATCCGATGGCCGGCCTCTTGGCATTGGCGGCCGGATTCCGGAGGGCTGTTTGTGACCGTAGTAGACGACATAAAGGCCCGGCTCGACATTCTTGAAGTCGTGGGGCAGCGGGTGGCGCTGCAAAGGTCAGGGCGCAGCTACAAGGGTAACTGCCCCTTCCACCAGGAGCGCACCCCTTCCTTCCATGTGTTCCCCGACCGCCAGTCGTGGCGCTGTTTCGGGGCCTGCGCCACCGGCGGAGACGCCATATCCTTC
Source organism: Dehalococcoidia bacterium (assembly GCA_965261945.1). GTDB lineage: Bacteria > Chloroflexota > Dehalococcoidia > Lucifugimonadales > UBA3495 > VXOI01. The sequence continues at coordinate 526,958 of CBDHEF010000001.1, forward strand.
GTCATGCGGGCCGAGAATCTGGAGTTCGGCGAGGCCATTCGCCAACTGGCGCGGCAGGCAGGCTTGCCCATGCCGGAGCGCCAGGGCGCCCGCACCGACCCGGCGGCATACCGGATAAACGAGGCCGCCTGCGCCTACTTCCAGCGAACCCTCGCATCTACCCAGGGCGCGGAAGCCCGCGCCTACATGGAGCGCCGGGGATTGGACCGCGCCGCCGCCGAGACTTTTCAACTGGGGCTGGCCCCCCCCGACGGCGAGTCGCTACGCAGCCACCTGATACGCGAAGGCTTCGACCCGGCTCAGTTGGTGGCCGCCGGGGTGGTGAGGGAGAGCGACGACGGCCAACAGCGGGATCTGTTCCGGGGCCGGCTGATGGTCCCCATCCGGGAGGCCGATGGACGGCTGGCCGGTTTCGGGGGGCGGGCGCTGGACGACTCCGAACCCAAGTACCTTAACTCACCCCAGGGCGAGGTGTTCGACAAGAGCCGCATCCTCTACGCCATGGACCGGGCACGGGACGACATCAGAAAGGGCGGCGCAGTTATCGTGGAAGGCTACATGGACGCCATCGCCGCGCATCAGGCGGGGTTTCACAACGTCGTGGCATCCATGGGAACCGCGCTCACCGAGCCGCAGGTCAACGCCATCCGGCGGCTCACCGGACACGTCACCATGGCGCTGGACCAGGACGCCGCTGGTCAGCAGGCCACCCTGAGAAGCCTGGAATCGTCGTGGCGGATCTACCAGAGCCAGGTGGCCCGGCAGTCGGGAAGCACCACCGTGTTGCAGAGGCCGGAAATCCCGGAAATCCGCATCGCGGCCATGCCGCCGGGCCAGGACCCGGACGACGTGATTCGCCGCTCTCCCGACGAATGGCGGAGGCTTGTGGAGAATGCGCGGCCGTTGCTGGAGTTCGTGATTTCGGCAATGTCGGCCGGTATAGACCCCGCTGCGCCCCAAGGCAAGGCCGCCATAGCCGAACAGGTGTCGCGGCTCATCTTCGCAGTGCAGGACGCCCCACAGCAGGACCACTACCTGCAAATGCTGGCTCAGAGGCTGGAGGTGCCCCTGGAAACCCTGCGGGCCAGCATCAGCAGGCCATCTTCGCCGCGCCGTCCCCGGGCCGCCCAGAACCGGCAGGCTTCGGCCCCGGCGCAGGAAGATGCGACTGCTTCGCCCTTCGCTCGCCTGGCCCACGACCCGTTGGAGGAATATTGCCTGTCCCTGTTGATGCGCTACCCGGACCTTGGCGAATACGCGGAACCGCTGACGCCGGAATTGTTCCTCCGCCCGGAGAACCGCGAGATTTTCGTCAACTACCTTGACCTCTCCGCCAACATCGAAATGGAAGGTGAGGGCAACGAGGAGCTCTGGCAAGACGTTCCGCCCGGTGTGCGTGAGCAGATCGAGTCCCTGCGGGGCAAGCCGCTGCACCCGATGGACCTGGTGAAGCGCCGCAAGGCCATGGCCGACGTGGTGGCGCGCCTGGAGGAACGCAACCTGAGACAGCAGAAGAAGGACGAGCATGATCGCTTCGCGGATTCGACGGAGGAACTGAAAGAAGAAGACCACCGCAGCGCCGTGGCCCTGAATGAGCGGCTAAGACAGAACCAGAGCCTGCGCCCCAGCATACGGGGCAGGCAGTAAATACAGAACCGCCAACTGCCGGACAGCGAGACCGCCTGGCATTGATATTCCCTGCGCTTAATTTTCCATCATATTCGAGGAGATTGCATGGTCAGTCAACGACACGCATCCAGAGAACTCAACCCCGAAGACTTCCTGGAGCCGGCCGCAGAGGAAACCGAAGAACGGGATCCCATTATCGACATTTTCCGCAAGGTGGATGCGGTGCAGGAAGAGGCTTCGGAAGATGGCGACGGAATAGCCGTTTCCCGCCCGCCCGCCTTGGCCGTGGCCAGTGAAGAGGAACAATGGGACACGCCGGAGGCGGAAGGCAACACGGAAACCACCGACGGGACGACGCCCGAAGCGGAAGCCGAGGACCAGGAGCGGGGGCCCGAGGCCGCCGAAACCGTGGAAGTGCTCGACGACCCGGTGCGGATGTACTTGCGGGAGATCGGCCGGGTGCGCCTGCTCACCTCGGCGGACGAGCGCAAGCTGGCCCGCCAGTTGGAGGGCGGCAAGCACCTTCAGGGAGTCAAGACGGAACTGACCGAAGAACTGGGTGAGGATCCCAGCCCCTGGCAGATTACCGGACGGCTTCTTGATCGCGTCGCCGGGGCTGAGCCGCTGATCAGCGCCATCGCCCGCGACTTCCGGGCGCGCCACGACAGCTCCCTGTCTGAGTTGCTCGAGACGCCGGAGTTGCAGGCCCTGATAAATCCCCGGCCGTCTTTGCAGGAACGATTCACCGCTTCCGAAGCTCCGGGCCAACCCGGGACCACCAGCGGGGATACCGTATTAGATGATGAAACCCGGCCAAAGGATGAGGAAACTCTCGCTGCCAATCCCACCCTTTCCGAGATACTCGACAACCCGGAGGTGGACGACGGCATCAAGGCCGGCCTGCGGGCAGTTCAGGAAGGGAAGGAAGAGGTCTTGCCCGCCGATGCCAGGCTGTCGGACATTCTGGACAACCCGGAGGTGGACGACGGCATCAAGGCCGGCCTGCGGGAGGTCTACGGCCCCGACTTGCAGCGCGACGATCCTGAGGAGGCCGCGTCTGCTGAGCCGGAAGCGCCGTCTGCTCCTGCGGATGAAGAGTTCTTCTTTGACCCCAGCCTGTCCGAAATCCTGGACCTGCCCGAGCTTCGGGAGGCCCTGGCCCCGGAATTGCGGCAGGCCATCCGGCAGGAAGTGCTGCCTTTCAATCCCGACCTGTCCCAGTTGATGGAGAGCCGGGGGCGGGGGCGTTGGTCTGACCAGAACCCGAATTTGATGTCCACCAACCCGGCGCTGTCGCAAATTATGAAACACCCCCGTTTGCGGGATTCCATTGATGCCGAGGTGTCGCAGGAGATGCTGGGACGCTTGGCGGAAGAACTGGATGAGCCTTCCGACCAGGTGTATCGCAAGGTTTTGGACCTGTCGCTGAGTTCCTGGGTGCTGGCGCCGGAAACCGTGGACGCACTCAAGGACACCCAGTTGACCCAGTTGGGAGCCGCCTTGGGCAACCCCGACCACCTGGCCCGCCTGCAAAGGCTGGACCCCCTGCTGCGACAGCACTACAACCGTGTGAAGGCGGACAGCGAGCGGGCGCAGTCCCACCTCACCGAAGCCAACCTGCGCCTGGTGGTCAGCGTGGCCAAGAAGTACATCGGTCGCGGAATGGCCTTGCTGGACATGATCCAGGAGGGCAATATCGGCCTGATCCGTGCGGTGGAGAAGTTCGACTACCGCAAGGGCTACAAGTTCAGCACCTACGCCACCTGGTGGATCCGGCAGGCCATCACGCGGTCCATCGCCGACCAGGCCCGCACCATCCGCATCCCGGTTCACATGGTCGAAACCATCAACAAGCTGATGCGCCAGCACCGCCGGCTGCTCCAGGAATACGGGCGCGAGCCAACGCCGGAGGAAATCGGCCTGGCGATGGAGATCGGCCCGGAGAAGGTGGAGGAGATACTGAAAATCTCCCAGGAGCCGGTGTCGCTGGAAACGCCCATAGGCGAGGAAGAAGACTCCCACCTTGGTGATTTCATCGAAGACCGCAACGCCCCCGCCCCTGCGGACGCGGCTTCGTTCCAGCTTCTGAAGGAGCAGGTCGACGAGGTGTTGCACACGCTGACCGAACGGGAGGCCCGTGTGCTGGTGCTGCGCTTCGGGCTGGAGGATGGCCGCAGCCGCACGCTGGAGGAGGTGGGCCGGGAGTTTGGGGTCACCAGGGAGCGTATCCGGCAAATCGAAGCCAAGGCATTGCGAAAGCTAAGACACCCCACCCGCTCCCGGAAGCTCCGCGATTTCCTGGAATAACCACAAGCGGCCCGAGGGCAACCCCGGGCCCTTCCGTTATATCGGCAGGCAAATAGAGGCGGGATACGTATCGCAGTTCTTGAAAGACCTGTTGCATACCACCAAGAAAAAAAGAGTACGTTGGCTTTGACATAATTGAAGTCGTCGTTATGTAACCTGAATTCGGAAAAATTCGTAATACCAATGGTTGATTTTGTTGAAGGATTAACCGGCTGGACGCTATACTCACCGCAGTCACCAGTGATGGAGGTGGTACTTGTGGGTGAAATGACCATACCCAAATGCCTGAAATGCGAGATTGGGTACCTGGTCCCACTGTCGGACTACGGCGGGCAGGGAGCGGCCGTGCACTTCAAGGCTTGGGTCTGCGTAAATCCCCCCTGCGGTTTCAACATCAAGATACGGAACGGAGACATCTACCTAAACGAGCCGATTACCCCAGGGTCGATGAACACTCCTCGAGCCCGGTGACCGGCGGTCTGAAATTTAAGAAAAATCCACCCATTATTCAGAGCCTCCGCCGTGCTCCCTGAACGCTCCAGGGAATAGCCGCGTGGTGGTGACGTGAGGTTCCCGGCCCCGGCGAGCCGCCCCGATCCGGCGGCTTTTCCGGGAGACCCGGGAGGAGGGACGCGCTATGATAGCCGGGTATGACTACTTGATTCTCCGCGGGGGAGCAAGGCGCTTCTGGACTCGGACACGTGTCGCGGGAGCTTCCCTGGTGATCGCCGGGGGACTTCTCATCGGCATCGGGGGCGCCTACTACGGATATGCCAGCTACGCCCACGCCAATCTGGACAGGTTCGAGGCGACAGCGGTCGAAATCGCGCCGGCATTCGTCTATAAGGCGCCGGCCGTTGAGACCGCCCCTGCCGTCAGTTCGATCGTGCCCGAAATCTCCCTGTACTCCGGCGATGCGGGCTTCGATCCTTTCAACTCCGGTTCCAGCCTGCCGGAAGGTTTTGAACTCATCGACTTCTCCGGCGAGGATCCTCTAGCGCTTGTTGCTTCGGCCACGAGCCTCAGCATCCCGGCGTTGGAAATCGACTCCACAGTGGTAGAGTTGTCCATTCAGGACCTGGGCGACCGGCGGGCTTACGAAACGCCCAATAACGCCGTGGGGCATATCCCGGAGACGTCCGACGCAGGCGAGAACGGCGAGGGATGGTACTTCGGTCACACCGAAAGCCCCATTCTCGATGAGGGGTCGGTGTTTTTCGACCTTCAGCGGGTGCCGGATCTGTTGACCGACGGCGAGGAAGTACAGATAGTCACGAACAACGGGACTGAACAATTCCTGTACCGGGTCTCCGGTACGCGCGTAGTGCACGAGGACGACTTGACCCTGACCGCGGACGGCGGCCCCAGCATCCACCTGGTATCCTGTGTGCCCCGCTTGGTCTACGATCACCGGCTGATTGTCGATGCGGAACTGATAGCCCGCAAGCCAATCAGCTAGGCGGACACCTTAAGTTCAGACGGCGGCGGCTCAACCGTAACTTTCGGTCGTGCCGCCGTTTTCGTTGCTGATCCTAAGCGTCCTCAACCTTCTCCCCGCCACGGACACCACTTCCATGCGCAAGCCCTCTTTCTCAACCACGTCGCCGACCTGCGGGACGCGGCCCAGATGGTGGTATACGAAACCGCCGACAGTGTCGAAGTCGTCGCTCTCGATGTTCACCCCGAACAGATCCTCCACGTACTCGGCGCTCAGGCCTGCGCTGACGTAGGCCGCCCCGTCCTCGTGGCGGGTGATCTCGGCCTCCCGTACGCGGGAGAATTCGTCCTCTATCTCGCCGACGATTTCCTCCAGCACGTCCTCCATGGTCACCAGCCCCTCGGTGCCGCCGTACTCATCCACCACGATGGCAATCTGGGTGCGGCGCTGGCGGAATTCCTCCAGAAGTTCGTCAACCCGCTTGGTTTCGGGAACGACGAAGGCCGGACGGATCAGCGCGCGCAGGTCGCGGCCTTCCTGGGGATTGACGACCGCCGCCAGAAGGTCCCGGACGTAGACTATGCCCAGGACATCGTCGATTGTCTCATCGTAGACCGGGATGCGGCTGTGCCCATGCTCTACGATGGCGGCGGCGGCCGCTTCCAGCGAAACGCCCGCTTCCAGCGCAACCATGTCCAGCCTCGGCACCATTACTTCCCGCACCGTGGTGTAGTCCAAGTCTATGATGGAGCGGAGCATCTCGCGGTCCCGACGGTCAAGGCCGCTCAGTTCCTCTTCGGTGATAGCTGGCTCGGTAGGGGGGACTATCAGGCCGTTATAGTTTTCGTTGGGAACCAGCCCGGATTCGCCACTGGCGGGAGCGCCGTTGCCGGCTGGCATCCCGTCCGGTGTTCGCCTGCGCCGCCCATCCTGCTTCCTTTTGCCCCCGGTCAACCGGGCGAGCCATCTAAAAGAAGGCATAACAAGGGGTCCTCATCCGCAGAAAGTTGAGGGCAAATGAGGGGCAGGCCCGGTGCATTGGGCGGGCGGGTACGCTCGCCGAGGCAAAGTACGGGCCGGGGGGGCGGCAGACCGGAGTAAAAGCCGTTGGTGATAAACCTGGGGGTACGCTGTCTGTATCCAAACCTCAAACTCCCGATACTCAGGGCGGGCGGCGTGCCAAAGACTTGTACGGCAACAGCCGCTGCGGGGAGGACGGGCTATTTCAAGTTGCGCTTAATAGTAGCAGGCACCCCTACGGCTAGTCTAGCGGGTGGAATGTCCTTGGTTACCACCGACCCCGCGCCGGTGATGGAACCCTTGCCCACCGTAACCGGCGCGACCAACATCGTATCACACCCAATGAAGGCGTCGTCCTCCACCACTGTGCGGTGCTTGTCCTTCCCGTCGTAGTTGCAGGTAATCATGCCGGCGCCGAGGTTGACCCTGGCGCCGATGGTGGCGTCTCCGGCATAACCGAAATGCCCCATGACCGCTCCCGACTTGAAGCGGCTTTCCTTGACCTCGACGTAGTTGCCGATGTGGACGCCCGACTCCAGGTATGCGCCGGGCCGCAGGTGGCTGAAGGGGCCGACGTCGGTGTGGTCCTCCATCGTGGCTTCTTCCAGCATCGAGGCGGTGACCCGGCAGTTGCTGCCGATAACGGTGCCGCGGATGACCGTGCCCGGGCCGATTTCGCAGTTTTCCCCTATACTGCTGTTGCCCAGAATCATGGTGTTGGGCAATATCACGGTGTCCATCCCGATGGCGGCGTCGGCGTCGATGTGGACTGACGCAGGGTCGCTCATGGTGACGCCGGCCAGCATCCAGCGCTCCCTGATGCGCTGGCGCATGGCTTCCTCCGCGACGGACAACTGTATTCGGTCGTTGACGCCGAGGGCTTCTGACGGGTCCGACGCGGCGGCGGCGAACACCCTGGCGCCGTCGGCGTAGCCGATGGCCGCCAGCGCGGTCAGGTAGCGCTCGCCGGACGGGCTGGGCCGGGCTTTCTTGAGGGCCGGCCATAGCCATTCAGACTCGAAGCAATAGACCCCGGCATTCACATCCGGAGCCGAATCGTCCAATGTTCCTGCGGCGTCGGTCGCCTCGACAATCCTGCTAACCATCCCAGCCTCGGCAATCACCCGCCCCAAGTCGGTCAATGACCGCGCCGGAGCAGTGAGCAGGGTCATTTGGGCGGCATTAGAGGTGTGTTCGCTCAACAGCCGCGCAACTGATTCGGCGGTCACCAACGGCGTATCGCCGCCGACAACCAGCACCAGCTCCGCCTGCCCTTGCAGCAGCGGGGCGCAGCAGGCCAGCGCGCTGGCGGTGCCGTCCCGTCGCGGCTGAATGGCATACTCCACGGAATCGCCCAATACGGCCTTAATGGCGTCCTGATTGTCCGGCGACACAACGACGACCACCCGGTTCGCGCCAGCATCCTTCAGCAGCTCGACCGGGTAGCGCACCATCTCCCTGCCGCAGATGCGATGCAGCGGCTTGGGGATTCGAGAGCGCATTCGCCGACCTTCGCCCGCGGCCATTACCACTCCGGCCAAGCCCATAGCCATACCCTCCGGCGGCCCCGTTTGGCCCGATGGCCGCAGCTTGATTATAACCTTGCTTATAACCCGGGGCGAGCCAGTTACTCGCGGCTTATAACCCGGGGCGAGCCAGTTACTCGCGCTCTCGTTGACATAGCAGAACGCCAACGGCAAAATTGGGCTGCTTCCAGGCGCATTTGCGCTCCCTGCTATCCACAACCAGAGGCTTAACTTATGGACCGTAACGAATTGCCCTTCCTCAGCGCGATGGCCCTGGCGGAATTGCTAAGAAGGCGCGAGGTGTCGCCCGTGGAGGCGACGGAGGCTTACCTCGCCCGTATCGAGCGGGTTGATCCTGCGCTTAACTCATACATCACGGTCACCGCCGAGCAGGCGATGGCCGAGGCAAGGCAGGCCGAGGCCGAAATCGCCGGGGGCAACTATCGCGGCCCGCTCCACGGCGTACCGGTGGCGGTCAAGGACCAGTTCTGCACCGACGGCGTCCTTACTACCGGCGGGTCGTCCATTCTGAGCGACTACGTGCCGGACTTCGACGCCACAGTGATGTCCAACCTGAAGCAGGCCGGGGCGGTGCTGCTGGGCAAGCTCAACATGAGCGAGTTCGCCATGGGCGACGCCTTTCACCATCCGTATGGCCGCCCGCGCAATCCTTGGGACGTGACGCGCAACCCCGGCACTTCCAGCAGCGGGTCAGGCGCGGCTACCGCCGCCTTCCTCTGCGCCACGTCGCTGGGCGAGGACACCGCTGGTTCCATACGCGGCCCCGCCGCCTTCTGCGGGCTGGTGGGAATCCGGCCCACCTGGGGCCTGGTCAGCCGCTACGGGATGCTGGCCTCCACCTGGTCTATGGACGCCGCCGGGCCCATCTCGCGCACCGTGGCCGACTGCGCCGTTACCCTGGGCGCAATCGCCGGGTATGACCCCAACGACCGCTACACTCGCAACGCGCCCGTCCCCGACTACTTGGACGGCCTGAACGCCGGTATACGGGGCCTGCGGGTAGGCGTGCTCAGCGACCGGGTCAACGCGGACGGCGTGGAGCCGGACGTGCGCGACGCCGTGACGCGGGCCGTCGGCCAGTTGGGAGAGCTGGGCGCGGAGGTGGAAGAGATTTCCATACCTTTGGTCGCGCAGTCGGCAGCCATCTCCACGACGCTGATATACGTGGACGCCACGGCGGTGCATCACCGGGGACTGGAGGATTACCCGGAGAAGTATGACTACAACAACCGGGTGCGCCTGTTGACTGGGGCATTGATACCGGCCCAGGCGCATCACAAGGCGAACAGGCTTCGCCAGATGCTCCGCGAGCAAATACTGGACGCCCTCAGCCGGGTGGACGTGCTGGCTCTGCCGGCGTCCTCGGTTCAGGCAACGCCCATACCTGCGGAGCCGGGCCTTTCCAGAAACGGAAAGGAGGAATTTCTGGCAATGCTGGGCGGACGCCGCAGCTACACTAGTCCCTTCAACGTGGCCGGCGTGCCCGCGCTGTCCATCAACTGCGGCTTCACGTCGGACAACCTGCCCGTGGGACTGCAACTTGTGGGCCGCCCCTTCGACGAGCCGACGGTGTTGCGGGCCGCGTATGCTTACGAGCAGGCGACGGAGTGGCACACGCGGCGGCCGCCGGTGTAGGGAGTTGCCATTCGAATTGAAAATGCTGAGCATCTTGGAGGCAATATGCCCGATGTCTGGGTGATTCGCGCCGAATACGGAAAGTACGCCGGGCACTTCGTTGACGGCGCGTATGTCGCTGCTGGGTGGCTACGAGGCAACGATTTGACGGGTGTGAAGAGTAAGGAAGAGCTTACGGCAATATACCGGGAGGTTCACCGGGACCATTCACCATGGCGAGTTGGCGCGAACGTGGGGCAACTCTCGCTGTTTCTCGATTTGGCTGCCGGCGAGTACGTTGTCACGCCCTGTTCCGATTCCCGATGGTTATACTACGGCAGAGTGATTGATCTTCCGTATTATTTCGCTCCGAATGATCCTGACGGCTGCGATTTTCCCCATCGCCGTCCTGTCGCTTGGGCTAGAAAACGCATCAATCGCTCGGAGTTCTCGGACACGTTTCAGAACACGCTAAAGTTCACCGCCAAAACGGCCTTCATTATCAATCATCCTGAAGAGTTCCTTGACAAAGTAGCACAACAAAAAGTTGCTGCCACTCCGAAATACAGCAAGGACGAAGTAAGCGACCGCGGGAATAGAATATACGCAGAGAGGATAAAATCGCTGGTGGAACCCGATGAAAACGGGAAGTTCATCGTCATCGACATCGAAAGCGGAGACTATGAAGTAGACGAGAAAGCGCTCGTTGCATCCCGCCGATTGCGGGAGCGACGCCCTGACTCGGTCCGGTTCGGGGCCAAGGTCGGTCACGGCGCGGCCTATAGGATAGGCTGGGGACCGGGACGCATCTCATGATAAGAGGCAGGGTAGATGCACTGCGGCAAGCGCGGGTGCAATTGGACTTGAGAGCACGTAGCGGGCGCTTGCGGAGAATTGATGCCGTAGTTGACACGGGATTTGATGGGGACTTGACATTACCACCCGGCATAATTCGAGAACTTGACTTGGAATCTGAAATGGAAACGGATGTAGTTTTAGCTACTGGTGTCACAGATAAGGTTAACACTTGGAACGGCGAAGTACTCTGGCACGACCAGACCCGCTCCATACTGATATTGGAGGCGAGCGGAGTTCCTCTTCTGGGAATGGAACTGATGGATGACAGCTTGCTGACTATTCAGGCAAGAATCAACGGCGACGTATTGATTGAACGATTGGATGAAACTAATTCTTAATGCCGCGCCCCTGTATCCTTTACCAATAAATCCGACAGGAGCAATTATTTATGCCGGAACTGCACGAACTTACTGCCACCCAACTGGCCCGCCAGATACGCGCCCGCGAAATCAGCGCGGTGGACGTTGCCGAGGCCCTGCTGGCCCGCACAGACATCCTGGAATCGCTGCAAGCGTGGGTGTACATCGATCGCGAGACCGTGCTGGCCGATGCCGAGCAACGGCAGCGGGAACTGGACACGCTGCCCGAAACCGGCCCGCTGCACGGCGTGCCGGTGGGCGTCAAGGACATTTTCTATACTGCTGGAATCCCGACCACCGCCTGCTCGCAGGTGTACGCCGACTTCGTGCCGGAGTACGACGCTGCGACACTGACCCGGTTGAAGCAGGCCGGGGCTATAATGATGGGTAAGACGGTGACTACCGAGTTCGCCTGCCTTGACCCCTCGCCCACGCTGAACCCGTGGAACCCGGCCCACACCCCCGGCGGCTCCAGCAGCGGCTCGGCGGTGTCGGTCGCCTCCGGTATGTGCCCCGTAGCCCTCGGCTCGCAGACCGTCGGCTCGGTTTTGCGCCCGGCATCATACAACGGTGTGGTCGGCCTCAAGCCCACCTATGGCCGGGTAAGCCGCTACGGCGTGGTGCCGGTTAGCTGGTCGCTGGACACCATGGGCTGGATGTCCCGCTCGGTCGAAGACGCCGCGCTGATGTTGCAGGTGACGGCCGGTCCCGACGCCAATGACCCGGTGTGCGCCCGCTTCCCCGCCGCCGATTACCTGTCTGGCCTGGAGGATGGCGCGCCGCCCCGCATCAGCCTTGTGACGTCGTTCTTCATGGAGGAATCCGACGAGGAAACCCAGCGGCATACCAGAGATATGCTGCAAAGACTGGCCGAGGCGGGAGCCGAGGTAAACGAAGTCACGCTGCCCGACAGCTTCGGCACCGCCGTCGAGGACCAGCTAATTATAATGCGCTGCGAGGCCGCCGCTTTCCACCGGCCGATGTACGAGACTCGCTCCGAAGAATACCGTCCGCTGCTGCGCCGCCTGCTCCGGCGGGGGCTGGACACCGACGCCATCACCTATTCGGGCGCCTTGGAGAGGCGGCTTCGATTCATCACCGATATGCAGGTGCTGGCCGAAAGCGCCGACGTGCTGATAACCCCGACCACCCCCACGCCGTCGCTGGCCGACCTGACCAACACCGGCAACACGATGTTCCAGGGGCCGTGGACATCCTGCGGGCTGCCCACCATTACCATACCGTCGGGACTGGCAGAGTCGGGCCTGCCCATGGGCCTGCAAATCATCGCCGCGCCCTTCCGCGAGGAGCGCCTGCTGGCCGCCGCCCGCTGGTGTGAGCGCGTCCTGGACGTTCAGCTCGCGCCGCCGGTGTAGGGCCGCCCTCACCCTAACCCTCTCCCAGAAGGGGAGGGGATCAACTGATGAAGGAGAAGCCACCATGCCGCAAGCCAACATTCCGTCCGAGGATGAAGTCCTCAGCTATTTCGACAAGTTCTCCAACTGGGGCCGCTGGGGTGATGATGATGAATTGGGCGCTCCCAACCTGATTACGCCCGATAAGGTGAAGCGCGCCATCGCCACGGTGCAGGAAGGTGTGCGCATCTCGATGGCCCGCACCATCAGCTTCGAGCCCTCGCTGGACGCGCCCGCGCCGCCGGTGCACTTCATGGTGGAGAGCGGTGAAGGCTGGGCCAGCGGCCAGAAGGTCAGCAACCGCGCCTTTCCCGCGGCCACCGACTACTTCGGCATGATCTTCCACGGCTACACCGTCACCCACGTCGACAGCCTGGCCCACTTCTTCTGGAACGGGAAGACCTACAACGGCAAGCCAGCCCACCTCGTTTCCACCAGCCTTGGCGCAACCTTCGGCTCTGTGGAGGAGGCCAAGGAGGGTATCATCACCCGCGCCGTGCTGGTGGACGTGCCGATGATCAAGGGCATTGACTGGATTGACCGCGGCGAGGGCGTGATGATTGACGACATTCTGGCCGCCGAAGAGCGATGCGGCTTCAATGTGGAAGAGGGCGATGTGCTGCTAATCCGCACCGGGCAGCTTCACCGCCGCAACGTCGAGGGGCCCTGGGCGCGAGAGGCCGGTTCCGCTGCCTGCCAGGCGTCATGCCTGCCCCTGTTCTATGAGCGCGGCATCGCCATGCTCGGCACAGACACCGGCAACGATGTGAACCCGCCGCAGTACGAGAAAGTGCCCAGCCCAATCCACCAGGTAGGCATAACCGCGATGGGCCTCTGGATTCTCGACAACGCCAACTTGGAGGAAGTGGCCGTTGCCTGCCGCGAGCGCAACCGCTGGGAGTTCATGATTTCCATCGGCCCGCTGCGCCTGCACAACACCACCGGTTCCCCGGTGAACCCCATTGCGATATTCTAGCGAACCACGAATCCCCTCTCCGTAGAGAGGGGATTACGTTCAGGAGAAGCAACCATGCCGCACTATGTTTACGTCGCCGCCCAGGATGACAACAAGATCGGTGTCTACACCATGGACGGAGAATCCGGGGCACTGACCCACCAGGCCAACGTCGCGATGCCCGGGGGGCCCTCGCTGCTGGCCATCAGCCCTGACAAGGGGACGCTATATGTGAGCCATCGCGAGGCGCTCGCGCTCTCCAGCCACCGGATCGACCCTGCCACCGGCGGGCTGACCCAGACCGGCACGGTGGCCGTTGACGACTGGCCGGCGTATATTGCCACCGACCGTACCGGCCGCCACCTGACCGTCGCCTTTTACGGAGGAGCGCGAGCCGGAGTGTACCCCATTGGCGCCGACGGCGAGCTGGGTGGCCCGCCGACCGAGTCGCTGACCACCGCCGAGGGAGCTCACTCCATCCTGACCGACCGCTCCAATCGCTTCGCCTACGTGCCGCACATTGCATACATCCAGGACAACGTGCTGGAGCCGCCCAAAAACATACCGGGACCCAACGTCATCTACCAGTTCAAGTTCGACGCCGACACCGGCCGCCTTACTCCCAACGACCCGCTGACGGTGGAGATGGGCGGCTTCCTGGGACCCCGGCACTACTGCTACCATCCGTCGCTGGACGTCGTCTACTTCTCGGACGAGCAGGGCAGCAGCGTGACCGCCTACAACATTGATTCCGAGGGCCGGCTGTCGGCCTTCCAGACCATCTCCACGCTGCCCGAAGGCCACACCGAGCGCAACACCTGCTCGCAGATCCAGATAACGTCCGACGGGCGCTTCCTGTTCGTGCCCAACCGGGGCCACAACAGCATCGCCAGCTTCTCGGTCGATGCCTCGACCGGGGCCATGACCGCCGCGGGCCGTGTCGCCACGGAGGCCGTCCCCAGCGCCTTCAGCCTGGACCCGCAGGGCAAGTTCGTCTTCGGGGCCGGCTCGGCTACCGGACGTCTCTCCTCCCACAGCATCGACAGCGACACCGGAGAGATGACGCCCCTCGCCACCTACGACGTGGGTGCGCGCCCCATGTGGGTGCTGACGACGACGCTGGGGGAGTAGGGCAAAGCATCTCTCCAACTGATCCGCAACTGGCCGGGACTGCTGGCCGGGGCTGAAGGAGTGGAAGTCGCGTCAGCAACCTCCACCCCTTAATTGCGTCCCTCGGTGCGGCCCTGTTCCCAGCACCGGGAAGGTCTTGTTCCGTGGTCTATACTGGCGGCGCAAATGCAGTGAACAATTGGCGTGTTCCCGCGCGCCGTCAGTCTTGTGTGGCTTTGTCCCCTGCTGCGAAAGATTACTCGTGCGCCGGTTATACTGGCTCCGACAAGAGACAAAGACCGGAAACGAAATTCGCCGCGCCCTGCAAAAGGAGTCAATCACATAGCCATTCAAGCCACGCAGGCGGGCGCAAGAGGGGTGAACAAGGCATGGTTCTTCGCCGTGCTCTCGTTCACCATTATCAGCGTTCAGAACGCGGTTTTCATGCTCCCCCCTCTCTTCGTGGAGATCGCAGGGGAGATGGAAATATCGGTGGCGGTCGCGGGCCAATTGGCAACCGCCACCTTCGCCGCCTGGGCTGTTTCCCTGATCACGGCCGGGCCGCTTTCCGACTCCTTCGGTCGCCGCCCGGTGATCCTTGGCGGCCTGTTCCTGCTGGTTGTATCCGTATTCGCGTCGGCATTCGCTCCCAATTTCGAGATTTTCCTGGCGCTCAGGGCGATGACCGGGCTCGCGGCGGGTACGTTTCCTCCCACCTCCGTGGGAGTTTTGTCTGACGTCATTTCCCCGGAGAGACGGGCGCAGGCTGTCGGCGCCCTACTCGCCATGGGAACATTGACTTCCGCAGTCAGCGTCCCATTGGCCCTCGGTCTGGTGGAATTGAGAGGCTGGCGATTCGCCTACATATTTGCGGGGATACTGCTGTCGACGGGCCTCCTGTCCAATATGATCTGGTTCCCCCGGGACAGCAGGGAACGAATCCGCAACTGGGCATTTTTCTCCCGGTACTGGTCGCTGGGGTCCATGCCTTATTTCAGGGCGGCCGTGGCCGTCGGCATGTCCCAACGCATAGCCTTCTGGACGATGGTCAGCTATTTCCCGACCTATTTGAGAGAAACCTATGAGTTGAGCGTGGTTTTTGCGGCCCTGCCCCTGGGGATCGTTGCCCTGGGGCAGTCGCTCGGCAGCTTCGGCGGAGGGCCAGTGGCGACACATGGGAACCGCGCCGTCCTTCTTGGCGTTGCCTCAGTCGCAGGCGGAGTCTGCGCGTTCTTCTGTTTCACCGTCGGGCTTCCGCTCTGGGTAGTGGTGGCGGTGGCCACGGTCGCAGGCGGATTCCTGGGCGTGACAATGCCCGCGCTGGTGGCCGCCAGCACCGAGCATTCGGGAGAATCCAAGTCAACGGGCGCCAGCGTCATGGGCCTGAGCAACCAGACCGCAGGCGCGCTGGGAGCGGCCATGGCGGGCGCTCTCCTGGCGGGCACGGGCTTTATTGGCATAGGCTATATGTGCCTGGCCGTTACAATCGTGAGCGGAATCCTGGCTGCCCTGTTCGGCAAGCACCTGCGCCGAGGGGACGGCTGAGGCGCTGGATCCAGCGCCTCAGAGTTCCTTTTGATGCGCCAGTGTTATCACGCCAGGTTCCAGTCGACCTAATACTGTTCAGCGTATCATCCGCCCCGCCTTGCCAGTCTCCGCAGCAGCGTTCCCATGCGCCCGGTCAACAACCGCCGGGAGTATGCCCGGAGGGCCAACTGCTGGGATGCCATGGAGTACGTCGGGTAAACGTGGATTGACTGCGCCAGGTCGGCCAGCTGGATGCCCTTGTCGATGGCGAGCGTCCATTCGTGGATCATCTCGCCCGCCCTTGGAGCGACGATGGTCGCGCCCAGTATGAGTCCCTTGGGCGTATGAACTGCTTTCACGAAACCGCCGGTCTCGCCGTCCGTAAGTGCGCGGTCCACGTCGGCAAGCGGCCAGCGCGAGACGACCATTCGCTCGCCGTGGCGTTCCCCAGCCTCCGCCTCCGTGAGCCCGGCCTGAGCCGCCTCGGGGTCGGTGAATATGGCTCGCGGTACCTGCGCCCGGACCGCGACGGTGTTCATCGGCAGGAATGCGTTGCGCACGGCCATGAATCCCTGCCACCCGGCGTAGTGGGTGAACTGCGGCCCGCCGGTAACGTCCCCGGCGGCGTAGATGCCTTTCGCGGTCGTGCGCAGGTGGCGATCTACGCCGATGCCTTCCGGCCCGACGGTCAAACCTGCTGCCTCCAGACCCAGGCCCCCGGTGTTGGGGCGGCGGCCCACCGCCAGCAGCAGGGCGCTGGCTTCAACGCTCTGACCACCTGAAAGCTCGATGTTGACTCCCGTATCGGCGTCGGGCGCTGAACGGACTGCCCGCGCACTCTTCCCTGCCAGCAGCCGTATGCCCTCGACGGCCATCTGCCTGGCAATGACCTCTGACGCCTCCGGGTCTTCCTGATGCAGGACGCGGTCGGCGGCTTCGATGAGCGTTACCTCCGAACCCAGCCGGGCAAAGGCCTGCGCCAACTCGCAGCCGACTGCGCCTGCCCCGATCACGGCCAGCGAAGCAGGAAGAACCTCAAGATTCCAAACAGTTTCGTACGTGTGGAACCCGACGCTGTCCAGCCCGGGTATGGACGGAATAATCGGGGAAGAACCAGTGCAGACAAGAAACCGGCGGGCAGTCAAAGTGCGGCCATCGACACCCACGGACCCGGCGCCGGTGAAGCTGGCATCGCCGACAATTACCTCGATCCCCTCGTGGGCCAGCGCCTCCGGCGACTCCGTGCCGTAGATGCGGCGGATGACAGAGCGTATACGCTCCATCACCGCCCTCAGGTCCACGACGGGAGCAGAAACCGGCAGGCCGTACCGGTCAGCCGTGCGTATGGAATGGGCGATTCCAGCGGCTTTCAGCAGCGCCTTGCTGGGGACGCAGCCGGTCCAGGTACAGTCGCCACCCACCCGCGACCGCTCGACCAGGGCCACCGACAGCCCCAACTGGCGAGCGAACCGTGCCGCCGTCAGCCCCGCGGAACCCGCGCCAATGACGATGAGGTCGTAGTCGGTTTTCACGGGCGAGCCTACGAGTAGTTGGGCGGGCCCTGGTGCAAGCCGGCCACCCGCTCGCACCACTGCGACGCGCCCAGCACCCGGCCCTCCTCGGCCCAGGGCCCGCCGAACTGCACCGCCATCGGCATTCCCAGTTCGCTCAGGCCCGTAGGCACCACCACCGTCGGCAGACCGGCGGCGGTCCAGGGCACCTGGAACGCGGCATCGCCGGTGGTGTTCAGGTCTTTCGGCGCCGGCGCCGGAGTTGCAGGGGTCATCACCACATCCACTTTGGAGGCCATCTCGTTCATATCGGCGCGGAACTGTCGCCGCAGACGCTGGGCCTTCAGGTAGGTCGCTGTCGGGATGATCATGCCCATCTCGATGCCGGCACGAACGCGGGGGCCGTAGTCGGCGGCGCGGATGCGATGATTGGCCTCGTGGAAGCCAGCGCAGTCCACGTTCATCACGATGCGCTGGAAGCTGTGGACCTGGGCGAAGCTGTCCGGCAGGGGCAGTTCCACCACATCGGCCCCCGCTTCGGCCAGCGTGTTGGCCACCGATTCGGTGTGCGCCCAGATCTCCGGGGTTGCGTAGTCCTGGTAGTAGCGCCGCACCAGCCCGATGCGCGGCGGACGGTCGTATTCGGCCATCTGCGCGGCAAAGTCTGGGACCGCCTGCCGCAGCGAACCGGGGTCGTTGCCGTCCTCGCCGCTCAGCACGGTCAGCATCAGGGCCGCGTCGGCCACCGTGCGGGTCAGGATGCCCACATGGTCCAGCGACCAACTCACCGGCACCACGCCGTAGCGGCTGATCCGCCCGTAGGTTGGCTTGAGGCCCACGATGCCATTGTAGGCCGCGGGGCGACAGGTGGAGCCGCCGGTCTGCGAGCCGAGGGCGGCCGGGACCATCCGCGCCGCCACTGCCGCCGACGAGCCGCTGCTGGAGCCGCCGGGGGTGTGGTCGAGGTTCCACGGGTTGTGCGTCGGTGACGGATCGGAGGTGGCGAATTCGGTGGTGACCGCCTTACCCAGGATGATGCCCCCGGCGGCCTTGATCTTCGCCACTGACGTGGCGTCAAAGTCCGGCACGAAGTCGGCATAGACCCTGGAGCCGCAGGCGGTGAGCATCCCGGCGGTGTAAAATATGTCCTTCAAGCCCACCGGCACTCCGTGTATTGGTCCCAGCGCCCCGCCTGCTTCGACTTCTGCCTCACGCTGGCGGGCGGTCGCCAGCACGGCCTCGCGGTCGATGGTCACCCAGGCCTGCAGGTCGCCGTCCAGGGCGTCGACTCGCGCCAGCAGTGACTCCGCCAGCGCCACCGGCGAAAGACTGCCCCCCCGGATCTGCGCCGCCGCATCGACTACGGAAAGCTCATAGGGCTCGGCCATACTTCAACCTCAATGAACTGGCTGGGACGGCGGCAATCTTCCGGCACGCCCCGCCTTTGGACAAATTTTATGCTACGTTCAGCCATGTATCAGAGGTTCCGAATCGGGATGGACAGCCGCATTCTCAACGTCCGCAACCTGTTGGGCGGTGGTTCGCAGGAAGTCTTCCAGCTCCTCGGCTCGCTCTTCGCCGTATTCCGCGACTGCCCGTCGGCGCAGTTCGGCGTAGATCGGCTCCGCCTCCGTGTTCTGGCTCATGCACTTTCCATCCTCAAAAGTCAGGTACTGGGATTCGGATCCTGGCCAACTATCGGCATTCTAAGCCCGGTCCTATGGGCGGTCAAACGCAGCTTGGCCGTTGGCTGATATAATCTCGAAAATCCGAGACTGTTGAAACAACGAGGAAAGCGATATGCCTGACCACCTTTCCGGCATCCTCGAGTCCCCTGAGCATACCCACCTGGCAAACGTGGGCGGCAATACCGAAGGCCCGCTGTGGCACCCCGATGGCTACCTGACTTTTGTTTCCCTCACCGAGGGCCGTTTGTACCGCTGGGACGAACAGAACGGAGTCAGCGTGCTGCGCGAAGGCACCGGCGAGGGCAACGGTTGCGCCTTCGACCGCGAGGGCCGCCTGTTGATGTGTGAGGGCGCCGACCATCGCCGCGTTACCCGCATGGACACCGGCGGCGCCGTCACCCCCGTCGCCGAGCGCTGGGACGGAAAGCGTTTCCACAAGCCCAACGACGTGGTGTGCCGCTCTGACGGCAGCATATACTTCACCGACCCGTCGCTGCGACTGGAGCCTGAGCTGCGGGAGTACGACTTCGCCGGTGTCTTCCGCGTCGACCCGGACGGTGAGGTCCATCTTGCCACCGACGGCTGCGAATACCCCAACGGCCTGGCCTTCTCGCCCGATGAGTCGGTGCTGTACGTCGCCATCAGCCGCATCAGCCTGGACTGTCTCGGCGAGGAAGAGCGGGGCGAGGTCTGCACGCACCGCAAGATACGCGCCTTCGACGTGGCCGCCGACGGCTCGCTGAGCAACAACCGTGTGTTCGCCGACATGAGTTCGGCGGAGCCGGGCGTTCCCGACGGCATGAAGGTGGACACGGCGGGCCGCGTGTTCTGCACCGGATCCGGCGGCATCTGGGTCTTCGATCCCGACGGCGCCCACATCGGCGTCATCCGGGGGCCGGAGATTCCCCGCAACATCGCCTTCGGAGGCCCCGACAGCCGCACAGTGTACACCACGCCCGGACAGTCCGTTTACAGCTTCCGGGTGACCATTCCGGGTATCTAGTATTACAACGACGGATCACAAAAAAGGGACCTTGAGCACCTCTTCACGTCGTCCGTCCACGCGCTTGACAGCTTTGTTGACTTGCTTTCCGCGAAGCGGTCGCCGGCCAAAAACTGACCAAATTGAGGAAGCGTCGTTGTAGTACTAGGGAACCTCTGAATAAGTGGGGAAACTCGCTACTCCCCGTAGCTGAAATCACGGCGATTTGAGACTTATTCAGACCTTTCCTAGGAGTCTGTCCGAGAAACAGGGTTGGTGAGCCATTGAGGGTCTGATGGGGTGAGCATCAGACGAGCGGAGCGGCAATGAGCAAGACCTGCCTTCCCTACGATCCGGACCAGCAGTTGCTGCTGCCTGCGGCCCTACAGGAATGGCTGCCGCCGGGCCATCTGGCCTACTTCATCTCTGACGTCGTGGACCAGTTGGACCTCTCGGCCATCACCGCCCGCTACGAAGGGGAAAGGCGGGGCGGCCCGCCCTGCCATCCCCAGGATGATGGTGAAGGCGCTGCTCTACGGCTACTGCAACGGCGTGGCATCCTCACGACGCATCGCGCAGCGGCTCCACGAGGACATCGCCTTCCGGGTGCTGGCGGCCAACAACACCCCCGACTTCCGCACCGTCTCCGACTTCCGAAAGGACCACTTGGAGGCGTTGGCTGGAGGCGTTGGCGGACCTGTTCCTGCAGGTGCTGGAGCTTTGCCGGCAGGCAGGACTGGTGAAGCTGGGGCACGTGGCGCTGGACGGGACCAAGGCGCGGGCCAATGCCTCCAGGCACAAGGCGATGAGCTACGGGCGGATGAAGGAGGATGAAGGAGAAGGAAGCGCAGTTGCAGGCCGAGGTGGACGAGTTGCTCCGCAAGGCGCAGGAGGTGGACGATAACGAGGACCGCAGGTACGGGAAGGACAGGCGTGGGGATGAGTTGCCGGAGGAACTGGCCTTCCGGGAGGGACGGCTGCGGAGGATAAGGGAGGCCAAGGCGGCGCTGGAGGCCGGGCCCTGGCAGAGGCGGAGCAGGCCGAGTCCGAGGGCCGCAATCACCCCGGGGCGCCTGATGACAAGGCGCAGCGGAGCTTCACCGGCCCGGACTCCCGGATCATGCCCGGCCCGGGAGGGAGGGACTTCCAGCAGTCCTGCAACTGTCAGGCGGTGGTGGACAGCGAGCATCAGGTGATCGTGGCGGCCCGTGCCACCGATCAGCCCTCGGACAAGGGTCAGGCCGTGAGCATGATCGAGGAGACCATCCTGAACGTGGGCGCGGCGCCGAAAGAGGTATCCGCCGACGCCGGGTACTACTCGGCCGCCGGGTACTACTCGGCCAAGGAGGTGGAGGAACTCTACGCCCTGGGAGTGGACCCGTTCGTCGCGCCGGAGAAAACCCGCCACGGCTGGGTGCCGCCACCGGCGCCCCGCGGCGCATACCCAAGGGACTGTCAGCCAGGGACCGGATGCGGCGCAAGCTGCGGACGAAACGGGGCAGGGAACGCTACGCCCTTCGAATGGAGACGGTGGAACCGGTATTCGGCCAGATCAAGCAGGGCCGGGGCTTCCGGCAGTTCCTGCTGCGGGGTCTGGCGAAGGTGAACCGGGAATGGCAGCTGATCTGCGCTGGCCACAACCTGCTGAAGCTGTTCCGCTTCGGGGCCGGGATGTCCGGCAGGGTGAGGGGCAAAGGCGCCACCGGGAACAACCGCCACTGGAAACAACAGGGAGACGTGCCGGGCCATGGGCAGTGGGATTTTCAAGCGACAATCCGCATGTGCACGTCCGCACCACGCCAAAACTGCTGCCGCAGGGTAATCCCGGCTGACCGACACCGCCAATTGGTCAATCCTCAGACAGGCTCCTAGCGCCGGGTGTCGCCAGGGGCTGTCCCGATGACTATCCGGTCGGGGCGGTCCCAGTCGGTCACCGCCTGCCCTGCCCGGAGAAACTCCGGATTGGCGGCATAACCGATGCCAGTCCCGGACAGGTGATGCTGGTGGATTCGCTGGCCGGTGCCGGGCGGCACGGTGCTCTTCATAGCCACCACCAGGTTATCGCTGCTTCGTTCCCTGACCCAGCGAATGGCGGCGTACACCTGGCCCAGTTCAGGAGCATATCCCTCACCGGGCGGCGTCCCGACCGCAATGAGAGCCACCTGACCCAGGTCCTCATCCACCTCGTCGCAGTGCCGGAAGCGGATGTTGCCACACTGGAGCGCGGACTTGAGGCGGTCCGCCAAGCCAGGCTCGCATTCTCCGTACCTTCCGGCACGGAAGGCCCGCACTTTGAGACGATCTATGTCTGTGGCCAGGACATCGTGGCCCGAAAGGGCCAGACCGGCAGCCGAGACGGTCCCGACGGGGCCAAGGCCAATTACCGTTACTTTCAAACCGTAAATCTACTCGCCATAGAATGGTGGCTGGAGGACCGGCACTGCGGAAACGCAGACCTCGGAAACTCAGAACGCCTGCGCGAACTGGAGTGCTCCGGCTGTAGAGGGTATTCCACCCATCCCCAGATCGGCAATCTCATCCAACGCTTCGAGGCATTCCAGGGAAGGCCCGCCGTGGTGGCAGGCATCCGGGTCCTGGCGCAAGGTGCCGAGACAGCTGCAAGATGCTAACATAAATCAATAATTGCATAAACCATATAGGACACCGAGACAATGAAGGTAATCAGCGTGGCCGTCGACGATGATACCCACCGCCTGGCCAGGATCAAGGCCGCTCAGAAGGGCACCTCCATGTCCGCAATGCTGAGGGATTACCTCCTGCAGATTCTCGAGGAGGCAGGGGACCGGCCTCCCGAGGAAACTGAGCCGCAGCGCAGGGCGAGAATGCTGGACGAGGCCATGGCAAGGTTCGAAGCAGAAGGCGTGGGGCTGAGTGCCAGTGAAAGACTGAGCAGGGAGGAACTGTACGACAGGCATGCGTCTCGCTGACACCAACATCCTGATCTACGCCGCCGACACAGCGCCCGAAGAGAGGGTGAAAAGGGCCAGGGCGGCGGAGGTCCTCAAGGAGGATGATCTGAGCCTGTCGACCCAGGTCCTGTAGGAGTTTTATCACCAGGCTACCCGGCCCAGGGGCAGACTTGGGATGACCCACGAGCAGGCCATGGCATTCCTGGCGCCCCTGATGGAGCTTCCCATCCAACCTGTAACCCAGGAAGTGTTCAGGACGGCTGCGGGGATGGCAGACCGGCATGGCATCTCCTACTGGGACGCGGCCATATTGGCGGCGGCCAGAATGTTGGAGTGCGACGCGGTCTACTCCGAAGACCTGAATGACGGACAGTCATACGACGGCGTCCTGGTC
Organism: Dehalococcoidia bacterium; assembly: GCA_965261945.1. GTDB lineage: Bacteria > Chloroflexota > Dehalococcoidia > Lucifugimonadales > UBA3495 > VXOI01. The sequence continues at coordinate 550,242 of CBDHEF010000001.1, forward strand.
ATAAACCCGTTCCGCTGAGCGTAGGGGAGAATGACACACTATCCAGTGCCTCGCTTCCCGTGCCGTGGGAGCCGCTTGTGATAGGTGAAGTGAGGCCAGGTGGAGCCTGCCACAAGGAGAAATTCTCGAAAGACGACCATAGCCGTGCTGTCCGGTAACCCGGACAAACTCGATCCGGTTAGTGTGAAAGGCTAACCTACGGGACCTCCGCCATGGAGTGGGTGCTGCCCACGATGGGAAGGTAGATGCGGAGCGTCACCTCCGGGGTCGTGTGCCTCAGCCATTGGCTGACCACGTTCAGCGGCGGAGGTAAAGTGGGCCGTGCGGGCGGAAGATTGCTGAGTATCGGCGACTAAATACTGTACCGCCCGCCATCATTCACAGGGTCATAGCCGACCCATGGATGGTGCGACGGATGTATAAGGTGGACGTATATCTGCGGGTTCGCCGGGCGGTGATGGTGTAGGGTGAGAGTATTCGGGAGGTCTCCAGAGAGTTTGGCCTGCACCGGGACACCGTGCGCAAGATGCTGGCCCACTCCGTGCCTCCTGGGTACCGGCGACAGACCCCACCCCGGCGCCCCAAGCTGGAGCCTTTCACCGGCGTCATAGACCGGACCCTGGAGGACGACCTCAGGCGCCCCAGGAAACAGCGCCACACCGCCAAGCGCATCTTCGAGCGGCTCAGGGACGAGTACGGGTTCGACGGTGGATACACCACAGTCAAGGACTATGTAAGGGAACATCGCCGCCAGACCAGGGAGATGTTTGTCCCGTTGTCCCATGCGCCGGGACACGCCCAGTGCGACTTTGGCGAAGCCCTGGTGGTCATCGGCGGCGTGGAGCAGAAGGCCCACTGCTTCGTCATCGACCTGCCGCACAGCGACGGCTGCTTCGTCAAGGACTACCCGGCGGAGACCACCGAGGACTTCCTGGACGGCCACGTCTCGGCGTTCGCCTTTCTGGGCGGAGTGCCCCAAAGCATCCTCTACGACAATACCAGGCTGGCGGTGGCGAAGGTACTGGGGGACGGGCGTCGTCAACGCACCCGCGCCTTCACCGAACTGCAGTCGCACTACCTGTTCGAGGACCGGTTCGGCCGTCCCGGCAAGGGCAATGACAAAGGCAAGGTGGAGGGCCTGGTGGGGTACGTGCGGCGCAACTTTCTGGTGCCGGTGCCGTCCTTCGAGAGCTTTGATTCGCTCAATGCCCACCTGGAACAACGATGCCTGGAGCGAATGGACGCCCAGCTCAGGGGACATACGGAGACCATCGGTCAGCGTATGGAGCGGGACCTGGACGCCCTGCTGCCCCTGCCTCCGGTGGCATACGACGTGTGCGACAAGCAGGCAAGCCGGGTGAGTTCGCTGTCCCTGGTCCGGTACAGGACCAACGACTACTCGGTGCCGGTGGCCTACGGATACCGGGACGTCCTGGTACGGGGCTACGTCGACGCAGTGGTGATCAGCTGCGGAACCGAGGTCATCGCCAGACACCCCAGATCATACGAGCGCGACGACTTCGTCTACGACCCCATCCACTACCTGCCGCTGTTGGAACGGAAGCCGGGCGCCCTGGACCAGGCCGCGCCGTTGCAGGGCTGGGAACTCCCCGATGAGTTCGGGACGCTGCGCTGGCTGCTGGAGTCCCGCATCGGACGGCGGGGCAAACGGGAGTACGTGCAGGCGCTGAGGCTGCTGGAGACCTTCAATCAGCAGGAGGTGCACGCAGCGGTGAAAGATGCCATCCACCTGGGGTCGCTGAGCTTCGACGCCGTTAAACACCTGGTGTTGTGCCGGCTGGAGGGACGTCCGCCCAGGCTGGACTTGGAGATGTATCCCTACCTGCCCCGGGCCAGAGTCAGCACCACGTCCGCCGGGGACTACATGACGTTGCTGTCGGGGAGAGCGGCATGAACGACCGGTCGACGCTGCTGCTGGAACACCATCTGAAGGAGCTGAAGCTGCCCAGTTTTCTCAGGGAATACGGGAAGATGGCCGAGCAGTGCGCCGCCGAGGGTGTGGACCATCCCCAGTACCTGCTGCGCCTCGCCGAGCTGGAACTCATCGACCGCCACCAGCGCATGGTGGAGCGGCGAATCCGCGCCGCCCGGTTCCCTGCGGTGAAGAGTCTGGACACCTTCGATTTCCCAGCCATCCCGTCGCTGAACAAGGCCCTGGTGATGGAACTGGCCCGCTGTGAATACATCCAGCGCCGGGAGAACGTCATCGCCGTCGGCAACAGCGGCACCGGCAAGACCCACGTGGCCCTTGGGCTGGGACTGGCCGCCTGCCAGCGCGGGATGTCCGTGGGTTTCACCACCGCCGCCGGTCTGGTGCATGAGATGATGGAGGCCCGGGACGAGAGACGCCTGCTGAACTTGCAGCGGCAACTGTCCCGGCTGAACCTGCTGATCATTGACGAGCTGGGCTTCGTGCCCCTGTCCCGCACCGGCGCGGAACTCCTCTTCGAGGTCTTCAGCCAGCGCTACGAACGGGGATCCATCCTGGTCACCACCAACCTGCCCTTCGACGAGTGGACCGAGGTCTTCGGCTCGGAGCGCCTCACCGGAGCGCTGCTGGACCGTCTCACCCACCACGTCCACATCCTGGAGATGAACGGCGACAGCTACCGCCTCAAGCGCAGTAGGGAAAACGTTGCGTCCCAAGTCCCGGACGATCCCGACGAGGAATAGGCCGCACCGTCACCCTGTCTCTACCCGCTCCTTCAACGTCTCCACCCTGACCAATTTATTGCCGTCAGTCATCACGTCAGTGGTACACGATCACGCCGCCCCAATGGCCCATTATCTCGGCGCCATTGACAGGGCCTTAGCCACAGTCCGGCGGACGGGGGTAATTGCCTTTCGAAAGTAAGGTCTTTGCCTGCGGTTGTCAAAGGCTGGCAGACGTGGTAACAGTTCAGAGTTGATGAGGTGAATTGGCGGAAAGTTGTCGAAAGAGCAAAGGCCAACAAGTTTGCGGTTATGGTAAACCTACAGCATGGAAACGAGCCTTGACCTGAACGCCGCCCCTCGGGAAGTCTTGTTGTCGGGACACATTTGTCCTTCCTCCCGCTCCGGGAGGAAAAATTGACAAGCGCCGGCCTGCTTTCAACTGCTGCTTGCCGCCGCCGTGCTGCGGCATTATGATTGCCCCCAAGGACAATGGAAAACAGCCAACTCGTCAATCCACTGGTCAAACCGTTGGGAGGAAACATGAGCACATCCACCAAGGGCCGGGAATTAAAGGTCGTGCATGACGTCGGCTCCCCCGATTCCACCGCGCAGACCCCCGGCATGATTCGCAAGCCCGGCATCGATGGCAACACCGCAGGAGCGGAAAAGATCTGGTTGGGGCACGTCGAATGCACCCCCAACACCATGGGGCCGCCCCATAACCACGGCGAGGCGGAGACCGCCGCCTACGTGCTGAAGGGCCACATCCGGGTGTACTACGGTGAGGGCTACAATGAATACATCGAAGCCGGACCCGGGGACTTCATTTTCGTCCCGGCTCACTTCGATCACATCGAGGGCAATCCCTACGACGAACCTGCTGAGGCAGTGCTATCTCGCGGCCCCGACAATATCGTCATCAATCTGGACGAGTAGCTTTCGGCCTTAATTCCGGTTCCGCAACCCCCCCAGGGGCGCACGTCCGTGCGCCCCTACAGCTTTGCTTGGCTGCAACTCGTCTCATCCCGGCAGGCGCAACTTGTTGCGCCGCGATATACTAGTAGAGTGAAATCTTTGCATTGATGGGCAGTTGGGCTGACGAAATGACCCGGCAACGATTTGAACGCGTAGCCTGCGGGCAAGAACTCCCCATCATTCCTACGATGTTGGTCTACTAGGCTTTTCAACCCGCCCTTCCAGTTTTGTACCCGCCCTTCCAGTTTTGTATTTGTAAAGGTCCACAGCCGTTGCTGACGTCCGACGCCAAACGAATACTGCAACTGCCGCAGAAAGTTTTCTACGGCTGGTGGATTGTGTCGATTTCGGCCACCGCCGACGCCCTCAAGCACGGCACCTTCAACCGGGGGTTTACCTTCTACGTCAATCCTCTCACCAAAGAGTTGGGCGTTGGTGTCGCTATCGTGTCCCTGGCCGAGATGCTGGGAAGGATGGAGGGGGGCTTGCAGGGGCCGCTGATGGGCTGGCTCAACGACAGGTTCGGTCCCCGGTTCATCATGGCGCTGGGGGGAATTGCGTCGGGTCTCGGGTTCATCCTGCTGGCCCTGACCGACAGCTACATATACTTCCTGTTGGTATTTGTGGGGCTGCTTTCCCTGGGCTTTCGCGCCGGCTACAACAACGCCCTGATGCCGGCGATCAACCAGTGGTTCCGGCGGCACCGGGCGCTGGCTATGGCCGTGGCCGGCATGGGCAGCCCACTGGGGGGCATCCTCATCGCGCCGGTAATGGGTCTGCTGGTATATGAGATAGGTTGGCGCAATGCGGCGTTAATCTCCGGCGCGGTGATTCTGGCAGTGGTGCTGCCGCTGACGTTCCTCGTTTACCGCTCTCCCGAAGAAAGAGGACTGCTGCCCGACGGCGACAAGCCAGCCAAGGAACCGCCGGCCTCAGCCCAGATGCCGCGGCCCGCGGCCCGCGTCGCTCAGGTCTTCCGCCCGTCTCCCGGTGAACCTGACTTCACCGCGCGGGAGGCGATGCGGACGCCCACTTATTGGCTGCTGGTGATGGCCGTGGGTATGCGCAACACCGTACACTCCGGGATGCAGTTTCTACTTGCGCCAATAATCATTTGGTTCCTGATGGGGTCGGGCCGGCCCGAAGACGACAGCGTTCGCATCACGGCTCTGCTGGTGGGGCTGCTGTCGCTAAGTTCGCTGGTGATGAACCCCATCGTCGGTTGGCTGGGCGACAACTGGTCGAAGCAGCGGCTGAGCGCTGTGGCGATGATCGGCGGCGCCTTCTCGGTAGTGGTGCTGCTTAACCACAGCGGCGCGTTGTGGCAGGTCTGCCTGTTTGTGGTGTTGCTGGCGGTGTCGGAGACAGCCAATCCTCTCGCCTGGGCCATCATGGGGGATTTCTTCGGGCGCCGTAGTTACGCTACTCTGCGCGGCTGGCAGCACCTGCCGGACCAGTTGATGTCCATGAGCACACCGGTCTGGATGGGACTAATCTTCGACCATACCGGAAGCTATTTGATTGCGTTAATTCCGCTGGTGGGAATCTACACGCTGGCCGCGATCTTCTATCTGGCAATACCCCGGCCAGAGCCTCCGGCGCGGGTACTGGCGGCACAGGGAGCCTGATTGACGGCTTCATCCTGGCCCTATCACCCAAATGGAGAGGGGACTTGCAGGGCATCCTGTTACCCTGCTACCGCCTTGGCCAGTCCCTCCACTGCGCCCTCCAGCACCCAGTCCTCGACGCAGTAAGATATGCGGAAGTAGCCGGGCGTGCCGAAGCCGCGGCCCGGAACCACCAGCACGTTCCACTGGAGCAGGTCCCGCGTGAAGGCCACGTCGTCTTCGATGGGCGCCTTGGGGTAGAGGTAGAAGGCTCCCTGCGGCTTCACCGTGTCGTAGCCCATCTCGCTCAGGGCCGTGTGCATGAAGTCGCGCTTGCGCTGGTAGTAGCCCGGGTCGACGCTGACGCCCTGGAGATTCCTGACCACGTGCTGCATCAGCGCCGGGGCGTTGACGAACCCCAGTGTGCGGTTGCAGAAGCTGAAGCCGCCCGCAAGCTCTTCCTTTTCCTCGTGGTTGGGGTTGATGGCGATGAAGCCTATGCGTTCCCCGGGCAGGGCCAGGTCCTTGGCATGGGACGTTACGATGACCGAGTTGTCATAACCGGACAGTACCTGAGGGAAGGTCATGCCATCGAAGATGATGCGTTTATACGGCTCGTCGCTGATGAGGAATATCTCGGTGCCGTGTTCCGCCTGCTTGTGGTTCAGCAGCTCCGACAGCCCGGCAATCTCCCCGGCGGAGTAGACCACGCCGGAGGGGTTGTTGGGCGAGTTGACGATGATGGCGCGGGTGCGCGGCGTAATCGCCTGCTCGATGGCCGCCAGGTCAAGCTGGAATTGGTCGGTGGTGTTGACCACCACTGCCACGCCGTCGTGGTTGTCGATGTAGTACAGATACTCGAAGAAATAGGGGGCCAGTACGATAACCTCGTCGCCGGGGTTGAGGATGGTCTTGAGCACCACGTTGGCCGCCGCCGCCGCCCCGCAGGTCATGATGACTTCGTTGCCGGTGAAGGGCAGGCCGGTTTCTTCCGCCAGCGTACCGGCCACTGCCTCCCTGGTATCCATGTATCCCTGGTTGGGCATATAGCGGTGCATCCCCGCCATCGGCTCTTCGGCCAGCCGCCGCAGCTCGTTCTTGAACTCCACCGGAGGCTCAATCACCGGGTTGCCCAGCGAGAGATCGAAGACGTTCTCCGCGCCGATCTGCGCCTTGAGGGCCAGCCCTTCCTCGAAGACCCGGCGAATCCACCCGCCCTCCGCCATGTACCGCCGAATCTTCTGCGATACTGCCATGCGACAGCCTCCGGTGATGAAAGTCTGCGAGCGAGTGTAGCAACGGGCGGGCTGGGGTGTCAAAGGCTGGTTGACGAAGCAGGATTAAGTGTGGTACAGAAACAGTATAATCATCCTTAAAATTCGAGGAAAGTGAGACAATGGTTCAGAGAATAGCCCTCTTCAACCACAAGGGCGGCGTGAGCAAGACCACGACAACTTTCCACTTGGGCTGGATGCTGGCCGAAAAGGGGAAAAGGGTGATACTGGTCGATGCCGACCCTCAATGTAATCTGACCGAGCTGGCGCTTGATTACAAGGGGGAGGATGAAATTGAGAATTTGTATGAAAGCCAGGAATCATGCGACAGTAGAAGGGCTGCCCGCGATTTGAAATCTGGACTGGCTCCAGCATTTGAATCCAAGCCGTATCCCCTTGAACCCGTCGAGTGCTTTCCTGTGGAAAGGCGAGAGGGTTTGTTCCTTTTGCCGGGCAATATCGAGCTGTCTGAGTATGAAGTAACCCTGGGCATTGCTCAGGAGCTTTCCGGATCGATACAGACCCTCCAGAATCTCCCTGGTTCAATTTCCACTTTAATTGATAGAACGGCGGAGAAGTATGAAGCAGATTACGTATTAATCGACGTAAATCCCAGCTTGAGCTCGATTAATCGAAATATGCTTATGACCAGCGACTTCTTTCTGGTTCCAGCATCGCCGGATAAATTTTCCATGATGGCGATAAACTCTCTCGCCAGAGTGATTCCTCAATGGAGAGATTGGTCTGAGAGAGCCGCTTCTCTGGCCGTCCTTAGAGATGCAGTCTACCCATTCCCCAAAGTTACCCCTAAGTTTTTGGGGACAGTGGTGCAAAATTACCGTCCCAGGAAAAATGCCCCTGCCAGCGCTTTCCAAAAATGGATAAACGAAATAAATAAAAAAGTGTCTGGAAATTTAGTGCCTGAGCTAAATAAGAAAGGCATGGTGTTGCCAGATGAAAGTTACCAGACGCATCGCATAAATGACTACTGTCTGGCCCAAATCCCAGACTTTAACTCACTTATCGCAAGGGCTCAGGAAACTCGAACCCCTGTGTTTGCCTTGACCAATGAACAGATAGGTCAAACTGGGAACGTATTGGATATGTCTGGCAAATCACGGGATAATTTCAGGGAGATTTTTTCCGAGTTTACCGATAAAGTTATCGGATTGACCAGCAATGCAATCGGCGATTGACCAGTTTCAGGAAAATATTCAGCGATCCCGCGAACTTGGCGAGATGTATCAAATTCTGAATGCGCAAACTACCAATGCATTGGATTTGTCTGACTCGCTGCGTTTCCAGTGGGTGATGGCGGTAAGCTCGCTGGACCATTATGTCCACGAGCTTGTCAGATTGGGGATGCTGGAAGCGTATCAAGGAATCAGGCCCCAAACGGAAGCGTTCTCCAGATTCCAAGTTTCATTAGGCAGTGTGATACAAGCGGCGAATCTCCTCGGAAATCTCGAATGGCTGGAAGACCAAATTAAGAACTCGCCACAGTCACTTGAGTTTTCAGAACCCGGACAACATCGCAGACGCCGTCAGGCTAATATCCGAAGCGCCTCTGTGGAGTGAAGTAGCCAGTAAATTAAACAATACACCGCAAGATATTAGAGAACGCCTAAGGCTAATCGTTAACCGCAGAAACCAAATCGCCCATGAGGCAGACGTAATTCCATCCTATCTCAACGCCAGATGGCCCATAATTTCAATCGAGCAAACACTGTAGTTACGTTCATAGAATACTTGGCCGAGGCCATACACTCTATTGTTGCGCAACCAGAGATTTGCACTGCTCTTATATCTCTATGACATCTTCGACTGTTTCCCCTCCGCCATCCGCAGCCCCATTGCCTGGCCGAAGCGGTAGACGAGGCTGTAGCGCACCGCCTCTAGGTCTGCGTCCTCGCCCAGCTCCGCCGCCATTGACGTTACCGGGCGGTCGGTTATGCCGCAGGGGATTATATGGCGGTAGAAAGAGAGGTCGGTGTTTACGTTGACGGCGAATCCGTGGAAGGCTATGCCCCGGCTTATCTTGACGCCGATGGCCGCTATCTTGCCGCCCGCCGTCCATACTCCGGTCAGCCCTTGCTCGGTGTGGGCCGTGATGCCGAAGTCGGCCAGAGTTTCGACGATGACTTGCTCCAGGGTGCGGACGTATTGCAATGGGCCGCCGCCCCAGCTTCGCAGGTTGATGATCGGGTAGCCGACAAGCTGTCCGGGGCCGTGGTAGGTGATTTGCCCGCCCCGGTCGGTGTCGTGGACCGGAACGCCAGCGGACGCCAGTTCATCGCAAGGGGCCAGCAGGTGCTCGTCGCGGCTCAGGCGGCCGCGCGTGTATACGTGGGGATGCTCCAGCAGCAACAGCGTGTTGGGCGAGTCGCCGCCGTGGACTTGGTTGACCAACTCATCCTGCAAGGCGCGGGCGCAGGCGTAGCCGACCGTCCCCAGCCAAGCATAGCGGCAAAGCTCCGGTCCCGGCATCGCTCGCCCTCACCCTGGCCCTCTCCCTGGGGGAGAGGGGATTCAGTAGACCGGAGTGCCGGGGCCGTAGGATTCCAGTCGGGCCTTGACTGCTTCCAGGAACCCGCTGGCCTCGGCTCCGTCGTTGATGCGATGGTCGAAGGCCAGGCAGATGTTCATCATGGAACGGATGGCGATGGCGTCGTCCCGAACCACGGGTCGTTTCTCAATGGTCTCGGTGGTCATGATTCCGGCCTGCGGGTAGTTGATGATGGGGCCGGACACCAGAGAGCCGCCAAGGGCGCCGGTGTTGTTCAGGGTGAATGTTCCGCCCTGCACGTCTTCGATGGTCAGGCGGTTGGTTCGCGCCCGCTCGGTTACGTCCTGCACGGCATGGGCCAGCCCGGGGATGGTGAGCCGGTCGGCGTTGTGAATCACCGGCACGATCAGGCCGTTGGGGGCTGCCACTGCCAGGCCCAGATTGATGCGGCGCTTGATGATTATGGAGTCGCCGCCCCAAGTGGCGTTCATCGTCGGCGCTTTGCGCAGGGCCTCGACCACAGCCCGAATTACGAAGGGCATATAGGTGAGGGACACGCTCTCCTGCCGCTCGAACTCGGCGCGGACGCTCTGCCGCAGCGCCACGAGCCCGGAAACGTCCACTTCCTTGACGCTCCAGGCGTGGGGAATCTCGGTAACGCTCCGCACCATTGCCTCGGCTATCATACGCCGCACCGGGGTGATGGGCATAAGCTCCTCGTCCGGCCCGGCTGCCGCGGCTGGAGGAAGCGCAGGGGGAGCGGGAGACGTCGCCGGGGCAACCGGAGCAGGCATGGTTTGATGTTCGGTCAGGTAGCGCAACACGTCGTCGCGTGTGATGCGTCCGCCCATTCCGGTGCCGCGTATCAGGCTCAGATCCACCGAGTGCTCGCGGGCAAGCCGCCGCACGGCTGGCGAGAGGCGCGGTGCGCCGTCCCTCGAAACGGGAGGGGTGGGTACGGACGCCACAGGCGCCTGGGCAGCGGCGGGCGCGGACGGCGCGGGAACGCTTGCGGTTGGCTCCATGGCCTCGACAGCCGCCCCGCCCGTCGGGCCGACTGGGGTGATGTCGCGCATCAGGTATCCAGTGGTTCCGACCGGAGCCGCAGATGCAGGGGCCGCTGGTGTTGCAGCAGGCGGCGGGGCAGGAGGCGCGTCCGTGGACGGCGCTTCGCCCGGGTCTCCGATTTCGGCGATAGGCGCGCCCATGGGCAGAGTCTCGCCCTCGGCCGCCAGCACTCGCAGAAGTTCGCCCTCAACCGGCGAGGGGACTTCCATCGTAACCTTGTCGGTAACGATTTCCACCAGTGGCTCGTAGCGCCGCACCGAGTCGCCTGGTTGTTTCAACCATTTGCCGATGGTGCCTTCGACCACCGACTCGCCAACGTGGGGAAGCTCAACCGTTACGGCCAATTGCGCACCATTTGCCTTTGCAAAGATGTCCCGATAATTCCCCTCCCTCTGGGAGAGGGTTAGGGTGATGCCCTGGTCAGTATGCCGACAGACGTCGCAGCGCGGCGGCGATTTTCGCCGGGTCGGGAGTATAGGCGTCTTCAAGCGTCTGGGCGAAGGGCATGGTCGGTACGTCGGGGCCGCAAACGCGCACGATAGGCCCGTCGAGGTACTCGAAGGCCTCGTCAGCCACCAGGGCCGCGATTTCCGCTCCGATACCGCCCGTGATGTTGTCCTCGTGGGCTACCAGCAGCTTGCCGGTTTTGCGCACCGAAGTCAGGATTGTATTCTTGTCCAGCGGTGTCAGGGTGCGCAGGTCCACGACCTCTGCGTCTATGCCCTCGGCGGCCACTTCCTGTGCCGCCTCCAGGCAGTAGTGCAGCGTCAGGCCGTAGCTGACCACGGTCACGTGGCTGCCGGGCCGCTTTATGTCGGCCTGTCCCAACGGAAGGGTGTATTCCCCGTCGGGAACCTCGCCCCGCACCAGCCGGTAGGTCTTCTTGTGCTCCAGGAACACCACCGGGTTGTTGTCGCGGATGGCGCTCTTGAGCAGGCCCTTGGCGTCGTAGGGAGTGCAGGGGGTGACGACCTTCAGGCCCGGCGTGTGGAAGAAGTGGGTCTCCACGTTCTGCGAGTGAAACAACCCGCCGCGGATGCCGCCGCCGTAGGGAATGCGGACGGTCATCGGGACCTGGACCACGCCGTTGGTGCCGTAGCAGGTGCGGGCCGCCTCGCCGATGAGCTGATTGATCGACGGCCATACGAAGTCGGAAAACTGTATCTCGGGCATGGGCCGCTGGCCCCGGAAGGCCGCGCCCAGCGCGATGCCGATAATGGAGGCTTCGGCCAGCGGCGTGTCGATTATCCGCTCCTCCCCGAACTCCTCCAGGAGCCCCTGAGTTGCCAGGAACACGCCCCCGCGTACGCCCACGTCTTCGCCCATGACGAACACAGTGGGGTCACGCTGCATCTCTTCCCGGATAGCTTCCCGGACGGCTTCTATCACGCTCTTGACGGCCACGGATACAGACTCCTTGCTCGGTTTTCCGATTCCCTCGCGAGAGGGGACGCCCTTACCCCAGCCCTCTCCCGGATGGAGAGGGAATTCCGGTTCGGGATTTAACCGGAATAGACCATGTGGTGCAGGGTGGATACATCGGGCGGGCTGGCGCTGTCGGCGGCGTCGGTGGCGGCGTCGACGGCGGCCAGGGCCGTTTCGGCAGCTTCGTCCACTTGTTGCTGGGTGAGAATGCCGTGTTCCAGCAGCAGGTTGCCAAAGGTAACAACCGGGTCGCGCTGGCGGGCCTGCTCCACCTCGTCGGTCGGGCGGTAGCGGCGGTCGTCGTCGTCGGTGGTGTGCGACATGAACCGCTCCACCTGCATCTCCAGCAGCACAGGGCCTTGCGTGCGGGCGCTGTTGATGGCTTCTCGGGTCGCTTCGTAGCAGCCGATGAAGTCCATGCCGTCAATGGTGAAGCCGGGGAATCCGTAACCGGCGGCCCTGCTGGCCACTTCCTGGACGCTCATCTGCTTGCGCTGGGGGACCGAGATGGCGTAGCGGTTGTTCTCGCAGATGAACACCACCGGCAGCTTGTGCACCCCGGCGAAGTTCATGGCCTCGTGGGTCTCGCCCTGGCTGGACGCCCCATCGCCGAAGTAGACCAGCGCAACGGTGAACTCGCCGCGCATCTTGCAGGCCATGGCGTAGCCCACGGACTGGGTAAGCCCGGCGGCGACGACGTTGGAAATCTGGATAATCTTACGGGGTATGTCGGCGCCCTGAAGGGGGAACTGGCGCCCGTTGCTGTACGGGTCGCCGGCCTTTCCCATGAAGGAGCGCATAACCTGCTCGGCGGTCAGCCCGGCGGCGAACTTGAGGGCCAGATCGCGGTAGTAGGGGAAAAGGAAGCAGTCGCCGTCCTTTTCGGTGGCCAGCAGGCTGCCCAACTGGGCGGCCTCGTGGCCCTGGCTGGAGGCGGCGATGGGAACCTTGCCCTGGCGGTTGAGCGCCCAGATGCGCTCGTCTATGGTGCGGCACAGCACCATGCGGCGGTAGAAGTCCGCCAATTCGTCCGCAGACAGGTCTCCGGGGAGGGAACCGGCGGCCTCCGCGATGGAGGCGCCGCCGTCGCGGGCTTCGACTTTGGCGCGAGGCTTTCGAGGTGGCATTATTTCTCCCGGGTCCCAGCCCCGTTGTCTTGAAAAGCAACACGAGGCCCGGAACAATCAACGGCGGAAGTACAACGAGAATAACGCAGTCGGGGCCAAACCAAGCCCCGGACACAACGCGCTCAATTATAGCCAACCCAACCCGCCCCCGCAAATGCAGGCACTTGTGTTCCAGGGCTACCGCATTCTGATTGGAGAGGATGGACAGCAGGTAGTCGTTGTCCCAGCCTGCCAATTTGCGTTTGGCTTTGATGGAGGTTTTGGAGGTTCGGTCTTCGCGCAGCAGGTTGAGGGCCATGTGCCGGACTATCGCGAGGTTTTTCGGGGCGTTTCCGGTTCTTACCCGGCTTTCGTCTTCCCGGAAGGACACGTCCAGTATCCAGCGCACCCGGTTCTCGATACCCCAATGGCTTCGAGTTGCCCGCAAGAATCGATGGGCATCCGACTCAGGACTGGAGATGTAGTAGCGGGTTTCCTCCGGCACCTGTTCCCCTTGACATCGTCTTGACATCGTCGCGCCGCGACCATGCCCGATGCTCCGCAACCCAGGCCAATCGCCTCGGGTATCCAGGTAGGATAACTGCTCCGGATCGTCAATGGTCCAACAGCGCCCAGCGCCGGGTTTCAGCGCGTCCGCGCCCGCTGCTCACGGTCTGGCAGAAATCGTGCTGTATATCAGCAAACCCGGTCCTCTGTCCGCAGGAAAACAGGTCGGCCACCTCCTCCGGCAACTTTCCCTGATTTTCCTTCACTGTTCAACGACAATTAGTCTTGCCGGTTGGCGACGACTATTTTTGCCGCTCCCCAAGAGTAATCATCCGGTACAGGAGGTGCCGGATTGGTTACGGATCAGCAAGTCGCAATACTGAGGCAGAGACGAATGGAAGGAAAGACGCAACAGACGGCGGCGGCAATGGCAGGGATGAGCGAGCGGTCGGCCCGGAAGTGGCAGTGCGGCCCGTTGCCGTCGGAGACCAAGACTGAGCGCCGGTGGCGCACCCGTCCCGATCCCTTCGACGGATTCTGGGAGGAGGAAATCCTGCCCCTGCTCCGGGGCGAGGCCGCCGGCAGGCTCAGGGCAACGACAATTATCGAGTGGCTGGAGGAGAAATTCCCCGGCCGGTTCAGCGCCTCTCAGCTCCGCACCCTGCAACGGCGATTACAGGACTGGCGAGCGCTCAACGGCCCGGACCAGGAGGTCTATTCCCCCCAAGAGCATCCCCCGGGCCGCGAGGCCCAGATCGACTTCACCCACTGCAACTCCCTGGGAGTGACCGTCGGCGGGCGTCCCTGTCGCCACCGGCTGTTCCAGCTGGTGCTGAGCCATTCAGGGTGGCGCTATGCCGAGGTGGCCACCGGGGAGACCTTCCTGGCCCTGAAGCAGGGGCTGTAGAACGCCCTGTGGGAGCTGGTGGTGCGCCTCGGGTGATCCGATCGGACAACACCTCGGCCGTCACCCACGAGATGAGGCGCAGCCGCGGCAGGGCCCTGAACGACAGCTACGCCGAGCTCCTGGATCACTACGGGCTCGAGTCCACGCTGATCAATGCAGGAGAGTCCCATGAGAACGGCGTTGCCGAGCAGGCCCACTACCGGCTCAAGGACGCCATCGACCAGGCCCTGATGCTGCGGGGCAGCCGTGATTTAATCTTCTTGGATGAATACGGCGACTTCGTCAGGAAGGTGGTGGATCGGCGCAACCGGCTGGTGATGGGGAAGCTGGAGGAAGAACGCCCTCACTTGCAACTCCTGCCGTCAGCTCCGGTGCCGGAGTACGTCAACCACCGGGCCCGGGTGCGCAAGTGGAGCGCCATCCAGGCAGCCGGCCGGACCTACACCGTTCCCTCCCGGCTCATCTTGGTCCAATCTCTCCTCTCCGATACGCCGGATGTGCGGTTGGTATCCGGCGTCGGCGACGGTTCGGTGGCCTGTGGGGTTGTCATACCCCTTGTCCAGGCACAGGTTCTGGACGCCTTCCGGCCGCTCCACCACTATGCTCTCCAGCGTCGGCCTGAGCAGTTTCGTGTCGTGGACATTAGCTCCGGCCACCACCACGCTCAGTGGCCCGCCGGCCCCGTCGACCAGGATGCTTTTCTTGCTTCCAGCCTTGCCCCGGTCCGTGGGATTGCGTCCAATGGCGCCCCCCAAAACGCGCCTTTCCCATGGAGCAATCGGCGGACTGCCATCAACCTACGCCGTCCAACTCCCGTCTACGCCGTCCAACTCCCGTCTACGCCGTCCAACTCCCGGCATTCTTCGATCAGGGCGGCCCAGATACCCTCAATCACCCCACGCTCGACCCAACGCTGGAAGGTCCGGTGGATGGCGCTGTCATCCCCCAACTCCTTGGGCAAGCGGTTCCATTGGCAGGAGCTACGCATACGGAAGATGACGCCCTCCAGCATCTTCCGCTGGTTCACCCGTTTGCGCCCCTTCGCCTTGGAGGGGTCCAACTCCAAAATCACCGGTTCAATTCGCTGCCACAGATCATCCGGTATTCCCCAGATCGTTGGCAGGGACTCGCTCTTTCCCATCATCTACCACCACACAGGTTTCTCCTATCTCACCCCGACCGCCTTTGGACTCTCCTTCTCAGACCAATACCATTTTGAGATAGTTACTTAGCATCCACATCTCGTTTCTTCTGACCCCGGTAGTGACCATCATCCACAGCATGGTTTGCCTGCGAGCGCCGGCAAAGGTGTTGTGGCCACAAAAGTCGAGCATGGCTCCAGATTGCTGCTAGGTGAGAAAGAGCTTGCGGGTCTTGGGCGCTTTGTGAGCTTTGACCTGGCTGGCCGGCGATGACTCAATCAGTTTCCATTCGACGCCCCAGTTCAGCCATGTGGTGATCGCTTGCCACCGCGTGCGGATTGAACGAGGTTTGAGCCCTCGCCCCTTCATGTGGCCTAAGCGCTGGAGGATATGCAGAGGGGATAGATCCGCCAGGGTCCGGCAATCGGGGGCTATCTTTTCGAGGTCCTGTAGAAACAGCCGCAATTCTTTAGCGCAGAACTTGACTGTTGCTTCTGTGCTGCCTTCGATGCGGTGGCGCCGGAGATAGTCTTGAAGTATTTCGCGTAACCGCTGGGTCATCCCCAAAGCTGGGTCAGCTTTGCGACCCGGCGGTTACTCCGGGTCATCCGTCCATAGTTTGCCGACTCCGGACGCCCATTTTGTAGCTGTGGCTCCCCGAGTAGGATTCGAACCTACGACCTAGCGGTTAACAGCCGCCCGCTCTACCGCTGAGCTATCGGGGAGCGATGGCAACCGCCCGAAAGGGACGGGCTTGCAGAGTCGTATTATACCACCTGCCGAATCCAGGCTCAACCGCACGGGAAAAGTTGCCGCCGGCAACCCGCCGCCAGCCCTCCGAAGGCGGGAACAGTGAATAGGTTGCTCACGCCGTTGCGCTCGTATCCATAATCGTAAGTGCCTGTCGCTCCGGGACGGGTGGACGACCCGGCCGGGTCTCCTTCACCTGCTGTTTGCCGGTCTCGCCAGGTACACCAGGACCTCGTTGTCCCGGTATTGCCGATGGTGGACCTCCGGCACGTCCTCCATGGCGCAGACGACCTTGGGGCGGGATGCGCCAGCGCTCTTTCAGTCAGGGCTTGAGTTCGTTTTTTCAACGTCCGGCGCACCGTTCCGGCGCTGATGCTGTCCACTATCCCGCATTCAACCAGCTGGTCCGCCAGCAGCCGCAGGGTACAGACGGCCCGGCCCTCCGGCGGTTGGGAGCAGGCCAGGGCCGTCAGGCGAGCCTCCCCTGCGCCATCCAGCTCCCTCCGCCGCCGGATCTGAGTCAAAGGGAGCGGCAGAAACCCGGCTACACGTCCGGTCGCAGCCGGTGCTGAGTGGCGGCCTCGTAGGCGTGGCCCACCTGGACCAGCAGCGGCTCCGTCAAATGCCTGCCGACGAACTGAATGCTGAGGGGCAAGCCCTCGCTGTTCAGTCCGCAGGGCAGGGATATGGTGGGCGCTCCACTGAAGTCGTAAGGCACGGTGAAGCGGCCCCAGGTCCATTCCTCCTCGTCCATCGGGCCGTAGAGCGCTTCCGGTGTGACCCGTTCCGGGGGCGTGGTCATGGAAGGGCAGACCAGCACGTCGATGCCGCCGAATATCTCGGCCAGGGCCCCATTGCAGGCCAACCGCTGGTAGCTGGCGATGGCGTAGTCGGTGGCGCTGTGGCGCAACCCCAACTCCAGCCAGCCCCGGAACCAGGGGCCGTATTCGTCGGCCCTGGAAGGGAAGGTATCGCGGTGGGCCGCGGCCGCCTCCGCCGAGCACAGCACACCCCAGGCGCGGGAGTAGGGCTCGGTATCCGGCATCCTCACCGGCGCCAGCACCGCTCCGTCGCTTTCCAGCCGGCGGGCGCCTTCCAGCACCGCCGCGGCCAGTTCTGAGTCGACGCCGTCGCCGATGTATCGCTCGTCGACGCCGATGCGGATGCCGCGGACTCCCCGTTCCAGTCCGTGCAGCATATTGGGCACCGGGGCGGTCAGCGAGGTGGGGTCATTGGGGTCGTGTCCAGCGATGGCTTGCAGCATGACGCCAGCGTCGGAGGCGCTGCGGGTCATCGGGCCGATGTGGTCCAGGGACTCGGCCAGGGCCAGCACGCCATACCGGCTCACCCTCCCCCATGTGGGCTTGATGCCCACGATGCCGCAGGCGGCTGATGGGAACCGGATGGACCCGCCGGTGTCGCTGCCCAAGGAGCCGTAGCACAGTCCGGCGGCAGTCGCCACTCCCGAGCCGCTGGAGGACGCGCCGGACCAGCGGTCGGCGCCCCAGGGGTTGACCGGTATCTGGAACTCGGGGTTGTAACCGGCCATCGCTCCTTCGGTGAGATTCAGCTTGCCGAGAATCACTGCACCGGCTGCGTTGAGCTTCTGCACCACGGCGCCGTCGAAGTCGGGCACGAAGTCGCGGAGCACCCGGGCGCCGCCCATTGTGGCGACCCCAGTGGTGAAACAGAGGTCCTTGACGGCGATGGGCACCCCATGGAGACCGCCCCGGTAGTTCCCGGCGGCGATCTCCTGCCCGGCGGTCCGGGCCGACGCCAGGGCAGATTCGGCCATTACTGTGGCGTAGCTCTTCAGGTCGCCGTCCAGGGCTTCGATGCGCTCCAGAATCGCCGTGGTGAGTTCCACGGGCGACAGCTCCCTGGACCTGAGGCGGGCGCCCACTTCCGTAATCGTCTGATAGTGCAATGGCGTGTCAGGCATTATTCCACTCCTGCTTCATTCCGGTTTATTCCGGTGGGTCTCCCGCAGAGGATACCGGATGCGGGACCGGTGGTAAACTTGGCTCAGCCCGGCGCCTTATTCCCCGGCGAAGGCCAGGAGACGACTCAAATGCGCATCGCGGTACCCGACCTGGTATCCAACTCATACTTTCCGGCGGTGGCCGCCGTGGAGCTGGGGTTCTTCGAGAGACAGGGAATAGACACGGAGCTGGAGATGGTCTTTCCGGTGGGCAGGGCCATGGAAGCGTTGCGGGACGGCCGCGTCGACTTCGTGGCCGGGCCGGCCCACGCCACCCTGTCCGCCTTCCCCGGCTGGCAGGGCGCCAAGCTGCTGGCGGCGCTGTCGCAACATACCTTCTGGGTGTTGGTGTTGCGCTCCAGCCTGGGCGTCCGGCCCGGAGACATTGCGGCGGTGAAGGGCCTGCGTATCGGAGCGGCCCCCGGACCCGACGCCGCTCTGCGCCGGTTGCTGGACGAGGCGGGCATAGACCCGGCGCGGGACGGTGTGGCGCTGGCGCCGGTACCCGGCAGCGGCGAGCCCGGCGTGTCCTTCGGCGTTCATGCCGCCCAAGCCCTGGAGGATGGGGTAATCGACGGGTTCTGGGCCAATGCCATGGGAGCCGAGGTGGCGGTGCGTAGCGGGATAGGCAGCGTGGCGCTTGACCCTCGGCAGGGGCTGGGTCCGCCAGCAACGAGGGACTATACCTTTGCGGCATTGGTAACCACCGACAGGCTGATTGAAGACTCTCCCGCCACGGCGGAGGGAGCGGTGCGGGCAGTGGTGGAGGCGCAACGGGCGCTGCGTGCCGATCCGTCCCGGGCTGCCTGGGTGGGCCAGCGGCTTTTCCCACCCGACGAGGCCGCATTGATCGAGGACCTGGTACGGCGGGACGCTCCCTACTACATCGCCGAAATTTCGCCGGACTCCGTAGCCAGCCTCAACGAGTTTTGCCGGAATATGGGCCGACTCTCCGGCGAGGTGGCCCATGATCAGGTGGTGGCCAGCCAGTTCGCCCATCTCTGGGCTGAATAGTAGGTGCGTTTGATGAAAGTGGATATCAGGGTGCCCGTGGGCCTGCCGGTGCAGCAGACCGCCGATTTCATCGCGGGGTGCGAGGCGGCCGGATTTTCCGGGGTCGGAGTCCATGACCACCAGCACAGCGGGCGGGACGTTTTTCTCACCCTGGCCCTGGCCGCCGAGCGGACCTCACGGCTCGCCCTGTACCCTGCAACCACCAATCCGGTCACCCGGCATCCGATGGTGCTGGCGTCGCTGGCTCATTCGCTGGAGGAGATCGCACCGGAGCGGGTACGCCTGACCGTGGGCCCCGGCTACCTAGCCGTCGGCAACATTGGCCGGCCCCGGGCCACCTTGGAGGCCATGCGCCGGGCCATCCTGACCATGCGCCGCCTGCTGCGGGGGGAGCAGGTGGAGTTCAACGGGGTGGAAACTCGGCTGCGGAACCTGAGCGAGCGGCCGACGCCGGTATTCATGACCGCCGCTGGTCCGCGAATGGTAGAGCTGGCCGGGGAGGTTGCCGACGGCGCCCTGCTGCTGGCCGGCCTTCACCCCAAGGCGGTTGAAGCGGCCCGCCGCCGGCTGGAAATCGGAGCGGCGCGGGCCGGACGCAGCCTCGACGGTTTCCAGACTATCTTCATCACCCCGACCACGGTGTCGGATGACGGTCCGGCTGCCCGTCGCTTTCCGCAACAGTGGTTCCGGCCCGACCAGCCGTACCTGAAATATCCCAGCGATTCCAACCTCTTCTGGCTGCGGGAGGCCGGGATTGACTTGGCCGACGATTTCGTCCCGGAGAGCATCGGGGATGCTCAGGCGGCCGAAATATGCGATGCCTTCGGTCTCTTCGGCACGCCCGAGGAATGCCTGACCAGACTGAAGCGGGCCAGAGACGAATCGGGTATCAAGCACGTCTTCATCTTTCCCACCCACACCCAAGAGGGTGGTTACGACATGCCCCGGGCCGAGGTGGACGCCTTCCGGGAGACAATAATCCCGGGTCTGGGCGCCCACTCGCCACAGAACCCAACGTCATCTGGTTAGCCGTCGGTACTGTGAAAACAGGGGTGCGCCCCCCCCACCCTGACCCTCCCCCGAAGGGAGAGGGGATTTGTTACACACCATGCTGAGGAGTACGCATCATGGCAGAAAAGATTCGCCTGGGGTTTGTGGGTGCGAACGTAAACTCGACCTGGGCCACCCAGTCGCACTTCCCGGCGCTACTGGCCAGTCCCGATGTCGAGCTTACCGCGGTCTGCACCACCCGGCCCGAGAGCGCCGAAGAGGCCCGGCAGGCCCTTGGAGCGAAGCTCGCTTTCCATGATTTCCGGGCAATGGCAGCGTCGCCGGAGATCGACGCGGTGGCCGTGGTTGTGCGGGTGCCTGCTCACTATGAGCCAACGAAGGCGGCCATCGAAGCGGGCAAGCACGTCTTTACCGAGTGGCCTTTGGGGCGGGATACCGCCGAAGCCGAGGAACTTGCATCCCTGGCTCGGGCCAAGGGTGTGCAAACCGCAGTGGGTCTGCAATCGCGAGTCAGTCCCGCTTTGCTGTATATCAAGGAACAGATTGAAGCCGGTTACGTGGGCGAGGCGCTCTCGTGTTCTGTGACCACCATGCGCGACGGCGCGTTGGAACGCCCCTCCAGCCGCACCTGGCAGCGCGATGCCAGCCTGGGCGCCCACACCCTGACCATCGCCAACGGACACGTCATAGACGCCCTGCGCTTCGTGGCCGGCAACTTCACCCGCGTGGCTTGCATGGTCAGCACCCAGGCAGAGCAATGGTTCGAGACCGATACCCGGCAGTTTGTGGAAGTCACATCCCCGGATAATGTGCGAGTCAGCGGACAACTGGAGAGCGGCGCGGCGGCCTCGGTCCATGTTGGAGCCGTCCCCTGGGCCGGCAGCGGCTATCGAATGGAGATCTACGGGCGGGAGGGCACCCTGGTCGCCACGGGGCGCGTCTCGTCGCAGCGCGGTGAGATGCTGCGGGTGCAGGGCGCACGGGGAAGCCACGAGTTGCAGGACCTGGAGATACCTGAGCGTTTCTTCTATGTGCCGTCCGACTTCCCTCGCGGCGATCCCTTCAACATCGGGCAGATGTATGCCCTGTTCGCCGAGGCGATCCGAACCGGACAGAATCGCGCGCCGACGTTCGATGATGCGGTTGACCTGCATCGTTTCATCGATACCATCAAGCAGGCGTCGGACACGGGCCGGGAACTGCCGGTTGCCTGAATTGCCTCGGAATGCGAAGTCCTCGCCGTTTCTGGTCATCAACTGGTGATGGCAGGAAGCGGATATAGCGCTCCAAATCAACTGGTATGAATCTTGTAGGGGCGAGTTTGAAACCCGCCCCTACGCCACGCCAAGGCGAGGTTCCCTGACCTGACCACCTAAAACCGAATGCTACCGGAAGCCAGCGGGGCCTTTATGGGTTCAGGGGGCCGGAGCTGTCAGGCTGTCGCGGTTGCCGGTTGATGGGTCTTCAGGAAGCGCCGGGCGTGGGCTACCACTTCGTCGATGTGCTCCTGAGTGTCTTTCCAGGGATAAATGGTCACCTCGGAGTTCGGGGCGAGGCTGGCAACCTCCATCGCGCACTCGTATGGGTGCGCCGGAACATCGTCGGGCGCTATCAGCAGTGGTGTCTGTAGGGCGCGCACGAAATCGCGGGAAACGGTAAAAACGAAGTCGGCGCGGTCTGTGTACATACTGGTCAGGAAGTCATGGACCATGTCCATTGTGATTTCAGGACGCTTCTCGCAAAGGGGCGGCCCCCAACCCTTTATGTTGTTCTGGTAGAAAATATCCGGCATCTCCGGCCTGAACCCGCTGGGTTGCATCAACGCCGCCGCCGCCACGCGCTCCGGGGCCAGCCTGAGCAGGTTGTGGATCAGCGGCCCGCCGATGCAGAAGCCCATGACCAGAAACTCCTTGATGCCGAGATGATCCATCAGCCCAAGTTGGTCCTCAGAGTGGGCGTCCCAGGGGCGGTCGATCTCCAACGGCCCACCGGATTGGCCTCCATTGGCATTGCGCAAGTCGGCGGCAATACACCGGAAGTCGTCTTTGTAGGTCTCCATGGGGTTGAAGGGCACCGAGGTTTGCAGGGATGCAATGCTGGAATTGAGTCCGCCACCCGGAATGATCAGCAGTGGGTATCCCGAACCGACCTCTTCATAGTAGATGCGGCTGGGACCTCTTTCTTAGAACGGCATGGCGATTTTCCTCCATCAGCGAGTGACAAAGCTAACTTGATTTATAACGATGTGGCAGGTCGGAATTTGCGCCACAACATCCAGGGGCGGCGTGTTGTGGCGTGTTGTGAAAAATGATGCTTCGTCTGCCTATTTCGGCGTTGAATCTAACCTAAAGTGGCTCAAGCGGTCAACATAACGGCCCGGAGCGCCGGTCCCTACATAGATGCCGCGGCAGTTCGGAATGAACCGGGCATTTTGAGAGACCGAAGGCAGTATGGTCAAACCATTGGGATTGCGATTGTATAATTGCGTCAGGCTTCGTTGCTCGTTTGCGAATCCATTCTGTTTGATCCGATGTTATGATGGTGGCTGTGCTTAGCAACAAAATTCTGCTTGCCGGACTGTTCTTTATGTTGCTTGTGCTGGTGGCCTGCGCGAGCGAAGGGGCGGGGCCAGGGCCCGAGGCTGGGGCGCAGGGAGAGGAATCCTTGCGGCTGGAGCGGGTGCGTGAGCGGGGGACGATAATCTGAGCCACCCCCGGATTCGGTTATCTGGACGAAGCCGGCAACAACACCGGCTTCGATATAGACCTGTGCCGGGCCGTCGCTGCGGCCGTGCTGGGAGACCCGTCCGCCGTGGAAATACGGATTGTCATTCCCGCCGAGCGGGGGCCGCTCTTGCAGGCGGGCGAGACCGATATGCTTTCCAGCGTCACCACCTGGACATCCTCGCGGGATGCCCAGTGGGGCAACTTCACCCAGACGATGTTCTACGATGGGCAGGGGTTCATCGTGAAGAGAGGGCTGGGGGTGAACAGCGCGCTGGAACTCCGGTACGCCAGCGTCTGCGTGACCCAGGGCACCACCACCGAGCTGAACCTTCAGGACTTCTCCAACGAATCCGGGCTGAACCTGAATGCAGTCACTTTCGAGCGCTCCGATGCCGCCCTTGAAGCGTACCGCACACCGGGCAGTGCGACGCTTTCACCACCGACCGCTCCGCGCTGTCGTCGCTGCTGGGAACTTTCCCTGACCAGGCCGGGCACGTTATCCTGCCGGACACCATATCTGAGGAACCCCTGGGCCCGGCGGCGCCCCACGGCGATGAGAACTGGTACGACATCGTCAAGACGGTGATGGCCATACTCATCTACGCAGAGGCCTTTGGGGTGGGCATGGACAACGTGCCCACCACCAAGACGGGCGACACCAAGGTTGACCGGCTATTTGGGCTGGAAGGCTCCTTTTCCCAGGAGATTCTGGGGCTGAGCCAGACCGTGGCGCAGGACGTGATACGCGGAGTCGGCAATTATGGGGAGATTTACGGCCGCAATTTGGGGCCGCAGGGCATCAACCTGTAGAGAGAGGGCGGGCGCAACGCACTGTGGGCCAATGCCCCCTGCTAGGACTGCCCCAAGGGCGGGCAGATATACGCTGCGCCGCTACGCTGATTGCGGACAGGCATCTGGTCTTCAATTCTTTCCTACCTCGAACTCCTTCTCCCTCTGGGAGAGAACTGGGGCGAGGGTGGAATCCTTCGTGTCAACGATGGTTTCCTTGCAGGTACGCCCCGCCCTAACCCTCCCCCTGCGGGGGAGGGAACTATTAACAAGGCCCTGTACGCCTTCGGCCAGGATGTTTAACGTGTTTAACATCCTGGCCGGGTATGTTACATTTGCGAGTGATTTTCAGCCCTTCGCGCACGGATTAGTATGGCTCAGTTGAGGGGTCTCCTAACCTATCAGGGCGTCGAAGTCTGGCGGCACACCAAGGTCATCCAATGGACCTTGCAGATTGTGTCGGGCATTGTAGTTGTTGTGCTGGTGGCCTGGTTCTTCGCTAACATCGCCAACGCGGTGCAGGACCGGGAGATTCCCCACGGCTGGGGCTTCCTGGACCGGGAGTACCAGACACCCATCGGGCAGACTTTCATTGACTACGAGTCGTCGGACACCTTCGCCTACGCTTTTTTAGTTGCGGCGGTGAACACCGTCGTCGTGTCCATCGTGGGCGTGATACTTGCGACGATGCTGGGTGTTTTCATCGGGGTGGCGAGGCTGTCCTCCAACTGGCTGGTGTCCAAGCTGGCCACGGTCTACATAGAATTCTTCCGCAACGTTCCGCTGCTGGTGCAGCTTTTCTTCTGGTTCTACATCATCCTGGCGCTGCCCCCGGTCCGGGAGGGATTCGTCGTAGGCGGCGGGCTGTTCGTCAACAACGGCGGCTTGTCCATGCCCTTTCCCAACTCCGCCGGGTTCGGGCCGCTCCTGGCTTGGGCGTTGCTGGCAGCGGGGGCGTTGGCCGCCGGGTATGCCGCCTTCCGCCTGCTGACAGCCCGCGAGTTGCATACTGGCCAGAGGTCCTACCCCGTGACGGGTGGACTGGTGACTGCGGTGGTCATCGGGGCCGTGGCCTGGATTGTGGTCAGCCTGGCCGCCGGGGACTCGCCCCTCGTGATCTCGTCGCCCCAGCCCGAGGGCCGCTTCGGGCGCATCGCCGGCGGGTTCACCGCTCCGGCTGGACTGGTGGTGCTGCTGGTGGGGCTGGTTGCCTACACCGCCTCGTTCATCGCCGAGATCGTGCGGGCGGGCATACAGTCGGTCCGGCGCGGGCAAACGGAGGCGTCGCGCGCACTGGGGCTGACGCCCATGGAGACGCTGCGCTACGTCACCTTCCCGCAGGCGTTGCGGGTCATCATCCCGCCGCTGATCAGCCAGTTTCTGAACCTGACCAAGAACAGCAGTCTGGCGGGCGCCATCGGGTACTCCGACCTTACCAACGTGGCCAAGACGATGACGCAGACGGCCCCGGCAGTGTCCATATTCCTGCTGATAATGGCGGCGTACCTGGCCATGAGCCTGACCTACTCGCTCATCGGAAACCTGTATAACCGGCACATCCGCTTCACAGGGAACTGACGATGGCTGCGACTCCACCGCCAGCAGCACGCCAGACAAGTCCGGGCGCCCCCGGACAGCGCCTTTCCCCGCCCATTACGGAGGTCGGGGTGACCGGCTGGATGAGGGGCAACCTGTTCAGCTCGTGGTTCAACAGCCTGCTGACGGTCGTTTCGTCGGCGGTCACCGTACTGGCCCTGTTCTACGGCCTGCGCTGGGTGATAATCGCAGCCGACTGGACGGTTATCGGTGTGCTGGGCGGTCAAATGGTCATTGGGCAGTACAACACAGAGGGTTCCTGCCCGGGCCAGAACTGCTTCTGGAGGCCGCAGGTGGCCTTGCTGCTGGTGACGGCGCTGTTCGGGATGGCCTGGGGCATGGCGGGCAACGCCGTCGCCAAGCGCCTGAGCATCGGCGTGGTGGTGGCGCTGACACTGTCCGCCTTCCTGCCATACAGCTTCGATCGTATGGGGATGGACGTGCGGCTGCTGCTGGCTGCCAACATACCGGCCCTGCTGGCGGGATGGGCCGTGGCCCACTACTTCGGGATGTCGGCGCGGGGAATCGTCATATACTTCGTGGTGGCCTTTATCGTGTCGGTGATTCTGATGCGGGGCCTTCCGGGGATTCCGGGACTCCAGCCGGTACTGGTGATCCACTGGGGCGGGTTGACGCTGAACCTGCTGCTGGCGGTTGTACCCATCGGCCTGAGTGTGCCCATCGGCATCGCGCTGGCGCTGGGGCGGCGTAGCAACCTGCCGGTGGTGAAGCTGCTGTGCGTGGTATTCATCGAGGTGTTCCGGGGCGTGCCTCTGATCACGCTGCTGTTTATGTCGCAGGTGCTGGTCCCGCTGGCCTTCCCCGATGACTTCAACTCCAACTCTCTCGTCCGGGCCGGCATCATCATCACGCTGTTCAGCTCGGCCTATATGGCGGAAAACATCCGGGGCGGGCTACAGGCGCTGCACCCCGGGCAGGCGGAGGCGGCGCGGGCGCTGGGCCTCCCCGGCTGGCAGACGACGATGCTCATCTCCCTGCCACAGGCCATTCGCAACGTGATTCCGGCCATCGTGGGGCAGTTCATCTCGCTGTTTAAGGACACCACACTGGTCTACATCATCGGTATGCTGGACGTGTTGGAAATCAGCCGGGCCTTCATCCAGGGCAACCCCGAGTACCTCTCCAGCGCCAAGGAGGTGTTCATCTTCCTGGCATTGGTGTTCTGGGTATTCACCTACACCATGTCCTACGTCAGCGGGAAGGTCGAGGAACACCTGAGCGTGGGCCAGCGTTAAGGTTCCCCCTCTTTCAAGAGGCTTGCAACGGGGACACAACTTACCAGCGGGGACGCCCTCACTCTAACCCTCTCCCAGAGGGAGAGGGGACAGCCGGTAGCGAGGACAGCCTGCCGCCCCTGCATCTTGGCGCCCCGGTTTTCCGAGTTACAGTTTCCCAAGTTACAATCCTCCGGGTTACAATCGTCCGGGTTACAATCGTCCGGGAGATTATTTGCTTGGGATCATGAAGGGAGGAACTGCAATGCCGCATTTCACCTATGGTGATGTCACCATCCGCTATGAGGAAGTTGGGTCCGGTGTGCCGCTTCTGGCGACTCCGGGCGGGGGCCTGAACTCCAAGGTCGAAAACTGGCCGGGCCAGGTGTTCGACTCAATGGAGGTGTTCAAGAACGACTTCCGTGTGATAACCATGGACCAGCGCAACGCCATTGGCGGAGAGTCCACCGGCCCGGTCCAGGTCAACGACCCGTGGGGAGCCTTCGCCGATGACCAACTGGCATTGATGGACCACCTTGGAATTCAGGAATTCCTGTTCATCGGCTACTGCATCGGCGGGCCCTTTGCCATGAAACTCATCGAACGGGATCCCGAGCGCGCGCTGGCTGCGGTCCTCTGCCAGCCGGTCGGGCACGCATCAAAGACCCCGGACGCCATGTACGACATGGGCCGCGATTCCTGGGGCCCCGACCTGATCGCCCAGCGGCCCGATTTGACCATGGAGACGATCGAACAGTACCTGCACAATCTCTACCGCGTTCAGCCGAACTTCGTGTACAGCGTGTCCCGCGACTTCGCGCGCTCCTGCCAGACCCCGATTCTGGTCATGCCGGATGACACCCCGGCCCACTCCTACGAGGCAGCCATTGAGTTGGCAGAACTGGCCCCCAAGGCCGAAATAACGGTATACCCCTGGAAGGAACAGGAAGACATAAAGGCCAACACCATCAACCAGGCCCGCGAGTTCCTCCAGGCCCACCAACCAGCCAAAGCCGCCCGCTAAACGAGACCACGCAAACAGTTGCAACCATCGCTTGTTCGCTTGTTCGCTTGTTCGCTTGTTCGCTTGTTCGATGGTTGCAACAAATTACGGAGACAGATCGGGCGCCCCAGCGCATCGTGGGACACTGCATCCGGGCGGCCTGCTGTCCCATCGTACCAAGCCCGGACGCTATCGAGTGCCCAGCCGTATCGCTTCTACCCAATGAGGTCGGTCCGCGGTTAGATGAGCTACTGCTGTGCGAAATTTGGAACCTGCCTCAAGAATCATTGGGCGATGCCCGTCTGCGGAAGAGACAAGAAACCGGGAGTCCGTATTCCCGCTTTCGCGGGAATGACGGGAGTTTGGCGGCCGGTTTTGAGATAGTTGCTTTGTCATGCGACTGAGGCGCCGGTAACATGGTGTACAGGTCAAGCTACAAATGGTCTTTTCTCCCCATTTAGTGTAGTTTTCTTTCAAGGTCCACCCGGCAGGGAAATCCGGCAGGGTCTTTTACTGATACGTGTAGAATCACTAAACTCTGGCTCCCTCGTGCCGTCGTTCCTGCGGGAGCGGGAACCAATGACCATAGGCAGCGCCCAAGCAACAACCGGAGCGGCTGATGATTGACGCATTTATAAACACTTTGCAATCCTTCCCGAGGGGGCTGGTCTTCGTGGCGGAGGGGCTGATAGTGCTGGGCCTCGCCAAGCTGGCCAGGGATGCTGTGACCCGCAACTACCGGGTTGACGAGGAGGTCGCCACCAAGGCCAACCTAGCTGTGGCCCTGAGACTGAGCGGCTACCTGATCGCCGTGATCCTGGTATTCCTGGGGGTACTGTACCAGCCTCTTACCAGCGGCTGGGCGACGATTGAAGCCGCAAACGCGGCGGACGGGTTCGGGTTCAACCGGGAGTTCGGCGAGGAAGCGCTGCGCGTTTTCCTGTACTCGCTGGGCGGGATCGTGGCGCTGAACTTGGTGCGCGTACTGTTCGACCGGCTGATACTCTACAAGTTCCACCTGGAAAAGGAGGTGGTGGAGGATCAGAACGTCGGGGCCGGCGCCGCCGAGTTCGGGATGTACGTTGCTACCGGGCTGCTGATTGCGGGCGCGGTGGCGGGCGAGACCGGCGGCAGTGAGGGCGAGGCTGCGCTGGTGGCGCTGGCCTTCTTCGGCATGGGGCTGGTACTGCTCACGGCGTTCGCCCTGTTCTACGAGTTCACCACGCCCTTCAGCATTCACGACGAGATCGAGCGCGACAACTCGGCGGTGGGCATCGCCTTCGGAGGAAACTTGATCGCCATCGGGCTGGTGACGCTGAAGGCGGTGTTCGGCGACTTCGCAGGCTGGGGCGAGAGCATCGCGGCCTTCCTGACCTACGGGGTGCTGGGCTTCGCGCTGCTGTACGTGATGCGCCTGCTGATAGACCTGTTGCTCCTGCCCACGGTAAAGGTATCCCAAGCCCTAGCCGGCGACCGCAACGTGGGTGTGGCCTTCGTCGAAAGCGCGGTGGTGATAAGCTCGGCCATGATCCTGTTCATGGCGATTTAGGAAAATGCGCCCTGACCCTAACCCTCTCCCAGAGGGAGAGGGGATTTAAGGGACTTTCTTGGAAGGACAAAGGAGGGGCGGGAAGGAAAATCGGACAGGCGGTTCCCTCTCCCTTGGGGTTAGGGTGAGGGTGAGGGCGTCTCCCCGCCGGCCCGCCGCAGAATTTCCCGCTGCTGCTCCTCGCGGCGGGCCTGCTCCTGTCGCTCCTCCAGCCAGGCGTAACCGCTCTCGACGGCCAGCTCCATCGCCGACGGATCCACGCCGTCGCGGTTGACCACCGGCTCCAGGATGGCGTCGTAAAAGTCATCGCTTTCGATAACCTCCGTCCAGTCCCGCAACCGTGAGTCCACCGTCCCGTCGTACAAGCGCAGCAAGAACACGGTGCGGACGGGGTCCAGCCCCTCGGCCAGAAACGCCTCGACCCGCAGGTCCAGGCCTCGGCCAGTGCCGAACTCCACCAGCTCCCGGTCAAGGTCAACGGCGGTGTCCTGGTAGTGGTCATACAGGTCGATGTACGACTCGGTTTCGGCCAGCAGACCGCCGATGATGCGCCGTCCCTCCGGCGTGATGACGAAACTGGGCGGTTCTTCCGCCGCGTCCTGCGGGGCAATCACCCCCTGCGATTGCAGTGACTCCAGGGCGGAGGACAGGCCCGGCGCGGCGTCCGGCGATGGCCCGGCGGCATCCGGCCTTACCTCGTGTTTGTCCAGAAAGTAGAGCGCGGTCAGGGAGCGCAGCCAGGCCAGCAGTTCCTCGCGGCTGTCCCAGAAATCGTGCCTCACCGCGTATTCCAGGGCGCGGTACTGCTGCTCCAGCCGCAGGTACAGCAGTGGAGAGTCCTCGGGGCCGGGCAGGATGAAGCGGGAAACCGGAGCGTCCAGGTCAACGCCCCCGCCGTCGGTAGAGGTCACGCGCAGGCCGCAGCGCAAGTCGCGCCATTCCTCGCACACGGCCAGGAAGACGCCGTAGATGTCAGGCAGGTCGGGGTTGGCGCGGAGGTCGAATTGCGCAACGATTATCTGTCGTTGCGCCTCGTCCGTTGGGAAGACCCGGTCAAGGAGGCCGGAGAGGGTGTCCTCCAGGAACTCCGGCGGCAGTTCCAGCCGCAGGCAGTCCTCCGGCGCCATGCCGCTCAGGGACGCTTGCAGGGTGAAGGCGCCGCCTTCCCGTCCGATGCCTAGACCCTCCGGCGCAGGCTCATGGCGCCGCCGCCGCCGAATCCTCCTGAGCTGCGAGAGGACGACTTTACGGAGCTGGTGCGCGAGATGGCGCTGCTGGTGCGAAAGGAGCCGCTGGACCTCTGGGTGGACTGGTAGGAGTTGCGGTTGGAACTGACGTTGCCCCGCGACTGCTGGTAGCGCGACCCGGCAAAGGACGCCTGCCTGCTGCTGTAGCCGGCGTTGCGCTGCACCTGCCCGCCGTAGGCCGAGGAGCTGCGGTAGGTGGTGCGCTGGCTGCGCATCCCCGCCCCGCGGGAGGACGGGGTGTTGTAGTAGTAGCGAGGGCCGGACAGCGACGAGATTAGCAGGTAGGTGAAGAGGAAGTTGCCAGCCCCGAAGTGGCTGTTGTAATAGCCGTTGCCGTGGTAGCCACGCATATCGTATTCGTCGTTGGTGCCCTTGACGATGGAGAAGAGCTGGTCGTCGTTGGACTCGTCAATGGTGTTGTCGTTGTTGAGGTCCTCCCAGCCCTCCAGGGTCAGGGTTTCGCCGTCCTGCCGGGCGCGGATGAGTATCAGGCCGTCGCCCTCGTAGATTTCGTTGACCCGGCGCTCGAACTCGGTGGCGCTGTCGGAGTCCTTGAAGGCCTCCTGAACGTCGTCCAGGTTGATACGCCCGGCGGCGCCGTCGGTGGCGGCCCAGTCATCGTAGGAGGGGCCGCCGCAGGCCGCAATCAGCGGGGCGGCCGCAACGATGCCGCCCAGGGACAGGGCCGTGCCCAGCTTGAAGTGTCGACGCGCCATCTCAACTGCCCTTCGGTGGGGTACTGCTATTGTAACCGCCATCCCCTGCCCCGTCATTCCCACCGCCAACCGGGGCAGGGTCTTTCAATTGTTCCCTCTCTCCCCGGGGGAGGGTTGGGGTGGGGGCGTCTGGTGAGCGGCCATTGCCCGCCCCGACATTCGATCTTCACCCCAGCCCTCTCCCTCAAGGGAGGAGGAGCGATTGGACGTCCCCGGCAATGCGGGGCGGGTTTTCCGGCTGCTTTAGCGGGCCGGACCAAGCCGGCCCGCTAATTCTGGCGGTCAAACTGCCTACGCGCTGGCTCCCGGCGACCACTTGTAGACCCTGGCCAGCGTTCCGCCCATCAGCGTGGCTCGGTCCGCATCCGTGAGACGGTCGGTTACCCGGAACGACTCCACGCCCTGCTCGTAGGTCAGCAGACGGACTGCGCGGGTCCAGTCGGTGCCCCACAGGCAGCGGTCGAGGCCGTAGGCGTCGAATATCCGGCCCAGCGGCTCCCAGATGTCGGGGTAGGGGAACGGCTCGTGGGACAGGGTGCAGGCCCCCGAAATTTTGATGACGACGTTGTCCAGCTCCGCGGCCGCCAGCACGTTGGGCAGGTCGGTGAAGGGTTCGGGCGGCGCCGGCGGCACGAAGGGCTGGGCCAGCCCAACGTGATCTATGATGACCTGGGTGTCGGGATTGCGGCGGGCCAGCTCGGTCAGGAGGGGCAGCTTGCCCGCAGCCATCACGTTCACTGCAACGCCCGCCCGGGCGCAGGCGGCCAATATCGCGTTCAGGCCGGGATGGTCGGCTTCATAGTCCTGGTTGGCCAGCATCACGCGGCACCCGACCACGCCCGGCGTCCCCGTCCACTCGGCCACGTCGTCGGCTATGGTCTCCGAATTCGGGTCAAAGGGCCGCACCAGGCCGAACTTGCCGGGATGCTTCGCGTAGGTTTCGAGGATGAAGCTGGCGTCGTAGCCGTAGAGCGAGAAGGGCGAAATCAGGATGGCCCCGTCCACGCTAACAGCATCCATCGCCGCCACCATGTCGTCGCCGGTTACTTGTTCGGGGCCTTCCAGGTGTCCACGCCAAGGGCGTTGGGGACTGTTGCGCTCGTAGCAGTGTACTTGGCAGTCAATGGTCAGAGCCTGAGTTGCCATCTTTTTCTCCTAATTGGTGATGAACGCCGGGGGGGTGAGGGTAAAGCCCGGCCTGGAGTGGCGAACGGTATTGCAGGTTGGGATACCGCATTTTACACCGGAACCGGGCGCACAGGGGCAGTCAAGGCCAGGGTCTTCGATTTCACCATCTCCCTCTGGCGGGGGGTGGGGTGAGGGCGCCCTGTCCTCGAAAGACCGTCTCAGGCCCGCCGCGGGCCTACCCGCTGCGCCCAATGCGCCTGGTGGGGGTGTCGGCGATGTAGCCGGAGAGGTTCAACGCCGTGTGTATCAGGCCGATGTGGGAGTAGGCTTGAGGGAAATTGCCGAGCTGCCTCTTGGCGGGCTTGTCGTACATCTCCGCGAACAGGCCCAGGTGGTTGCCCTGCGTGGAGATTGCTTCGTGGAAGTAGTCGAAGGCCCGGTCGTGCTGGCCGGTGTAAATCAGGTTGCCAATCAGCCAGAAGCTGAGCAGGGTGAATGACCCCTCCGGTTGGCCGCCCAGCCCGTCGTCCGTCTCGTCGGGGAGATAGCGCCAGACCAGCGGGCCGTCGGTCAGTTCCCGCTCGATGGCGTCCACGTTCTGCCTGAGGCTGGGATGGTCGCGGGGGATCAGGCCCATGAATGGTATGGCCAGGTTGGAGGCGTCCAAAACATCGCTTCCGTACCGTTGCCGGAACGCCTGCTTGGTGGCGCTCCAGCCCTTGTCCAGTATCTCGGTCTTGATGGTGTCGGCGGCCAGCGACCAGCGGCGGTACAACTGCCGGTGTCCCGTGGCGGCGGCGATGTAGGCGGCATGGTCGAGGCCGACCCAGCACATCACCTTGGAGTAGACGAAGTGCTGCTGTTCGCCCCGCACTTCCCAGACGCCCCGGTCTTTCCGCTGCCAGTTGGTCATTATCGTTTCGGCCAGTTGCTGCACCAGCTCCCAGGCCCGGTCAGGTATCGTCCCGTGGAGCAGAAACAGGGAGTGGATGGATAAGATGACCTCGCCGAATACGTCCAGTTGCAGATGCTCCGCCGCCGCGTTGCCGATGCGGACGGGCCGCGAGTTTTCGTACCCGCTCAGATGTTCGAGGGTATATTCCTTCAGAGACGAATCGGGGCTGATGCCGTAGACGATCTGCGTCCGGCCGCTATGAAGCTGGCACTGCTCCAGCAGCCAATGGACGTACCGGTCGGCGCCATAGGCGTCGCCCAGGCGGTAGAGGATGTCGACTGTGAAGCTGGCGTCTCGCAGCCACGAGAAGCGGTAGTCCCAGTTGCGCGAGCCGCCGATGGTCTCCGGCAGGCTGGTGGTCGGCGCGGCGACGATTGCCCCGGTGCGGGGGTACATCATAAGATGCAGCAACAGGAAGGAGCGGACCACCTGATCCCGCCATAGTCCCTCGTAGCCCATCCGGGCCACCAACCCCCGCCAGTAGCGCCTGGTCTGCGCCAGCTTCCGGGCGGTATGCCGTCGGTCGAGGCTGGTGGGGCGGCCGCTGCCATAGGTCAGCACGAAGGTGGCGGTCTCTCCCTGGGCAAGGTTGAAGCCGCAGGACACCCCGCCGCCGTCAACGGCGAGCGGTACGCTGGCCAGGAGGGTCACGGCCTGGCCTCCGCCTAGGGCCTGTACCGCGGCGCAGGACTCGGAATTGCCGCGCAACGGGCGAAACTCCGGGACGGCGCGGGCGTAGTCGTGCCTGGGCCGGAAATCGCAACGCATCTCCACATGGCCGGAAACGCAGGTAACGATGCGGTGGATTTCGTGGGGCGGGTCTGGCGGCGGCGTGTCGGGGTTGTTATCGTCGTCTCCGGTCAGCGGCATGAAGTCGGTAACGGAGACCACGCCTGTTGCGGTCTTGAAGGTAGTCTCGAGGATGTTGGTGTCGGGCAGGTACTCCTGCCGGGATTCAAGCCGAGGGCCAGCGGGGCTGATGCGGAATCGCCCCCCTGTCTCAGAGTCGAGGATGGCGGCGAAGATGCTGGGCGAGTCGAATCGCGGCAGGCAACACCAGTCCACGGAGCCGTCAGTTCCGACAAGCGCCGCCGATGACATATCGCCTATCAGTCCGTAATTGTACAAAATCTATACGATTTCAGAGGACTCGGTGGGTTGAAACAACTCTATCACCGGGATAAGCGGGTACGCAATGAAGAAACCCCCTCGTTTCAGTGGGCAAAGCCGGCTCGTCTTGCTGGGGGCAGATCGGGGTCTCTTATTCGTTCTCCCTCCCTTCGGGGGAGGGTTAGGGCGGTGGCGTTCCCCGTTCGTGAGCTGCCATCGTCCATCAACAGCATTTCATCTTCACTCCAGCCCCGCCCCTTCCCCAAGGGAAAGGGAAAGGCGATGGATACTGGAGAGCGGATCACCACAGGCCGCCGCCGGATGCGAGATGCATTAAAATACCTCTTGATGGTATTACCGCGTTTCACAGCATGGCTGACTCTCTTGTCGGTCGGTTCAATGCTGGTTATGGTTCTGGCGGCGTGCAGCGGCGAACCGCTCTTGACGCCTGCGCACACCCTTGAGCAAACTGAAGGGTCTCCAACTTCTCCCCCTGCGGTTCCGTCCATACTCGCCGCTACTCCGCCCTCTACGCCCGCGCCAACCGCTGCCACCCCCACGCCAGGCCCAACGCCTGCGGCCATTGTCCCACCCGTTCAGACGCCCCTCCCCCTGCCAACTCCGCACCCAGGCAACTCCGCATGGGCCGGGGAGCGCCTTGACGCCGTGGTGTCGCTGTACCGTCCCACGCCGGCGGGCGAGGCGCTGCTGCGCAGCCTGGATTTTCGGCAGATGCAGGGCGAGCCGGGGTACTTCGGGAGCTACGGCTTCGAGGGATGGGCCGGCGTCGGCGAGGCCAGGCCCATCGGGGTGATGCACGAACTGGGCCACTCCTACTGGGGAGGCTTTCCCGTAATCGGGCGCCCAGAACTGAGCTGGCAGCGGCGGGAGGGCGAGGAAGTATCCCCGGCCCTTGCAAGCTATCACCAGGACATACTCTCGTTCATGGCCCAACCGCCCGACGACTATGAATTCCTGCGGGAGCGGCTGCGGAATCTCCCGGTGGTGTCGAGCGAGAACACCGGGCCGCTGTTTCACAGCCTGGAGGCCGACGTTCCGTATATGACCGGCGGTGACCTCTCGCTCCTGCCGCCGGTACTGCGCAAGTATTGGGGTCTGTTCCTTGCCGAGGGGCCTTTCGGATCGTGGGAGCGGGCGATGGGCTGGTTTCAGTCCCTGCCCCCCGAAGAGCGGGCCATCGCTGGCAAGTTCCTGGGATTCGAGCATCTGGACTTGCGCCAGTACCCCGACCTTCCCCGATACACGCCTCCCGGCGGCCTGCTGACCGCCGCCGCCGGGAGGCTGGAAGTGGAAGAGCGCCAGCGCCTGGCCGACCTGGCCGAGCAGTTCGACCTGCTGCTGGGCGACGCGCAGTTGGAGGAGAATTTCCAGTTCTGGCGGGGCTACCTCCGGGACAAGGTTGCGCTTTACCGCTCCCATCCCGGTTACCTGGACTCACTCACCCTGCTCAGGGCCGGTGACCTGTCCGATGCTCTGGAGTTCCTTTCCGGGCTGGAAGGCAGCCCTGAGAGCCAGGCGTCAACGCTGGCCGGGCGGCTGTCCGTTCAGCCGTTCCTGGTCAACTTCCTGCCCGCCGTGGAAGACCGCACTCTGGTGAGGCTGTTCGCCGACGGCGCGGAACTGCCCGAGGGGCGGACGCTCCAGGCTACGGCCAGCTTCGTGGAGCGATTGCAGCGTTTCGCGACGCTGGTGGACAGCATTCTCGCCGAAGGCCGCGAGTCCCCGGAGGCAGGCGCGCGGGCGCTGGGGGATTTTCTGACCGAAACGGGATATGAGCAGGAGCAGGACCTCAAGCTGTTCTTCAACCTGCTTCAGGGACCTGATAATGAGCTGGCCCGCCGGATTGTGCAGCAGATGGACAAGGCAACGGTGCGGGACCTGATGGCCCCCGTCCCGGTGCAGTTGCGCACAATTCTCCAGCCGGTGGGACTGCTGGAGAAGCTGGACATCACCGCCGGCGCCTCGGACGCCGACCTCCGGCGGGGCATCACGCTGCTGATTCAGGAAACATCCGGCAACTACCGGATAGACGAGCCTTTCCTGGGACGCCTCTACGCGGTGATGGCGGAGCGCGTGCGGGCAAGGCCCGTCGAGTCCCTGCGGGTGATGGCCGAGACGCCCTTCCCGCTGGAAGACATGATTCTTCGTCAG
Source organism: Dehalococcoidia bacterium (assembly GCA_965261945.1). Lineage (GTDB taxonomy): Bacteria > Chloroflexota > Dehalococcoidia > Lucifugimonadales > UBA3495 > VXOI01. The sequence continues at coordinate 586,417 of CBDHEF010000001.1, forward strand.
CCCGCCGCCTCCGCCGCTGCCCTGTCAGGCGACATCGGGCTGGCGGTTACGCTGGTAGAGGGCAGCGACCCGGTGCTGGCGCCGCCCGCCCGCATTGTCCACCGGCTGATAATGGCCGACCCATCCCTCGCCGCGGGGCTGGTCGTAGCCCTGGAAGAACAGGGAGAAAGCCTGCTGGTAACGGAATCGCTGGCCTATTTCGCCTACGATAAGGCGAGGTCTGAGAAATATCCCCGGCTCCCCATATCCGTCAGCCAGGACGGCCAATTCCTTCGATCACTGCTGGCGCGGCAGGGCGACGAGTGGCTGCGGTCGAGGCTGACCGGCGCGGCGGAACTGTATCGCCGGAGAGCGGCCGCCGGGGACGCAGCGCCCGACTTCCTGCGCCACTACCGCGACACACTCCAGGCGGCGGCAAATACCCAAGACAATATCCAAGACCCGGATGCGGGCAACCGCCTTGCGGAGATTGTCCGAGCCGTCTTGGAGTAGGATGCAAACAATTCCCTCTCCCACTGGGCAAGGGTTAGGGCGGAGTCCACTATATTCGCGTGGGGACCGGGGTGGGGAGAGTGCTGGCCGGCGGGCGGTTGAAGCCCAGCAGGTCGCGCACCGTTTCGTTGGAGCGGATCAGCCGGATGGCGGAGGTGGGATAGGCCGGGTTATTGGGATTGGCTACGTCGTGACGCTCGATAACTTCGTCGTAGAGCCACTGGTCTATCAAGCGATAACACTCGTATTCAGTGGAGGCTATGCCCCAGTCCAACATCCATTGGGTGCATAGCTTGTTATAGCCGACGAAATTCATCGAGCCTTCCAGCCGGTCTATCTGCCTTACGAAAATCTGGAGGGCGTCCTGGGTCGAGGTGTGCAGTCCGTCGCCGCCGGCGATGGCGCCGTGCTCGGGCAGGCGGAAGCCCAACTCGGCCTCCAGGGGGAACAGCGGGGCCACGGCCAGCATATCGCGGGCCACCGACTGGCTGAAGGCGCAGATGATGATGCGGCGGTCGTTGCTCTTGGCGCGGTCCACCAGGGCTTGGTAGTCCGAATCGCCGGAGCCGAGGAGAATCCACGGGCAGTCTTCCCGGTCACGCACCCAGTCGTAGACCTCCAGAAGTATGGACGGGTCGGTTCGGTCCTTGCCGGCCATGGTGCGGGGAGCGTTATAAGGCTCAATTCCTGCCAGGGTGAAGGCGGCCGCGTCCTCTCGCCGCAGGCTCCAGTCGCCGAATACCTTGCCGCCGCGCACTTCGCCAAATATCTCGCCCACCGTTTTCATCGCATCGCACAAAGCTCTAGGACTTACGGACTGCTGGTACATCTGGGCGCCACGCCGGATATTTTCCCAATCTATGGCAATCAGCACCCCGGCTTTTATCGCAGCATCAGCCGATTTCTTCATATATCTCATCCTCTAGGGCTTAATTTATCTCGCCGGATATAGGAATAGTCCCGCGTTTCCAAGTCTTAATCCCGGCGCACATATCCTAACCCATTCCTGCCTTGAGGGGTATATTCCGCGGCGGCAATCGGGCCAATCGCGGGAGAGGGGCCGGGTCGGACACCGAAGGGCTCCCGGCGTATGTACGCCGGGAGCCCTTCGGTGTCCGATGTCCTGGGGAAGACGCTAGTTGGTCTTGACCACCGTGCCGTCTTCCTCGATCCGGATATTCACAACAGGAGCGACCTTCTCGTTGAAGATGTCGAAGATCGGGTCTTCCATGCTGCCGACGCGCCTGATCCAGCCGGGGACGACATTGTTCAGCACGGCCTGGTCGCTCAGCGCCTGAAGTTCCTCGGAGAAAGGCACGTTTATCAGGCCGGCCAGCTCGTTCTTCTTGACGCCCACCTCGTTCTGGATGGCAGCCAGGCGCAGGGCCTCCAGCTCGTGCTTGGCGCCCTCTTCGATCAGGATGGTCTGCAAGTCGGCAGGCATCTTGTTGAAGATGGTGCTGTTCATTACAACGTTGTCATTGAAGAGGCTGACCAGGTAACCGTTCATGTGGGTGGTCACTTCGTACCAGCGCTGGCCGTAAGCCGGGTCTGCCCCGGTTACGCCGCAGTCCAGGATGCCGCGCTCCAATGCGGTGTACACCTCGGCGAAGGCAACGAACTGCGCTTCGGCGCCCATGCCCTCGATCCAGTCGGAAATGGCCGCGCCGTGGCTGCGCGTCTTCTTGCCCTTGAAGTCCGCCGGGGTTCGCAGCGCCTCGCCGCAGAAGAAGAACTGGTCGATGCCCACGTACCAGTTATGGGTGATTATGGGCGAACCGCCGCTTTCCTCGGCAATCATTTGCTCCAGGTCGGGTGTCAGGACGGTGGTGACGTCATACTGGGCCTTGTGGTCCTTGAACATCCCCCAGAGGCTCTGGATTTCCAGGGCCGGAACCTCGCCGGCCACGTAGCCGGTGTAGATTTCGGCGATGTCCAGCGTGCCGTCGCGGACCAGGGTCATGTTGTCGGCGCCGGAGATTCCCAGCTCCGGGAAGGAGGTCAAATTGATGATTAACTGGTTGTTGGTGCGCTCCGCCACGTTGGGAAGCAGATAATACTCCATCAACTTGCAGGGGAGCAGCGCCCGGTTGGTGCAGGCGTACTGGAACACAAACTCCTCGCCGGCGGTGGTCAGCGGCGTCGGGTCGGTCAGCTTGGCCTTCTCCAGCAAGTCCTGGTAGTAGGGCGATTCGTAGATCCAGATGTGCCGCTCCAGCGACTCCAGGGGAACGCTGCCGTCGGCTTCGCCCTCCGCGTCGATACCGCCCAGATCCAGGGTCGTAGCAGGACCGACCAACTGGTTCAGGTCGCCGATGTAGATGGCGCCGGGCCCGCCGGCCACCTGGGCGGCATAAGCCACCAACTCCTCGTCGGCCGATATGGTCCTTTGTTCCGCCGGGGTTGACGTAGGTTCGGCCATCGCCTGGGTGGGCGTGGTTGTCGCAGTGGGCGCCGGGGCCTCCGTTGGCGGTTCGGCAGCCTCACCACAGGCGGCCAGCGCAAACATCATCACCGTGAACAGGACCAAAAGCAAGGGGATTCCAACCAGATTCTTCATCAAGGACCTCCGTAGAATTTGACGGGAATGCCTGACGAGCCCCCGTGTCGCAACCTCCGTGAATTTCAAAATTCCTGCGCCCGGCGCATGGGGAACGGATTTTGCCCAGTGCGAAACTGAGGCAGCTCCGAAATAAAGGGTTGTCGAATTGTAGTTGTAGGTATTTCCGGCTGTCAATAACGAAACAGACTATTGAAATTGCATATTACGTAGAATCAATATCGCCATTCGTAACACACATGGCCTAGCGCCTGCTTCTAAAATCAAGCCGGGGTGGGATGTGCATTTGTTGAGGGGCGGGAATCGGAGTTGGAGATCGGAGTTGGAGGGTTATGGGGACGCCGCGGCTTCAGCGGCTCCTGCGGTCGCCCTGGTACAGGGTGACGCCTTCGGGGGCGATGACCTCGCTGAAAACCACCTCGAAGGGACGTCCTTCCCGCTTGGAGATGGTCAGCGCCATAGCGCCTTCATCCTTGATGAAGTCCCACTGATAGAAAGCGTCGCCGGGTCCCTTGTTGTCCCGGAAGAACAGGGCCTCGGCGCTGTTGCGGTAATAGTAGTTGTCGCCGTCTATGGTCACGCAGTTGTCTATGGAGTGCTCTTCGTCCAGTTGTATCAGGTCGTCCTCGGTCAACCCGGTGGCGCTAAGCCCGGAGGGGCCGGTGTCCTCGGTAACGGTAACCGACAGATCGTTGCCGTCGGTCCAGTCCACCCAGAGGCGGGTGTCGCCGTCGGCGCACAGCAGTTCGTACCAGGTATCGGCGGCGGTGGAGTAGCGGTGGATGCGCTCGATGTAGAAGAGCCGCTCGTCGTACTCCAGCGACAGGCCGGAGAAGGTCACCACGTCGCCCACCCGCGCCGCCCGGATGCTCTCGTCCGGCGGAGGGCCGGCAGGCTCCCGCTTCTTCTTTCCCCGGCCAAACAGCGAGCGCAGCATATTATCCTCTCAGGCGGGCCGTGTGACTGCGGATTGAGTGTACTCAGGCCGGGGGTGCAGGTCAATCTGCGGGTTTGGCGGCGTCCGCTCTGGTTGCGGGAAGGTGCAGGCGTGGATTATGCTTTGATTGGCCCGAAATTTATTGCTGAACGGCAAGGAGCCAATGATGAGCCCCGCGCTCTTGCTTATAGTCGGGATAGTAGTGCTGCTTCTGGGGGGCGCCCTTATTGCCGGTTGGTTTGATTGGCTGTTGGATGTTCTGGGATTTATCCTCGTTATCATTGGCCTTGTCGCCATCATAGTGGGCATCATAAACGTGTTGGGCGGACGCAATAGCGGCAGTCGCGACTATTGACCGCATCAAACATGGACTTGCAGAAAACTACTGTTGAGGAGGCGCATCATGGGGATGCTCTCGCGTATGTCCACCATCGTAAAGTCGAAGATGAACCGCATTCTGGACAATGCGGAAGACCCGCGGGAAACGCTGGACTACTCCTACGAGAAACAGCTTGAGATGCTGACCAACGTCAAGCGCGGGGTGGTGCAGATGGTGGCGGCCAAGCGCCAGATCCAGCTGCAGGCCGGCAAGGTGCGGGATAACATAACCCGTCTGGAAGGACAGGCCCGCCAGGCCCTGGAAGCGGGCCGCGAGGACTTGGCCCGGCTGGCCCTGGAGCGCAAGCAGACCGCAGTGGTGGAGTTGCAAGGACTGGACGAGCAAATCGCCGGCATGGAGCTGGAGCAGGAAAAGCTGACCCAAGCCGAGCAACGGCTCTCGGCCAAAGTCGCCGCCTTCCGCAGCAAGAAAGAGGTCATCAAGGCCCACTACACCGCGGCCCAAGCCCAAGTCCGCATCGGCTCGGCCCTTTCCGGCATATCCGAGGAGATGGGCGACGTCGGTCTGGCGGTACAACGGGCCGAGATGAAAACCGACAATATGCGGGCCAAGGCCGGCGCCATTGACGAACTGGTCAGCACCGGAGTCTTGGGGGATATGACCGGCGACAACAAGGACGACATCACCCGCGAACTGGAGAAGATGTCGGCCAGTCAGGGCGCTGAAGACGAACTGGCCGCGCTCAAAGCCGAGATGCAGACCTCCGGGCCGCGCAGCAGCGGCGGAGACCTGCAATGATCGTCCGCATCAGCTCAGAGGGGCAGTACAACCTTCCCGGCTCCTTCATTGACCGGCTCAACGATATAGACAACGAGCTGGTGGAGGCCGTGGAAGCCGAGGACGAGGCCGCCTATGAAACCCTGCTGAAGCGGATGCTGGACCTGGTGCGGGACAATGGGACACCGGTGCCGGTGGACGAACTGGTGGAGTCCGACCTGATCCTCCCCGAACCCGACCTGACACTTCGGGAAGCCGAGGAGTTGTTCGTCGGCGAGGGGTTGCTGCCGGGATAGGCCACGCATACTCGAACAGCAGCAAGTCTCGTCCTTCCAGGCAATGCAAAACCGCCGGGACTTTGAGCAGCGCCCGGCGGTTTTTGCGTTCTCAACGGACTTGCGGCGCGGTTTTACCGGACGACGAAGTCGAACTGCTCGAACTGGCCATGGACGATGGGGTCCGGGTCGAGGCCCAGCCATCGGTCGAGGATGGTGGCGTAGGTGGAGCGGAAGTCGGTGGTGTAGGCCATGTCGCCCTCGGACAGGTCAGCCTCCCGCAGCGACGGGTACTGTCCGAACAGGCCACCCTGCACTGAGCCGCCGAAGACGAAGGCCACGCCGCCGGAGCCGTGGTCGCAGCCCGTGCCGTTGTCGCGGACGCGCCGTCCGAACTCGGACCACACCAGCACCAGCGTGTCCTCCCAGAGTCCTTGCTCCTTCAGGTCCTCGGTGAAGTCGGCGAAGGCCGTGGAGGCGTCCTGCCACAGTTTGCCGTGGGCGCGCAGCTCGTCGCTGTGGGTGTCGAAGCTGCCGTGCTGGGTGTAGAGGATGCGGGTGCCAAGGCCTGCGCTCATCACCTGTGCCGCGTTCCTGAGACCCTGGGATATGGGGGTGCCGGCGTACTCGACGCTGGATGAGTACAACTCCGGCGCGGTGCGCAGGATGTCGGCGCCCATCAGGGCCTGCGAGCCGTTATCGCTCAGGGCCTGGGCCACCATGTCTCTGCCGCCGGCGGGGCCGTACATCCGGCCCAGGGCGTCCAGGGCGTGGTGGCGCACATTTTCGTCGTCAATGTCCGGCAGCAGGCCGTAGGTCTCCAGGTTGCCCACCGAGGCTACCGGCACGCCCTTGCATACCAGCGCCCGGGGCAGGCCGCGCCCTAAGTTCACGCCGGTCAGCACGTTCTCGCCCTTGGCGTCCAGGTCGCGGACGGCCGCGCCCAACCAGCCCTCGGCGCCGATGCTGTCCGGCTCGGCGGTGTACCAGATGTCCCGCGAGCGGAAGTGTGAGCGGTTGGGCTGCGGATAGCCGATTCCGTTGATGACGGCCAGCTCGCCCCGGTCCCAGAGGCCCTTGACCGCGGTCATGTTGGGATTGAAGCCGTAGTCGGCCACGCCCCCTTTCGATCCGAGGGGCAGCACGTCCTGCTGAGCGACTCCGATGCCGGGGCGGTAGTCGTAATACAGCCCGTTGCTGAAGGGGATTACGCTGTTCAGGGCGTCGTTGCCGCCGTTCAGCTCGATGACTACCAGTGACCGCTCTTTCTTCGTGGATACCATGGTCCTGCTCCTGCCGGGTTGTGTTGGCTATTTGTCGTCATTCCCGATTTCGCGGGAATACAGGGTCCCATCATGCGGCCCGCGTTGTATCACCCCGCAAGGCGCATGGTTTCCCGCTCTCGCGGGATGACGGGGGAAGGCCCGCTCTACCCGCTCCTCCGGTAAATCTGTATCCGGTGCCGGTTGGTCTCGGTTACGTACAGGCGGCCCTGGCTGTCCAGCTTGACCGACACGGGGCACCAGAAATACTTCTCGATGTGGGACGACTCCTCATGGGGGTCGTCTATGAAGTAGTCGATTTCCATTTCGAGCTCGGCGGTGGCGCGGGCGGCGGCCTCCTCGCGGTTGATGCTGAGGAAGTTGGCGGCCCACTCGGAGATGGTGGCCTCGCCCCGCAGCAACTGCACGAAGTTGCCTTCGGCGTCCAGCACCTGCACTCGCTCGTTGCCCCAGTCGGCGACGTAGATATGGCCCTCGCGGTCAACGGCCACCGAGGCAGGGCGGGTGAACTGACCTTCGCCCCGGCCCGAAGAGCCGAAGGCGGCCAGGAACTCTCCGTTGGATGAATACTTCTTCACGGCGTCGTTGCCGAAGTCGGCGACATACACGTTGTCCTGCGCATCGCAGGCCAGGCCCCAAGGCAGGCTGATGCCCCGCTGCCCCTCTCCGTTGATGGACAGCAGGAAACGGCCATCGGCGGTGAATTTCTGCACCCGGTTGTTGTAAGTGTCGGCGACATAGATGTTGTCCGCGCTGTCGAAGGCCAAGCCCGACGGCGAGTCCAACTCGCCCTCGCCTGAGCCGGACTGTCCCCAGTGAAATAGATAGGCGCCGCCGGGGTCGTAGGCGGTGACGCGGTTCTGCTTTTCGTCGCTGATGAAGAAGCGGCCCTGGCTGTCCGTCGCGCCGCAGGCAGGCCAGACGAACTTGCCGCCATCCTGCCCGTAGCCGCCGAAGTTGCCGAAGTACCCGCTGTCGGCGTCGCATATCGTGACGCGGATGCCGCGGGCGGTCTCCTCTTTGCTGCGGCTGATGACGTAGAGGCGGTCATCCTTCCCGACAGCGGTGTCCACCGGATAGTAGAAGCCCTTGCCCTCCATTACCGTCATGCCCATAGTGTGGGAGTATTCTAGGATTTCCGTCTGCTGTGCAGTAGTCATAGCCGCACCTCGGCATCAGAATTTCGGCAGGGCCGGTTCAGAAGCCCGGCTCCCAGATGGGTTTCAGGTCCAGAGTGAAGCCCGGCAGTTCCGGCTCGCCCGACAGGGATTCCGGGCCTTCCAGTATCTCCACGTCCGCGCCGGGTATCTCCGCGTCCGCGCCGGGGCGGTAGATGTACACCCGGCGTCGAGGGTCCAGAGGGTCTATCAGCCAGCCCAGCCGGGCACCGTTCTCAATATACTCTTCCATCTTGCGGCGCACCGCGGCCAAGGAATCGGAATGGGAGCGCAGTTCGATCACGAAGTCGGGTGATATGGGCCAAAAGCCCTGCCTCTGCTCTTCGGTCAACTCCGCCAAGCGGCTCTTGAGAATCCATGAACCGTCCGGGGAGCGCACCGCGCCGTTTGGCAATGTGAAGCCTGCGGATGAGTCGAACGCTACGCCCGTTCCATCGCCTTCGGCCCAAACATCCAAACGGCCAGTGATCCTCGCGTTCTGATAACCCGTTGTGGGTTGGGCGGGAGGCAAAATCTCCAAGTCTCCTTCGGCGTTTCGCTCCAAGCGCAAGGCGTCGTTCAGCGAGCTCAGTTCGGCCAACAGGTCGTCGGTCAACTGCACAACAGGATTCAGCCGTAGCACGATTGAGCCAAGCGGCTCCACCAGCACTGGTATGGTCTGTGTTGAATCCTGTCGCGGTTTCACGCTCTGAGTGGTCACCGGGAGAACACCTTTCTATTCGATTGGCAAGGCGGGGACACCCCCGCCCTATACCTCTCCGGGAGGGAGAGGGAACTGCTTATGAGCGCTGGAATTCCTGGGTGGCGGCCGCCATCTGGAGCACGTCGGCAACGAGTTGGTGGTCATCCCCGCCTGGTCCGCCCGCGCGCTGGCGAGCGTCAGTGAAATTTACTAGTTCCCGATATGTTGTTTCACCCACGCTCAGCGCTCCGAATGTGGCCAGGCAGGTATCCACAATGCGCTCTGGACCCGCAATGCCGCGCTCGGACAGGACATCAAATATCTGGTTTACCATTGCCCGCACGCCGGGCTTGCCGGTGTCGCCTATCTGCTGGCTGGCGAAATTGATGCGCTCCACCAGTGTGCCGCTGTCCAGCCAGTCGGTGCCCTGGTGCCAGCCCTCGACGCTGGGCGGGTTGTTGAGTATCTGGCCCATGTAGGAGGCCTGGTTGTAGCGCTCCAGTATCTCGTAGCGGGGGCGATCGAACTCGCCGGTCAGCCGCAGTACGCCAGCCACCAGCTCCACCGGACTTTTGACCTTGGTGTAGCGCACATCCGCCGACATGAAGAAGTCGGAGTTGAACAGCGCCCGCAGCACTGCGCCGATGTTATAGTCGTGGTCGAAATAGGCCCGAACCAAGGTCTCGATGGCCTCGGGATCGCGCGGCGGGGTGAAGGGCCACTCCGGCACCGGCGGTTCGTCGGCCACGAAGAAGCTGTACAGGTGACGGGCGATGAACCGGGCGGTGGCCGGCTGTTTGCAGATGATGTCTACAATATCTTCGCCGTTGAAGTTGCCCGTCTCGCCGAGGAACGTCTTCTCGCCGTAGTCGTGGTCATCGGAGTGGAACTCGAAGTGCCATGAGATGCGGCCGTAAGGCCAGTCGGAGTCGCGCTGGGAGCGCATCTCCATGTACTCCCGGTTGGCGATGGTCCAGCCGGTGAAGGCCCGGGCGCACTCCTTGATGTCGTCCTCGGTGTAGTTGCCCACGCCCATCGAGAACAACTCCAGCAGTTCCCGGCCGTAGTTCTCGTTAGTGGATCCCTTGTGGTTGTCCTGGTTGTCCAGCCAGATGATCATGGCCGGGTCCCTGGACAGCTCGATCAGCAGGTCGCGGAAGTTGCCCATAGCGTAGCGGCGGAACATCCGGGTCTGGTCGGACAGGGCCTTCCCGTGGATGACCTTGTTGTATCCGGTGGCGAAGATGCCGTGCCAGAAGAGGGTCATCTTCTCTTGCAACGGCGCGTTGGTGGTGGCCATCCGGTACAGCCAGTTCTCGCCGGGAGCCTGGGGGCCCATCATCCCCGACAGTTCCGGGTGGAAGCGTCGCACTAGGTAGTCGCTCATGCGCCGCTCTTCCCTGGGAGCCAGCAATTCCTCGACGGTGGCCCCGTACCCATTGGCAGCAGAGGACGCCAACTCGCCGCGGTTGGCGCCGAACCCGGCCCGGCGCAGCAGGTGGGCAATCAATTCAACATCAGCCTTCGTTTGCACCATAAATAAACTCCCGGGGAAGCATTGTTTCATGGAGATAGGGGCATTCTAGGCTTTGCGGCGCGGGTGCGTCAAATGCGCTTTTCGCGCTTTAACCTGCGCGCAATCCGCACTTGTCATTCCTGCGAAAGCGAAAACCACAGCAAGAAGAACATATATGGCGTTATGAGCCGGGATCCCCGTTCAACCCCCGTTCAACCCCCGTTCAGCCACCCGGCTGGCCCACGCGAACGGTGATGATGTCGGTGCCGTGATACTGCTGATGGCGTACCGACTGGGCGAAGCTCCGCAACAGGCGGAGCGAGAGTTCCTCCTCCATCGGGTCATGGGCATCGTGCTGCTGGAGCTGGCGGATGCGGTCTTCAAGGTTGGCCTCGTTGCCGCCGCTGATGAACTCCAGGTCGGCCACCGGCCCGTCGCTGGCGGCGAGAACAATCAGCGTCCGCTTCTCAGCTTCATCCGAGTCCAGACTCAGGTCCAGCGGCGCCAGGGTCAGGAGCGTTTCCTCCGCGACTGCGCCCAGCCGCTCCTTCATCGCATCGTTCCAGCCCCGGCTGGTGGCGAACCTGGCCATGAAATCGTTTAGGTCGTGCAGGGAGTCAATGTGCAGCGGCGACTGGAAGCGCATCCGCCGGGGGCTGGTTAACTCCAGGTACAGGATCATCAGGACCGCGGCCAGGCCGCCCGTCGTGATGGCGCTCTTGAACAGCGTGTTCCATACCGAGCCGAAGTCGGGCAGGAAGAACAGGTTGAAGTGGAAGGAAGCCCCGATCCAGAAGCAAATTCCCGCAGCCGTTACCTTCTGCCGGTTCGGTTCGTTCTGGATCACCAGCCTCGCCCCGTCCACCAGCAACGTCCCGGAGACCAGCATCAGGTATCCGGTCATCACCGGCGGCGGTATGGACGCGATAAGCCCCGAAACCTTGGGCAGGAAGGCCGCCACGATGATGATGAAACCGATGCAGTAGCCGAGTCTGCGGGCGGCGACGCCGGTGATCTGGGTGAATGAGATGATGCCGGGGTTGATGATGTTGGGCACCGCGCCGCCGATTCCGGCCAGCACATTGCTGACGCCCGCTCCTGTCATCGTCCCCTGCACCTGCCTGAAGTCCACTGCCCGGTTGTCCCGCCACGCCGCCCGCTGCTGAGCGATGGCCTCCCCGTTGGCGTGGATGGAGAAAATTATGGACAGGAACAGGAACGACGGAAGCAGCGTCCAGAAGGGAATTCCGAAGTTCGGGGCGAGGTCGGGCAGCTCGCGCGGAATCCCCACCCAGGGAGCCTCCTTGACCAGCGACAAGTCGAAGATGCCCATTGCCGCGGCGGCGACGCAGCCGGCGACGATGCCGACGACCGGGCCCCAGAGGCGGAGCAGCGCAGAGCGTCGCAGGGTGAGGGCGGTCACTACGGCCAGGGTGATGAGCGCGGTCAGGGGCGCGGCCACCGGCTCTTCCTTCGCCGCGCCGTCCAGCAGGGCGAACACCACGGAGGCGAGGGTGATGGAGAGAATCATTATCACGATGCCGCCCACCGTCGGGGTGACGATGCGCCGCAAAATGACCACCCACTTGGAGACTATTACCTGCACCACGCCTGTGACGATAGTCAGGCTCACCAGCGTCCCAGGCCCCCCGTCCACCACCGCTGTGATGCAGAAGGGGATGGAGACAGCGGCAGTGTACATGGGCAGCAACGCACCGGCGCCCACCGGCCCAACGCGGCGCACCTGTATCAGCGTGGACAGGCCGACGGCCAGGAGAGAGGCGAAAACCAGCCAAAGCAGGTATGCGTCATCCCTGCCCGACTCCCTGGCCACGATAACCGGCGTCACCAGCAGGGTGGCCGAGGCAATCAGGTTGAACTGCGCGGCGTGCCCCAGCGAAGCCAGGAGGGGAGGGTTTTCGTGCGCCTCATAGCGGGGGGTTCGAGAAGCTGGAGAAGTCAGGGTTGCCTCCCGAACCTGAAACGTCACAGACGGTGGTATCTTAACTGGAGTCTTAATGGAGACGGAACGACCGCATCACCGAAAGCGCCCAGGGACATTGTATCTCAACACCCAGGCGTTTCACCGGATTTGCTTCGTCCAAACGCTACGTATACCGGACTGACGGCGAACTACTTGAACTTGGGAATCACCTTTTCGGTGAGGCAGCGCATGGTGGTCATCACCACGTCGCGGGGGACGGACGACGTCCAGTTGACCTCGAACATTATCTCGTCGGTGCTGAAGTCGTCCCGCAGCATTTCGATCTTGTCTACGACCTCTTCCGGCGTGCCGAACAGGTTGACCTCCTCGGTCGCTTCGGGGCTGGCGGCGCCGGCGTCGGTGCTGCCGATGGCCACCCGGCCGGAGTAGTAGCGGCGGGCCAGGTTCATCAGGTTCCCGGTCTGGCGGTCGGCCTCCTCCTTGGTGTCGGCCAACAGCGTCGGGATGCGGACGACGGTGGTGGGGTCTCCGGGGTGGCCCGCGTCGATCCACGCCTTGCGGTACGCCTGCACGTCCTCCTTCAACACCGCCGAGCCCCGGGGGTTGTGGGGCGAACTGCCGGCGCCGATGGCGATGCGGTAGCCCTGCTCGCCCATGGGCACGAAGCTCTCCTGGCTGTCCACCGGCAAGAGCATGGGCGGGTAGGGCTTCTGGTAGGGCTTGGGGATGGCCAAGTAGGACTCGTAGAAGGCCGGGTAGTTGTAATACTTGCCCTCGAAGCCGGAGAATTGGTCCTCGGTCCAGAGTTGCTTCATGACCTCCAGGTACTCGAAGAACTGCTCCCGGCGGGTGGCGGAGCCGCGGGTGCGACCGCCCGCGCCGTAGATGAAGCGGCCCCGGCTGACCTGGTCAACAATGGCCACTTGCTCGGCGGTCTGGATGGGGTCTTCCAGCATCAGGTTGTCGAAGCCGTAGCGCTCGTGGGGCAGGGCCGCAGCCGACAGCGTTTCGTCGGGCTGCTTCATCACCGGGCGATGAATGGACGAGCCAATCTTGATGCGCTCGGTGCGCTCGGCGATGACGGCGGCCAGCATCAGCACCTGGGGGTCCATGCTGGCCTGCTTGGAGAAGTGGCCACCGCCCAACCAGATGTAGTCCCAGCCCATCTCCTCCACGGCGTCGATTTCCTCGTAGTTCTTGAGGTAGGCGTCCTCCTCAAGGAGCTTTCCGCCCTCATAACCGGGGTGCCACGGCACTTTGTCGCCTTCATACAGGGCGTTCCAAGTGTTGAAGAGTCCAAAGTCCATTTCGCCCTCCTTCCTTCTTTGTTGCGCTCGCTGATTCGTCCCCAATCTAGCACCAGCTTCATACAGCGTCAACGCTGGAGGGCCTGCCTTGGCTGATGATAGTTCTCCTGACTTGTGCCGAATTACCGAGCCGGATTTTCTGATTTTCCGGCTATTTCCAGTCATTTCCAGTCATTGCCATAGACATCGAACGGAGACTATGGCAACCCCCAAATGTTTGGGGTCGCCCGATCGCCCACTCCAGCGATAAGACCCGTTAAGTGATATGAAAGGTCAATTCCCGGTGTGTCGCGGCGTTTCTGGAATTCCAGGGTCTGCCTGACCCAAACCGTCGCCATGACGACCGCCCCGGCCCAGGGATCGCCGGTGAGCAGCAGCAGGCCGGCGCATCCGCCCACGCCCAGGTGCAGCAAGTGTTCCTGTCAATACTTTCGGAAGTTGGCAGTATATGACGGCGCAGATTCCTTGTGAGGACGATTCATCGGTTGAACATCTCCGGTTCGTCCGTCAACTGCGGTTCAGGGACGCCTCCGACGAACCGGCTGGCAACCCGACCGAATAGTGGAACTTATGTCCTATCCCAAAGCATATCCGCCCCCTCACTACGGTCAACGCGCGGCTGTCAGCAAGTCAGCATCCGCGACATGAACGCGGAACGCGCGAGGGGCTATAATGGACCGGAACTTCGCACTGCGCTTCCGGGCTTAAACTTCCGGGCTGAAAATCCGGGTTAAAAATCATGGGGGAACCGGAAATGGCCGACATTTACCTGGACTACAACGCCACCACTCCGATTGACCCGCAGGTCGCCGAGGCGATGCTGCCCTTTGTGCGGGGCGGACTGAACGGCCTGTTCGGCAACCCCTCCAGCGGCCACTCCTTCGGCCTCGCCGCGAGGGAGGGCGTTGATACGGCCCGTCGGCAGGTGGCCGGGATGCTGGGTTGCGACGTTGACGAACTCATCTTCACCAGCGGCGGCACCGAGGCCAACAATCACGCCATCAGGGGTGTCGCCGCGGCCTACCGGGATAGGGGCGACCACATCATCACCTCGGCGGTGGAGCATCCGGCGGTTACGGAGGTCTGCCGCCACCTCGAGGGCCAGGGCTACCGGGTCACGTACCTGCCGGTGGACGAGTACGGGATGGTGGACCCGCAGCAGGTCGAGGCCGCCATCACGCCCGAGACGCTGCTCGTCACCATCATGCACGCCAACAACGAGGTCGGCACTGTAATGCCCATCGCGGAGATCGCCGACATCGCCCACCGCCACGGTGCGCTGCTGCACAGCGACTGCGCCCAGTCCGTCGGCAAGATCCCGGTTCGGGTGGACGACCTGGGCGTTGACTTGCTCTCCATTGCCGGCCACAAGCTATACGCGCCAAAGGGCATTGGCGCACTCTACATCCGCCCCGGCGTCCGGCTGGAGAAGCTGATGCACGGGGCCAACCACGAGCAGGACCGCCGCGCCGGCACCGAGAACGTCATCGAGATGGCGGGTTTGGGCAGAGCCTGCGAGCTGATAGAGCAGAACCTGTCCGCCTACGCCGCCCACATGGCAGCGATGCGCGACCGACTGGAGCGGGGCCTGCTGGACTCGGGCTCCGGGTCTAACTGGCGCTGCGCTGCGGGGGCCCGGGTGAACGGCCACCCCGAGAAGCGGCTGCCCAACACGTCCAGCATCAGCTTCCGGGGCGTGGAGGCCGACCGGGCGCTGGCCAGCCTGCCCACGGTGGCCGCATCCGCCGGAGCCGCCTGCCACAGCGACCGGGTCGAGGTGTCGCACGTCCTCGCGGCGATGAACGTGCCGGTGGAGTACGCCATGGGCACCCTACGCCTGACCGTGGGCCGCTTCACCACCGAAGACGAAATTGACCGGGCGGTCGCGGAAATCCGGGAGACCGTCGGCAGCCTGGCCCCGACCCCTTCGGCGGCGGACTGAGCATACAGCGTTTCACCCCCAACCCCAACCCTCCCCCCCTCAGGGAGAGGGGAACAAGAGTGGACCCACACTGACATAAGGACGGAAGAGTCATGACCACACAGACCAACCCCGGCGCCCTGGACTCCGACACGCTGGCCGGGTTCAGGGAAGCCTTCGACTCGCAGCCAGCCCACCAGCTGATGCAGAACGTGGTCACGCAGCACGACGTAAACGACGTGGCCCTGAACCGCAACATCGTAACCGAGGCCGTCCACAGCTTCTCAACCGTCCTCGACGACTGGAGCGTCACCAACCAGGCCCGCTCCGGGCGCTGCTGGATGTTCGCCGGGCTGAACCTGTTCCGGGCCGAGACGCGGAACCTGCTCAATGTCAAGGAGTTCGAGTTCAGCCAGAGCTACGTGATGTTCTGGGACAAGATGGAGCGGGCCAACTACGTCCTGGAAGCAGTCATCGAGACCGCCGACCGCCCCGTAGACGACCGGGTGGTGGCCTGGCTGCTGCAACAGCCCCTGGGCGACGGCGGCCAGTGGGATATGTTCGTCAGCCTGGTCAGGAAGCACGGCGTCGTCCCCAAGACCGTCATGCCCGAGACGGAAAGCTCCGGCAACTCCATGCGCATGAACGCCGGCCTGAACTACCAGGTGCGCCAGGGAGCGCGCAACATCCGCCGCATCTACGCCGAAGAGGGCGGCCTGGACGCCATGCGCGAGGCCAAGGAGGAGGCCCTGCGTTCCATCTACCGGATTCTCAGCATCCACCTGGGAAACCCGCCCGCCAGCTTCGACTGGCAGTGGAAGGACAGGGACGGCGAGTTCCGCCGCGACGGCGCCATGACCCCGCTTGAGTTCGCCGAGAAGTACATCTCCACGCCCATGGAGGAATACGTCTGCCTGGTACACGACCCCCGGGAGGCCAACCCGCCGGGCCGTACCTACACCGTCCAGTACCTCGGCAACGTGGTGGACGGCGCCCGCATCAAGTACCTGAACGTGGACATCGAGCTGATGAAGGACATCGCCATGCGGATGCTCCAGGACGGGACGCCCGTCTGGATGGGCTGCGACACCGGCAAGCAGATGCACCGGGACAAGGGCCTGTGGGACGCCGAGCTGTTCGACTACGCCAGCGTCTACAACGCCGAGTTCTCCATGAACAAGGAGGAGCGGCTGGAGTACCACCAGACGGCCATGACCCACGCCATGCTGTTCACCGGCGTCGATGTGGTCGACGGCAAGCCGCGCCGCTGGCGGGTGGAAAACAGCTGGGACGACAAGTTGGGACAGAAGGGCTTCTTCCTGATGAACGACTCCTGGTTCGCTGAGTATATGTTCGAGATAGCCGCCCCCATGAGCTACCTGCCCGAAGACCTGCAACAGGCGCTCGACCTGGAGCCGGTGGTGCTGCCGCCGTGGGACCCAATGGGGTCGCTGGCGGGGTAGGGCATTGGAGCAGCCTGTTACCACTCCACGAATCCACCACTAGCCACGGGAGCATATTCCCGTCATTGTCATTTTCATGGTGTATTGACGGGCAGGCTTAACAATTTGATGACGTTTCCTTGATTGCCCCATAAGACCTGAAGTGCTACCCTGTGGCAAAAGAAGGGATGTGGAACATTCATTCGAATTCAGAGATCCCATACACGGATTTGTTGAGGTTTACCCACATGAACGTAGAATAATCGACACAATCGAGTTTCAGCGTCTACGGCGTATTCACCAACTGGGATTGACACATTATGTTTATCATGGCGCAGAGCATACTCGATTCGGCCATGCGATAGGCGTAATGCATCTGGCTGGTAGGGTCGTGGAAAACTTGGTGGATCATAACCTTGATTTGGTCAGGGAGACTCTACGGTGGTCCACTCAAGGGGTGGGAGACGAAAAACGGCGCCTCGTCTATCTGGCGAGACTGGCTGGACTCCTCCACGACATCGGGCACGCCCCTTTCTCTCACACGGGGGAGACGAGACTTTTCCCTGAGGGGAAAAACCATGAAGGACATGGGGCAGAAATAATTCAGAAATCTGAAGTTGGGGAAATTATTGATTCCGAGGGTGAATTAAAGAATCTAGGTGTAACCAAGGGTGAAGTTGCTAATTTAATAGTCAGTAAGTCAACCTTACCAGCAGGCTTTGTACAGGAACTAATATCGAGTCCGTGGGACGTGGACAAAATGGACTACCTTCTTAGGGATTCTCACTACTGCGGAGTTCAATACGGTACCATTGATTTAGATCGTATTCTCAACACTTTGGTTTTAGATGTAGACCCAGACTCTGGAAGCCTGAAATTGGCAATTGACAAGGGCGGGGTACATGCCCTGGAGGCTTTTGTTCTGGCTCGTTACTATATGTTCACACAAATCTATTTCCATGATGTTAGGAGAGCTTATGATTTGATCCTAACTGATTTTATTGAAGAACTTCTAAAAGACGACAACTCAACAGGTAAATATCCGGATGTAGATAAAATTGGCGAATATTTGAGATGGGATGACAATCGTATACTCAATGAAGCTAACTTGCGTTCCGATTCGGGAAATAAAAACTTAGCTTGGAGAATTATCAATCGCCAACATCCCAAAGCTGTTTATGAAACTGTCGATTTCCCAGATCATGGTGTAGTTAGGAAAGTAGAAGGCACATTATTAAGAGAAGTTCAAAATAAATTTCCTAGCCATCTTTTTTGGTTAGACAAAGCAGTTGACCATCCCGATAAGTTCAGAGTGGAAGATATGATGGTGAAAATGGTTGTTGATCCACCGGACTGGAGAGAATTCCGAAGGGAATCACGACCACTTCAGGGGTTGGAGGAAATTGGAAAATACAGATTATATTCCGATGTGCGAGGCGATGATGCTAAAGAAGTAGCGGTACGGGACTTCTGCCGGTCAATAATGGCATAGCAGTTCTAGTTAAACTTGGACAGAGGACGGCCAAGCATGAATACGCAAGAGCTTCAGCTTGCAATTCTGCACAAGGTGATTTCGGAACTTGGCGATGTAGGGAAGACCAAGCTGCAAAAGTTGGGATATTTTTTGCAGGAGGCGTATGGCGTCTCTTCCAAATTCCCTTTCAGAATGCACCACTATGGGCCGTACTCCGAGGCTTTGGAAACCGATATTGCCAGGCTCAGACTCGCCGGCTACGTGAAGGTTGAGTCTGACCAGCTAGGTTACGGTTTTCACATCACCAAGATTGACAACCCCCCCGAAGAGTGGGAGCAGTTGATTGAGCCCCATAGGAATTCGGTCGAAAGGGCAATCACTGAGTTTGGCAGTCGTCCAACCCATGAATTGGAGCTTGCGGCTACTATTCACTTTGTCAAAAATCTCTTCCCTGACATATCGTCGCTAGAAGTGGTTGCCAAAGTCAAAGCGCTCAAGCCGAAATTCGACGAAGACTACGTTCTCAGAGTCTATGACGAACTCAAGCAGAAAGAGTTGTTGGGCTAGGGTTTCTTTCGAGCATCCCCATGACGCCATCAGCCGAAGACATCCGCCAAGCCGCCGCCCGCATCTCCCAAGCACATTACGTGGTGGCGCTGGCCGGGGCTGGGTTGTCGGCGGGCAGCGGCATTCCCACCTATCGCGGGCCGGGTGGATTGTGGACTCAGCACGGCGCTCCGCCGCTGCTGTCCTACCAGGAGTTCGCCAGCGACCCGGCGGCGTGGTGGCGGGCGCGCCTGGCCGCCGAGGAAGACCCGTCGCATCCTGTTTACCGGATGAAGTACGCCGTTGACCGGGCCGTGCCCAACGCCGGGCACCTCGCCCTGGCCGAGCTGGAGCGGCGGGGCATCCTGCGCTGCGTCATCACCCAGAACGTGGACGACCTCCAGAATGTCGCCGGCAGCCGCGCCGTACTGGAGATTCACGGCAACCGCAACCGCTTGCGCTGCATCCAGTGCGGCCTGCGCCTCCCTCGCGCCGCCTACCCTGGGCCCGTCGAAGGGACCGTGCTCTCCCAGGGGCCCCCGGCGTGCGGTAATTGCGGAGGGGTTCTCAAGCTGGATACCGTGATGTTCGGCGAGCCGATACCCCAGGATACACTGCAAGCCTGCCGCGAGGCAGCGGAACGATGCGACTGTATGCTGCTGGTCGGAACCTCGGGTACGGTGAACCCGGCGGCGCGCCTGCCGCTGGTCGCCAAGGAGAGGGGCGCGGCGCTCATTGAGGTCAACCCGGAGGCGACGTCGCTGACGCCGTCGTGCGATCTGGCCCTCGTCGGCCCCGCCGACGCTATACTGCCGCAACTGCTTCATTCGCTATAATTGTCTCTTGACCCTGTCGCCCCCCCTCACTTCTGCGTTCTACTGAAATGGAGCAGCCATCCATGAGTTTCGTGCTGGCTCAATTCGGTCTGGGCAATCAGCCCTGGGTGGACCCCGTGGTCGCCATCGGGGGAGTAATCGCGGCCATGCTGACGGCCGCGGTAGTCCACCTGCTGGTGTATCCCCTTGCCATGCGTCTGGCCAACCGCACTCCCAACGAGCTGGACGGCATCCTCATCCGCTCCTCTCGCTGGCCGGTCAACATCGGCATTGTGGTGCTGGGCATTTACCTGAGTGTGACCCTGGTCTTCGACTTCACTCCGAGGCAGAGGGAAGTGGTGGACGTGCTGTCCCAGGCCGCCGGAACGTTGACGATGGTGGCCTTTTTCGGACGGCTGACTTCCCGCACCCTCGACTGGGTGATTGAGCAGCAGCAGCGTAAGATAAGCCGGGGAGCTGACTCCCGGCTGCTGCCCATGGTCCGGCGAGTGGCGGTGGTGCTGATCTACGGCATGGGTGTGCTGCTGGTGCTGAGCGTGCTGGGTATACCCATCAGCCCGCTCATCGCCGGTCTTGGACTGGGCGGCGTGGCGGTGGCGCTGGCGATACAGCCCACGCTGTCCAACCTTTTTGCGGGAACCTACGTGATGACCGAGGGCGTGGTGTCGCCGGGCGACTACATTGAGATGGAGGGTGGCATCGCTGGCTATGTGCTGGAGGTGGGCTGGCGCAGCACCCGCCTGCGCACCTGGAGCAACACGCTGGTGGTGGTGCCCAACGCCCGCTTCGCCGAGACCATCATCACCAACTACTACAAGCCGGACCCGCCGATCAACGTCTACCTGACCTGCGGCGTCAGCTACGACAGCGACCTGACCCGCGTGGAGGCGGTGTCGATGGACGTGATGAACCGGGTGCTGGAAACCAGCCCCCACGGGGTGAAGGAGTACGGCGCCTATTTCGGCTTCGACAATTTCGGCGATTCCAACGTGGATTTCTGGCTGTTTGTACAGGCCAAGAATCGGCTGGCCAGCTTCGAGTTGCGCTCGGCGCTGATAAACGAACTGCACCGCCGGTTCGCCGGGGATGGCATTGTCATCAACTACCCGGTGCGGTCGATCCAGTTGTCCAACGGAGCCCGGCCCCGCCCCGACGGATTGCCCAGCGTTCCCGCGCCGGCCTTCGTCCACCATCCCCCGCCGGCGGATACGCCCAGCGCCGACATGGCCGCGGGAGGAGGAGACGGCCCCGACGTGCCCGGATAACAGACCGCTGTCAGGGTGCAGCGGCGCAGGAACGGTGGCGGTGCTACAATAGTTACGAGGGGCAACTACCGCCCCCGTTGCGACGGGCCGTTAGCTCAGCTGGCAGAGCACCGGACTTTTAATCCGGGTGTCGTGGGTTCGATCCCCACACGGCCCACCAAATTCACCGTATGGCCGCACTCCGGCAGAGCATCTTGAACAACCCAAACTCCGATACGGTTACCCTTGAGGCAATTCGGGGTGTGGAGGGGGAGCAGAGGATACTGAGGATGAACCTGACATGGCTCTCACTCGTAGAACCGCCCTCGCAACCTTCGCCACGCTCTCCCTCCTGCTGCTGGCGGCAGAGGGGTGGATTGCCACATTTGTAGAGGGCAGTCGGCAGCCGGGTGTAATGGCAATCGCAATTGCGGCGGACCTATTAGCAGGAATATCGCCTCTGTATTATCTCCTTCTGGTGCGCAAGAGGTTCCTGCCGCTTTTCAGCATAGCGCCCGTGTTTGTTCTAACGCTGCTTGTGATCAGATTCATCCTGTCACCTTCTCAGCAGTCGCTCCTGGGATTCAGCGTATTCCTCATCCCAGAAATCGAACTCTCCCTGGCTATCTTCGTTTTATTCAAGCTCCGTCACATTGTTAAAGACGTCCGAATTGCCAGACGGGAGGGACTCTATTTTATCGACGCTCTACGAACCGGCTTGCGAAAGTCACAAAGTCACTTGGAAGCGATTTTGCGACCACCCTTTTGGCAACCGAGGTGTCGATGTTCTATTTCGTATTCGCGGGGTGGTTCACAATATTCAGGACATCCCACCAGGATGCCTCAGTATAGTCATACCATCAGAAGAGCAGCTTCGCCCTCTTGCTATGGCCGCTAGTTGCCCTGGTGGTAGTCGAAGCTGGCCTTCTGCATCTGGTAATAGGCATCTGGACTCTGACCGGCGCTTGGATTTTCACAGCCATCAACGCGTACACACTCTTGTGGATGGTGGGCCATTTCCACGCCGCGCGTTTGCATCCGGTGATTGTAGACGACAAATACATCTACCTGCGAACAGGGTTAATCTGGCGCGGCCAGACGCCTCCATCCAAGGTAGCGGAGATGCGCAAACCTGTGCTGGCTGACTTAAAGGCGCCTGGATATGTGAATGTCTCGCTGGTGGGAGACCCTGACCTTTTCATTGTCCTCAAGGAGGCCGAATTACTCGAAAGCCTTTTCGCAAGAAAGAAGGAAGTCGAGATAATAGGCATTAAGCTGGACGATCCGGGAGCTTTCCAAATGGATGTCAGAAACCGTCTTACAGGCTAACCAGCACGAGAACTTACCTGGTTGGTGGCTTCCAGGCAGCCCAAACCGCCTGCCCTCTCCTTCGGGCAGGTTTTCGTGATAGATGAAGGTTACCCTACCCAGGGCGTTACGTACTGCACCGTCCTGACCTGCACGTCCACCCGCTCTCAAATAGCGGCCGGTTATCTCCTGCCGTTCGGGCTGGATTGCGTTCGGCGGGGCAGGAGAACCCACCGGCAATCACAACCTGAACCGCCGTTACCTGGAGATGTGGCCCCGTTCCGCCGTCGGCATCGGCGATCACGGAGATCCCGGCAGCGTCGGCCTCCGCTGGGGCGGCAAGGTTTCCTGGGAATCCGACCCGGTGGCTGCCGAAGGGTTGGTGGCCCAGGTCCGGCGGCTCCAGTCCTGGGGCTACCCGTCCCGCCTGATCAGCGAAGGTGAACTGAAGTCTCTCGAACCGTCGCTGGACGCGCTGGACGCGCCGGCCCCGGCCGGTGGCCGCCGGGAGATTCATCTGCCGCAGTGCGCCGACGGCCGCCTGATGATTGGGAAGGGCGACCAGGAGAGCCTGGCAGAAGACGACAGCCAAGCCCACGCCGACGACCTGCTGTACCAAGCCCACGCCGCCGACCTGCTGTACCAAGCCTGCCGCATCTGCCCGGACTCACAGGTGCGCGGGCCGTTCCGGTGCCGGTGGGCCTGGCGTCCCATGCCCCTGGACGGCTATCCAGTGATGGGATTTGCGTCCGAGACTCCCAATCTGTACGTGGCCCTAACCCACAGTGGGATTACGCTTGCTCCGGCTTTGAGCCAGCTTGCCGCCCAGGAAATCTGCGACGGGATCCCAGCGGACGCGGCGCTGGGGACCTACCGCCCGCAACGGTTCGCCGGTATGACGCCCGAGGAAGCGGCGGCGGCCACCCATCCCCGCGCCGCAAAGATGCGCTGACCCGCAAAACAACGCCACTCCCATCAGGTTACCTCATACAGGAGACAGCCCACGACCTCTACCGAAACCTACCCGGCCAGGCTGTGGGGACTCAGATTCACCCAAGCGCGTCGGCCAGCACCTCCGCCAGGTGGCGGGCCCTGCGGCCGGTGCCGTGCTCTATCTGCTGGCGGCAGGAGACCCCCATCACCGCCACCTCCCAGTCGGGGCCCTTGGCGTTGACCGCCGGGAAGAGGGCCTGTTCGCCGATGGTCATCGAGATGTCGTAGTGCTCCTTCTCGTAGCCGAAAGAGCCAGCCATGCCGCAACAGCCGGCGTTGGTCAGCTCCACCCGGTAGCCGGGGGCCAGGCGCAGCGCGTTCAGCGATGACGCCGTCCCGGCCAACGAGCGCTGGTGGCAGTGGGCATGGAACAACACCTGCTTGGCCGTGTCCTTGAACTCAATGTTGAGCTTGTCCTCGGCCTTCAGCTTTGCCAGGAACTCGTCTATCAGGAACGCCTGGCTGGCCACGGTGCGGGACTGCTCGCCGGGAACGAGCTGCGGGTATTCGTCGCGCAGGGTGAGCAGGCAGCTTGGCTCGCAGCCGATGATAGGCACACCGTTACCCGCGTAGGCGTGCAGCAGGCCAACGTTGTGCCGCGCGTTTGCTACCGCCGCGTCCATCATGCCCTTCGAGATCATTGGCCGTCCGCAGCAGGGCGCATCGGCCAGCTCCACCTTGTACCCGGCGGCTTCCAGCAGGGCCACCGCCGCCTTGCCAATCTCCGGGTAGTTATAGTTCATGTAAGTGTCGTTGAGCAGCACCACCGTCCCGGCAGTAGCCGCGCGACGGTCGGCCCGCGAGCGGAACCACTGTGGGAAGGTCTGGCGGGCGAACTTGGGCGGTCGGCGGTTGGGATGGATGCCCAGCAGCGAGCTCGACAGCAGCTTGCCGATGGGGTTGGACGCGGCCCAGTTGGAGAAGGGGGCGAACCTGCTGCCCCACTCGCTGAGCTTGGCGATGTTGCCGAATATCTTGTTGCGCAGGGGCAGCCCGTTGGCCTTGTAGTAGTTGTCCAAGAACTCGTACTTCAGCTTCGCCATGTCCACGCCCGACTCGCATTCGGCGCGGCAGCCCTTGCACTCCAGGCACAGGTCAAGGGCGTCGTACAGCCGCTGGCTGGTGATGGCGCCCTCGGGCAGCTTGCCCGACATGGACGCCCGCAGCAGGTTGGCCCGCCCGCGGGTGGAGTGCTCCTCCTCCCGCGTGGCCATGAACGACGGGCACATGGTGCCCTCCAGCTTGCGGCAGGCGCCCATGCCGTTGCACATCTCCACGGCGCCGGCAAAGTTGGCATCGGCCGAGAAGTCGAGGCTGCTGGGCAGCGACTGGGCGCCGTAGCCGGGGCCGTAGCGCAGGTTCTCGGTCATCGGCGGGCAGTCGATTATCTTGCCCGGGTTCATTATGCCGTCAGGATCCCAGGTGGACTTCAATTCACGGAAAAGTTCGTAGATTTCCGTGCCGAACATCTTCTCCGTCCACACGCCACGCACGATGCCGTCGCCGTGCTCGCCGCTGAGGGAGCCGCCGAACTCGAGAGTCAGATCGCTGATCTCGTCGGCGATGGCGTACATCCGGTTGACGCCCTCCTGATTCTTCAGGCTGACCACCGGGCGGATGTGCAGGCAGCCGACGCTGGCGTGACCGTAGTAGGCGGCCTCGGTGCCGTGGTTGCGGACAATCTCGTCGAACCTCCGCACGAACTCCCCCATGTTCTCCGGGTCAACGGCGGTGTCCTCCACGAAGGGCAGGGGCTTGGCGTCGCCGTGCATACTCATCAGCAGGCCCAAGCCGTTCTTGCGGACGTTCCAGATGTTTGCCTGTGATGCCCGGTCCATCAGATTGACGCAGGCGTAGCCCAGCCGACGCCGTTCCAGGTCCTGCTTCAGTCCCTCCATCTTGGATGTCAGCTCGTCTTCCGACTCGCCGTAGAACTCGATGGCGAGAATCGCTCCGGGGTCGCCCTCGATGATGGACATGGCGTTGCCCAGCCCCAGCGACTGCCGGGAGCGGTCCAGCACGTTTTTGTCCATGATTTCGATGGACGAGGGGCCGTGGTTCAGTATCTCCTTCACCGCCTCGCTGGCCTGGAAGATGTCGTGGAAATGGGCCACCGACAGCGCGGTCATGGTGGGGCGCGGCACCAGGTTCACCTTGGCTTCGGTGGCGACGCACAGCGTCCCTTCGGAGCCGACCACCATGCGCGTCAGGTTGAAGCCGTGGCTGTGGGCCGACCCGGCGTAGGGGCCGATTGATTCGGTCAGGAACTCGTCCAGGTTGTAGCCGCTGACCCGCCGCATGATGTTGGGGTAGCGGGCGCGGATGGCCGCGTCGTTGTCCTGCGCCAGCCGGCGGACGCCCCGGTATATCTCCGACTCCAGTCCCGCCCCGCTGAGCTTTGCCTCCAGTTCGGCGCTGTCCAGCGGACGGAAGTGGGTCGTGCTGGCGTCAGACAGGATGACGTCCAGCTCCTTGATGTGGTCCAGGGACTTGCCGTAGATGACCGAGTGGGCGCCGCAGGTGTTGTTGCCGATGCCGCCGCCCACGCACGCTCGGTTGGAGGTGGTCGGGTCGGGGGCGTACATCAGGCCGTAGGGCAGCAGCTCGCGGTTGAGCTGGTCCAGCACGATGCCCGGCTGCACCCGCGCCCAGCTCTCCTCCCGGTTGACCTCGATCACCTGGTTCAGGTACTTGCTGAAATCCACGACGATGGCGTGGTTGACCGTCTGGCCGGCCAGGCTGGTGCCTCCGGCGCGGGGCAGCACCGGCACGCCGTTTTCCCGGGCCACCTCGATGGTCGCCTGCACGTCGGCGGCGCTGCGGGGGATGACCACGCCCACCGGCTCCATCTGGTAGATGCTGGCGTCGGTGCTGTACAACACGCGGGAAAAGGGGTCGAAGCGCACTTCGCCCGATACCCGTTGCCGGAGCTCCTGCTCAAGTTCGCGCCGCTCCGACGCCCGGATACGACTGGCGCCCTTCGGCCTGATTACGGATGCGGCCATTTCGCTTCTCCTTAACCGGCCCCGGCGGGCCGCGCCAACGAATAGGGCGGGGATTTAACCCACCCTATTCTACACGAACCCTATTCTACACGAACCGGGGCAGCGGCATGGGGTTGCCGCGCCGCGTGGAGCTTCTCCGGTCATTCGCCGAAATCGAAGGGAATCTCGTTTTCGATGGCGTCGGCAAACCTGGCGCGTAGGTCGTTGGCCTGCGGAGTATCCAGGATTTCTGGGCCGTCGGTGTTCCCGGTGGGACCTGGCTCCCCGGAAGTGTCTCCCGGGCCGGAGCCGGTGTTGTCCTCACCCTCGGAGGTTTCGCCGGAGCCAGTATTCCCGGTAGGGCCGGGGGTGCCCCCGGTTCCTTCCAGTATCTCGTACTTCCCATAACCGGCGGAGAGTATCAAATATCCCCCGCCGTTTCTTTTCGGGGCTGGGCCTTTCATCACAAGAAGATAAACCTTACCCGGCTCTAGCAAATCTGGGTCGTCCATCATCCTATACGGAGTGCCATCTTTAAATACGCCACCAGCTTGACCAACTTTAACTGTGTCAGACAAAGAGCCTTTCAGTACCTCCATCACCTCGACATTGAACAGGCTTCTAGGGTTACTGCTACCCTCCGGAAAGACTTGCCCTAGGCTTTCAGTAACCCGCCCGAAGAGGACATCGCTGGCAAAGCCCACGAGTTCTTTGTCATCAGTATGGTCAATCACATAAGTCGCGTGGCCAATGACAACATTATCTGCTGTGTTTTGGAAACCTGGGACGGCACGCCACACCAAAAGGCCAACTGCTATCGCCAGCCCTACGGCAACTACTAGCAGTAGCACCCTGAGATTGGTTCGCTGGTTAGCAATCATTGTTCCCCCCAAAGTTCTTCGTAGTCGGAAATGTCGTGAGATGCCAATGTGCAGAAATTGTATCTGCCATTGACCATTAAATTCGGCACGTAGGAATGACCTAGCCCGTGCGCGTGGCCCAGTTCATGAATGGCAGCCTGTTTGCGTTCGCAACTAGTAGTCCGAAATCTTTGAAATGACGAGTAGCCAATATCGGCGCGATTGGTTGGCGGTCTTGGCCAATGCTGCTCTTCGCCAAGATGCATACTTTCCGTGCCATTATTTCAAAGCAGTTGGACTACTAGTCTGCGGCTGGACAGTGTTTCACGGGCAAATTAGAATCTCCCTCTATCCTACCCCACTCTCTATATTTGGCGCTTCGCGATTGTTAGTGTTTGCATTCCCAATTCAGAGGAGGGTATCGTTTGCTTATAGGGTATGGCTCCTGCTAGGATGCTGCTTTCCCATTGGTGGAGGGCGGCATGGAACTACTGGTTGAGGCGTTGCTACGGGTTACCGCAGTCGGTTGGGGAACTGCGGCATTGGGCAGCATTGGCATGATGATTAGGTTCCGTTTGCCTGTAGAGGTGGGTACAAGCCCCTTCCTGGAACTCTGACAGTCTTCGGAAAAACCCTATAAGCAAACGAAACCAAATGGTGTTCTCTGATGGCTCCGGCGTTTCGGGCAACCAGAGGCTGTTCGCAATTTATGCATACCGCTCCACAACCTAAGCCGTTAGGGAGTGTCGTCATATTCACCGTCATTCCCGCTTTCGCGGGAATCCAAAGGCTATTGGCAGCAAATGCGTATTTGCCAGATACCGGATTCTGGGTTCCCGCTTTCGCGGGAATGACGGAAACACGCGCTATGACGGAAACAGACGCTTGGAGACCGATATTCTTAAATTGACGACACTCCCTAGGAACATCTGACACACTGAGCAAGCCTGCGTGTTTTCAAGTCCAAGCCGTATGGCATTTTCAGTCCCATGTCTCATACCCTATAACCAAACGATACCCAGAGGAGGTACGGATGAGCTTTTTGAAGAAACTCTTTGGCACACGAGAGACCTCGGGGATTAGGCAAGGTCCGGAGGCAACAATAATCAGATGGTCGGATGATCCCATGGGCCTTGATTTAGAGGAATGCGCCCGGAAGGGAATCGAGGCCGCTGCGGGATTTGTAATCTCCAGAGACATATTTGGAACAAGAAACCACCCTAGCCTAACGTTTATGGTTTGTGTGGAGCTATACCACGCGGTCACTGGTACTACGGGAAATTTCGGAGACTACATAGGCGTATATTTTCGAGAGGTGGAATTCAAGGACGGCATTTACCCGAAGGTTGGGCAAGAGACCCTAAAGATGCTGTTGCAACCATTGAGCGACGGGACTGTCGGCGCCCGGTGGAATGCAATTGACCGCAGCAGGGTTGACCAATCGCTGCATAGGGTCGGCATGATGGTAGAGGACGGGAACACCCGCTCTGACGTTTGCAGACCACTTACTCTCGGTATGATCCCGGAACAGGATGAAAGCGATGCCAATGTCCCTTCGTTCCTGTTCCTGAAGGACCCGGGAGCCGGTTGGCAGTTGTGGCGACAGTTCACACCTGTAACCAGCGACGGTAAATTTGTAATGCAGGACGGGTTCCGCGAGGAGTCGTATGTCATGGTGTATCCGCTGCTCAGCACCGAAAAACATTGGCGATTTCGGATTTATGATCTCCCGGACGGTGGTGTACGTGTGGAGGCTAACTAGAGAAAGCACAGGTGGCTCAGGAAAATTCCGAGGTCAGTCCGACCAAAGTAGGCAGTCTTGTCCAATCCCCGCGACGAGCCCACCCTCATATTCCACCGCCCTCCGCTCAAGTTGCTCAACGACGCCCGCCTCACCTTCAGGCAGAGCATCAACGTGGGAGGAGGAAACGGCAGCACGCCAGGAGGCTGAGGCGGCGCTACAGACGGTTGAGGATGAGAACCGGCGGCTGCGCGAGCGTTTGCGCCAGTTGGAATCGGGTCAATAGCCTGTCATAGCTCGCAATCCTGCGGGTAGTTGAGCCAAACAGCCGCCCCTCTGCCCGTTCCGGGGGCATTGAGTGGCGGCTGTTACGATTCCAAATCGTTATAGATACTGTTCCGTCGCAGGTCTATTGAGGCTCGGGTGCAGTCTCCGAGGGACGGGGGCGGGGCGCGGATGGCCGCAAGGCCGCTTCCACTTGGGCGCGGAGCTTCCGGTTCTCGTCATCAAGGTCCTCGAGCCGCTCTTCCAGCCCAATGACGCGCTCGAACATCCGGTCAATCTGGCCGCGAGACGGCATATTGAGGGCCTTAAGCATAGTATCCTGCTGCGGCTCAGCCTGCTTTGCCATTCTCTGTTGCCAGATGAGCAACTGCTCCATGTACTTGCCCAGCATACTGGCGAAGGCCCCGGTGCCCATGGCCTCGGCGAACATCTTGGCCATGGCTTCCAGTTGCTCCGTCCACTGCTTCTGGGCGTTCAGGAGGGCCTCCGGTGCCGGACTGCCCGAAGCCATTGCCTGCTGCGCCTGCTCGGTCCAGGAATTAAAGAACTGTTGCCAGACCTGTTGCAGGTCGCCGGAAAAAGACGGCGGGGCGAATTGCCCAAAGGGGTTGAAACCGGGCATGGCGCTGAATCCCGGCATCTGGCCGAAGCCAGGAAAACTAAACCCTGGAGCCGTTCCGCCAGGGGCCGCGCCGAAGAACGGGGGCCAGGCTCCACTGCCCGGCGCGCCCGTGGCGGCCTGCGCCCAAGCCTCGGTGGATTTCTGGAACATCTCGCGCCAATACTCGAAGGGATTGGCGGCGCTGTCTTGCGTGGTCATTCCTGCTCCTTGACTGTTGTTGCCCTCACCCTGACCCTCTCTCAGAGGGAGAGGAGAGTTCAGGAGTCAGCCCTATCCCAGAGGGCGGGAATTTTTCGTGGTCTGACCCTATCCGTCGATGAGGGGTGGCTTTAGGAAGCGCGGGCCGAAACCCATTCGTCTATCTTGGGCCAGAGGGTCTGGTGGGCCTGCCGCCCGGAGAATACGGAAATGTGGCCGCCGGGCAGTTCGACGTATTCCTTGTCTTGGCTGGACACCACATCCATCAGGCTACGGGCTGCGGGGGCGGGCACGATGAAGTCCTGGTTGGCCGCCGCCACCAAAAGCGGCTGGGTGATTCGTCCCAGGTCAACCCTGCGGCCGTTGAGGGCGAACTCGCCCTTGAACAGCCGGTTATTGGCGTACAGATCCTTGGAGAGCTGGGAGAAGAATCGGCCCGGCATTCCGATAAAGTCGTTGGCCCAGCGGCTCATCGCCTTGTAGCCGTCCACGTAGCCGGGGCGGTTGACGTTGGCCCACAGGCCGGAGAGAGCCTGGGCTTCCAGCGTGGGGCGCAGCATCTTGAAGCCGGTGCTCATCAGGTTCGCGGGCAGGCCGTTGTACCGCTCCACGATGAGGTCTGCGGGGAAGTGCGGGTCGTTCAGCCAGGCACGGAACAGGCCGCCCTCGTCGAAGTTGATGGGGGCGACGACGGCAACGAAGTTTCGCACGGGGGCGTCGGGGGTCAGCCCCAGGTAGGTGGCGCTGAGAGTCCCGCCGAGGCAGAGGCCATTCAGGGTGACTTCTTTCGCGCCGGAGGCTTCCATGGCCCGGTCAATGGCGCGGGGGAGGAGCTTGAACACGCCTTCCTCGAACCCCAGTTCTTTATCTTCCTCGGCGATCTCGCCCCAGTCCAGCAGGTAAACGTCATGGCCATGGTTCACCAGGAACTCGATCATGCTGGCGCCAGGCATCAGGTCCAGAACGTAGGGGCGGCTGATGCCCAGCCAGGGAACAATTATGTATGGCGTGGGATAGGCGACTTCCCGCTCGGTGGAATGATAGCGGTAGAGGCGAGTCTTGCCCCGCTTCCAGACGACCTCGCGGGGAGTGAGGGCCATCGGCGGGTCGGACGGGTTGACCACGAAGGAATCAACTATCGCCTGCACCCGCTCCATGTTCTTTTGCGATTCTTCCTGGAACTTGGACGCGAACTCAGCAGAGTTGACCACGAACAACTCCTAACTCTTCATACCATTTGCGGTTTCCAGCGTCCATTCCATGCAGGCTTCGCCGTACCTGACGGCGCTCTTCATCACTTCCTGGCCCGACTCTACCATCTTGACGTTGCTTTCCAGCATCGCTTGGGCCGCCGCGCTCCGGTGTGCCTCGATCCCGGCCAGGTAGTCAATCCAGCTCTTGGTGAAAGCCTGGAAGAAAGCCATCTCGCCCTCGATGAGCTTGCTGACCGATTCCTTGGCCTCGGGTGTGAAAGACGGCGCGCCGGCAACAGGCATGGCAACCATGTTTTGCATGGCGCCGACCAGGTTCTCGCTGCGAGTGCGGGCGTGGCTGACCGACTTCTCCACCGCCTTGCCGTACTCGTCCCGTTCGGTCTGGAGAGCCTCGGTGAATTTCTTGATCGTCGCCGTGGTCTGAGCGATGCCGTCATCCGCCGCGGCGAAACTGCTGGAAACTGCCTGATTGTACGCCTGAATCAGTTCCTCGGCGCTCTTTTTAGCCGTACCTGCCATCTGTGGATTCTCCTTCGCTGATATAGTTGCCTGTCCGTTGCATTGCAGGGGTTAGGATTAGCGAAAAATTTCCTCTCGCAAGGAGAAGGTCAGGGTTTGGGCATCCCCTCGTCTTCCAGTTCGACCAATGTCCCTTCGCCCTCCGTGGAAGGGTTAGGGTGGGGGCGTTCAGTCGTCTCAGAGGGCGGCGCAAACCCGAACACCTGGGCATAGAGGTCGAAAAAGCCGGTGATCATGCGCTGGTATCCCGACACCACTTCGGTCCACCCCAGCAGCATTTCCTCGCCTGCATCGGTGATGCGGTAAACGCGCCGGGCCGGGCCGCTCTCGCCGGCCTCCCATTCGGAGGCGACGAACCCCTGGCTTTCCAGCCGCCGCAGTTCCCGGTAGAGGGTAGCGTGGTCGATACCGGAAAAACCCATGCGGTTTAGCTGTTGCAGAATCATGTAGCCATGCAGTCTCCACTGCTTCAGCACCAAAAGCACCCATGGGGTGATGAAATTCTTGGGCAACCTCTGGCCGCCGGGAACGCCTATGTCTTCCATATATGTACTTTTAACACATAGATGTAAGTAACGCAAGAGCTTTTGTAACAGTTAAGAGTTGATGAGGTGAATTGGCGGAAAGTTGCCGAAAGAGCAAAGGCCGACAAGTCTGCGGTTATGGTAAACCTATAGCATGGAAACGAGCCTTGACCTGAACGCCGCCCCTCGGGAAGTCTTGTTGCCGGTCATTTCCCAACAACAGAACACCATCGCCCAGTTGCGGCGGCGGATTGAGACCCTGGAAGGAAAGGCCAACCCTGGCGGTCCGCGGGAAATGCCCGGCATCAAGCCTAAATCGGGCCAGCGGCCCTCCCGGAAGAAAGGGCCCGGAGAAAGGGCCCGGAGAAAGGGCCCGGAGAAAGGGCCCGGAGAAAGGGCCCGGAGAAAGGGCCCGGAGAAAGGGCCCGGAGAAAGGGCCCGGAGAAAGGGCCCGGGAAGCCCCGGCCTTACGGCTTTGCCCGCCAGCGCATGACGCCCGCCCACCGGGTGGAGCACGTCCTGGAGTCCTGTCCGGAGTGTGGCGCGGGATTGGCTGGCGGTTGGGTGCAGCGGACCCGGGAAGTCATTGACCTGCCGGTGGCTCCGGCGCAAGTCGCCGGGCATATCCATATCGCCCGGGTCTGCCCGATATGTGAGCAACGCCGGGCGCCCCCGGCGGACCTGGCGGGCGTGGCCCTGGGGCAAGCAGCGGTTGGGCGTCAATCTGCTCAGCTTGATCGCCGCCCTGCGGGAAGAGGGCCGCCTGCCCTTCCGCACCATCCAGTGGTATCTGCGCACCATTCATCAGTTGAGGCTAAGCCTGGGCGCGGTCGCCGGAGCCGTTCACCAGGTGGCCCGCAGGGGCCAACCGGCGGCGACGGAAATACGAAACCGTATCCGCGCCAGCCCGGTGGTCCACGCCGACGAGACCGGTTGGCGCCAGGACGGAGCCAATGGTTACGTCTGGACTTTCAGCGCCCCCACCCAGCGTTACTTCCTGCGCCGGGGTGTTGGTCAGCGACTTCTACGCCGCCTGCCACCACTACGATGGCCCCAGGCAGCGCTACTGGGTTCACCTGTTGCGGGACATTCACAACCTGTTGGCCCTCTATCCCAAGGACCAGAAGCTGGCCCGGTGGGCCGGGGAGGTCCATCAACTGTGGAGCCTGGCGAATGTGGAGCCTGGCGAAGGACTTCACCCACCCCGGGGCGCAGCAGCGCCGAGTGGCCCAGGGGAAGTTCGAGCGGGCGCTGCTGGCCTGCTGCCAACCCTTCCCGGAAGACCCCGGCGGCGGTACAAAACAAACTCTGCCGACGCATCAAAGGCTTTATCGAGGAGTTGTTTGTCTTCGTGGCGGAGCCGGAGACTCCGTCGGATAACAACGCGGCCGAAAGGAGCCTGCGGCCCCTGGCAATCAGCCGCAAGATCAGCGGCGGATCCCGCTCGGAGCAGGGCACCGAGAGCAAGATGGCGCTGGCTTCCCTCTTCGGCGCCTGACGCGCCCAGGGCTTAACCACCTCCAGGCTTGCCGTCAGTTGCTCCTTTCCCCTCAACTCTGAACTGTTACATCTGTGACTTCCGGATGTTTATTTCTCGCGACTTGATTATAGTATGAAGTTTCCTCCACGCCCTACTCGTCCGGGACTAGCGCCACCAGCCGACCCTCCTGCTGAGTTACCAGGAACACCTTCATCGCTAGCTCGGGGTTGTTGACGCAGCGGCCATTGCCCTTCTCGTACTCGTAGCCGTGGGTGTCGCAGACGAACACCTTATCGCCCACGTCCTCCACCTCGCCGCCCTGGTGAGGGCACAGAGTGGACAGCATCCGATAGCCCTCGCCGCCCTTTACCAGGAAGTAGTTGGCGGCGCCAACCTTCACCAGTTTGGGAAGGTCGGTGAACTCGGACTCGTCGCCCAAATCCACACGAACCTTTTTGGAGCGGGCGGAGCCGCTGATTTGCCGCATCGTAATCCTGTTGACCTGTCTCTCAGTAGCCATCGGCAAATACCCCCAACGAGAAATCATCGCCAGTATAGCAGACTCCGATTCAGCCGCGTCCGCGCTGTCTGGAGTAGCTGGCTATGTCGGGGCATTGATTCGCGGCTTGGAGCGTGGCAAAATCTGAGCACAGGAGGCCGATATGACTACTGAAGCCAATTACACAGATCGCTACGGACTCCCCCTTACCACCAATTCCCAGACCGCCCTGGCCCATTATGCGGAAGGGCTGGACCTGGCCCTGTCGCAGAACTTCGGAGCTGAGGAAGCGTTTGCCCGCGCTGCCGAGGCGGACGAAGGGTTTGCCCTGGCCCATGCCTCGCGGGCGTTCATGGAATTCCTCCGCATCGCCGTGCCGGAGGCGCGGGCGAGCGCCGGACAGGCCGTCAAGTTGTCTTCGGGGCTGAGCAGCCGGGAGCGGGGTTACGTTGACATAGTTTCCAAGTTCGTCAACGGCCAGAATCACGCGGCCAGCGCCGCCGTGCATGAGCACCTGAAGGAGTTTCCGCTGGACTCCATGCTGTTGCGACTGGCCCAGCGACTCTATACTCAGGGCTGCGTCGGAATCGGCGCCCCGGACTATCCGCCCCGGTTCTACAAGCTGATGACCGAAGCTGCTCCCCACTATGGAGAAGACTGGGCCTTTATGGGCCAGTACGCTTGGGCCAACCACGAGGTGGGCAAGATGGCCGAGGGCATGGACCTGGCCGAGCGCTCGCTGGACCTCAACCCGTCCAATGGCGTGGCTGCTCACTCAGTGGCCCACGTGTTCTACGAGATGAGCCAGGACGACGAGGGCGCGGCATTCCTGGCCGGATGGCTGGAGGACTATGACCGCCGGTCCACCTACCGGGTTCATTTGTCCTGGCACCAGGCGCTCTTCGAGCTGGCGCTGGGCCGCTACAACCAGGCCTTGGGCTGGTACGACAGCGACATTCGCCCGTCGGTGCAGGAACTCAAGTACGCGGCGCTGGCCGATAGCGCCTCGCTGATCTGGCGGATGAAGATCTACGGCGACACCGTTCCCCAAGCCCCTTGGAGCGAGTTGGTGGAGCTGGCCGCGCCCGCCGCCGCCCGCCCCGGGCCGTCCTTCCGCGACGCCCACGCCGCCCTGGCCTTCACCGCCGCCGAAGACGATGAGTCTTTCGGCAAGCTGGTGGACGGCTTGCAGGCGATGGCTGACGGAGGGGACGCCACCGCCAAGGAGGCCACGCTACCGCTGGTCAAGGGCATCGGCGCCTTTGGTCGCGGCGAGTACGCCGAGGCGGTGGGCCTGTTGGAGCCGGTCTACCCGCAGCTCACCCGCGTCGGAGGCAGCCACGCCCAGCGGCTGGTGTTCGAGGACACGTTGCTGGAAGCCTACCTGCGGGCCGAGCAGTTCGACAAGGCCACCGGGATGCTGCGGGAGCGGCTGTCGCGCCGCGAATCCCCTCGCGAGCTATACTGGCTGGCCCGCGCTCAATCGGGTCAGGGACAGCAGGCCGAGGCTCGCAACAACGCGGCTCACGTCAAGGAGACCTGGGGCCAGGCCGACACCAATACCCCCGAATACGGCCGCCTGACCCAGATGGCCGCAGACTAGCGCAAAACCTGGGTCCACAAATGTAGGGGCGGGTTTCAAACCCGCCCCTACATTTTGCTCCATACCACGGCCCCGCCGGCAATGGTCATCACGGTCTTCGCTTTTTGCAGGTCTGCGGGTTCTGCGGTGAGTGGATTGGTATCCACCAACACCATATCGGCCAACTTGCCGGGCGCGATGGAGCCTTTATCCCTTGACGTTCCTTCCGCCTCTGCTGCGGCGAGGGTGTACATTCGCAAGGCTTCTCCCACGCTCACTTCCTGCTGCTCAGGTTCGTCGCCGGACAAGGGCCGGCCATCGGAGGCGCGGCGAGTGACGGCGCTGTATATCGCAGGCCAGGGATTGGGGTCAATGACCGGCGCGTCGGACCCGAAGGCGGTATCCACCCCGGAGCGGCGCAGCGCCCCTGCCGGGTACAGGTGGGGCAACAGCCGCGCCGCTACGTTTTCACGGTAAGCTGCGCCATTGTGGTAGATGAAACCGGGCTGCGTGACCACTGTAACACCCGACCGCTTGACGGCCGCGACAAGAGCCGGCGTACCCTCGGCGCAATGCTCGATGCGGTCGGCTACAAAAATCCCCTCCCCCCCAGGGGGAGGGTTAGGTTGAGGGCTTCCCTGCCAATCAAGGCGCCGCATGGAAGCCAATACCTCGGCGGCAACCGAAATCGCCTCTTCTTCGATACAGTGCAGGGCCACCGGGTAGCCGCGCAGGTGCGCCTCGGCGATCACTCTGGACAGTTCCGGCGCAGGGGGATGGAGCTTGCCCGCGGTCAGGGTGATCACTATTTTTGTGTGCCCCACGCGCAGCCGGTGATCACCTGAACCGAAGGACAGTCCGGCGGCTGCCAGTTCGTCCAGCCGTTCCGCGCCGGCGAACATGGTGATTCGGCTGGACACTACGGAGCCGGCTTGCAAGCGTTGGAAGGTGCGCCATCGCTCCACGCCGTTATCTGCCCCGGCGTCCTGAACCGAGGTTATGCCGTATTCCGCCAGCAGCTTACCGACAGCCCCAATCCCTTCCTCGAACTCTTGCGGGCTGCGTATGTTTCCCAGCCGCTCCCGAAGGAAGGAGCGCATCTCGAAGAGAATTCCCGTGGGTTCGCCCGTGCCCTCGTGGCGCTCTATCA
This sequence comes from Dehalococcoidia bacterium, assembly GCA_965261945.1. Classification (GTDB taxonomy): domain Bacteria; phylum Chloroflexota; class Dehalococcoidia; order Lucifugimonadales; family UBA3495; genus VXOI01. The sequence goes on from CBDHEF010000001.1 coordinate 623,131, forward strand.
CGCCGCCCGGCGGGTCTGGGGCGCCAAGGAATATGCCGGACAATTCAAGCGCACGGCTGTTCAGGGCGACGGCGTGGCCGCTGCGATGCTCCAGCCACACGGGATGGTTGGGCGCAGCAGTATCCAGTTCCCAGCGGTTTGGATGGCGACCCTCTGCCAGTTGCCGGTCGTCGTATCCGTGGCCGCGCACCCAACTGTCCGGCGGTCGAGAATCCGCCCATCGCCGCACAAGCGCCAGCAGCGCGGCGATTGACGGCGCGCGCCGTGGACTGCAATCAAGGTCCTGCAAACGCCGCGCCAGCCCCGGCAGATGGCAATGAGCATCGTTGAACCCTGGCAACAGAGTAAGCCCCTGGCAGTCGATGGCTTTCGATTGCCCTGACGCCATGCGTCGAATGGCGGCGTTACTGCCGACTGACGCGATGCGATCCCCGGAGACGGCAACCGCCTCAGCCGTGGGCTGAGTACGCTCCATCGTGAGGACGCTGGCGTTTACCAGCGCCAGGGTGACGTTGTCGGCGAACATAAGCAACCCGGCAGGATAAAGAAGCGGGAGGATAAAGAAGCAAGTGCGTAAGGCAAGTTCCCGCGTTTCCGGAATCGGAATGCTAAGGAACGAAAGCGGCGTCGTGCTGCTCGTCGGCATGGTAGGAGCTTCGCACCAGCGGGCCGGATGCGACGTGCTTGAAGCCCATTTCCAGCCCGGCGACCCGCAGTTCGTCGAACTCCGCCGGGGTGTAGAAGCGGTCTATGGCGATGTGCTTTGCCGAAGGGCGCAGGTATTGGCCGATGGTCAAAAGGTCGCAGTCCACGCTACGCAGGTCGCGCATGGTCTCCAGCGCCTCGCCCGCGGTCTCGCCCATGCCGACGATGATGCCCGACTTGGTGACGGTGGCAGGGTCGAGTTCCTTGGCCTTGCCCAGAAGCTCCAGCGAGAGATTGTAGTTGCCCTTGGGCCGGACCCGCGGAAAGACGCGAACGGTAGACTCGATGTTGTGGTTCAGCACCGCCGGGCTGGCCTCTATCACGCGGCGCAGAGCGTCCCAGTTGCCGGCGAAGTCAGGAATCAGCACCTCAACCCGGCACTCCGGCAGCAGCTCCCGAATCCGGTTGATGCAGGATGCGAAGATGTAGGCGCCTCCGTCGGGCAGGTCGTCGCGGTTGACCGACGTGATGACGCAGTAGCGCAGGCCCATCGCCTTCACCGTCTCGGCCAGCCGCTTAGGTTCCTGCAAGTCTATGCCGATGGGCCGCCCGGTGGTGACGGCGCAGTAGTGGCAGCGGCGGGTGCAAATATCGCCCAGAATCATGAACGTGGCCGTGCCGCGCCCCCAGCACTCGCCGATGTTGGGGCAGTGGGCCTCCTCGCAGACGGTGTGCAATTCCTGGCTGCGCATCAGTTCCTTGATCTGTATGTAGCCCGGGCTGCCTGGCATCTGCACCTTAAGCCAATCGGGCAGGCGGGGCCGCAGCTCAAGGGTATTCTTCTGTTGGGTCATCGAGTCCCTCGGATGCCGGTTGAATGTGGCTAACTGCCATTATAACAAGTGGCCGGTAGCGCAGCGTCAGAGCAGTTGCACCAGCCGGGGTGAGACGCGGCACTTCTCTGCGGCGATTATGGCGTCAATGTCGGCGGCGGCCTGCTCCAGCCGTCCCTCCGGGTTGACCACGCGGTAGTCGAAGCCGTGAACTTGCGCCAGTTCTTCTTCCGCCGTGCGCAGGCGGCGTTCCAACTCGGGAGCAGACTCGGTCATGCGGCCCCGGAGACGCTGCTGAAGCTCCTCCAGGGACGGGGGTATCAGGAAGATGAGCAGCGCTTCCGGGGCCATCCGGCGGATGGTGGCCGCGCCCTGTACGTCTATCTTCAGAAACACGTCCTTGCCGGAGCGCAGGGCGTCCCGGGCCTGGCTCCGGGGTACGCCGTACCACCGGCCGTATACCTCGGCGCATTCCAGGAACTCGTCGCGCTCCAGCATCCGGGCGAAGGTCTCTTCGTCAAGGAAGATGTAGTCCACGCCATCGCGCTCGCCGGGGCGCATGGGGCGCGTGGTAGCGGTCACCGCGAAATGCCACGGGCGATCCAGCTTTCGCAACTCTGAAAGCACGGCGTCCTTGCCCACGCCCGACGGCCCGGACAGCACCACCAGCAACGGCGGCGAAGGGCAGGCTTCGGGTATGAGAGAAGGCAATGGGATCCCTCCGCCCTAACCCTCTCCCTTCGTGGGAGAAAGCGTTGGGGAGCGGCTCCCCGAATTATTTGCCAGCGTGTCCAGGTCTTCCCAAAAACTTGGGTAGGATACCGAGGCGTCGGCTGCGCCGTGGACTTCAGTTTCGCCGTTGGCCAGCAGGCCGCAGACGGCCATGGCCATAGCCAGCCGGTGGTCGCCGTGGGACTGGCAGGCCGCGCCGGTCAGCTGCCCGGTTCCCCTGATGACCATGCCGTCCTCGCGGGCCTCGATGTCCGCGCCCAGGCGGGACAGCTCCGCGACAGTGGTGGCGATGCGGTCGGACTCCTTGACACGCAGCTCGGCGGCGTCGCGTATGACCGTCTCGCCGCTGGCGAAGCAGGCGGCCACAGCCAGAATCGGCACTTCGTCCAGGATGCGGGGAATCATGTCGCCGCCGATTTCCGTGCCGCGCAAGTCGCCCGGCGTCACCAGCACGTCGGCCACCGGCTCACCGCCCTCGGTGCGCTCGTCCAGCAGTTGCAGGCTGGCGCCCGCGCCCATTGCTTGAAGGGCGTCAATGATGCCAGTGCGGCTGGGGTTCAGGCCCACCCCCCGCACCAGCACCCTGGAGCCGGAATGGCACAACCCGGCCACAATCCAGAAGGCGGCTGAACTGATGTCGCCGGGAACGGCGATGTCCACCGCCCGCAGAGCGCTGGGCCGCAGCGACAGGTCAAGACCATCCTCTTCGACCGTGGCCCCCATGGCCGTTACCATCCGCTCGGTATGGTCGCGGGACAGCGCGGGCTGGTGGATCACCGTGTCACCGTCCGCCGACAGTCCGGCCAGCAGGATACAGGACTTGACTTGAGCGCTGGCCACCGGCAGGTCGTATTCGATGCCTCGCAGTGAGCCGCCTCGGATGACCAACGGGGCCAGCGCTCCGTCCTGTCGGCCCAACACCTGCGCCCCCATGCGCTGCAAGGGGTCAACGATGCGCCGCATCGGGCGGGAGCGCAGCGAACCATCCCCGGTCAGCACCGACAGGAACGGCTGCGCCGCCAGCAGGCCGGACAGCAACCGCATGGACGTGCCGCTGTTCCCCGCGTCAAGAATGTTCGTCGGCTCGTGCAGAATTGGCCCCTTGCCATAGACGGTGTATTCGCCAGGAGCCTCTCCCTCCGTGATTTGCGCTGCCATGCCCCGCAGGCAGGACATGGTGGACATCACGTCCTCGCCGTTGGACAGGCCGGTAACGCGGGCCGTGCCGTGGGCCATCGCGTTGAGGATCAGGGAGCGGTGCGAGATGGACTTGTCGCCCGGCACCGCCAGCTCGCCCTCCAGCTTTACTGGCCTTGTAATGGTACGAATCGCCGTGTCAGCCGCCATAACTCTCTCGGGAGTAAAAATTCCCCGTCCGTGTGGAAATTGGGTTTGCCGATATTTCCCTCTTCCTCATGGGTGAGGGCAGATTCCGCCTGCCTACTTCCGCCCGCGCTCTTTCCGCTCCTCTTCCTTGCTGCCGCGTAAGAAACGGCGCTGGGCTTCCATTCCCTTGCTTCCCAGGAACATCTCGCCCATTGACTCGGAAAAGTTGGGAATACTCGGCACACTGCGCTCCATCCTGCTGCCCGCAGTGACCGCTCCGGCGAGCCAGCGGTCCCGTTCTTCTGAGGCGTGCTCGAAAAGCTCCTCCACCGCTGTGGGGTCGGGACCGGACTCGTCCTTGAGTATATTGCGTATCTCGTACAGCTCCCTGATGAAGGAGTCAATCCAGCTGACTATGGGTTCGCGATTGGTAATCGATATGTCGCGGTGCATTATGGCATCGCCAGAGGCCAGCCGGGATAGGTCACGGAAGCCCGAGGATGCCAGTTGCGCTATGTCGTCCCAGTTGGCGCTCTTGGAAACTGTCTGCATCAGCGCTACCGACATCATGAACGGCAGATGGCTTACGGCCGCGACAAAGCTGTCGTGTTCCTCGGCGCTGATGAAGAATGGCTTGGCTCCGATGGCCTCGGCCATGGTGGCGACGGCGGAGACGGCCTGCTCTTTGGTGTCCGGCCTGGGCACGATGCAGTAGGGCTTGCCGGCGAATAGGTCGGCGGCGGCGTTCTGAGGCCCGGCGGTTTCGCGCCCCGCCATGGGATGACCGCCAACAAACTGGATGCGCGCCGGCAGAAGCTCGGAGGCCCATTCGACCACGACGCGCTTGGAGCTGCCCACATCGGTGATCACCGTGTCTCCCGGCAATTGCGGGCCAATGGTTTCCATCAGGTCGCGCATAGCCATCACCGGGGTTGCCAGCACCACTACGTCGGCGCCCTCGATGGCGGGCTGGAGCCGGCCTTCCACCTTGTGGAAGGCGCCCCGCTTCTGGGCCCCGCTTCGGGCGCTGCCTGCGTAGTCCGTGCCCACCACTTCCAGATTGCGCAGGTCCGACTGCCTCAGCGCCAACCCCAGGGAAGTTCCTATCAAGCCCGTGCCGACAATAGCTATCTTGGCCAAAACGGCCTCCTGAACCGCCACAGATACGTCATTAAAGCGACATTCTACAACATCACGCCAACTGCAACACCCCACGAAAATGGACCCGAAGGTCTTTCAGTTATCAGCAATGGCGCCTCCCCCCTTAGGAGGAGAGGTTGGATGGAGGGGGTGAATACCAAGCCTGCCTGCGAGAGGTATGGACGGTCCACACTCGCCCCATGCTTGTCCCTAAAGGGAGACAACGACTGAAAGACCCTGAACGACGCCCCGTCCCCTCTCCCAGTGGGAAGGGCTGGACTGTGGGAGTCCGACCTAGGGAGTGTCGTCATATTCACCGTCATTCCCGCTTTCGCGGGAATCCAAAGGCTATTGGCAGCAAATGCGTATTTGCCAGATACCGGATTCTGGGTTCCCGCTTTCGCGGGAATGACGGAAACACGCGCTATGACGGAAACAGACGCTTGGAGACCGATATTCTTAAATTGACGACACTCCCTAGAGGGCTGACACGGCAGTTTCGGCGATGTCGGTGCGGACGACCTTCTCGTAGGGCTGTCGCTCGCGGCACATTCCCGCCACCAGCAGGATGTCGTGCAGATTGTCGTACTCCGGCTTTCCCAGAACCGGGTTAACCGGCCATTGTTCCTGGTCTTTGTAACGGGCTATGGAGGCAGCCAACACCTCCGGCGACGCACCGGGGAAGAACTCCGAAACGGCTTCGGAAACCTCCTCAGGCTCAGCCGACGACAGCCAGTGAAGGGCCCGGGCGAAACCAACGGTAAACCGCGCCGCTGTGTCTTCCCGCTCCCTCAGGAAGCGATGGGTGGCGGCGAAGGAACTGTATGCCAGATGACCATTCTCCGGTCCCAGGGCAGTCAGCAGGTGGCCCGAGCCGTCGGCAATCAACTGCTGAGCCACCGGCTCGGCTACGTGGACGTATTCGGCCTGTCCTTCCCGGAAGGCGGCCTCGGCGTCGCCCAGCGACAGGCCGGTCAGCAGGTCCAGGTCCGACGGCTCGAGGCCGTGGCGGCGCAGGGCGTACTGGAACGACGCCCAAGGCATGGGCGAGAAGCCGACGGGTATCACCCTCGCACCTCGCAGAGATTCCCAGTCGAAGGATTCTTGGGGCTGGCTCCCCAGTATGAAGAAGCCGTCCCGCGAGTTTATCTTGGCGAAGTGCTGCGGCACCGTCTCCGCGCCCCAATCGGAGGCGATGATGGAGCGCATGATGCCGCTCTGCACGATGTCGGCGGCGTCGTGATGCAGGGCGCTCAACGGATGAGAGAACCGGGGCGGGCAGGTGCTGAATGAAACGTCCAGCCCCTCCCGCTCCAGGAACCCGCCAGCCACCGAGACGTAGATAGGCGTGTAGAAGATGGAGCGCCAGGTCTCCATAAGCCTCAGGGGCTGCCTTGATGCAGTGGACATTTCCCTACTCCGCCAGGAAGGGCATCAGCGCGCCCAGGAAGCCCTCCGGGTCTTCCACCTGCGGGATGTGGCCTATGCCGGGCAGGATGACCTTGCGGGCGTTGACGATGTTGTTATGCAACAGTTCCTCGCCGTCCCGCAAGCGGTCGATTTCGCCGTACAGCACCATCGTTGACGATGCCTTGATCAGCGGCAGCCGGGACATGATGTCATAGTACGCTAGGGATTCCATCAGGTTGCGCACCCACGGCCCGGCCTTGGCGCGGCTGTTGTTGTTCTTGTCCAGCCATTCCCCGGTCGGCTCGGCGAAGGTGGTGCCGTCCTTCAAGTCCTGGAGAGTGCGGGGCTTGGGCAGACCATCGGCGTCGTACTGGGCCATCGTATCGGCCAGCCGCTCCTTGGCAGTGAAGGCGTTCCACACCGGGGCGCCCACCAATGTCAGCTTGTCCACCCTGTCGGGGAAACTGGCGGCGGTTTCAGTGGCCAGCACAGCGCCCACCGAGTTGCCCACCACGTGCGCGCGGTGGATGTTCAGCACCTGGCAGGCCTCGTCCAGAGCGCGGGCGTAGTCGGGCAGGTTGAAGTGTCGCTGCGGCTTGTCGGAGTCGCCATGGCCAAGCATATCGAAGGCATAGACCGTGTAGTTCTGGCTGATGGCGTCAATGACGTATTCCCAAGTCCAGACCGATGTTCCCAGAGGGTGGAGCAGCACTACCGGATAGCCGGCGCCCTTCTTGACGAAGTGCATATTGCCTTCAGGGGTTGGGACGTTGTCGGTGAGGTCGCGGCGAACTAACAGAGCCATGGAGCCTCCTCTATCAGCTACAAAATTCGCTGTGGATGGCGGCGCGGCTTGTCGCGGCGGCATATCCCGCGCCCTTGCCACATGGTATCACGCCGGGAACCCGCCCGCAGCCCGCCTCCTTTGCCCGGTCAGTGTCTTCAGGCAATTCTCGTTCCTCTTTTCAGAGAGAAAGAATCAAACGGAACTGGTTTGACCTTTCCCTGCCCGTGTGCCAGAATCGGACATTAGATAAAGAGAGACTGGCAGACTGCGCGGGCTTTAGAGGGATAAGGTGCGAGAACCTATCTGGACCAGAGACCGGTTGCGGCGCCTGGTCAACCGGGAAATTGGCGACTACCGGATAATTGTCGTATCAAACCGTCAGCCCTACGTCCATGAACTGGTTGACGGGGAGTTGAAGGTCACCACCCCCGCCGGCGGCGTCACCACCGCCATCGACCCGCTGATGCAGGAATGCGCCGGGACCTGGATTGCCCACGGCTGCGGCGCAGGCGACTACCTCGCGGTGGACGACAGGAACTGCGTGAAGGTCCCTCCCGATGACCCCTCCTACACTCTCCGGCTGGTCTGGCTGACCAGCGAGGAGCAACAGGGTTACTACTACGGCGTTTCCAACGAGGGATTGTGGCCCCTCTGCCACAACGCCTTCATTGAGCCCACATTCGACCAGTCCGACTGGGAGACCTACACTTCCGTAAACCGTGCCTTCGCTCGCCACGTGCTGGAGGAAATCAGCGGAGGGCCGGCGGCGGTCTTCATCCAGGACTATCATCTGGCGTTGCTTCCCCGATTCCTCCGGGATGCAGACCCTGATGTAATTGTCGGACAATTCTGGCATATCCCCTGGCCCAACTACGAAGTTTTCCGCATCTGCCCCTGGCAGGAAGAGTTGCTGGACGGATTGCTGGGCAACGATATGCTGGGCTTCCACATAGGCGACCACCGCAGCAACTTCATGGAAGCCGCATCCCGCATCCTCGGCGCCCGCGTGAACGAAGAATACAGTTTGGTCTATCACCGTGACGACGCTACGCTGGTTCGTCCCGTTCCCATCAGCGTCGACTTCGACCAGTTGGAGACCGAGGCCCAGAGTTCCGAGGTCGCCGATGAGATGGAGCGACTCGTTTCCGAATGGGGACTGGAAGGCAAGATTATCGGTCTGGGCATTGACCGCATCGACTACACCAAGGGCATCCCGCACCGCATCCGCGCCATCGGCCGCTTCCTGGAACAGAACCCCCAGTACATTGGAGAGGTGGTGTTCGTGCAGGCCGGAGTGATGAGCCGCACCAACATTTTCGCCTATCAGCAGCTATCGGACCAGATTGACCGTTTGCTGGATGACGTGAACAGCCGCTTCGCCACCGATGACTGGCAGCCAATCTTGTATATGCCCACGGACCTGCCGCATCTGACGCTGATGGCCTTGCGGCGGTTGGCCCGGTTCTGCGTGGTAAGCTCGCTGCACGACGGCATGAACCTGGTGGCCAAAGAGTACGTCGCCACCCGATTTGACCACGATGGAGTCCTGATTCTCAGCCCCTTCACCGGAGCCGCCCTGGAGTTGACTGACGCGCTAATCGTCAACCCATACGATGTGGAGAGGTTCGCCGACGCCATCCGCGGAGCCGTGGAGATGCCACGCCAGGAACGGCAGGTGCGCATGGCCAACATGAGGGCCGTGGTGCAGGAAAACAACATCTACAAGTGGGCGGCCCGCTCTCTCGTGGACATGATGCAGGTGGGCCGGCGCGCCCGGCGCCCCATCCGAAGCGCCTGAATTCAATAATTCAATCCCGCCGTCAATTCACCGTTAGCGTGGCCCTTTCCCCAGGGGAGAGGGAGTCTCTGGAATGGCTCATCTTCTGAACATCTGGCCCTCTGTCAGCGCCCGCCTGCGCGAAGCCGACCGCGTCCTGTTGCTGCTCGACTACGATGGCACCCTGACGCCCATCGTGGCCCGCCCCGAGGACGCGCTGTTGCCCGGCGACGTGCGCCGGTACCTGGAGGCCCTGGCCGAGCATCCCCGCTATATCGCCGGCATCGTCAGCGGGCGTAGCCTCGACGACCTAGCTGTGCTGGCCGGAATTCCCGGCTTGGTTCATGCTGGCAACCACGGCATGGAGATTCGCGGGCCAGGGCTGGAGTTCACCCACCCCGGAGCCGTTTCCGCCCGCGGCGTTCTGGACCAGGCAAGGGCGTCGCTGGCCGATTCCCTGGCGGATATTCCTGGTGTTATCGTGGAGCACAAGGGCTTGACTCTGACGGTACACTTCCGGGCCGTTCCCGAATCCCGGACCGGGGAAGTCGATATAAAAGTGGCGGAAACTACCGCCTCTTTAGTTGAGAGCGGCGGACTACGGCTGACGCGCGGCAAGATGGTGGTCGAGGTGCGTCCGGCCATACCGTGGGACAAAGGCAAGGCCATCGAGAAAATCCGGGAGGAGTGCGGCAATCTGCCCTTCCCGGTCTACTTTGGAGACGACCGCACCGACGAAGACGGCTTCCGCGTGGTCCAGGACATGGGAGGGCTGGCGGTGTTCGTGGGAGCGCCGCGCGAAGGCACGGTTGCCCTGCATCAACTGGATTCGCCCCGGGAGGTGGCCGAAACGCTGCGACTGTTGCTGGAGGAAACGTAAGGACGGGCCTTCAAGCCCCCCTGATTCCCTGGCAAATGCCTGGACAGGACCTCAGCCCCCGTTTCGCTCGATTTCGCCCACTTTTTCTATGCGCCGCTGGAAGCGGGCTTCGGGGGTGAAGGAAGCGCCGAGGAACGCCGCAATAACCTCTTTGGCGGTTTCGATTCCGATGACCCTTCCGCCCAGGCAGATGACGTTCATGTCGTTGTGTTCAACGCCCTGGCGCGCGGTGTATGTGTCATGGCACAGGCAGGCGCGGATTCCGCCAACCTTGTTGGTGGCAATGCTGGCGCCCACGCCGCTGCCGCAAACCATCACGCCCCGCTGGGCAAGCCCGTCGTTCACCGACCGGGCCACGGCGGCGGAAAAGTCGGGGTAGTCGTCGGTAGGGTCCAGGATATGCGCTCCAACGTCCACCACTTCATGCCCCCACGACTCGAGCCAGGGGACGATCTGAGTCTTGAGGTCGAATCCGGCATGGTCTGCGCCAACGGCCACCTTCATCCGCAGAGGCTCCTCATTGAGTTAGCGGACGCCTGACTAACGCAGCGTCCGTGACGAAGTAAGGATACCCGCCCCGCCTTGGCTGCGCCAATGCCTAGCGTGACTAGGCATTGAAACCGTGCGCCTTGCCGGATGCCGCAGTCCAACGATTAGCGCCAATGAGTATGCCGTGATAGACTGGCATATCTTGCTAAAACCAGCCTGCGAACCGGGAAATTCAATGATCAAGGTCATCACCTTCGACTTCTACAACACCCTGGTCAAGTTCTGGCCGCCGCTGGAAGACATACAAGTATCGGCCTGCCGGAAGATGGGCCTGACCGTGCCCCAGGATGCCATGCGCCGGGGTTACGCCAAAGCCGACATCATGTTCAACCGGGCCAACGAGGAAGAGCCGCTTTCGCTGCGTTCCCCGGAGCGCCGGCAGGAGTTCTTTGCCAAATACGAACAGGTCATCCTCCAAACCGCCGGCGTTCCTGTGACGAGGGATCTTGCCCGGCAGATATGGGCCCTGGCGATAGCCGTACCCAAGGAATTCACGCCCTTCGAGGAAACTCTTCCCGCCCTGGAAGGGCTGCGACAGCGGGGTTACCGGCTGGGAGTTATCACCAATCTGCGGGCTGATCTGGACTCCCTCATACGTAAGGCCGGGCTGGAAGGTTGTCTGGAGTTCTGGGTCAACTCCGTCCAGGCCGGGAAGGAAAAACCGCATCCGCCGATATTCCAGGAGGCCCTGCGCCGCGCTGACGTGGCTCCGGAAGAGGTGTTGCACGTTGGCGACCAGGTCCGTTCCGATGTTGGGGGTGCCCGCGCAATGGGGATGCAGGCGGCCCTGCTGGACCGGGGCGGCTGGCACGACCCGGTGGAGGGGTGCCCCAAGATTTCCAACCTGGGAGAATTGATCGGACTTCTGGATTCAGAATTTGGGAACCCGCCGTCGCTTTGATGTTCCAATCAAGGCGAAAGGAAATTTTCGACTGCCAGGAGGGTCGCCATGGCACAGGAAACCCATAACGGAGAGCATGACCATTCCTCGGTCCGGGTGGCCGTCTGGTACGACTACATTTGACCGTGGTGCTATATCGGCCTGGAGCGGGTCGACAAGCTGGCCAAGGAATTCAACATTGAGATCGAGGGCCGCGCCTACCTGTTGCGCCCCGACACCCCGAAGGAGGGCGCCGAGCGCCCGGCCCGCCCCGGCGAGACCGACGATGAGCTGTCGGAGCCGTTGCGCGGCCAAGCGCGGGAGTCCGGCTTGGTTATGCGTCCCCCGCCCTACACTCCCAACACCCTTTGCTCGCTGGAAGCCACCGAATACGCCCAGCAGCAGGGCAAGTTCATGGAGTTTCACCACGCCGCCTACAAGGCTTTCTGGGAAGACCGAAAGGACATCGGCCAGATTGAAGCCCTGGTCGAGATAGGCAAGGGCGTTGGCCTGGACGGCGATGACATGGCCCGGAGCCTGGAGGCGGGCGAACATTCCCAGACGGTTATCGCCCAATACCGCGAGGCGCTGCAATACGGAATCAACGGCATCCCGACTTTCCTGGTGGGCAACCTGCTGTTCACCGGCGCCCACCCGTACCCCATATTCAAGCAGGCCATGGAGCGCTACCTGAGCAGTAACCAGGAGTAAGCGGCGGCAAAGGCAACGGGAACGGTGTAGGGGCGCACAGCCGTGATCCCCTACACCGTTCCCGTTGCGGACGCGACAGGGTTCAACTACTCCATTTCTCGGCGGTTCACGCCATGGGAGACTGCCGACACTGCGGAAAGAAGGCCGGGATTTTTCGCAGTGTTCACGGTGAATGCCGGGCGATACACGACGCCGGCAGGGAAGAGATGGTGGCGACAGCAGCCCGCGCCGCCGAATCGCCAGGGTTCAGTCAGACGCAACTGCGGCGGGACCTGCTTGCCGTCGCGCAATGATCCTTTTTCGACGGTGAAGACATCAACGCCGCCATCGCCGAGGGCTGGCATCGCGCAGTTAAGTCCAGCCTGGCTGACGGTATCCTGACCCAGGATGAGGAAGCCAGGCTGAGGGAATTCCGGGACCGATTTGCTGTTGCGGTATCGGCGGACGCCGAGGGGAACCTGGACAACGCCGCTTGCGACCGGGTGATGCTGGACGCCCGCCTGACGGCGCTGGTGACGACCGGGGTGGAGGCCGCCCTGAACGGACTGTCGGACTCGCTGCGGGACCTGGGGCTGTCGCAGGTGGACGAGAGGCGCCTGCTGGCTCAAGACTGGGAGGCGGCCGTCGAGGGTTCGCTGGAAGACGGCGTTCTCTCCCTGGACGAAGAGGCTTCCCTGATTCGGTATCTGGGCCGATTCGGACTTTCACGGGCCGACGTGGACGGCAACGGCGCTCACCGTAACATGGTCAAGTCGGCCGTAAGCCGGGAGTTGGCCGAAGGTATCATCCCCGACCGCTTGAGCGGAGCAATCAATCACCCCTTCAACCTGATGAAGTCCGAGAAGCTGGTCTGGCTGTTCGGGGGCGTGGACTACATCGAGACCAGGAAGGACAATGCGGGAGCGGCGCGGCACTTCCCACGGAGTCAGCATTCGCGTCGCAAGGGGCCTGTACTACCGGCCCAGCTCCTTTCGCAGCCGGGTGCACGAGTGGGAAGAGGATGTTCACGCCGATACGGGCCTGCTGGGCGTCACCACAAAGCACATCTACTTCCACGGCCCGAAGAAGCGGTTCCGAATCAGCCTGGACAAGATAGTATCTTTCGAGCCTTACAGCGACGGCATCGGCATCATGCGCGACGCCCAGTCTGCCAAGCCGCAGATTTTCGCCGTCGGGGACGGTTGGTTCATCTACAACCTGGTGACCAACCTGTCGAGCCTGTAGGCGGATGTCGCTAAAGACGTCTGGACGTTCATCAAGGTCTGGTAAACACCCGTAGGGGCGCATTGCTGTGCGCCCCTACGTTGATTTTTGCTTGCTGATTCAGGCTGCCGGAAGTACCGGCCCCGTAAGCGCCGGCTTCAATGGGCGCCAACCGGGCTAGGCAACGGCCGGCGCTCCGCTGACCGGCGTCTGGTCATCATGGGCGGCGCGGATTAGCAGCACTGGGCCGCCGGACTGCCTCACCACCCGTTCCGCAACGCTGCCCAAGAGCATCCTCCCCACCCCTGAGCGGCCGTGAGTGGTCATGACTATCAGGCCGTTGCCCCCGGCAGTGGCCAGATCTACGATGGATTCGGCAGGAGGGCCCTGCAACACCCGATCTTCCACCGAGGGAACGCCTTGCTGGAGGAGCCTGGTCTTCACGTCGGCCAGATATGCGAGCGCCTCGCCGTCCAACGATTCCGCAATGGATTGGTAGGCGGGCAGAGTGGGCGGCAGGACTCTGATGTCCATGGACATAGCCTGGTAGTACTCTGATTCGGAGAGAGTGGCCCGCACCAAATCGACCGGCAGCCCCATGGCGGCGGCCAGATAAGCCACATGAGGCAGCGACTGCTCGGCCATTTCCGAACCGTCCACCGGAACGACCAACCGCTGCGGAGCGTTCTTCCCTTCAGCCGGCTGGGCCTGTGAGCAGACGATGAGCAGCGGATTGTTGGCCGTGTGAAGCACCTTGTCGGCCACGCTGCCCATCCACCATCGGGCCAGGCCGGACCGCCCGTGGCTGGCCATGGCGATCAGGGCGCCGGGATCATTTGTGGCTTCATCGACGATGGCCGCTGACGGTTCTTTGTGGGGAACCGTGGTGATTACGCTCAGTCCTGCCTCTCGCAACTCGCTCGCCCGCCGTTCCAGGTATGCCTGCGCGTGGCTGGCACGATGGAAGTGAGTCTCGTAGAGGTGCAGCGTGGGGTTCAGGATTTGCCCGACGCTGGGATGTTCCGGTTCCACTGCCAGTATCAGCGTTATAGGCAGGGACAGACCGGATGCCAGGGATTGGACGTAGGGCAGGACTTGCTCGGATACTTCTGAGCCATCCAGCGGCGTCAGAATCTGTGTGTACATCGCCGTTGCCTCTCCCGAATGTTCTAGTTGTGTGCCGCCGAATCGCTGTTGGGTCAGTCGTCCGCAGAGGCCGGGGCCAGTCCCCCGCCGCGCAGGGCCTCCCGCCGGTCGCCGTTGGCCTCGATGGCGGCGAGCGGTTCGGAAATCAGTCCGTAATTAACTGCGTATAGACGATCGTAGACCCCGCCCAAGGCCAGCAATTCTTCGTGGTTGCCCATCTCGACCAGGTTGCCGCGGTCCAGGACGATGATCTTGTCCGCGTTGCGAACGGTGGAAAGACGATGAGCGATGACGATCGAAGTCCGGCCGTGGAGTACCCGCTGCAAAGCCCGTTGGATCAGCAGTTCCGTCTGGGTGTCTATATTGGCGGTCGCCTCATCCATCACGATAATGCGGGGGTTTCCGATGACTGCGCGGGCAAAGCTGATAAGCTGCCGCTGACCCACGCTCAGGTTGACGCCCCGCTCCGCCAGCACCGAGTCGTAGCCGTTATCCAGGTTGATGATGAAGTCGTGTGCGCCGACGGTTCTGGCGGCGTCGACCACTTCCTGGATGGTTGCCTCTTCGTGATTGTAGCGTATGTTGTTGGCCACGGTGCCGGAGAACAGGTATGGTTCCTGTAGCACCATGCTCATCTGGCCCGCCAGAGAATTGCGGGTGACGCGGCGAATGTCGTGGCCGTCCACCAGGATGCGGCCCTGTGTGACGTCGGCAAAGCGCGGAATCAGTGTCACCAGTGTGCTCTTGCCCGCCCCTGTGGAGCCGACGATGGCGACGTTTTCGCCGGGCCGGATGTGCAGGTTGATGTCTTTCAGAACGCCGATGCCCGGTACGTAGTGGAAATAGACGTTCTCGAACTGTATTTCCCCCTCAATCTGCGGAAGCTCCCCGGCGTCGGGTTCGTCCTTCACTTCGGGTTCGAGGTCAAGTACCTCGAAAATGCGGACGCCGGCGGCCATGGCTCGCTGGAGCTGGCTGTACTGCATGGTCAGGTGGCGAACGGGTTCAAAGAACCGCTGGATGTATAGGGCGAAAGCCACCAGCACGCCCGGTTCGAGGTTGCCGCCGCCTGCCAGCATACCCCCGGCCAGCACCACGCCGAACCCCATGGCGACGCCGACGAGCAACTCCACCACCGGCTGCAAAGCGCCGGAAAAGCGGCTGGCCTCCAGGTTAGCGTTCAGATGTTCGCTGTTCAACTCGTCAAAGTGGGCCATGTTGGCTCCTTGACGGTTGAGGCTTTGCACCACCCTCACGCCGGTGATGTTCTGGTTGTACTCGCCGTTGACCATGGCTATGGCGCGGCGGATACGCATGAACGAATGACGCGCGAACTTCTGCCAGTAGCCCAGGATGAAGAACAGGGGCGGAACGATGGCGAGACAGATGAGGGCCAGTTGCCAGTCGATAATCATCATCATGGCGATGATGCCGACCAGGGTCAGGAGATCGGAAAAACTCTGGACGATGAGTTCGAAGGTTTCCTGCAACTGGAGCACATCGCTCTGGCTGCGGGACATGATACGGCCCACCGGAGTGCGGTGAAAGAAGGAGGGCGACATTTCCTGCAAATGATTGAACATCTTGGTGCGCAGGGAATACAGGATGCCCTGCCCCACCCGCGGCATGAACACGAACTGGAGGAAGTTGGCGCCGAAGTGGACAATCGCCACCAGCAGGAAGGCCCCTCCGACCCAGTGCAGCAGTGCAAGATTGCTTCCTTTGACGGCGTCGTCAATGCCCACCCGCACAAGGTACGGGATGCAAACGTTGGCTGCGGTATAGAGGATGACCGCAATGATGGCGAGGATGGCGTCTCGCTTGTAAGGGGCGATGTAGGTCAACAACCGCATCACGACCCTGTGGTCATAGGCGGAGCCGACGATGGACTCGTCGCTGAGGTTTTCCGCAGTGGGGGCGCGGTCGCCGGCCGCATTGAGGCCGCGCATCCCGCCCATCATGCCGCCGAAGCCGCCTCCGGGCCCTCCCATTCGCATATCAGACCTCCTGAACCGGTCGAAGGACGGCAGTGGTATCGTGGGTGATTGCCGCGTCCAGCAGCATTTGCTCCTGCGGGCGCAACTGGAGTTCCAGTATTTCGTGATAGATGCCGCCAATGGCGTCAAGCTGCTCGTGGGAACCCTGTTCGACGATTCCTCCCCGGTCCAGCACGATGATGTGGTCGGCGTCGCGCACCGTGCTGAGCCTGTGGGCGATGACGAAGGTGGTCCGCCCCTGCATCACCGCAATCATGGCCTGGTGAATCAGGCGCTCCGTTTCCACGTCCACGCTGGAGGTTGAATCGTCCAATATCAGGATTGGCGGGTCAATCAAAACGCTGCGGGCGATGGATAGCCGCTGCCGCTGCCCGCCGGAAAGGGTCGTGCCGCGTTCTCCCACCCAGGTATCGTAGCCGTCCGGCAGTGACATGATGTGCTCGTGAAGCTGGGCCACCCTGGCGGCCCGCATCACGTCATCCAGGGTCGCGCCGGTCACGCCGTAGGCGATGTTGTCGCGGATGGTGGCGCTGAACAGGAAGACGTCCTGCTGCACAATGCCCACGTTGCGGCGCAGGGATTCCAGAGTGAAGTCGCGGATGTCTCGGCCATCTATGGTTATTCGTCCGTCGTCCACCCCGTAAAAGCGGGGGAGCAGGTTGACGATGGTGCTCTTGCCGCTGCCGGGGGCGCCGAGAATTGCGATGACCTCGTTTTTATGCGCCGTGATGTCTACGTTTCGCAGGGCGGGAATGCGGGGGGCGTAGCTGAAAGACACGTTCTCGAAGCGTACCGTGCCTTCGGCGCGCCCCAGGCTGATTGCGTCCTCGCGCTCAGACACCGGCGACTGCGCGTCCAGCACGTCGAACAGCCTATGCCCGGAGGAGATTGCCCGCGAGAAGCTGTTGATGATGAACCCGGCCATGCGGACGGGGAAGGTGAGCTGATTCAGAAACAGCATGAACATTCCCAGTTCGCCGATGGAAAGGTCTCCCCGCATGACTTCCCAGCCGCCGTACCACAGAATCAGTCCCAGCGCCACGGTGAAATAGAAAGACATCCAGGCGCTGTTGGTGCCTTGCATCCGCTCCGAAAGGAAGTATTCGCCCCTCAACTGCTGGGCTTTGCGCTCGTACTTCCGCTTCTCGAACTCCTCTGAGGCGAAGGCCTTGACCACGTTAATGCCGACCAGATTTTCCTGGAGGACGGTCACCGTTTCGCCCATGGTTATCTGTACTTTGGTCCACATTGAGCGCAACTGGCTCATCACCCTGACGGAGCGCACCACTATGAAGGGGATAAAGGCGAGGCTGATCAGCGCCAGTTCCCAGTTGATGAAAACGAGAATGATCGGCAACAAGGCAGCTCGCAGCCCAGCCTCGATGGAGCGCACCAAACCCATGTTCACATATCGGCGAATGGCCTCAACGTCGGCGGTGGCCTTGGACATCAGGTCGCCAGTGTGCTCCCGGTCGTGGTAGGCGAAGCTCATGTGCTGCAACTTGTCATAAAAACGGTTGCGCAACACGTAGGATACTTTTTGTGACAGGGAATCCGTGGCGTAGGTGCGGGCAAAGTCGAACACGCCCCTGCCCACGCTGGCGCCCAGGAGGCCCAAGGCCAGCCACACCATCGTCGAAGTCGCCGGGTCCAGCCAGACGTAGGTTTCGGCAGCCTTGTCGTGCAAGACCATAGCGTCTATGGCCCGGCCGAACTGAAAGGGAATGAGCAGGGAGAAGCCGGTGGCAATGGCTAAGGTCAGGTATGCCAGGATAAGGCGGGTCCGGAACTGCCAGGCAATGCTGTTTATGCGTATCAGTATGTCCATATAAACGGCTTGTTCGCCCCGTCCTTTCCAAGCGTTTTGATTCCTTTCGTTCCCCTTACTCCGGGAAACAAGGGTATCGGAGTTGGTCAGCAGGTTTCTTGGCTACATTCTCTCCGGGGCGTTCATGCCCATCAGTTCCAGGCAGCGCCGGAATACAATCTGCGCCGACTCCACCAGCTTGAGGCGAGCCAGGGTTACCTCCGAATCCTCGGGGTTGGCGGAGATGACGCGGCAGTTTTCATAAAACCCGTGGAAGGCGGTGGCCAGTTCCATGGTGAAGTGGGCCAGATGGTGAGGCTCCAGGGTTTCGGACATCAACTGCACAAGTTCCGGCAGCCGGATCATGGCTCGCACCAGCAACAGCTCGCTGGGGTCGTTGAGCAGGGCGACATCGCCCCTGCTCCAGTCTATGTTCCGCTCGCGGGCCAAACTCAGGATGCCAGCGTTGCGGGCGTGGGCATACTGGATATAGTACACCGGGTTTTCCGATGATTCCTTTTTCGCCAATTCCAGGTCAAATTCCATCTGCGTTGAAGGAGTCCGCGACAGGAAGAAGAATCGGCAGGCATCGTCTCCCACCTCGTCGGCCAGTTCCCGCAGGGTCACGAACTCGCCGGTGCGCTTGGAGGCGCGCACCACTTCGTCGCCCCGTTTTAGAGTGACCATTTGTGCGATGAGGATGGTAAGCCTGTCCGGGTTGATGCCCAACCCCTCGACGGCCGCCTTCATTCGCGGCACATGCCCCTGGTGGTCGGCGCCCCAGATGTTGACTACCGAGTCGAAATTGCGCCCGACAAACTTGTTGTGGTGATAGGCGATGTCGGAGGCGAAGTAGGTGGGCTCTCCCGAAGAGCGCACGACGACATTGTCCTTCTCGTCACCCAGCATGGTGGAATTGAACCAGAGGGCATCCTCCCTCTGGGAGAGGTAACCCTTCTCGCGGAGCTGCCCCAGTGCATCATCGTACTCGCTTTGCCCGGAGCCTGTCGCAGGGGTGAAGAGGGTGCGTTCGCTGAACCAGTTGTCGAACTCGACGCCTATCTTGCTCAGGTCCTCGCGGATCTGGCCGACCATCTTCTCCCGGCCCAAGTCTCCGATTTCCCGGATTGCCTGGTTCTCGGGCTGGGTCAGGAAGCGTTCGCCTTCGGCGTCGGCGATTTCTTGGGCGAGGTCGGCGATGTAGTCGCCCATGTACCCGTTGGGCGGCATGGGGGCGTCCTGCCCGAAGGACTGCCGGTAGCGCGCCAGGACGGAGCGGTAGAAGGCCTCCATCTGGCTGCCGGCGTCGTTGACGTAATACTCACGGGTGACTTCGCAGCCTGCGGCCTCCAGCACGTTGGCCAGGGCGCTGCCAAGCACTGCCCCGCGGGTATGGCCCACGTGGACCGGCCCCGTGGGGTTGACGCTGACGAACTCGACCATCACCCGCCTATTGGCCGCGCTGTTCACCTTGCCGTAGGAATCCCCCGCCTGTCGCACCGCCTCCACCTGACTCTGGAGCCAACTGTCCTTTAGGCGGAAATTGATAAATCCCGGCGGGGCCGCTTCCACCGTCTCCACCGGCTCGCTGTCGGGGATTCGGGCAACCAGCGCCTGGGCAAGTTCCAGAGGTTGATCCGGGTGGCGCGGGCCAGCCGTAACGGAAGGTTGGTGGAGAAATCGCCGTGTTCCGGGTTGCCCGGATGCTCAATCTTGATGTCCGGCATGGTTTCCACGCGGAGCACCCCCTCGTTGCGGGCGGTATCCACTGCTTGGGCAACCAGTTGCCGGATGCTTTCAATGACCGGAGTTGTGGACATAGCCGAGCGTTCCTCGCGTGTTTCGGCGTGAATCTTGTTGCGCGATGTTCGCAGTCCGCCCGTTGCCGGAGACTGACACCGGCAACAGAAAAGGCAATTCTACCATATTGACGCGCCCCTATATGCGTTCCTGCCCTTTGCCAAAATCTTCTTTTGGCGCGACTCGCTCCGCAATATGTGCGCCGGGCCTTCAGAGACGGGCCATTTTCGAGTATCGCCTAGTTCAATCGGAACGGCAAAGGGAGTAAAGTTAAATTGGAATTGTATTATGTACAACGCTGGGCGGAACAATCGGCTGTCGGCCCATGGCCATAACAAAAAACCCTGGCGCAGGATACCGTGTCTGAATTTGCGGTTGAACCGAGAGAGCCGGGTAGCCCCGAACCTTCCGGGGCGGAGCAGCGCGAACAGGAACTCACGAAGACGGCCCACGAGCGCGCCCGGATCCTCGAGCAGATGATCGAGGACGACCGGATGGACGCGGCCTGGGACTTCTTTCATCAGCTGCACCCCTATGACCGGGCCGATGTGATGACCGAACTTCGGGGCGGGTTGCGGCGTTTCCTCGCCCAGGAGATGGCGCCGGAGACGGTGGCCGGCCTGCTGGAACACCTGGCCCCGCGCATCTCGGCCCGGATGTTGCGGGAATACAGGCCCGCCGACCTTGCCAAGGTGCTGGACCTGGCCGACCCCGGGGCCGCGGCCGAGGTGTTGGAGTCGCTGCCCGATGACAAGAGAATTGCAACCATACACGCCATGGCGGCGTCCACTCCGGTGGAAACCCTGCTGCGCTATGAGGACGGCACAGCCGGCAGGCTCATAGACCCGGAGATTCCGGCGTTCAATGAAGATACCACCATCCCCATCGCCCTGGACCGTCTTCGCCTGATGGGCGATGACGCCGAGCAGGTGAACTCACTGCCGGTCGTGAACAGCGATGGCATCCTGGTGGGAACACTGAGGCCGGTGCGCCTGGCCCTGGCCCGCCCCAGCTCTACAGTCGGCGACATAATGGACCGGGAACTTACGTCGGTTACGGCCTCTGCGGACGAGGAGTTGGCGGTTCGGCTCATCAGCCGCTTCAAGGTCAGTGACCTGCCTGTGGTTGATAAGGACGGACGCTTGGCGGGGCTGATTCGCGCCGAGGACGTCGTGGAGGTCGGGCAGGAAAACGCCACCGAGGATATGTTCCGCATGGCGGGCATCGGCGAGGAACGGATAACCGGGCCGCTGAGCGACTCGGTGCGCAGCCGTTTCCCTTGGCTGGCCCTGAACCTGGTCACCGTGTTCCTGGCGGCGGTGGTAATTGGTCTCTTCGAGTCAACCATTGCCAAAGTGGTGGCCCTGGCGGCGTTCCTGCCCATAGTCGCCGGGCAGGGCGGTATCGGCGGCACACAGACGGTGACACTGGTTGTCCGCAGCCTGGCCACCGGCGACCTGCCCCGTGAGCTCGGACTGCGGTTGCTGCGGCGGGAGATTGTGCTGGGCCTGATTCACGGCATCGTTCTGGGGGGCATCATCGGCGGTGTGGGTTGGGCCTGGCAGGGCAACCCGTTTCTCGGCTTGGTGCTGGCGCTGGCGATGACCGGCAACATGGTGGTTGCCTCCATCGCCGGGGCCGGGGTTCCACTGCTGTTGCGGCGGTTGCGGATGGACCCTGCGGTTTCGGCGGCGGTTTTCGTGACCACCTTTACCGACGTGATAGGCTTTGCCTTGTTCCTGGGGCTGGCCGCAGTGTTCATCGAGTATCTGATCTGATCGGCATCCCTTTCCGCGGGGGTATTCTCGAATTCATGGAGGTATGCCATGCCCGGTACGATAGCGCTGGTTGGCGGCAATGAGTTCCGAGTCGGATGCGAGGATATGGACCGTGAGGTAATGCGGGCTTCGGGCAAAGATCCTGCCAGCGTAGTCATCATACCCACCGCCGCCGTTACCGGCCCGGCCAAGGCCGCCAACGATGGTGTGACCCACTTTGCGGCTCTCGGCGGAAATGCCAGCCAGCTCATGGCGCTGGAATCCGGTCACGCCAACGATGCCGCTTTCGTTTCGCCGGTAAACGCCGCCGATGTGGTGTACTTCACCGGCGGAAACCCGGACCATCTTCTGGGGACTCTGCGAGGCTCGGTTCTGCTGCGACTGCTGACCGAGGGTATGGAGCGGGGGCTGGTTCTTGGCGGTTCCTCTGCCGGAGCGATGGTAATGGGATCGTTGATGCGCCGTCCTCCGCTGTATGACTCCCCGGATGCTGGGGACCGCTGGGTGGAGGGCCTGGGCATCGCCCCCAACATCTGCGTTCTGCCTCACCACGAGGGACGCGACCCGGCGGAAATGTTGTCCGAACTGCGCCGGTCCGCCCCTGCTGGCGTGGTTTACCTAGGTATAGATGCCCGCACGGGTGTCATCGGCGCCCCCGGAGACTGGCGGGTTGCAGGATTCGGCAAGGTGACCGTTTACCGGGGAGAGGACTTCTCTGTGTTCGGAGCGGGAGAGCGGCTGCCCGCGGGATTCTGAGGGAAGGGGAACGCCTTCACCCGAACCCTGCTCCCGGAGGGAGAGGGAACTAAGGCTCGCCCCTCGTTTAAGACCTTAAGAAAATGGGGACTGCGGCCTAGCCCCGGCGGTCCCGCAGTTCCTGCCAGACCTGTTCCGGCTTGATGCCCGAGGCTGCCATCAGCACCAGGGTGTGATACATCAGGTCGGCGATCTCCGAGGGCAGGTTTTCTTCGTCGCCCACGGCGGCGGCAAGGGCAGTTTCGCCCGCTTCCTCGATGACCTTCTGCGCGATACGGCCCACGCCCTCTTGCAGCAGCTTGACGGTGTAGCTGCCCTCGGGCATCTCGCGCTGCCGGTCCTGCACGGTGGCGTACAGCTCTCCGAGGATGCCAGGGCCCTTGTCGGTGTCCTCGTAGCCTTCCGGCAACCCTTCCAGCGGGTTGAAGAAGCACGACGGCTCGCCGGTGTGGCAGGTGGGACCGTCGGGGTCCACCTTCAGCAGGATGGTGTCGCCGTCGCAGTCCAGCCAGGCCTCGCGAAGGTTCAAGTAATTGCCCGACACCTCTCCCTTGTGCCACAGGTCCTCCCGGCTGCGGCTGTAGAACCAGACCTGGATGCCCTCGACGGTGCGCTTGATGGAGCCGGGGTTCATATAGCCGAGCATAAGCACGTTGCCAGTGTTGACGTCCTGGGCGATGGCCGGAACCAGACCCTGCTCGTTCAGCTTAACCTTCATAACAACGCTTCCCCGATTTGAGTTTCTCGATAGTCTCCCCTCCCTTTGGAGGGGAGGCAGGCGGGACTCCCCTTCCCTTTGAGAGAGGGTGAGGGTCAACCTAACTGTTATCCAGCGCTCCCTCAATCAGCGCATACAACTCCAGCAGACTGGAGATTTGGTGTTGCGGGGGCGGCAGGTCGTCGCGCAGCCCCCGGTCGCCCCTGTTTATCCAGACGGCGTTGATGCCCAGGCTGGACGCGCCGAACACATCCTCATAGTGCCGGTCGCCCACGTAGACCGTTTCTTCGGGCGGCAGCGACAGACGGCGTAGCATTTCGTGGAACAGTTCCGGCTGAGGCTTGTAGCAGCGGGCCATTTCCGACGACAGCACGGCCTCGAACTCAAAGTCCAGCAGTTCCAGGTTGGGCATCAGGAACCCGTCGTCGGCGTTGGAGAGGAGGGCGGTGCGATAGCGGGCCTGCACTTCCCTCAACGACTGGGGCGTTTCCGGAAACGGCTCCCGGCGGGACAGGTCCGCGAAAAAGCGTTTGGTGGCGGCGTTGGCGTCGCCCTGTAGTCCCATGCTCTTGAACGCGAGGCTAAAGCCGCCAGCCCACGCATCGAAATATGTCTGGAAGGGGAGTGAAGGATCGGTTCGGCGCAGGCGGAATTGCTCCTCGGACTCGTGCCAGTTCTGCCAGAGCTGTTCCGGCGTCGCGGCCAGCCCCTGCTCCTCGATAATCGTCTTGAAGCTGCTGCGCCACTGCCCGCTGGGGTCTTGCACCAGCGTTTGGTACATATCGAAGATGATTGCCTTGATTTCAGGCACGGGGACGCCCCCACCCTAACCCTCCCCCGGAGGGAGAGGGAATTTTTCCGTATACTCTCCCGGCGAGAGAGGGGATTTTAGTCATATCAGGAATTGCTCCGAATCAGGCGTGGGGGCGCACTGGCACGCCGCGCTTGCCGAGATAGTCCTTGGCCTCGCCGATGGAGTATTCGCCGAAATGGAAGATGCTGGCGGCCAGCACGGCGTCGGCCTCGCCCGCGTCGAGGGCGTCGTAAAGATGTTCCAGATTGCCGGCCCCGCCGCTGGCGATGACCGGCACGGGAGTGGCCTGCGACACGGCGCGGGTCAGTTCCAGGTCGTAGCCTCGCTTCTGGCCGTCCTCATCCATGCTGGTCAGCAGAATCTCGCCGGAACCCAACTCCACGGCGCGAACCGCCCATTTCACGGCGTCGATGCCGGTGGGCGTCCGGCCGCCACGGGTGTAGACCTGCCAGCGGGAGTTTTCGTCCAGCGCCAGGCCTGGGTCGCCGGTACGGGAACGCTCATGGGGCGTGGATTCGCTGTCTACCCGCTTGGCGTCAATGGCTACGACGATGCACTGGTTGCCGAACTGCACCGCCCCCTCGCCTATAAGGGCCGGGTTGTTGACCGCGGCGGTGTTCAGGGAGACCTTGTCCGCGCCGGCCTTGAGCATCCGGCGTATGTCCTCGACACTGCGGATGCCGCCGCCAACGGTCAAGGGGATGAAGACTTCCTCGGAAACCCGCCGCACCACGTCGACCATGGTGTCGCGGGAGTCGGAGCTGGCGGTGATGTCGAGGAACACCAGCTCGTCGCCGCCCTCGCGGTCATATACTGCCGCCAGCTCCGCAGGGTCGCCGGCGTCGCGCAGTTCAACAAAGCTGATGCCCTTGACAACTCGCCCGCCGTCCACGTCCAGACAAGGAATGATGCGTTTGGTCAACACGCCTGAATAACCACCGGATTGAGGATACGATAAGTCCGGTAGAAGTATATCACCGCTTTCTGTCTGAATCAGGATTTTCAGGATTCAAGGATTCACCGGATTGGAAAAATCCTGTATATCCTGTCCATCCATGTCAGCAACGTACTGGTTATGGCTTAACTGACATGGATGGACAGGATATACAGGATGATAGCGACGGTTGGCGGGGTTGAAGCGGGTAGGATAGAATATCGCCGACTACAAAGAATCGAAAAGGCAAGGCCGGGAGGACTGTTATGGCGCTGACATTGGCCGAAGCGAACCGCATCGTGGAAGGCGCGGTGGCCGCCGCGAACGAAATGGGCATCAAAATCAACGTTGCCGTCTGCGACGCCGGCGGGCGTCTGGTGGCCTTCAACCGGATGGACGGCGCGATTTGGGGCGGAGTCTACGGCTCCCAGGGCAAGGCCGTGGCCAGCGCCGCCTTCGGACGCTCCAGCGGCGAGTTGCAGGAGCGGGCCACCTCGCCCATCATCTCCGGCATCTTGGCCGCCGAGGGCGGGCACGGCATCCCCAGCCAAGGCGGGGTGCCCATCATACGCAATGGCATGGTCGAGGGCGCCTGCGGCGTGGGCGGCGGCACCAGCCAGGAGGACGAGGACTGCGCCAGCGCGGGGATTGCCAAGCTGTAAGCGGCTGCCCAAAGTTCCCTCTCCCTCTGGGAGAGGGTTAGGGTGAGGGCGCACAGGGCGGGCTTGAAACCCGCCCTGTTGGCATTGGGAGTTGCACACTCAATCACCGGGGTGACAAAACGCGCTTGACACCCCCCGCCGCTTGACGACAATGGTACGAGCGGCCTACGGCAAGCAAATCAGGAGTGCCACTATGCCCAACACGGATGACTTTAACAGGACGGTGTTTATCAGCGACAACCTGCCTTTCCTAAAATCGCTGGATACGGAAAGCATAGACCTTGTTTGCATTGACCCGCCCTTTGGCAAAAGGCAGACGTTCAGCGGCAAACTGAATCCCCCTTTGTCTGACGACGAGCTTCGAGTCGAGCGGGAGTTGATGAATAGTTGGGGTTGCACTGACCCGGACTCGGCCTATGCAATTGGAGTAGAGTACCCTGACCAGTCCGGCAGGACGGCGAATTTCGGTGACATTTGGGATTTCTCCCGGCTGATTTACGAAGATTGGTTAACCGGATTGGAAAACACTTTCCCCGCAGCGTATTGGCTGATTCAATCGACCCGCTACACCCACAGCGACGATACTGCCGCTTACATCGCCTTTATGGTGGAGCGGATGCTGGAAATTAAGCGCATCCTGAAACCAACGGGCAGTGTCTACCTGCATTGCGATTACGACGCCAACGCATACTTGCGGCAGATGATGGACGCCGTGTTCGGGCAAAACAACTTTCTGAACGAAATAGTTTGGAAAAGGACTGGCTCCCACGGAGGAAGCGACAGGTGGGGGAGCATTCACGACACCATTTTGTTCTATTCCAAGTCGAAGCAATACACCTGGAATAGAGTATTCCAGCAGTACAGCGAGGAGTACGTTGAGAAATACTACCGAAACAAAGACGAAAAAGGATACTATCAGCTTGTTAGCCTCACCGGAGCAGGTACTACTTCCGGCGAATCCGGTCAAAAATGGCGAGGGATAAATCCAACGGACTCGGGGCGTCATTGGGCTGTTCCTATGAAGTCTCTCCAAAGAGCGTACCCTGGCAAGAACTTGGAGAAACTATCAGTTCTGGAAAGACTTGACTTGCTTGATGATGCCGGGTTGGTCTATTGGCCTAAAAAGGGAACAATTCCCCGACAACGGCGATATTTGGACGAAGGGGAAGGGGTGCCGGTTCAAGATATTGTGCTGGACATTAACCAGCTTTCCTCACATTCCAGAGAGCGCACCGGCTATCCCACGCAGAAACCGCAAGCCCTAGCCCGTCGCATCATAGAGGCGTCCTCGAACCCCGGCGACGTCGTGCTGGACTGCTTTTCGGGGTGCGCCTATGTCCCGGTCGCGGCTGAATTGACTAACCGGCGCTGGATAGCTTGTGATATGTCGCCGCGGGCTTGGACAGTAATACGGCGGCAATTCAGCAAGCAACGCGACCTGAGAATAGTAACGGAGGGCGAATATGCGGAAGGCGAAGGAGTAAGGCCCAGTTTGGGTGACACGCGGCTAATTCGAGTGCGTGGCCCCCAAGAATTACCGGAGCGCACTAACGCAGACACCCCCATCCCTCTGCTCGCCAAGGCGTTGCCCCAAATCCAGTTCAAGCAACGCCCGCACGAATCGGATGAGGAAATCTGGCAGGCCTTTGTAGACGAGTGGGGTACAGGTTGCTGGTACTGCGGAACTGAGAAACCCTATGACCGGAGGGAACTCCAGCTTGACCATATCGAGCCTAACAAGCGAGATGGCACCAACGACGACTGCTGGAACAGGTCCCTTGCTTGTATGCCTTGCAACAGCGACAAAAGCAACCGGCTTACGCCGGAGCAAACTGTAGACCGAGCTTTCGCAGAGAATCGCATAGCTACGGAGGCTCGGCGGCGTGAGGTGCAAACAGGGTTTCGGAACCGTCGCCAATGGGCAAAGGAGCGCTGGGAAGAAATCAGGCTGCGCAAATTCATTTAGGGCAAGCAGACAGGGAGCGGATATTGCGGATGTAATTTATCTTTCCATCGGCGGCAGGAACGCCGTCACCGCCGCCGGGCTGCCGCTGCCGCCGGAGAGCCGCAGCAGGCCAATGACCAGGGCCGCGCCGGTCGGCGGCAGGCGGTGGAGGTTGGCGAGGTTTTCCAGCACGATGCGCGGTTGGGACAGTACCAGTTTGCTTACGGCAAAGCTGCTGTCCGCGCCCGGCTCGACTCCCGCGGTGTCCGTTCCCAGCCCGGCGGCGCCGCGCCCGTTGACCAGCAGCGCCGCCGCGTCGGGGCCGAAGCCGGGGAAGTGGAGGCCGCCGTTGGCGTCGGCGCCCAAGTATTCGCCTGGGTTGTTCCAGTGTTCCGCCCATCCGGTTAGCAGCAGGACGATGCAGCCGGACGGCACCATTCCGTGGCGCGACTCCCAGGCCATCAGGTCGTCCGCGGTCAGGGCATAGTCGCGATTGGGCCGGCACTGCTCGCGCACGTCTATAACCACGGCAGGCTTTACCAGTTCTGCCACCGGATATTGGTCAACGGTTCTGCCGTCCGGGTAGAAGCTGGCCGGTGCGGTCAGGTGCGTGCCGCCGTGTTCGCTCATGGAGAAGCGGCGCAGAAAGTAGCCGTCGCGCCCGATGTTGGCCCACGCCTCGAACTCCACCGGCGGGTCGCCGGGCCAGTGGGGTGTCTGGGGCGAAACGGGGTGGCTCAGGTTCACTATTTTTGAGCGTAGAAAGGCCCCGATATTTTCGGGGCCTTCGTACCGTGCCTGTTGACCGATTTTCTCATCTCCGCCGCCGGTTGTTGGGCAACGGGATGATAGCGCATTGCTCCGGGCGTTGCCGACTAGGTGGACAGCGCCCCAGGGCGGAGCCAGCCGGCGTCCTCAACCTTCTGCCGGATGACGTCGCGGTCGACCCAGAGCATGGCCCCCTGGGTGGCGGCGGCGAAGGCCACCATCGCCCGCTCCGGCCTCCTTCCCTGCACCGTGCAGCGAGACTCCGGGTGTTCCTGGTTGATGACATAGCCGCGATAGAAGATTTTCATGGCCCACCTCGAAAGTTAGAAATACTGCTGTCCCTGAATTGACCCGGCGGTGGATGAACCGCTAGGGAAACGATGACGCATATATGTTCTAATACGGAGGCCGTTCCGGTCAACAGGCTACTGTCAGCAAATGTTCACTCCGGCTTTGATACGGCGGTGACTCACCTCCCGCGAATATCCCGGCGCAATGCCCGCAATTCGGCAATTCGGCAATTCGGCGCAATGCCCATAATTCAAGGATGACGCTGCGCCGGGCATATTGCTACGGATTAGGGTTCCGGTTTTC
Organism: Dehalococcoidia bacterium; assembly: GCA_965261945.1. GTDB lineage: Bacteria > Chloroflexota > Dehalococcoidia > Lucifugimonadales > UBA3495 > VXOI01. The sequence goes on from CBDHEF010000001.1 coordinate 651,723, forward strand.
GGAGATTTCGGACAGAAACTCGGCCAGCGGGCGCGACTGCTGGGTGGAGGCGGTCATATCCCGCACCACCACCTCGCCCTTGTCGATTTCGTCGTCACCGAGAATCAGGGCGTAGGGTATGCCGAGGGCGTTGGCCTGGCGCATCTGCCCCCGCAGCCCGCGGGAACCGCTGCTGAGGATGGCCCCGATTCCACCGCGCCGCAGACGCACCGCCAGCTCCAAGGCGGCGGTTCGCGCGTTTTCGCCCACGTTTGCCACCAGATAGCGCGGCGACGGTTCGTCGGGAACCGGCACATCGCCCCGCTTGAGGTTCAGGGTAAGCCGCTCGATGCCGGTGGCGAAGCCAATGCCTGGGGTGGGCCGCCCGCCCAGCCCGGTAATCAGCCCGTCGTAGCGTCCGCCGCCGCAGATGGTGGACTGCCCGCCGGCGTCCAGCGGCTGCACCTCGAACACCGTGCGCGTGTAGTAGTCCAGCCCGCGCACCAGCCGGTGGTCCACGACGTAGGGCAGGTTCATGGCGTCCAGGTATCCCGCCAGTTTGTCCCAATGCTCGCGGCAGCCGTCGCACAGGTAATCGGTGGAGCGCGGGGCTTCGTCGCCCAGGGCGTGGCAGGTCTCCACCTTGCAGTCCAAAAGGCGCAGCGGATTGCGTTCCAGCCGCTCCCGGCAATCGCCGCACAGCCGGTCGTGGCGCCCGGAGTAGTAGACGCGCAGCCGCTCGATGTAGGCCGGGCGGCATTCTCCGTCGCCGATGCTGTTGACCAGCAGGTTGATGTCTCTCAGGCCCAGGCTGCCCATCAGCTCCCAGGCCACCTCGATTACCTCGGCGTCCACCGACGGGTCGGCGTCGCCCAGCGCCTCCACGCCGAACTGATGGTGCTGGCGGAAGCGTCCGGCCTGGGGCCGCTCGTAGCGGAAGACGGGGCAGAAGTAATACATCCGCACCGGCTGGGGCAGGTTGTGCATCCCGTGTTCCAGGTAGGCGCGGCAGACCGGAGCGGTGCCTTCGGGCCGCAGGGTGACGCTGTCGCCGCCCCGGTCCTCGAAGGTGTACATCTCCTTCTCGACGATATCCGTGCCTTCACCCACAGAGCGAATGAAGAGGTTGGAGTCCTCAAAGGCCGGGGTGTCAATGCGCCCATAGCCGAAGCGGTTGGCAATCTCCACCGCCTTGGATTCTATGTAGCGCCAGTGTTTCTGCTCGCCGGGCAGGTGGTCGGCAGTGCCGCGGGGCGCTCGAAAGACCACAGTCGTTACTCCAGTATCAAAGTAAAGGTTGCATGGCGTATTGAGATGCCTGAGTCTGAGTGTTCGTTATCTCAGGATACGTGCTGTGAAACTCAAAATCTTCGCCCAATTGGCGAAGTTGCTTGTCGTTCCAGTCCCAGAGTTTGCCGTTACGGGCGTCCTCTATCATTGATTTGACTGTTCTGATAATCCTAGCCTTATCGTCGGAGGTTACCCACCACGGGTATGGCATACGCTCAAAGTCTTTGCTTTGTATGTTCCGAGTATGATTGATGACTGTCTTGAGAACTTGATTCGCAAGGGGTGATAGCAACCAGCCCATTACGAAAAAGAGCTCATCATGATCCACACCATCACGAATAAACGCACAAGGCGCTCCACTGTCGAGGATATACCCGGTCGGGATATACTTCATAATGAACCTTGATGCGACAAGTTGCCAAGTAATTCCTTCCCGTCCGAAGAAAGGTTGTCCGCCAACACCTCGCAGATACCAGTTCCCTGTTTTCTTGTATGTTAGAACTGCCTCTCCATCGTTTTCCCAAAATATGTAGTGCGTTGGCTCGGAAAACACTAGCCGGTTATTTGCCTTGTTGTAAGGGCGATACCGCTTGTCAGGCAATTGGACAATCGAAGGTTTGTTCCTGCGGGTTATCCGAAGGCGGCGTTCAGTTTGGCCGGATGCCTCAGCTTGCTCCAGCATCAGCCGCCGGTTGACAGGCAATTTCCCTAGGCGGGCTCGTTGTGATTCGTACTCTACTGTCACAGGTGCGTCGTAGAATTCGAAATTATACGGCTCGAAAATCTGTTGATTAACGTCAATTTTGCGTACAAATAGTTCGTTCTTTCCAGTTGTCATCCCACTGGATGCAGTGAAATTATCGCCTAATAAAGAACCTGAAAATAATTTCGCGTACTCTGATGTAACACCCCATGACAGATTTGGGGTTGATTGGATGATTTTTTTGTCCAATACCTCGGAGTTTCGTGATATGTGCCCATGCCGTCTACCTCTTTTGAAGCTCAATATGAGCATTGGGTAGCTTACTTCTTTGGAAAATTCGTTAATATCAGTTAATTCGACTTCGCCGTTTTCCATAAGTAGTTGGCGAAGACCCGTCATAGTCGGAATAGTCAATAAAGTGTCACTACATACAAAAACTAAGTGTCCACTCTCCTTGAGAAGGTCAAGGCAAGCTACAATGAAAAAGGCATACGTTTCCTTCTTAATTTTCTTGCCTAGGCGTTTGCCCAAGACATTGTCGAGTTCGTCTTCAATAGAGTGGTCAAATGTGCCGCCAAAGGGTGGGTTGCCCACAATCAGGTCAAAACTCCCAGGTAGTAGATGTGATTCGCTTCCGTTGGTGCCGCCGGGAAGTCTTCTTGTGATGTAGGAGCGAAAGAAGTCGCCTTGGTACACCGATGCCCGTATTGAGCTGATAGTCTGAGTGGCAAATCGAGCCCTTTCAGCCAGTAGCGGGTCAATCTCTACGCCGATCAGTTCGATATTCCTTTCCGTAATACAGGCGTTATTAACCAATCGATCAACAATGGCAGCGAGGAATACTCCCTCCCCACAAGAAGGCTCTAGTATTCGACTGCAATTGTCTAAATCGATACCAGAAACGATCTGCCTTGCAAGAGCGTCAGGAGTCATGTATTGGCCGGTTTGCCGCCGGTATTCTCGTTCGTGCTTGCGCTGTCTCACAGTACGAACCTTATCTTGGATTGGTCAACGGCAAACTCACTATTGAGAAAGTTCTCCAACGAACTGCGTTGCCGGTCCAGCCGTGTTTGTCTGTTGGTTAGCAATACCTGTACTTGTGTCTCAAACAAGCGAAAGAGTGTCTCGGTTTTCTCAAGAATCGACTTTCCGGACGGACTATGACCGGAATCAAAAGCGTCGTAAAAGTCTTGCTCATGTAACATGATTTGTTCTGGCCCGGCATTGTAGGCGATAAATTCTGTCCAGTCCAATAAATCTATGAGATAAGTCTGATGTATGATTCGGGAACTTGTATCGAATTTTATGATTAGCAAGTAATACGAATCTATCCAGCGCGAAAAAATGTAGTCCAGCAATTTCTGCATTGAAACCACGTTAGGCTGTCCTTTGCTGCCTAACAGCCCTGACTTGACGTTGATGGGGTTGAAGATGCCTTGCGAATTTACCCAAATGTCCCCCATGGAACGCTTTTTAGGAGAACCTTTGCGGTCGCCTTCGTAGCGCGTATCCAAGTTTACCTTTAGGAGACTCGTTGTCTGGTCGTCAACGTAGTCTGCCATTCTGTGCCCCGGTTCTTTGCCGCTGATGAGTTCGGCGAATCCTTGATCTTGAGTATGTCTTTCCCAATGCCCATTGGTCAGATCTACGATTTGGGATTGGAGAGCCGGTTCCATTGCCATAATCTGCTATCTCCGCCAAAGATATGAAGCCGGATTATGCCACCCAATCATGCCCTTACACCTTCCCCTCGCCCGCCAGGTCCGCCAGCTCTTTCGCCGTCAGGCCGCCTATGGCGCATAGCACCTCGGCGTTGTGCTCGCCCAGCAGCGGGGGCTGGCGATTGGGCGTTTCCGGTGTGCCTACGAGATGGATGGGGGTGTTGACCGTGCGGAAGATGCCGCCCATGTCGTTGCCGCCGTTGATGAACATTCCGCGGGCTTCCAGGTGAGGGCAGGCGTCAAGGTCGGCCTGGTCCTGCACCATGCCCATGGAGTAGCCGATCTCTATCAGGCGCTGGGTCACTTCTGCCTTGGGGCGCTCCTTCGTCCATTCTTCGATGGCCGGGACGAAGTGGTTCATATAGAACTCGCCACTGATGCCCTCACCCAGGTAGCGCGGGTCTTCTATCAGGTCTTCGCGTCCGATGAGCCGCCAGAGGTCCTTCCATTTCTCCGCGCCTCCGGCCCCGGCCAGGACGACATAACCATCCTTGGCCTGCAAGGCGAGCTGGGCGCTGAGCATATTGCCCCGCTCCCGGTCCGCAACCTGTCCGGTGGCTTGATAGAAGGGCATGGTGCTGGTCATGTGGGCCACCATGCAGTCGTACATCGCCATATCAATGTGCTGGCCCTGACCGGTGCGGTGGCGGCTTTCCAGCGCCATCATTATCGCCAGGGCGGTCCAGACGCCGGGCACCGAGTCGCCGATGTTGTCGCCGACCATCTGCGGGCCCTGATCCCCGTATTCGCCGGGGGGGCTGCCGGTCACTGTCATCCAGCCGCCCATGCCCTGAACGCAGGGGTTGTTGGCGGGCCAGTGCGAATACGGCCCCGGCGCCGGGCCGTCGGGGTCGCCGTAGCCGGTCAGGCTGGCGTAGATGATGCGCGGGTTGATTTCCCTCAGCCGGTCGTAGCCCAGGCCCAGACGACGCAGCGCGCCCGGCCCCCAGTTGTCCAGCAGCACGTCGGACTCGGCGACCATGCGCTCGAAGGCCCGTTTGCAGCGTGGGTCGCGGAGGTCCAGTGTTATGCTCTTCTTGTTGCGGTTCAGGCCCAGGTAGCGGGCACTGACGATCTGACCGTCGGGGCCTTCGATGAACGGGCCGTTGCTGCGCCCGCGCTCGCCCGCGCCGGGCCGCTCAATCTTGATGACCTCGGCGCCCATGTCGGCCAGAATCATGGAACAGAAGGGGCCGGCCACGATGTGGGTGACGTCCAACACCCGCAGTCCGTCCAAGGGCAGGGGGAGGTTTTCATTTGCGCTCAGACCGCGCGGGCCGCCGGGTTCGGTGGTCATTGCTGCACCTCACCTTCCTGCGGGGTGGCCGGGATCTGGAGGCCCAGGCCGTTGGCGATGAACCTCTTGGCGTTGCGGACGTAGTTGGCGGTGGGGTCCTGCAGCCTGGCTTCCTGCGCTGGGCTGAGGGGGCGGATCTGGCCCGGCACGCCAATCACCAGCGAGTGGTGAGGCACATGACCGCGGACGATGGCTCCCGCTCCGATGAAAACGTAGTCCCCCACGTCGGCATCTTCCAGCAGCACGGCGTTGACGCCGACCAGCACGTTGCTGCCCACCTTGCCGCCGTGGATCACCGCGCCGTGGGTCAGCAGCACATTGTCGCCCAGCTCCAGGTGGTCGTCGGTGTGAAGTGTGCAATTATCCTGGAGCGAGCAGTTCTTGCCGACGATGATGTCGCCGTAGTCTGCCCGGATGACAGCGCCGGGCCAGACGCTGGAACCCTCGCCAATGGTGACGTCGCCGACAATGTAGGAGGCTTCGCTGACGAAGACCGAGGGGTGAATCTTGGGAAACTTGCCGTCGAGTCCGCGTATCAAGTGGACCTCCGCAGCGGTTAATTCAGGCTAACAATTGGCATTTATGGCGTCCATGATCTGGTTAAGCAGCTTGCATCATCAGTTGAGCGCGTCCATTCTCTCCGAGTTGGCAGAGGTAGCGAAGGATGCGGAACCCAATTCCTTCGCTACGGCGTCGGGCCTGTACCAATCGCTTTCAGCCGCCGGGCAACCGTCCGCCTGCAACCGCCTGCAACCGCCTGCAACCGCCTGCAACCTGGATGCAACTTGGATGCCGTGGCTCGTAAGGCATCCAGGTTTCCGCTGACCTTTGCATCGCCGGGGTCGCTGACGCAGGCTGCCAGCAAAATCACCAACGCCAGAACAAGGATTCCCAATGTGATTTGAGTCATAACGCTTCTCCCAAACAATAGATGCGGAAGCGCAAAACTCAGGGGCAATCATAGCACAATCCCGTGGAGGCAAAGGGGCGTGGGACAGCGTTTGACGGGCTATCGCGCTTGGAGGGTTTAGGGTTTGCCGGAACCTTGACTTGCGCCTTGAATCCGAAATCCAGCGGCCGGATTTCCTTGGCGACAGTCCTGAGTTCCACCAGGCTCGTTGCCCTTTCTCCGCATCCCGTTATTTCCCCGGCGCCACGCTCCGCAGCGGGTAAGCGTATGGATTATGGACAGGGTTTGACTCTGAATTGGCTGTTGCGTGGGCGAACGGCAGATTCCAGCGGCGCGGTGCGGCCGAGGTATGGGAGACGATGAGAGGGCATTGTCCCGGTGTCTGGAGGCGCTGTGCAGTCCGGTGCAGTGCGTCCCGGGCTATATAAGACAGGCTATACCCCGAAGGCGCTCTTGATCCATTGCAGACTGAAGTAGCAGGCGTAGGCCACCATGAGGAACTTGACCTGTTTGCCGAGTCCCACCACTACGAGGTATCGCCACAGCGGATAGCGCAGGGCGCCGGCGGCTATGCCGGCCACGTCGAACAGGGGATTGGGGACCGCCGAGATGACAAACAGCAACAGCCATCCCCTGCGCCGCATCCAGCCTTCTACCCGGTGATAAAAACGGCGCCGCTCGAACACGCCGCTGCCGGTGTAGCCCAGGAAATATCCGGTTAATTCTCCCAATGTTCCCGCCAGACCGGCGATGACGGCGACGGCCACCGGATTCAGAATCGTGGCGGTGGTGCAGGTGATGGCCAGGGCCGGAACAGGCACGACCAATCCCCCGCTGGCCAGCAGAACCGCCGCTGCCACGGCGCCATAGCCCAGCGGGCCTACGTCTATGCGACCCTGCAAAAGATAACCGGCCACGCTGATGCCGGCTGCGATGGCCAGAATTACCAGCCGCCCCCGCCAGGTGGAAGCCAGCTTCTCCACTAAGGAGTTGATTCTCGCAAGCCGGGAGGCAATTCGGGAATCGGACGCAGGGATCACTTCGGCGGGTGTTGATCCGTCGTCATGGCCGCCGCTTTCACTGACGGCGCCGTTCACATCGGCGCCGTCAGTGTTATCTATCGGTTGTGTGATGTCGCGAAAACCTTGCCGCTCTACCGCGAAGCCTGGCAAGGCGGCGGCGAAGGCTGGGACAGGAAGCCGGTGAGTATCCGGTTAAATTCCTCCGGCTTTTCCATGTGGGGCCAGTGGCCGCATTCGGGGAGAACATGGACCATGCTTCGGGGCAAGGCGAGCTGCACGTCGGCCGCTTTGACGGGAGGGATGACCAGATCCTCTTCGCCCCAGATCGCCAGGAGAGGCGCTCGCAGGTCGTAAAGGCGGTCCAGTATGTGGTGTTGACGGCGCAGCCCCAACAAGTTTACGCCGGAACGCACCGACTGAAGCATCACCCGAGGAGCGTGGGGCAGGCAGCGCACCCGCAGCATCTCGGGCAGGATGTCGTCCAGAATGGCGGGCGGGCGGAAGAAGATGCGCCTGACGATGGCGCCCTTGCTGAACCTGTGGGGCTTGTATATCAGTTCGCCCAACACCGGAACGGAAATGATGCGCAGCGGCCAGGACAGCCGCCGCCCCAGCCCCGCCGAGGCCACCAACGCCACCTTATCGACCCGGTCAGGGTATTCCAGCGCGGTTAATCCGGCGATCAGACCGCCGGCCGAGTTGCCTACAACTGAGAATCGGTCTATGCCCAGTTCGTCGGAAAAGTCGGCGAGAAATTTCGCCCCGTTGCGGGGCTCGTATCCGACGTTGTGGGGCAACCCGGAGTCGCCGTAACCGGGCAGGTCCACGGCGATGGCGGTAAAGCCGGCATCGGCTATTGCGTCCATGTTGCAGTACCAAGTGATGAGGGAAGAGGCCAGGCCGTGCACCAAAAGCACGACCGGCCCTTCTCCGGCAACGGCATAGCGGACGTTGATTCCGCTTACGTTAACGTCTTCAATCCGCGCCTTGTGCATTAACGGGATTGTAGCCATCTGGTATTAGATTGCTTCCTTTTTGGAGTGTTGCGACAGTATTTTACACCAGCGCCGCCTCCAATGGCTCTGCGTCTGCCTGAGCCGGGGCCTTTCGGTCGGTCAGGATGACTCCCTCCTGCCCCGCGCCGACTGTCACATGGGATCCCGGTTCCAGATTGCCGGACAACACCATCCGGGACAGCGGGTTTTCCAAATGCCGCTGAATTGCCCGCCGCAGGGGCCTGGCGCCGTAGAGCGGGTCGAAGCCCTCCCGGGCCAGCCAGAGACTGGCTTCCGGGGTCAGCTCGAAGGTAACTTCCCGTTCTTCCAGCCGCCTCTGCACTTCGCGGGCCATCAGTTCCACGATTTCCACTATTTGCTCTTCGGTCAGCGGGTGGAAGACAATGGTCTCGTCTATCCGGTTCAGAAACTCCGGGCGGAAGGTGCGCTTGAGCGCGGCGTCCACCGACTCCCGCAGCGCCTTCATTTCGTCCTCTTCCTGCCGACGGTCGGAACGGAATCCGAAGGCCTGGCGGCGCAGCCCCTCGGCGCCGAGATTGCTGGTCATTATAATCACGGTGTTTCGGAAATCAACAGTGCGCCCCTGGCCGTCGGTCAGTCGGCCGTCTTCCAGAATCTGGAGCAGTATGTTGAATACGTCGGGGTGGGCCTTTTCGATTTCGTCGAATAGCAACACCCGGTAAGGGCGTCGCCGCACGGCCTCGGTGAGCTGTCCGCCCTCATCGTAGCCGATATATCCCGGCGGAGCGCCGACCAGCCGCGAGACGGTATGCCGCTCCATGTACTCCGACATATCGATACGGACCATGTTGGCCTCATCGTCGAAGAGGAACTCGGCCAGCGCCCGGGCCAGCTCCGTCTTCCCCACGCCTGTTGGGCCGAGGAAAATGAAGCTGCCGATGGGCCGCTTGGGGTCGCTCAGGCCGGAGCGGGCGCGACGAATGGCTTCTGATACAGCTTCCACAGCCTCATCCTGGCCGATGATGCGCCGGTGCAGGTCGTCCTCCATGTGGACCAGCCGTTCTCCCTCGCCCTCCATCAGCCGCCCGGCGGGGATGCCGGTCCAGGCCGAGATCAGCTGGGCTATGGCGAATTCGTCCACCACTCTTTCCACGGGTCGCTCTCCCAGCAGCGCCGGCCTCTTTGCGTCGTACTCCTGTTGCAGGCGCAGCCGTTCGGTGCGCAGTTCCGCAGCCCGCTCATAGTCGGATCGCTCGGCGGCAGCCTGCTCCTGTTCGCTGAGCCTGTGGATCCGGTCCTCCCGCTGCTTCAGGGGCGCAGGCAGACTTTCGGCGTCGATGCGCAGCTTGCTGGCGGCTTCGTCTATGAAGTCCACTGCTTTGTCGGGCAGCCGGCGGCCGGTGATGTAGCGGTCGCTGAGCCGGGCGGCGGCGGCCAGGGCGGCGTCTGTGATGTCTACGTTGTGATGGGCTTCGTAGCGAGGCCGCAGCACCTCCAGAATTTCCACCGTTTCTTCTACCGTGGGCTCTTCGAGGTAGACGGGCTGAAAGCGGCGTTCCAGGGCCGAGTCCTTTTCGATGTACTTGCGATATTCGTCCAGGGTGGTTGCCCCGATGCACTGCATTTCGCCCCTGGCCAGGGCGGGCTTGAGCATATTGCTGGCATCCACGCCGCCCTCGCTGTTGCCTGCTCCGACCATGGTGTGCAGCTCATCCAGGAAGAGAATCACCTCTCCCTGAGCTTCCTTAACCTCGTCAATGACCGACTTCAGCCGTTCCTCGAATTCCCCCCGGAACTTGGAGCCTGCCACCATGCCCGGCAGGTCGAGGGCCATCACGCGGCGGCCCCGGAGGGACTCCGGAACATCGCCGGAGGCAATGAGCTGCGCCAGACCCTCGACGATGGCCGTCTTGCCCACGCCCGCCTCGCCGATGATGACGGGATTATTCTTGCGACGGCGGGTTAGAGTCTGCATCACCTGCCGAATTTCGGCGTCGCGGCCCACCACCGGGTCCAGGTTACCTTTCTCGGCTGCCGCAGTGAGGTCTACGGAGAAGCGCTCCAGCGAGCGGTACCGGCTTTCCGCGTCGGGGCCGTCCACCCGGTGGCTGCCCCGGATCTGGGTCAATGCCTGATAAACACGCTCCCGGTCAATATCATGGGATCTCAGCATTCCTGCCGAGGGGCCGTCCTGCTCCATCACGGCGGCGACGAACAGATGCTCCGCCCCGATGAACTCGTCGTTCAGACGAGACGCTTCCGCCCTGGCGATTTCCAGCATTCGCTGGGCCCGGGGAGTGAGATATATCTGGTTAGCTTCATAGGCCAGCTTGGGAGAAGACTCCAGGGCCCTGTTCAGAGAGCCACGGATGTCGTTTGTGGGCGCGCCCAACTCCGTGAGGATTCGGGCAGGCACCCCGTCATCCAGCTCCAGCAGAGCCAACAGAATATGCTCCACATCCAGTTGGTTGTGGCGGTGGCGGCGCACAAGCTCCTGGGAGTTTTGCAGCACCTGCCGCGCCTGGTTGGTGTACTGATCATTTTGCGAAGTCATAGTTGCGCCTCCTTTTCCAGGTTTTGCGGGTGTCCTCCAGGCAGTTTAGTACTGGCGGGAATAGTTCTGGCGCTGTCGCTGCCGCAGGGAGGCGACGGTGGCATTCAACTGCGCCACTTCTCCCTCCAATTCTTCGACTCGGGTCATCAGCTTCAGGGCCACCTCGGCCCCGGCGAGATTAACGCCCATGTCCTCCGTCAGGGTCCTCAGTCTCCTGATGCGCTCTATGTCGGCCATGGAATACAGGCGTTGGCGGCCGGAAGTGCGGGACGGCCAGATAAGCCCCACCCGCTCGTAGTGTCTCAGCGTTTGAGCATGAACTCCCACGATGCGGGCCGCCACGCTGATGACAAAGCAGGGTTCTTCCCGAAGCCGATTTTCTTCAACCATTTACCAAACCCCTCCCTACTATCCTGGGAGCGTTCGAGCGGCTACGCCGCGGCAGCGCCATTGAAGGAGGAACGCTCCAGCCTGAGGTCCCGCAGCTTGCCGAACAGCTCAATTTCCTCATCGGTGAGATCAGTGGGAACATGTACTTTGACCGTCACATACAGGTCGCCGGGGAGGCCCTTGCCCGAAAGCGCGGGCATCCCCTTTCCCGACAACCGGAACCGGCGTTCGTTGGGGGTGTTGGGCGGGACGGTAAGGGCCACCTGCCCGGTAAGCGTGGGGGCCAGAATCTCCGTGCCCAGTACCGCGTCGTCCAGCGGCAGTTCTATCTCGGTGTACAGGTTGCGCCCCTCACGCTTGAACTTGGCGTGGTTCCAAATTGACACCACCAAGTAAAAATCGCTGCCCGGAGTATCGCTGGGCGATATGTGAACTCTGGAGCCGTTATCCACCCCGGCGGGAATCTTCACTTCCAGCGTGCGCCCGTCGTGGGTGTGTGCCATGCGCGTGGCGCCGTGGAACGCTTCCTCCAGAGTTACCTCGACGTTATGCTCGGTGGGCGGAGAGCGCCAGGCTTCCCCGCCCGGAGACGTGGCGGTCGTGCCGAATATGTCCTCAAAAATGCTTCCTCGCCCGCCGAAGGCGGAATACACGTCGTCCTCGTCCCGGACAGTCCATCGGATCCCGCCGTTGGAGGAAGCCCCAGGCCGATTGTACTGGTCGGCGTGCCTCCAGTTGTCGCCATACCGGTCATACTTTTCGCGGGATTCTTCGTCGGAAAGCACGCTGTATGCTTCGTTGATTTCCTTGAACCTTTCCTCTGCTGCGGCCTCGCTCTTGTTGACGTCGGGGTGGTACTGCCTGGCCAGCTTCCGGTAGGCCTGGCGTATATCCTTGTCCGACGCATCCTTGGCAACGCCCAACGCTTGATAGTAATTGCTCATAGCAGCACCGCCGAAGGCTGGCATTTTGAAATCGCATCCGGTCGAAAACAGGGTGATAAATTCCACGACCGGCAGGCAAGGTTAGATCAGTCTGCCGACTGAGGAAACAAATGACTTGCTACCATCCTAAAACTTGACAATATCACTGTCAACAATTGAGCCGGAAAAGCATCAACATGAAGCTGGAGGATTATTGGCCAAACTGGTCAAGGGGCTGCCGGCGGGCTGCCGGCGGCAACTTTTCCCAGGGCAATCGCGTCTTAATGCCAGACTTGGCGGGGCATCAGAGATTGGGGAATGAGTGGGATGTGGTGAGGAGTGATGGAGCAGGGGCGTGGTGCGTCGGTGATGGATCACTTTCAGGATTTGGAGGACCCCCGGACAGACCGCAGCAAGCGGCACGGATTGCCGGACATGCTTGCAATCGCCATTTGTGCCGTCATCTGCGGCGCTGACTCCTGGGTCTGCGTGGAGATGTTCGGCAAGAGCAAGGAGGAATGGTTCCGCAGCTTCCTGTACCTGCCCAACGGCATTTCGCCCCACGACACCTTCAGCGATGTGTTCTCCCGGCTGGACCCGGACCGGTTCCAAGAATGCTTTATGGAATGGAGCCAGGCGGTGGCGGATCTGTTGCCCGGAGAGGTGGTGGCCATTGATGGCGAGACAGTGCGCCGCTCCCACGACAAAAGGGCGGGCGGGCAGGCCATCCATCTGGTCAGCGCCTGGGCTGCGGCCAACACCCTGACCCTGGGGCAGGTGAAGACGGTCAGAAATCCAATGAATTCACCGCCATACCCCGCTTGCTGGAACTGCTTGAGTTGAATGGGTGCATCGTTACCATCGACGCCATGGGCTGTCAGAAGGAGATTGCCCAAGGAATACTGGACCGGGGCGCGGACTGCCTGCTGGCGGTCAAGGAGAACCAGGGCGGCTGTACCAGGATGTCCGGGACCTGTTTGGCGGGGCGGAGGAACTGGGCTGGGATGGTGTGCCTTACGACTGCGCCACCACGGTGAACAAGGGACACGGGCGGATTGAACGGCGGGAGTGCTGGGCCATAAGCGACCCGTCCTGCCTGGGATACCTGAGCGCCGGTGGCGACTGGCCCGGACTGTGTTCGGTGGTGAGGGTGGTGGGCCGCCGGGACACGGGCATCACAGTGCAACCGAGATACAGCATAAGCAGTCTTGATGTCTCAGCGGAGCGGCTGCTGGAGGCGGTACGCGCCCACTGGAGCATAGAGAATTCGCTGCACTGGAGCCTGGACGTAACATTCCGGGAGGACCAGAGCCGGGTGCGCAAAGACCACAGCCTCCAGAACATGGCCACGCTGAGGCAGATATCCCACAACCAGTTGAAGCGGGAAACCAGCCTGAAAGTGGGCATCCAGGGCAAACGGCTGCAAGTGTCAATAGCAAGTTGGAATGGACCCGGTTGTAGCAAACCTGAGTTGACCCACCCGTCTGGTTCCTCGGAGTCGCCGGGTCAGGGCTGAGCCACCCCCACTCTCGTTCCGCTTTTTATAGCAACTTAAAATTGACCCACCGGGTTCCGGTCTGCGACTTTGTCAGTCCGCGTAGTTGTCGCCGGCCTCCTCCGGCGAAGCGGCGAGATGCTGTTGCGAAGGGAAGAGCCCCGCTTGGCGTTTCTCCCTGGCCTGAAGCTCTCCCCCCGGACGTTGAGCACGTGGCTGTGGTGCAGTAGCCGGTCCAGCACCGCCGAGGCGATGACGGTGTCCCCCAGAGGTCGCCCCACTCGCCGAATCCCTTGTTTGATGTCAGGATGATGCTGCCCCGCTCGTACCGGGCCGACACCAGCGTGAAGAAGGCAGTGGCCGCCTCCCGGTCGTAGGGCCAGATGCCGAACTCATCCACCACCAGCACCTTGGGCGACAGGTAGACCCGCATCCGCCGGTCCAGGTTGTGCTCGATCCGCGCCTTTCTCAGGTCCTCCATCAGGTCGTAGGCGCGGACGAAATAGGCCCCCGGCCATTCTCGATGGCCCTGAGGGCCAGAGCCACGGCCAGATGGGTCTTGCCCACGCCGGGCGGACCCAGCAGCAGGATGTTGCTGGCCTCGGCGACGAAGGCCAGATCGGCCAGCTCCCTGACATGGCGCTCGTCGATGGAGGGCTGGAAGGCGAAGTCGAACTGCTCCAGAGTGCGCTGGAAGGGCGGGTGGGTCATTTTCGTCTTGGTAGCCAGATAGCGCTCCTTGCGAGCGGACACCTCCACTCCCAGCAGGTCGGCCAGCATCTCCGGGTAGGTCAGCTGTTTGCTGGCGGCGGCGTCCAGGGAGTTGTCCAGGGCCTCGGCGGCCTGCTTCAGTCCAGGGTATCCAGGCGCTTGCGCGCCTGTTCCAGCGCGATCACCTTGCACCTCCCAGGGCAGCCAGCTCGTACACGTCGAGGGAGTGGCGCTCCACCTCACCGGCGGGTATCTGCACCGCCACCGTCTCACGGAGGGGCCGGCCATCTCCCCTGGGCAGTCCCTGCCACTGGCCGGGGAGAATGAAGCGCTGCCCCGCCTGTTGAGCCCGGGGATGCACCGCGATGCGCTCACTGCCGGACCAGATCTCCACCGTGCCCAGCCGCTGTCCCACCTGCACCGTCCTTCCCACCCATTTCCAGTGGACGCCGTAGCGGGATCCCTCCCAGCTGATGAAGCAGTCCCGGGCCACCTTCCGGTCCTCCCTGAGATACGGCTCCAGGATGGCGCGGTCCGGCAGTTTCCCCAGATGGGCCCGCTCCTCGTCCAGCATCTCCCCAGGTATCCGGTAAGTCGTGCCATGCACTCTGGCGTTGGCCACCACGTCGTACCACTCCAATCCCTGACGGTTCAGATAGGCGTCGTCGGTGAAGCGCATGCTGGGCCACATGTTGCGCCGGACGTACTTCACCCCGCTCTCGACCTTGCCCTTGGTCTGGGCCCGGTAGGGCTGACACAGCCTGGCCTCAAAGCCCACACGCAGGGCAAAGTCCAGCATCCGCCGGTTCCACACCGGCCGTTTCTCCTCGTCCTGTCCCAGGGTGATCACTTTGGCATTGTCGTACAGGCAGCGCCGTGGGACGCCGCCCAGGTACTCGAATGCGTTGACGTGGCATTGGATGAATGCGGCGGTGTCGGCCCGCCTGACCAGCTCCACGTAGCAGGCTCGGGGCTAGGCCAGCGTCATCACGAACACCCAGACGCGGCGGCGCTTCCCGTCCTCGCCGATGTACGGCAAGCTGCCCCAGTCGACCTGGACCTGCTCACCGGGCGCCGTCTCAAACCGCATCGTCGCCTCGGGCTGTTTGTGCTGCCGCCGCGGCCGGACATACTGCACCACCGTTGAGTAGCTGCCCTGGTACCCCAGGGCCTGAACCTCCCGATCCAGCACCCGGCAATTCTCCAACCCCTCTCCCATACGCCGGTTGATATGCTCGGCGTAGGGGTCCAGCCGCGACCCCCGCGGCGGCCAGGGTCGGGGCCGCATGGCCTCACGGGATTTCAGATACCGGCGCACCGTGTTGCGGGATATGTCCAGCTCCTGGGCAATCCCACGGATCGAACGGCCCGCCCCTTTCATCTCGTAGATCTCTTTCACTTCTTCCACCTTCAGCAATGTGTTTGACGCACCTCCGCAGAGTCCCTGCGGATGATGCCATTACCATCGGGTGGGTCAGTTCCATCTTGCTACTCCCGCCCATTTTTAACTTGCTACTGACACATCTGCGGGGGAACCGCGACTAACTAACAAAAATACCCTTCAGGGTAGGGTCTATCCCCGCGTCTGCGGGGGAACCTTACCTGCAGCAGATACCGTTCGCTGATACCGCGGTCTATCCCCGCGTCTGCGGGGGAACCTTACTCTGTACAGAGCGTATCCTCAGCCGGTAGGGTCTATCCCCGCGTCTGCGGGGGAACCTTTACCTGCCCCATCATGCTGGTGTAACCGAGGGGTCTATCCCCGCGTGTGCGGGGGAACCGACTGCATCCTGTGACGCATGGTCTCGTGGTCAGGTCTATCCCCGCGTGTGCGGGGGAACCCTTCTGAGCCAGCCCCAGCCGTTGCCGCGCCACGGTCTATCCCCGCGTGTGCGGGGGAACCATAATCAGGCATGGCCGCTCAGTCCTCATCCAAGGTCTATCCCCGCGTGTGCGGGGGAACCTCGTCTCCGCAGTTGGCACAGGCCCCCCCGACAGGTCTATCCCCGCGTGTGCGGGGGAACCTCCTCGACGAGTTCCGCCCAGGGCTTGTAAGCCGGTCTATCCCCGCGTGTGCGGGGGAACCCCAAGGATACCGCGTGGCGGTGGAGAATCCGAGGGTCTATCCCCGCGTGTGCGGGGGAACCCCGGCGCGGTCTCATAGCTCATGGCAAGCCACCGGTCTATCCCCGCGTGTGCGGGGGAACCCGACTTCGGGCGGGGCGGGCAGTATCAGCCGTGGGTCTATCCCCGCGTGTGCGGGGGAACCCCGGCAACACGTCATAACCCATATCGCCTGGGAGGTCTATCCCCGCGTGTGCGGGGGAACCGTCACCGCAGTAGTCGTACCACCTTCCAGGTCGGGTCTATCCCCGCGTGTGCGGGCTCAAAAGGGCAGAAGGCGAAACCGGGTCCTTCTCAGAACCCAGTTCCGTCTCAGAATCTCTGGACTCTCCCGCGTCCCTGGGGAGCGGGATGCTGTATACGATCTTGACGCGGCCCGGGTAAACCCAGACCGTCTTGATGAATTTCTTGAGCACCTGCTTGCGCTCCCTGGCGCTACTGTGCTTGATGAACTCGCCGACGTCCTTGGCGAATTCGAGGACCATCTGGGGCTCGGCGATGACGGCCGCCTGCTGGTTCAGGTCTGCCTCGGCGTCGGCCTTCTTTTTGGCGAGGTCTGCCTCGGAGCGGCGCAGCGGGTCGATCCGCTTGGCGAAGTCCGTTACCGAGTATGCCCCGTTCTCGTAGGCCTGCATAACCCTTTCCTGCTGCTCCTGGACCTTCCGGATCTGGCTTTCCAGGGTGCTGACTGTGCTCGCCTGTTGCTCATATGGGCCGCTCAGTTCCTTGGAGATCAGGTCGATGGCCGTCTGGATGTTGTCGGGGGCGAGCAGGTCCTCCAGAATGACGCGAAGGACCTCTTTGTCACAGTTCAGGACGTTGACGAAGGGCAGTTCACATCCGGCGATAGCGTGGTGCTTGCGCTTGGTGCAGACGTAGTACCTGATGCGGGCTTCCTTGCTGTACAGGCCGGTGAGTTTCTCCCCGCAGAGGCCGCATCTGAGCATGCTGGTGAGCATGTATTCGCTGGAAACCTGCCTGGGGTTCATCACATCGTGGAACTTGCTCGCCAGGACCTGGGTGACCTGGTCGAATTCATCCTTGGAGACGATGGGTTCGTGTCTTCCCTCCGCGATGACCGGGGGCTCTCCGCTCTTGCTGTTTGCGCCCCATACGATAAATCCGGCGTAGTGCAGGTTATGCAGCATCTGGTGGATGGTGGACTCGGGCCACCTGCCTCCCTTGGGGGCGGGAATGCCGTCGGCATCGAGTCCGTCCCTGGTCTCGGTGATGGTGCGTCCTGCGGCGGCCTCGCGGAAGATGCGGCGTACCATTTCGTCGTAGGGTGGGTCTGCGATGAAAGTGTTATGAACAGCTCTGCCGCCGTCCTCCTGGACTTTCTTGATCTTGTAGCCGTATGGAGCAAAGTTGCCCGGATAGTACCCTCTCATCGCCACCTGCCGCTGGCCCCGGCGCACGTCCTGGCTCAGATTCGCCGAGTAGAAGGCATCCATGCTCTCGATCATGTTTTCCATCATCTGACCGGCCGGGGAGTCGTCGACGTGTTCCTTGATGGAGATGATCCGGACGCCGCGTCTCTGGAGCCTGCTCTTGTAGATGGCGTTGTCGAACTTGTCCCGTGAGAAGCGGGAGAACTTCCAGACGATGATGACGTCGAAGGGTTTCTCCCTCGCGGTGGCGTCGTGCATCATTTCCTGGAATTGGGGACGGCTGCTGATGAGGCCGCTTTCCGCCTCGTCGATGTAGGACTTCACGATGGAGACGTTGTTGCGTTTGGCAAAGTCCTGGCACTCGGCGATCTGGGCCTCGATGGAGTTGTTGACGTCCTGGCTGTCGCTGGACACTCGGGCATAGATCACGCCGCGTTTGGGATGCTCGTTGTATTGCTGGCGCATCATGGCAAGCCTCCTAGTGCTCTGCCTGGTGGCCCTGGCGTTAGGCTCCCGCTAGGCCACCTTGGTTGGAATTGGCTTCGGCGCGTTCCAGGGCGGAGTGCGCCGGTCGTCTGAGACCTTGATTCTTCTGGGAAGGTTCCAGAGCTCGCTTCTGCACTTGGGGCAGGTTTTGGGGTCCTCATCGGCCCATCGGCCGCTGCCGTCGCGGCCAGACCACCTGTATCCGCACCTTTCACACAGATAGCCTTCTACGTGGATGTGCGGTTGCCTGACTTCCACGTTCTGGCGTTGTTCGTAGGCACCGAGTCTGCGTGGTTTGTTCCAGTACGGGCTTCTGCACTTCTGGCAGTAGGTCGGGTCCTTCTTGTCCCGGTAGCCCGTGCCGTTGCGTGAGGCCCAGTTGTGGCCACAGCGGTTGCAGTGGTAACCCTCAAGTATGATGTGAGGCATTCTCACTCCTTCGCGCCCCGGCTGGTCGTAGGCGTCTATATTACCATTTGTCAAGAGTATTGGCTAGGGTATAGATTTTTGGTCCGGTATGGCTGTGCAGGTGTTTATTGTAGCTACGAATACACATTTTCGGCCAGGCTGGCCTTGGGACTGGTGACAGTGAACTGTTGTGAAATTCTGACCAATCCGTTATACTGCGTAACGTCGGCAATGACCCGACGAGTGCCCTGACCGGAGGGGTGTGGCTCGTGATAAAGTTGAGGTCGTCGGAGAGCTATCCGACGACCTCTGTGAGCCCCACCCCGATGGACCTAGGAGAGTCCGGCGGTTGCTCGCATCGAGTTTATCTGGTGTGTTTCGCTTTTGACAAGCGAACCGCTATTCAGTTGCGGGCATGTCGGTACCGAATTGGAAGGAGGTATGTCATGCCCCGTGGTGAGTGCGTGGAGCGGCAGCCCTTGCTGTTCCCGGTAGGAGAGTTTGGACCGCCCGATGGGCCTGGAGGGCCTTCTGAGGCCTGTGCTGGGACGTTCGATGGCGGCGACAATCGGGCGTTCCAGTTTGCGATGTCTGGCTTCGCGTGGCTGCTTGTCAGGTCGTATCTGGCGTCTCTTCGGGCAGGTATGGACCGGGATCTAGCTGGCCTTTAGGCTTGGAAGCTCTGGGTAGCTGTGGTTGAGTGCCCGGTCCCTGGGCACTGCGGGCGTATCCAGTCCGGACCGGAGATGGCTGCCCATCTCCGGTCCGGGGCGTCTGTTGCGGATGGCAACCCTGACGTGATGCTTGGGCTCCTGGGTTGTCCCCGGAGAGGGCAGCGCGACTCACCCCGTTCGCAGATGGGACACTTCAACCAAGGTGTGCTTGGGAGCTCCCCTCCCAACGCGTATGGTCCGGATGGTCGCACTGACCTGCCGGTTGTTGAACTCTCTGGCCGTCTCGAGTGAGTCTTCGATGTCCATGGAGATCCTGCCCTTTATGGAAGGTCCGTCAAGAAGGGCTAGTTCGAACTGCCTGCTCCCGGGGAGCATTCCGGTCATGGTGCCGGTTACGAGTGCTGTCCGGTCCTCTCTGCTGGCCGGGTTCAGTTTTTCTGCGACGTGTTCAATGTCGTCGCTGCTGGTGAGCTCGACCTTGTTGTCTTGGTACTCGATTACCAATTGGGCGCCTCTCTTCCGCATGAGTTCGAGCAGGTCTGCCATCTTGTTCACCGCTCGCGGGTGGAGGTTCATGACTGCGTTGGATAGCTGTTCGTCGCTGGCCCGGTTGGCCGAGGTGAGCAGCGTCTGAATGCGGTGGACGGCCTGTTCGGGGTAGCTGAAACCGTGTGGATCGCCCTCGGGAACGGGGAGTTCCAGCTCAAAGCCAAAGGAGCCCAGAGTTACTCCGGTGATGATGGGCTGGCCCAGGGTTTTCCTGGGGATCCCCCCGGTGGGTTTGAGTTCTCCGGTGGCTCCCGCGGTGTCCAGCCTGACGGCGTCGCTGATCATGGCGATGGACTCTGCTGCGAAGTTGACGTCGATGCCGTAGTTCGATTGGACGGGTTCGCCGGTGAAGGTGACTTCCATCGTTTTGGGTCGTGGCGGCGGAGTAATCCCTTCCAGTTTCTGCCGGGCACGTTCCAGGCGATCTTCGTAGCCGATCCGCATTACGACTCGGTCTTCGGCCAGCCGGCCCAGGAGGCGTTCGAGGGTGTAGATTTCGGATCTGTACCACATGTACTCTTTGTAGGTCATCTGCGTAGTCATAATCTCATCTCGTTGAGTGCCCGGAGCGCCTCCAGGTCGTTTTGGGGGTTTAGGTAGACTTTCACAAACCCCTTGGGTTCGTGGTCGTCTTTTCTCAGGGACCACATTCCGAACCAGTATGCAACGAATTCGACCTCGTCGTCTGTGAACTCGCCGCCTAACGGTATGCCGTATCCGTCGATGTTGAACCTCTGGCGTGTTGCGCTTGGGCGAAAGAGGTCTTGGGTCTCAGGGGTCTCTTGGCTCGGAGGGTGGTAGAAGGTGACGACGTCTATGTCGTCGGGTGTGGGCGCCTTTCCCGAACGGGGTCTGGTTTCGACGTGCTCGACGAAGCTGCCGTTTATCCATTGGAGACCGTCGGTGATGCCAGCGGCGTAGAGTGTGTTCCTGTAGTCAATCAGGTTCTGGATCAGATTCAGACGATTTCGAAACTCCCTCATCGGGTTCGTCCCGAGGTCCTGCGGGCACGGCCGGGCACTGGGGGCGAACCCTCAGCTCCCTTGGCCGTTGCGGCTCTCGTCGAGCCTCCGGCGGCCCGCGCAGGTGCCTCGTCCTCCGAGGAGGTGAGGCGACCGTCTTCCCTGCCCAAGAGCATCAGCCCTTGGCGCCGGATTATTTCTGCCGCGTTGCCGTCGGCGTCGTCCGTGTGGCTGCAGGCCACGCACCGGAACACGGCTTGGGTCCTGCGGCTCTTCGCGTTGACCTCCCGGCACTTTGGGCAGGTGATGCTGGTGTTCCGGGCCGGCACCGGCACGAACTCCCGGCCGGCCCAGGATGCCTTGTACTCCACGAACTCCCGGAGCTGTCCCCAGCCCTGCCTGAGGATGCTGCGGTTCAGGCCGCGCTTCTGCGAGACGTTCGTTCCGGGCTGCTCCACGGTTCCCCGGGCCGACTTGGTCAGGTTCCTTATCTGGGTGTCCTCCCAGCAGATGACGGCGTACCGCTTCACCAGTTCCGCCGATACCCGGTGGCTCCAGTCCCTCCGCTGGCCGGAGCGTCTCCGCTCCACGGCTTGGAGTTGCCGGAGTGTCCTCAGGTACGAGCGCGACGGCGCTCCGTTCCAGCGGAACCGCCTTCTGGGCTGGCCCTTCCGGTTGCGGCGGCTGGACCACCGGGCCCGGCCGTCCGCCAGGGCCGCGTCCCGCTGCCGCTGGAGCTTCCTTTTCAGTCTTCTCGCCTGCTGGTCGCACTCCCTCTCGTCTGGCCGGTGATGGTGGCGGGTCCGGCCGTCGCTGTCCGAGACGGTCAGGGTGCTGGCCACGCCCGGGTCGACCCCGGCGGACTCGGACTCGGGCTCCGGCCAGTCCTTCTCGAGCTCGTAGGCGAGGCCGACGGTCAGCCGCCCGGCGTCCAGGGTGATGCCGATGGACCGGGGCTGGCGGTCCCGGGGTAGGCGGCCGTCTGCCCGGAACTGCAGTGCTGGCAGGCCCTTGACTCGGACCGTGGCCCGGTCGCCTTTCCCGCTGGGGGCTTCTGTCTTCAGCCACAGGTGGAGTTGGGGCGGCTCGTTGTGCCTGATTTCCAGGTGGTTGGTGGCGGGCTCGGCGATGGTGATGGTCCGGTTCCGGTACGGGTCCTTGGTCCTGGGCCTGCGGCGCTTGGCCCTGCCCGAGTCTTCGGCTCTCGAGTCGTAGTAGGCTCCGAAGGTGCCGGCGACCTGCCGCTCCACCTCGGTCAGCAGCCGGTGCGCGTAGCCACGGTAGGGATCGTCCCGCCGCAACCCGGTGATGTCGCGACCGGTCTGGCGGCGGCTGTACTGCCCGCGGTGGGTCGAGGTCGCCGAGTTGCGCTGTACGACGATGGCGTTGTACAGCTGGCCCATGTCGAGCAGGGCCTGCTCCAGACGCCGGTACCCGGCGGGCGCCGTCCGCGCCCGGTACCTCAGCGTGACCACCGCTGTTCCCATCTCAGTTCCTCTTACCGTCCTGCTCCCATTCTAGCTGCCTCGGAGTTTCGAAATCGTCTCGGATCAGATTGACTCGCTTTGTAGTGAACGCGAACCGTTCGACTACGTGCATCATGGTGGCCTTGAAGGGAGAGCAGTTTTCGGGTAACGTCTGATCCTCGGGCCGGACGCGTCGCACTGTTGGAAGGACTGACTTGGAGTTCCAGTCTGGTATGACCAATTCGCTCGCTCCGTCTTTGACCAATATGTTGGCGACGGCTTGGCGCCGGTTTATGGCGGCGAGTTTAGGTGTAGTTGCGTTTCCGGGCAAGGATACGGAGACGACTGCGAAATTAAAGATCCGGCCTGCGGCGTCCGCCCTGGGCTGATTCCGCCTGCTGAATGACGTGTTGCGCAGGCAGGCGGTGGTTTCGCTGATTTGCACTTATTGCGACGGCAGCGGCGTTTTCTGTGAAGGAATCGGAATTCGGGGTTCGCGGCGAGCCGGGGCGGGCTGCTGGGTCTCAGTGTGTGCGCGGCGGCACAATACATGGCCCTTCTGTATGTTGAAGGTGACGTAAAGCTGGCCGTCCCGTTCGTCAATGGCGGCTAGTGTACTGCCGTTGGCCGGCGACATATCTATTGCCGGATATTTGGCTGGCCTACACTACGGGCGGTGTATGAGTTATCGGGCCTACAGAATTGGATCTTTCTGTTTGCCTCTAGCTGAAACGTCCTGAACGGAGATTCGTCATCAATTTGTTTGCTGCTTCAGCTAACAGTTCACGTCGTCTTTCTAGGAATCGCTCGTAGTTCTCGATCCTCCAGAGTTCCCTGTCGCGCGGTATGCAGTGTGCATTCAGCATTGCCCCACCATCTTTATCAATGTCTGCGAAGTAGTTTTCTGGAGGGCGGTCTTTGAGGTCTTGGTTAGATTGGCTAGTAATGAGAGCTATATTTGCGATTGCCTCCAAGTCGTCTCTCTTGGTCCCACGAGTCTGCAGGTGCACTCTGGGGAAGATGTGGTGTTGTTCTAGTTCCCCTGGCTCGTATTCCCGGACTGGGCGGCCAGTTAGAAAGTCGCAGACATCTGGTTGCTTTTGCAGGACGTGGACGATTGCGAAGAAACGACCGCCCCGGCGGTTCATCTGAAATCTGACTGGTTCCGCGTTGGGTTCCCCTACCTTCGACCTCGCGCTGTTGTGCAGAGCGACCCACGGATCTGATTCGTCTGAGCATTTTATGTCGGAGTCAATCTGGGTTTCAGTCGACCCATGGTATACGCCCCAGCCGGTTGCCGTCAGGTGGTAAGCAAGTGCTTTCGCCTCTTCTGTTGCACTTGGGAATCTACCACCGTTTTGTGTGAGGTATCTGGCGATAGCAGGGAATGTAGCGACGGTCGGGATGGCGCGTCTGTCGGTGATCGCGAGTCGTTCCATCAGACTCCGGGCCAAAACAGCATTGGCCTCGGCGGTGTGTTCAAATGCCTTTTCCAGCTCTGCTGATTTTGCTTTTGATAAACCGTCCTTCGGATACCCTCCAGTATGGACAGCAGTCATGGTTCTTATAATTGCGTCCTCAGTCATTGCCCTTCCTAAGGGAGTGATCTGCCACTTCTGCTTTTCCGCCTTTACTTTGGCTTTCGCTGATTGCCAGGCGATGCAGATCATGGCCATATCGAGTTCAGCCCGTTTAACGGTCTTGCCTTGTCTGTTCAACCTCACGAACACCCCGACTACTTCGTCGGGTGTCAAGTCACTATTCACTTCGTCCGTTAGGATTTCTCGGTTGCTGATGTTTCGGACACGTATGATCCGTTCTGCGTATATGTCCTCTAGGCTTTCGCTGTGCGAACTCTGTTGCCTAACCTTCTGACGCCAGTCCGCTGAATCTCTGATGATCTGACTAACGCTTACCCACAAAGGGTCGCGTATATCCCGCTGGGAGGGAAACTTGAACTCCTCAGTACCGACATTGAAATGAAGGCCAGTGCGGGGCTGCTTTTCCTCGTCGTGATAGGTTTCAGGGACTTCATCTGTACAGCATGCATAGATGCTTCCTATTCTCTGCTGGCCGTCCACAATCAGCTGTCCATTTTCCGTCTCCCAAGTAGTGATAACTCCGACCGGATATTCGCGGTAGAGGGAGTCCATCAGGTTGGCGGCCGCTGCTGGCTGCCATACGTAACCTCTCTGGAAGGTCGGCAGGTGCATTCCACCGTTCTTAATGCGGTTGATGAATTGGTGGATTTTCATAACTCTTGCATCGCCCCCAGTTGGTTCAGATCCCGCAGAGGCCCTCACATTCTTGTTGCATGGCGTCAGCTTGAGAGCCGGTGTAGTCGAATGCGACTTGATTAAGAGGGATCCGCGACTTGTGGAGGTACGCGGTGCCGGTCAGGGCGCCGCGGCTCTGTGGCACGTTCTGCATGGCCCACTCGACGTTGACCGCGTCTTGGAACGATTCGGGGTCGTTCCGTTTCATGTCAGCCCACATCTGGTCTGTGTGGTAGGGGCAGCCTATGCACGCGCTTTTCGGCAGTTCACGGTCTGGATAGCGCTCCTTGAACCAAGTGTATAGCTGAGTTCGTGACAGATCCTTTTTTAGGAGCGGGTACGTGAGGGTAATCCATGCCTGTTGGCTCGGCTTGACCCTGGCCACCTCGTCGCGGCTCAGTCCCAGCCACATGTTCACCTGTTGGTCCTTGGGCGCGATCCGCCCGTCCTTGAGGCCTAGGTACTCTCTCAAGTACCGGTGTATGGGCTTCAGTTTGTACTGCTTCGTGCACTGGCGCGTTCCAATGTACTCCTTGCCATCTTCCTTGACCACGTATACGGGCATGTCGATGAACCTGCGGCCTTCGGGGTTGACGCCGCTTAGGATGTCCTCCCTGATGTTTCCGCTAGCCACGCGGATTACGGGGAAGGACAGTTGCTTTTCGAGCCAGGTGAGGTGGTCGTAGACTGCCTTCGGTTCCCAGCCGGTGTCGGCGAATATCGCGAAGTCGGGTTTCTGAAAACCTTCGTATCCTTGGTCGGCCATGAGGGCCATCACGGTTGACTGGACTCCGGCACCCAGGCTCAGGACCTGTAGATTCTTTCTTCCGCGTAGCTTGGTCCGGTCGGCGATGTACTTAGTCTGGTGCATCAGCCGGTCTACTGAGCTCGTGATGATCTCCCTGATGTCCTTCCGGTCCAGCGAGTCCAGCAATCGGGGGCCGGCGACCCGGTTCAGGTCTCTGGCAATTTCCCGCGACCCCTCGCGGCTGATTCCCTGCGCGTCGGTCATCAGTGCGCGGACGTACTCCGCTAGGACCACGGGCGACCTCATGACGTAGTAGCTGGTGCAATTGTGGTAGTCCTCGGGGTTGAATGCGAAGTGGTCTATGAGCTGTTGTGGCGTGAATGACTTCCCGTGATTGGCTGCCCGGGTCGCGATTTCCGACAGCCACAGTGTCCTTCCTGCCACGCTGGCGTCGGTGATGGAGCGCCCGCTCTCCGGCAGGTAGTGGTCGAGGGTGTACCTTGTCAGGTTTGAGCCCGTCTGCAGTTTCCATCTCGTGATGCCGAACCGCAGGAGGTGAAAGCAGCTGAGCCAAGCCAACGTCTGAGGGTCGGCTATCTGCGCCGGCGTGATCCCGGGTATGTTCTGTCGGAACGCCAGTGCGTGAATGTCTGCTCGGGACTTGAAGCTCCGGCTGTACTGTTCCGCCGACGGCATGGTGATTGGACCCTCAGCGTGAAGGCCGGTCGGCGAGGCGTATTCCGTGACGTTCACCGACGCTAGGACTGCCTCGAAGTCGGTTTCCGG
The DNA here is from genome assembly GCA_965261945.1 of Dehalococcoidia bacterium. GTDB lineage: Bacteria > Chloroflexota > Dehalococcoidia > Lucifugimonadales > UBA3495 > VXOI01. The sequence continues at coordinate 677,565 of CBDHEF010000001.1, forward strand.
ATTCTGCCAGATTTCAGGAATATCCTGGGCTATGGACCGTAGCGCGTCCATAGCCTCGGTCGTAAATCTCATTATTTCAATGGATTCGGGCATCTAGTCCTCGTCTGGTTGCCTGTTCTCGGCGGGCGTGGTGATGCGGGCTAGAGGGTTCTCCATGATCTGCTGGGTGTATTCCAGGGAGTTGGCATCCAGGATCTCCTCTTCTGTGTCGATATTATGCTCTGCCAGCTTGTCGGCGATCCTAGACGCCCATCTCTTGTCCGAGTGTTCGTCTTTCCGGTGCTGTCTGACTGCCTCTTCGATGGCCCGCTG